>CAZFTJ010000040.1:0-2662 GCA_964521865.1 uncultured Spirochaetota bacterium | reverse complement strand
GAAGAAGAGGGGTGATCACGCTGCCTGAAAATATCGAAAGCAGGCCGAGCAGGATGAAGTGAAAACCGCCGCGCAGCGCATCCTTAAAAATAATCCCTTCCGGTTGCAGCCCAAAAAGCACGAGAATTGTTACTACATAGATGAGAAGACTTTTCCACACCTGGGTGAGCTCTATAGGGGTGAGAATAAGCCTGTCTTTTAAATTGAAATGAACCGTTCGCATCTTATCTGTAGCCCGATAACCGTTTTTTAAATAAAGTGGGATTTCCTTCGCGTACACAGGCCCATAGGAAACTCTGAAGCCGGTTTCTTTATGCACGATGTGTGCCCTGATACCGGGCGCCCCGAGCTGGGGAAGGACGATTCTCCTATGACGAACGAGATTGTCGATACCGGTTTCTTTGATGCGTCCGATCAGCTCTTCCGTCCCGAAAGTTCCCTTTCCGGCCGCACACCAGACATTGATTCCTTTTGTATCGAGCACGAGTATGTACGCGCTCAGCCCGGCAATGCTGCTTCTGAGGATATCGAAGCTCAACTTGTAGCTGGCCGTTACGAGTATTGGAGAGCCGTCATCTGGATTCCCCACGGCATACAGGCCGGGGTTGACCCTGTATTTCATTCTAAACGCGCCAACTCTTGCCTTGAAATGGCCCCACCGATCGGCACGCGTTAGAGATGTTGAGACTAGATCTATCTTACCCGCCTTTGTTTCAATGGTACCGGAAATCCATTTTTCGGCTTTGCCGCAACATTCAGATTTTTTCACGAGGCTGTTTCCCCCTCTACCCTCATTCTATCTCTTCTGCACTGGGGAAGGTCCAGGTTGCACTCGCTGAAAAGGTAGCATGTTCGTTTGCAGATCGCCACAAGCATGAGCATTACAGGAACCTCTATAAGAACCCCGACCACGGTTGCGAGAGCCGCCCCTGATGAGAGTCCGTAAAGGGTCGTGGCGGTTGCAATGGCTACCTCGAAGTGATTGGATGCGCCAATCATGGCTGCCGGAGCGGCGTCATGATAGGAGAGCTTCAGGGCTCTTGCCAGCAGAAAGTAGCCGAGGCTGAAGATGAGAATCGTCTGTATGAAGAGGGGAATGGCGATCCATACTATTGTGAGCGGGTTTTTGATTATGATCTCTCCTTTGAATGAGAAGAGGAGCACGAGCGTCACCAGAAGCGCACCGATACTGATGGGAGTGAGAACATGGAGAAATTTATCGTTGAACCACGATATTCCTTTTCTTTTAACAATCATTTTTCGAGTGAGATACCCGGCAATGAGCGGCAGACCGACATAGATTGTGACAGAGAGCAGGATGGTCCTCCACGGTATCGGCATTGCATTGACGCCTAGCAGAAATCCGCCGAGAGGGGCATAGAGAAAGAGCATGGTGAGTGAGTTTATGGCGACCATAACAAGGGTTAGCCCGTCGTTGCCCCGTGCAAGGTAGCTCCACATGAGAACCATGGCAGTACACGGCGCAATACCGAGAAGTATGGCACCGGAGATATAGCTTCGCCAGAGCTCCACTACCTGGCCTGTTTTGATTATCTCTGTTCCAGGCAAAAAACCTCTAAAAAGGCCCCCGATAAAAATCGTTGCAATGAGGTACATGGTAAACGGTTTTATAAGCCAGTTGATACCTAGAGTCATGAGGACGGGTTTCGGTGTTTTTGCGGCTTTGACCACCTCCGAAAAATCGATCTTCACCATGATCGGATACATCATGAAAAAGAGGCAGATGGCAATAGGAATGGAAACCTGATATATCGAGAGTGAATCCATTTTCGTTGCCACGCCCGGTGCGATTCTTCCGATGAGTATTCCGCCTCCGATGCAGAGGATCACCCAGACAGTGAGATACCTTTCGAAAAATTTGAGCTTTCTTTCCTCTTTCATTTTTTTCTCCGGGGAATATTTCTATATTTCGTAAAATAACGAAATGTATTGCAATTGTCAATATTTTTCGCTACATTAGAATTAATCAAACGAGAGGTATTTTTATGAAAGATCTGGCAAACCTTTTCAAGATTCTGAGTGATGAAAACAGGCTAAGGATTCTTCTCATGTTGAGGGTAAGACCGCTCTGCGTGTGCGAGATCTATGAAGTGCTCGATATTGCCCTCTCAACAATTTCACAGCATTTGAAGCTGATGAAAAGCAGCGGCTATATAACAGACCACAAGGAGGGAAGGTGGGTTATATACTCCCTCAATTCCGGAAACGATTTTGTGAAGAGAGCGGTGGAGTTTGCGGAAAAAGAGCTGGTGGATGATGAACTTTTCGTGAAGGACAGGCATATTATAGCAAGTATCACGCGAGAAGTTTGCAGCACAAGACTTCACGGAAAGTGAGGAAAGGATTATGACGGAAAAAGAGAGGGTTAAGCGTTGCATTCACTTCGAAAATGTCGACAGAACACCGTGGAATATAGGGTATACCAGCGAGCTTGCAAAAAAGGTTATGCAATCGATGAAGATCGAGGAGGAGGAGCATTACGTGCTCGGAGTGAATATATACAGGTATAAAAAACTGGATGATTTCTTCGGGAATCACCTGACTTTTATCAGAAACCGCGCGGTGAACAGCATAAAGGAGGTGCGCCCTGATATATGGCGTGATGAGTGGGGAGTTTTATGGGACAGAAGCATTGACAAGG
>CAZFTJ010000039.1:0-9715 GCA_964521865.1 uncultured Spirochaetota bacterium | reverse complement strand
AAACAGATTATAAAGCAACACAATATACGTCATAGTATTTATGAAAATACCTACTAAGAGATACGGCATTTTTAGGAAAACCTCTTTTTGATTAAACGAAAGAGAAAATAATTTTTTATAAGAATCAGGAAGCGAATTCGTGTTCGGCTTCAGCAATTGCCTCTTCAATAATATCCAGAGCCTTACAGGCAACTTCCCTGGTCATAATAAGAGGAGGTGAGAGGCGGAGATTATGCTTGGCCGGTATCCAGGACACCCCTCTCTCAAAGACTTTCCTGTATATCGTCCGACAGGCTTCCACATTTGGATCTTTCGTTTCCGGGTCCTTTACCAGTTCAATGCCAAGGAGACAGCCCTTTCCTCTAACATTGCCGACTATTGAGTATTCTTTTTGGAATTTCTTCAGTCTTTCAAGAATAAATTCACCCAGGCTGACAACGCGCTCAAGAACCCCTTCTTCCTGCATTACTTCAATGCATGCCAAAGCTGCAGCACAGGCAACAGGATTCCCTCCGTAACTTGACGCTGAACTTACCCCCTCCATTCTATCCTTGATTTTATCACTATATATAGTTGCAGTCACAGGATACCCATTACCGAACCCTTTTCCCAGAGTTAAAATATCAGGAACAACATCCTCGTGGTTTACACAAAACATTTTTCCTGTTCTTCCCATACACGTAAGAACCTCATCCACGAACATCAATATACCTAATTCATCACATAACTTCCGTATTTTCAAAAGCCATCCATCCGGAGGAATTACGGTCCCTCCCCAACCCTGAATAGGCTCTACAACTATTGCAGCCACCTCATTGGTTGCGAGCTCGGTAGCTGCTTCCCGGATAAAATCCACGCAATGAAGGTTGCATTCAGGGTACGTGAGCTTGAAGGAACACCGATAACAATTACCGTATGGAACCCTGAAACTGCCCACTGCACGAGGCCCGCTGATTTTCGTCATAGTTGTTAAACTCTGGCTTCCAAGCGTCTTACCGTGCATATCGTTAAAAAAAGAGATAAATTCATATTTACCCGTCGCAGCACGTGCGATATTTAATCCGGCCTCAACACATTTTGAACCTTCACACCACAGTTGAACATTATTAAGATCACCCGGTGTAATCTCAACAAGAGCTTCAAGGAGCCTTGTCTTTATTTCGGTATTGAAATCGTGACAATTTTGAAGTTTACGGGTATACTCTACTACTGTTTCCGTGATTTTTGGATGACAGTGACCCCAATTTGTTATGTATATGCCGCTGCTGAAATCAATATATGTATTCCCGTCAACATCCTTAAGAGTGACACCTTTGCCCGATTCAAAAGCAACCTGAAAAAGCCGTACCTGAGAAGAATACCCCTGCATATATTTACCTGCCCTCTTCTCGATAGCTCTGGATATTGGCCCCGGGGGTTTTACTTTTATATCGGGTATTTTATCTATATCAACGTCAGCCCAGGCCTTATCATATGTATACATGGTATGCCTCCACTATATGCCCCATGAAACATTTTTATTAACAGCCTTTCTCAAAAACTGCATTTTTATTCCTTTACTGCTCCCATGGTCATCCCTCGAATGAAATAACGCTGCATAAAGATAAACAACAGGATAACAGGTATGCTTACAAGTAGAGAAGCCGCCATCATTTCGGCCCAATATACCTGGTATTGCCCCTGATACGTTACGACAAGTCCCGGGGGGATCGTTCTCATATTATCCGTATTTGTCAACGTCAATGCAAACATCAGTTCATTCCAACCCACAAGAAATATAAAAAGAGCAACAGATAATATTGCCGGCCCGGTAATCGGGTATACGATTTTTAAGAGAACTCGGAATCTACTGCATCCGTCAATGTAGGCTGCCTCTTCAATCTCTCGCGGCAGTGTATCAAAATAATTTTTCAACATCCAGATTGAAAACGGAAGTGCAAATGATACATAGGTCAGTATAAGTGCAGGATAGGTATTAATGAGCTTTAATTTTAAAAACAAACTGAAGATTGATATGAGGAGCATAACGATTGGAAACATCTGTGAAATGAGTATTATAAACATTGTCGTTCTGGACCCGCGAAATGTAAATCTCGAAAAGGCGTAGCCTGCAAGGGAAGCAAAAAATACAGTAATAACGGTCGTCGAGATGCAAACAATTAAGGAGTTTATAAAATACACAACGAAAAAACTTCCGGGTTTAAAAAGATTACGAAATGGCTGCATAGTAGGATGTTTCGGTATCCACTCCGGAGGCATATTGAATAACGCATCTACATGTTTAAAAGATGTAGAAACCATCCACAAAATCGGAAAAAGTGTAATTATGACACCAATAACGATAAAGAGATAGATAAATATTTTTGTGGTATATCTTAAAAGTTGATATTTAAGTAAAGTTTTTAACATATTCTCTTTTGCAGCAGTCATGTTAATTCTCGAAATCCCATCCTCAAACTGATAATAGATAAGATAAGCAGGAGGGTCATCCATAAGGCCCCTGCAGCGGACGCCTGCCCCATTCTAAAATAATCAAACGCCGTTCGATAAATGTGAATCGTAAGGGTCGACGTTACATTCATCGGCCCACCTTTGGTAGTACCCCAGATCATTGTGAATTCCTGGAAAGACCATATTAGTGTAAGCATAAGAACAACCACAATAATATTTCTTATAGACGGTAATGTAACATGAATAAATCTTCTGAAAGCCCCACACCCATCAACGGAGGCCGCATCAAGCAACACAGGGGGAACAGTTTGGAGTCCTGCCAACAACATTACAAAATCAAATGGAAGCCACTTCCATATAGTGACCCAAATTACTGTATACAGGGCAAGCTTCGGGTCTCCCAGCCAGTGTCGAAATTCGTGTATAATCCCTATCCTTCTTAATAAAAAATTAAAAGCTCCATATTGGACATTCAATATCCAGGTCCACAAAAGTGCGCAAACTACAGTCGGGATAACCCACGGCATTAAAAAAATTGCTCGAAAAAGGGAACGACCTTTAATTTCCTGATTAAGAAGTACGGCAAATACCATCCCTAAAATAAACTGACCGGCAACAGCCGATACGCTGTATTCCATTGTAACAACGAACCTTCTGACGAATTCCCCGCTTTGCAGGATCGACCGATAATTTTTAAATCCAACGAATTTTAGAATATCTCGCGGACTGGTGAGGTCGTATTTTTGAAAACTGGTTAACAAAGTACGTATAAGGGGGTAAAACACAATTATAATCAGGATAAAAAGTGATGGAGCTACCAGTAACCATGCAAATTGTACATTTGTCAATACCCTCTTCTGCATCCTCCCTCTCCCAACCACATTTTATATTGTAATTATTAAGCTTTCAAATCTTATGATAAGGATTTCAAAAAAAAGAGGTAAGTCTATGGGGAATAAGCTCGCTTATCCCCCATAGAAACTGATTATTCTCCTAATAAATCTTTCATTTTTGTTGCAGCATTATCGAGTGCAACCTTCGGATCCTCGCCCCCGACAACAACACTCTGAACGGCAATCGCCAAAATGTCGACCAGCTCACCATGCTTGTCCGGCCTGAGCCCAAACGGACGTTTTACATGAGCTGCCTGTGCCATAACAGTCTTACTGAAAGGGTCGGAATATGCAGGGTCAGTGAGGGCAGCATTTGTCGGCGGAAGCTGTCCTGTATCTTTGTAATATTTTTTTTGTATCTCAGAATTATTAATATAAAAATTGAGGAAACGAGCAGCTGCTTCAGGATGTTTGGTTTGCTTAAACATTACGAAAGTATGAGCATAATATATGCTCCAGTTTTCCGGCCTGTTCTTCTTTGGAAAAACGACAATCTCGTAATGTTTATCAAAATCCACACCCAGACCGCTCTGATCCCTGATAATACCTCTTCCACCGGGGTTATCGATATAGAATCCCAACTGATCCTTGGAAAACAGATTTCTCATTTCACGAACATCACTTCCGGGCGGGCCCAGCACACCCGCTTCCGTAAGTTCTTTATACCATTGCAGAGCAGCGACTGCATTTTGAGAATTGATCGAAACTTTACCGTTGGCATCAAACTCGTCCGCACCAAAGTTATAGAAAAACGGGAGAAAATCATACGCTCCAACAATCCACCGAGCGGTATCCGGTGAAAATCCCCATATTCGATTTCCCTTTTCATCGGTCCCCAATCCTGCAATTGCAGTTGCCTGGCGGGTGAGTTCTTCTATGTTCTCAGGTCTCTTCTGTATGCCGGCTTTTTCTCCCAAATAGGTACTGCACCACAACACATACGGAACCGGTGATTGAGGTACGGCGTATATTTTTCCGTTGTATTTCGATGCTTCAAGAAGCGCTGGAATAATTTTATTCTTCACCTCAGAAGTAAGCAGATCATCCAGCGGCTGAAGGAACCCGAGAGCCGCAAGCTCAAGATCAATGGCGCTGTCAACTTGAGCCAGATCAGGGGCAGTGCCCGATTGTGCCTGGACGATTAATTGTTGACGCAGGTTTTCATACGGTATTCCTACAAGCTCCAGAGTAATATCAGGGTTTTCAGCCTCGAATGCCTGCTTGAACATAGACCATGAAGGTTTGAAGGTTTCCTCTCCGGGACCCCAGCCTGCGAGGCTGATGGTGACCTGCTCAACTTTCTTCTCTCCACCGGCGTATGAATAAAAACCGATAGACACCAGTACAGACAAAACAAGTAAGACTAACAATGCTCGTCTCATAATTCGCCTCCCTTATATAAATATTTTTATACTACTTCTATTTCTATACATGAAAACATGAGGACTAAAATATGCTTTCTCTTCTAAGAAAGGAGTAATAAAAGCATGGTTAAAAAATATTGTTTAAGTCATTCCAATTGTCGCCATAAATAATACTTAATGACCATAAATGTTTACTAAATTACATTATAATTCATTTTAAACCATTTTAAACCGTTAATCTATTGACGTCAAGTATTTTCCATAAAATTTTTAAAAATTTAAAAGCCTATGCAAGCGTATAATTGATATGCAATCTATTGAAAACATCAATATAGTGGGGGGGGACTGATTGATCTGTTACAATCGTATTGATTTTCTCTAGAGGAGCTACATGAACAAGTACATCTCTGCCAAATTTGGAATGGTCGGCGACAATAATTTTCTCTGAAGCCTTTTCAAATAACTCAATAAAATACGACGACCCCATAAAATCGTAAATTGTTATGCCCTTTTCTTCTGTAATTCCACCTGCACCGCTTATAATCTTAGAAGGATTTAAATCTTGAAGCATTTTAGAGATCGAAGGCCCCGTAATCAACTGTTCTGAATATATAACGATCCCGCCAAGCAAAATGACATTGACGTTTGCTTTATTACTCAAGGCGGCGACAATATCGATGCCGCTCGTTATAACGGTAACTTGTTTATTACTATCGATATGTTTTGCTACCTGCGACGTCGTTGTACCGTTCGTAAGAATGATAATATCTCCATCTTCAATATAATTTTGAGCAGCTATTCCAATGGCCTCTTTTTCCCTGTAAAAAAGTATTTCCCGATTCTTATAGAAAAAAGAGCCGTTATTAGAAAGTGATTCTTCTACACATGTAATCCCGCCTCTGGTCTTTTTAATTTTTCCTTTACTGCGGCTCAAATAATTTATATCGCGTCTCAAAGTCGTTAAAGAACTTTTAGTAATTTTCAAAAGATCGTCTATGGAAACAAACTTTGATTCACTTACCGTCTTCATGATCTTTTCATATCGTTCGTAAGGTACCATTTTTAATCTCTATTTCATTGAAGTGTATTAAAATTAATATCTTCAAACGATTATGGTCAAGGTAAATGGTTATTAATGGATTTTATTAATACTTTTATGGTTTTAAATGTTTTTTAATATTATATACCGAATTCAAATTGTTACCAGGACAAAGTGGTTTTCCTATGCGTATCAACAAGCCAATAATAAGTTCTCCGGCAATAGTGAACGGTTTCTTTAGATATACTCTTTACTGAATTATAAAGGTTTTTTAGATTGGACCTGTATTGAAATAGGATGACACAGAGGAGCAAACATATGTATTATGAAAGGAGAACCATTCAAGAAGCGGCTTGAACGGGCAAATGGAGATTGTCGAATAAAACCGAAATATCAGTGTATATCGGAGAATAAGATGTCCGTCTACTACCACAGCACCAACAACAACAGTGAAAAGATCGGTTTCAAACAGGCGATTCTCAACGGAATCGCGTCAAACCACGGACTGTACATGATGGAGAGAAGCGCGATTCCGAAACTATCCACCGAAGACATTGCAGGTATGGCACAGATGAGCTACGCCGAAGTCGCCCATGCGGTTCTTCTACCCTATGTAACGCCCGACATCAGTGCAGATGATTTTATGTCTCTGCTGAAAGATGCGTATGATGAAAGCGCAATACCGGTTGAGCTCCAGAGTGTAGCAGATTATACCTTTATCCTGTGGCTGTCAAAGGGGCCGACCTACTCATTCAAGGATTTTGCAGCGAGATTCTTCGGGCGGGTTCTCAACTACTTTCTCGGAAGAGAGGGGCTTTTGAGAACAGTTGTTGTGGCAACGAGCGGTGATACAGGAGGAGCAGTCGCGCACGCCCTGCTCGGGCTCGAGAACGTCACGAACGTTGTTCTCTTTCCCGAAAACGCCATCAGCGAGCAGCAGAGGCGGCAGATGACGACGCTGCAGAATAACATTTATGCCTTTGCCGTGAACGGGGACTTTGATGTATGCCAGGAGATTGCAAAAGCCATTCTGAGCGACCGCTCATTTGCAGCAGAGTGCTTCTCGGATCCCGACCGCCTTACCTCAGCAAACTCGATCAGCCTCGGGCGGCTTCTCCCGCAGGCGGTGTATCCCTTCTTTGCATACTCGCGACTCGGCCTGAACGGCGAAAAGTTCATAACGAGCATTCCGTCCGGAAACTTCGGGGATATGATGGGTACGGTCATTGCGAAAGCAATGGGTCTTCCCATAGAAAAAATTGTTATCGGAGTGAACGAAAACCGGGAATTCCCGGAATTTCTGAAAACAGGAACCTACGAGATACACCCTTCCGTATGGTCTCCCTCGACCGCGATGATCGTATCGCATCCGAGCAACTTTGCGAGACTCGTGGAGTTTTACCACGGGCACATCTACGATGAGATAGACAGCCGTACAAGAAAAGTTAAACGGGCGGGTGTGATGGACAAAATCCCCGATATCGAGGGGATGAGAAGGGATTTCTTCTCCGTCAGCGTGAGCAATGACGATCACTACGCTACGATACGGCGGGTATATGAAAAGCACGGGGTTATTCTCGATCCCCACGGCTCCGTCGGCTGGAAAGCGCTCGAGGAATACCGCGCACAGGTAGGAAGCGCACTACCGTCCGTCGTCTACGAAACCGCAGATCCGGGCAAGTTTCCCGAGGACACAGAAAAGGCGATCGGCATAACGCCGCGGATCCCATCCGGTATACAGGCGCAGCAACACCTTGAAGAGCGTATATACAGAATACGCTCGACCCCCCACATCGATGAGACCGGGACAAAACGCATGAGCGCCGAACAGTACGGTGAAGTTGCCGAAACAATAAAAAAGATATTCAGGACAGCACGTACATGGCACGGGAAAAAACAAACATCCTTGTAATCGGCAGCGGCATAGCCGGACTTACCGCAGCGATCTGGGCAAGTAAAAACGGTAAAAAGGTGCTGCTCCTCACGAAAACAGAAGACCCGACCGAATCCAACACACGCTACGCACAGGGTGGTATCGTCGATATCGGGAAAGACGATTCCAAGGAAATTCTCTTCGACGATATTATGAAGGCAGGCGACGGAATTTCCAACCCCGAAGCGGTACGTCTCGTTGTAAACGAAGGACCTCGTCTCGTGCATGACTTCCTGATAAATGAAATCGGAGTGGAATTTCAGAAGAATGAAAACGGCGGATACAACTTTACAAAAGAGGCTGCACATTCGAGAAAGCGTATTCTTCACTACTTTGATATGACCGGGTTTGAAATCGAGAGAAAACTCTATGCCAGGATCCGTGAAATCGGCAATATCGTCGTCAAAACCAAGTTTACCGCAATCGATCTCATAACCACTCACCACAATACCACAAATCCCCTGCTCAAATACAGGGGGAACCTCTGCCTCGGCGCCTATGCACTTGACAACCGCTCCGGAAAAGTACACACCTTTCTTGCGGATGCGACGGTTATCGCCACGGGCGGCATCGGCAGGCTCTACCAGTATTCAACGAACCCGGATACGGCGACAGGGGACGGTATCTCAATGTCCTACCGGGCCGGTGCTGAAGTCACCAATATGGAATACGTCCAGTTTCACCCGACCATGCTCTATACAGAAGAGGGTTCGAATTTCCTTATCTCCGAATCCGTAAGAGGAGAAGGCGGCCGTCTGTTGAACAGCAGCAGGGAAGAGTTTATGAAGCGATACGCGCCCGAGTGGAAGGACCTCGCACCGAGGGATGAGGTTACCCGCGCCATATACAATGAGATGGCGCGGACGGAGAGCTCCCATGTATACCTGGATATTGCGCATTTTAATAAAAAGAAGATACGAATCAGAGAACGTTTTCCGGGCATCTACGAGGAGTGCAAGAAGCACAAAATAGATATCGAAAAGGAGCCGATACCGGTGGTCCCGGCCGAACACTACTTCTGCGGCGGTATACTCATCGGAGAATGGGGAGAAACCACCCTGCCGGGGCTCTATTCGGTTGGTGAAGCAGCATGTTCCGGGGTGCACGGCGCAAACAGGCTGGCCTCGGTTTCACTCCTTGAAAGCGTTACCTATGGGGTGAGGGCCGGACGGATAATATCGGATGCACCGTCCAGGGCCGAGTACTTCTCCGACATTGCCGATTGGATATACCCCGAATCGATACATTCCACGAACAACGATCCCCTGCTCATCCTCCAGGACTGGAATAACCTGAGGAGCACGATGTGGAACTACGTCGGCATAATCAGAACATCGACCCGGCTTGTAAGGGCCGTTTCCGATCTGCGCAACCTGCAGACGAGAATATCTGATTACTACAGGGACACGGTGCTCACGCGGGCAAAAATAGAGCTTCGAAACGGTATCACACTCGCCACCGTTATCGCCGAGTCGGCGCGGCGAAACAAAAAGACGATCGGGTGCCATTACATTAAAAACGACTGAAACGGCCGGGGAGATTCATACAGGCCCCCTGCACAGACACGCCTCTTATAAAGGAGTAGCTATGATTTCAAACTCCGGTACAAAGGTCGGTAGTCAGTTAAGACACAGGCCAAATGAGAAAAAATCTATGACACAAAGAGAAGCGGGGAAAAAAAAGAACACGTTTATTTTCATAAAGTCCCTAATATATATAGGCAAAATGTAGTTAGTTTACCGGGTAAAAAGTGAAAAAGTTGAAAAAAGTTAATATTTTTTTATTTCAACTACAGAACAACTGTATTCGCAGCTATGGAGTCTGTCGGAGCGCCAAGCTTTATAAACAAAGTAACATCACCCTCTAATATGTTCTTTAGGCACTTAATAAGCTCTGTACACACTATACAATTATTACTATCTTTTTATTACACAATTTCTTTCGAGAAATAAAATGTGTATATGGGAAGTAATCAAAACACTGAGGTGGACCCCAATGGTTGGACAGAATTTAAGAGAATTTAAGAAATTATTTT
>CAZFTJ010000038.1:0-12370 GCA_964521865.1 uncultured Spirochaetota bacterium | reverse complement strand
CCGGCTTCTCCATCGGGCGCAATTATTCTTGCATCGTGCTCCCATCCGTCCACAAGGAACTGGAAGATATAGACGGCTCCCACCTTGTTGTTCCCGTTGATGTCCTCTCCGGCTGCTCCCACTGCAATGTAGTCGCTGTTTATATCCACCGACCACCCGAACCCCGCCCCGGCCTGTTTGTCCTGACCGGCGGTGAGCTGTTCATCGTACGTCCATGTGCCCGTGTTCTTGAAGGCATACACCGCACCGTAATGGCTGTTTAAAGCACCCCCCAGATCGTCCTGACGGGCGGCAACAAGGAGCCAGTTGCCGTACATATCCACCTCGGAACCGAAGAGGGCGTACTCCACCGCCTGAAAACCGGAGCTCGTAGACCAGAGGTCCTGCTGCGTCAATTTCGTCAGCTGTTTCCAGGTGTTCGTGTCGGTTCTTTTGAAGATGTAGACGGCGCCCGCCGCCTGTTGGTCGACGCCGAGCGACGGATTATTCACCGTTTTATACGGGGCTCCAACCGCCGCGTAATCGCCGTACAGCGCAACCGAATAGCCGAACCTGTCTCCGGCCTGCCAGTCGGAGGGTATGAGCTTGAATCCCGAATCCCATGTATCTATATCGGTTTTATGGTAGATGTATACAGCTTCGGGATTTGAAGAATTATCCGATTCCGCCGGTGCGCCCACGATTATATAATCCCCGTTCGTATCGACGGAAAACCCGAAGTCGATCGCACCCTGTACGAAGAGCTTTGTGACCTCAAGATTGTATGGAGGGCCGAACAGATTGGTTGCAATATATTCCTGCAGGGCGTTATCGCAGCTCGTCATCATCAGCGCCAGTACCGGTATTGCCAAAAACCACTTTATTCTTCCCATAGAACCGTTCCTTTCTCCTGAGTGTCGGATGCGCGGGTTTCAGAGGTCTTTTCAGTGCCCAGATACGCGTATCGTTGGGCTGTTTCGGGGGAAATGAGCCGAACCTTCTCGTATAACCCCTGCGCATCGCTGTACTGTTGGAGCTCATAGTACACGCGTGCAAGGTTGAGCATCACCTTCGGATTATCCGGGTATTTTTTCAGGGCGCGCCGATAATACTCCTGTGCCCCTTTGAAATCATTCCTGATGAATCGAATGTTTCCCATATTGACCAGAGCAGACGTATATTCCGTCTCCTGCAGTATCTTTCCAAACTGTTTCTCGGCCTTGTCGAGCAAACCGTACCGGGCATAAAGGATACCAAGCTGGTTGATCAGTCTCGCGTTGTTGCCGCTCTTGACGATGCGTTCGTCAAGATCCTTTACCTGATTTTCGATTTCCCTCTGAATGATAAGGGCAAGCTCATTGTTAAAGGCCGTCTCCACCGTTTTCGGCTGGGGCAGCTCCACCCCTTTTGCTTCTCCCGGCAGTCCCACCGGCTCGAAAACCTGCCACGCCTCAGAAACAGGGTAAAAGCCCGCCTGGCCGAGCGGTTCATACCTGTTCCATTCACTTGCTCCTTCCTTCCATGCTTTAAAGAACCTGTCCTTGACGAGCGTTACTTCAAGGGGAAGCCACGTCTTTTCATTCCGGAAAATCAGATCGTCGGTGTTATAAAATATCTTTTTTGCTTCGGCCGGCTGCATATCGAGATTCACTGCGATATAGATATGCCCGGGGACCGTAATGAGCGCGGTCTCGATGCTCAGCGCCTCTAAAAGCGCAGAATAAAGAATGGAGAGGTCGTCGCAGTCTCCTGCACGGTACTCGAGCGTCTGCCGCGGAAACTGGAGAAAATCGATGGCCTGTTTTTTTTCATGCAGCTCTTCATACGGTGTATTCGGATCGACTGCGTAGCTGAGACCGAAGATGGAAAGTTCGTTGTGAATAGCTACGGCGAGCATAAAGTTCTTGCCGAAAACCTGATTCGGCCGGTCCCTTACCATTCCCGCGATATTCTTACTCATCCTGAGCACGATCGGGTCGCGGGCCGTGATGAACGCCGCCGGCCTCCTGTCGTCGTCCCAGATGGATGCATTCCGGTTCTGGAGCGTTATTGTTTCGACCCTGTCGACATGTTTACGGCTGCCCTTGAAATCGTAATCTATGCTGAATTCAGCGGAAACCTTGGCTCCCTCCGTAATCTCGAGGACCTTTTCATTGAACAGTGCATAGAGATCGATCTTTTTCTTTTCGCCCCGTTTGATGGACCCCTCCACTGAATAATTCTTCGGATAATCCATATACTGCTTAAGGAAAACCGAAACCTCGATGTTTTCCGCGGTTCCGTTTTCCCTGTTCTCGAGGATTGCGGTGCCGATCGGATGGTCGTCGTAGTATTTATAGAACACCGGGAATACTGTGCCCATATCGATTTCCTGAAACTTCAGTTTCGCCGGTTTCGTCTGTACCGGTTCGATATCGACGGTTCCGCTCAATGGAACTCTGTAAAACGTGCCGAGGTAAAAACCGACGCCGCTGTAAAGAGGGCCCGGTTTTCCAAAGAAATTTCTGTATGATGAACCTATTCCGATTCGAAATCGGGGTGAGAGATAAAACGAAACTCCCGCTCCCGTATCCAGATAGGTATTTCCGCTGCGGACGATTTTTCCATCGACATCTTTCAAGAACCCCCGATAGTAGCCGCCTTTTGCATATATATCTGCAGAGAGCCTGCCGAGGAACCTGAAATCCAATCCCAGGCCTCCGGCTACTGCTGCTGTATGTATCGGTGCACTCCAGTCCAGGTTGATGGGAATATACTCGTAGCCCAGATCGAGGCCCACATACAGGGGAAAGCTGATCGGAGGCTTGTACGCGAGAGATAACTGTCCTCCTCCCCCTACCCTGTATTGATCCGAATCTTTACCGACCGGTATCTCGATTCGCGGTGCGATCCCGAATGAAAGTGTTGAATAGTTTTGAGCTGCGGCAGCGAAGGGGATCATTACAGCTGCCAGAAGAATAATAATTTTTTTCATGTTTGAATCCTGGTATTGTTAAAATTGCCCCAAATTATACACCGTGTAGATCTGAAAATCCATCGTTTCATTCATTTTTTTAACCAGTGCGACCGTAAAGTTTTCACTATTTCCACCCGGCCGCCGTCATGAACTGCCGAAGATGGAGCACGCTCAATCCAGCCTGTGTTTCCGGCAGTCCCGGCCTTGAGCCGCAGCTGCCCGAATACAATACATCCTTTGCCTCGATTTTTTGCCATCAACCGTTTTATCCTATTCCATCATTTGCATCAAGACATATATTTTGAAAGCCCGCTTTATGATGGGTAAGAGCTTCAACACTTTCGGAATGCTGCCTTTGGCTTTTGTTTTTCCTGCCATCAACGCGGCCATAACATTTACTTTTCCTTACCGGAATTCATGACTGAATTCCGAGGAGTTTATAAAGGTAACATCGGGGACTAAATCGTTCTCCCCGCATATATACGATATATATTTACCTTCTTCTTTTAAATTTAAGTCAAATATTATATGATCTATAACACTGTGGTTTGGAATTTCTTTCCGTCTTGTTTGCACATCGCCTTAACCAGTCGACGGCCGGACATGACACTTGTCGGAAGACCGCCACCCGGTTCAACCCATTGCCCGCACATAAAAAAGTTCTGCAGACCGGGGAGTGTCTGACGCATTCGTTTCATCATGGTGAAGGCGTTCCGAGGAGTGAGCAGCCAGCCTTCAAAACTTCCTTTCCAGTTGCCTGTGTAGTGCTCAAAGGTCACTGGGGTTGCCACATTCACCATCTCCACCTGCCTGGAGATGCCAGGGAAGCGCCGATTAAGCTGTTCCACCACGATCAGCGCCACACGGTCTTTCTTTTCCATGTAGGTTTCCCGATTCTGTGCAAGCTCCTTCCAATACTCGTAATTGCTGGGTATCGCAACAACCAGGGAGGTCTTTCCGGCCGGCGCCAATGTGGGGTCCTGATTAAAGATGCGTACTGTTATTCTTTCCAGCACCGCATTACCGATTTCCGTCGGCCTGCGTAAGGGAAAGCTTATGCCGGAGACCGTCTTTGGCTCATTGGCAAAAGAGCGCTTCACCCCCACTCCAACAAGCAATAGCGGCGGGAAGCTCGACCACTTCTCATACGGCTCGCGCGTCTTTTCATCGCCATATTTACCTTCCAACATTTTAAAGATAGTGTTATATCCATCCGCCGCTGATATAACCCGCACAGAGTGATAATCACTCCCATCCGCCAGCCGGACGCCAACAGCTTTATCGCCTTCCACCAGAATTTTTACCACTCGTCTATCGTAATGAATTACTCCCCCCAGATCAGTGTATCGTCCGGCCAGTGCAAGCGACATGGGCATGGAACCGCCGATGGGGTAACCTGCATTCGTGTTATGGAGACAGGCAAAGGTAAATAACATAAAGAACATCGAAAATTCTGGAAACCACATCTTCTGCAGTGCTTCGCGGAGCACCGGGTCTTTAAATCGCATGGCGAACTCCGCGGTAGATATTTTCATCCACTTCTGCATCTCTCTCCCTTTGGTAGCCATAAGCAGCCCAAGCTTGAGAGCCTTTCGCAGACGTTTGAGCGGCGGGTCTGATTCGGAAGGCCGATCAAAATGGATGCATATTCTGATACCCCGGATGAAATCTTTGATGGGCTCCGCATCCCGCGGAGAAAACTCCAGCAGATGTTTCTCCAGCCTGTCCGCGTTGGTGTAGAAGATAAGGATTCGCCCATCGGCGCTCTCGTAATGCATGTACTCATCCATGTTGATGAACTCGCATTCATGGGCAATGCCGACCTCCTCCCAGTATCGGTACATGCCGCTCTGGGGTGAGGAGCCCACCAGCCAATGGATACAGCCGTCAATTGTATATCCTTTGCGTTTCCAGGCTGTACACAAGCCGCCTGGCAAGTTGTGCATCTCAAAGATTTGTGTGCGATAACGGTTCATCTGTGCATAAATCCCGGCCGAAAGCCCTGCAAACCCGGCTCCTATGATTATAACTGAGTTATCCTCCATGCTGTTTCTCCCGATTCATTAACTGAATTATACTTTTAACAAATTAGAAGAAATATGTTTTCTATAGACTTTACAACTGAAATCTAACTAAATATATCTATTCCAATCAATAATAGACGGCATTTTTCTGAGAGAAAACAGACTTCTGAACATCCAAAAACACGTTAATGCCAAGAAGATTCAGGAAAATCATGAGGTCGTTCCAGTAACCTGTGGATTGTCATCGGGTTCCTTCGATATTTTTCATTGCCTTCCGCAATGTGGACAGTCGGACATTTCGGGTTTCGGTTCCTGAAAGTTAGCCTTCGAGACTTTTAACAGCCTCACTCGCCCACCGGAAATTCTTCAGAAGGGCTCTTCCTATTCCAACGATGTCCGCGTCGCGGGCCGCAAGAATATCCTCCGCCTGCCTGGCACTGCTGATACCGCCCGTGACCATCACCGGAACTCTCACCAACGATTTTATTGCCCTGCTATGGCTCCTGAAGTAGCCCGGTTTGGCGTCCACCATGGTGTAGCCGCTCATCCCTCCTGAGATATCTATTATGTCGACGCCCTCTTCCTGAAGCCACAGTGCGAACTGTGCCGTGGAATCCACCTTCAGCCCCCCCTCCATCAGATCGTCCGCTCCCAGTCTATACATGAGAAGCGTATTTTCTTTCAGCGTGCGTTTAACCGCCTGCACCACTTCCAGGGGGAATCTCGCCCTTCCCTGCAAGCTGCCTCCGTACTCATCCTCTCGCTGGTTGGTAAGAGGCGAGAGGAACTGGTTTAAAAGAAAACCGTGGGCGCCGTGAAGCTCCACGGCGTCAAACCCGGCCCGTTTCGCACGGGCAGCCGCCCGTGCAAAATCATCTCTCACTATCGCCAGCTCGTCCCGAGTCAGAGCGCGGGGCCCGGTCTTTTTTCTGGGATGGGGAACGTAGGATGGCGCAACAGGCTTTTCACCGATAGTTGCCTCGGTTGTGCTGCTCCCCGCATGCGTAATCTGTATGGCCGCAAGGGCACCCTGCCCTTTTATTGATGAAGCAAGCTCTCTCAACCCGGCGATTAAAGCGTCCCGATGTATCCCGAGCTGGTTGGAGCTCGCCCTGCCTGAAGGATTAATGTATGAGTGCTCGACTATGACCAGGGCCACTCCCTCCCGAGCCCGTTTCCGGTAATGGGCGATGAGCCCGGGAACCACCTCGCCCTCCAGGGTCGCAAGATTGTTTGCCATAGGGGGCATGGCGATTCGATTGCGCATTACCTTGTTTCGTATAACCAGCTTTGAAAAAAGAAGACTCAATTTAACCCTCCCTCTGGTCCTTATTTCAGGTTTAATGGTTTGCCAATCGAGTATACACTGGATCCTCGGTACTAAGTTGAGAAAAAGAAAATGGGTACGGTCTCGATCTGCATTTCCCATCAAGTATAAACGGACTAACGAAATATGGAAAGCAGTTCTTTGTGTTTATTATGTAATTGATAGGTAGAATCAAATATATTTATTAAAACAATTATATTTATTTTATTAATATAATATATTATATTCTTCTCATGGATAAAAAACCAAATGCTTCGAAGAGATCGTATAGCACACACATCCAGGAGACGATCGAGCTTTTCAAGCAGTTCATGAGCAAGATGGCAACACTTTCACAACCTGCATGGCTCGACAGCATCCATCTCACACTGGGACAAATCAGAACGGTCATGTTCCTCCAGAAGGAAAAGACGTCTACTGTCGGATGTGTCGCTGTATGTCTGGGGATCGGCGAACCGACTGCCAGCCAGCTTGTAGATCGACTTGTTCGAGCCGGGTTGGCACAACGCACGGAAGACCCGGCCGACCGGCGGCGGTCGCTCCTGAGTCTGTCGCCGAAAGGAAAGAAGCTCGTCGAGGAACGGCTTTATGCTCACAGGGAGCGGTTGCGTGTCCTGTTTGAAAGGATGAAAGACAAAGATCTTGCAAGTCTATGCACTGGGCTTCGGGCGATCCTCGATGCAATGGATGCGAAAACAGCCAGTCTAAAAACGGAGAGGAAATATGCCAGGGGCGACTGATCGATACAACGGATCGAGAGATGATGATGGTGTACGCCGGAAAAACAGGCAGAGGAAAAAGACGTTTGTCGTTCTTATTATCGTGCTTGCGCTGGTGGCTTTTGGCGTCATGGTCTACATACGCCTGTACGTGGCCGGATTCCAGTCGACCGACGATGCAGCCGTCGACGGAAACCAGGTCGTGGTAAGCGCGCAGATGCTCGGAAGAATTACATCAATGACAGCTCAAGAGGGAGACCAGGTGTTCAAGAACGAACGCCTTGTCACGCTAGACGACAGCACGCTCAAAGCGCAGGAAATCCAGGCACAGGCAAACGAGGAACTTGCAGCGAAGAACATCGAATTGGCGCGTATCAAATTCAATCAGGCGCGGAAAGATCTCGAGAGGGCGACTGTTCAGTTTCAGAACAGAATCATTCCGAAGGAGCAGTACGATCACGTGAAAACTGCACTCGCTGAGGCACAGGCTGGATACAACATCGCGGTTGCCCGGCGGAAGCTTGCAAAGGCCCAGCTTGATTCGATTCAACCCAATCTCGCACACACCGTCCTCATCTCGCCGATCGACGGCATCGTGGCGAAGAAATGGTCGATGCCGGGGGACGTTGTCCAGCCGGCACAGCCGATCTACACCCTGTACGATCTTTCCGGACAATGGATCGAGGCGAATTTCAAGGAGACGCAAATTCACTACCTGTGGCCGGGTGCCCCTGTAACCATATCCGTCGATGCCTTGCCGGGTCGTCTATTAAAGGGTAAGGTGGAAACAATCGGCGCGACGACTGCATCCAAGTTTGCCCTCATACCATCTCAAAACGGTTCAGGTAATTTTACGAAGGTGACGCAGCGGGTGCCGGTCCGTATTTCGATCGACAATGATGAGGGGTCGAATACGAAGCCGGGTGAACGGCTCCGCCCGGGGATGTCTGCAGAGGTGCGAGTGCGTATCGGAAAGGAATAGCAGGATGCCGGTGAATCTTTCGAATCTGCACGACAGGATAGCCTCGCACAATCAGCGGCTCCAGCCCGACCATCCTGCGTATCCCTGGCTGGTATTGCTTGCGGTAAGCATCGGTACCTTTATGGCGGTGTTGGACATCACTATCGTCAATATCGGGCTTGCTAAGTTCCAGGTGGTTTTCAGCGCCTCTACCGACGCGGTGCAATGGGTGATCACTGCCTATATGCTTGTCTTTGGTGTCATGCTCGCAGCCTCCGGCTGGATCGCTGACCGATTTGGCTACAAGCTCACCTTCCTCCTCGCGCTGACTCTCTTCGCCGGCGGCTCTTTTCTCTGCAGCACATCGTGGAGCATCTCTACTCTCATCCTCTTTCGCGCCATTCAGGGTATCGGGGGCGGCCTGATTCAGCCTGTCGGGATGGCGATTGTCACCCGAGAATTTCCACCCGAAAAACGGGGGGTGGCTTTGGGCTTCTGGTCAATCGCTGCATCGGCGTCCATCTCATTGGGGCCGACAGTCGGCGGATGGATCATCGACAACATCTCCTGGCAGTGGATTTTCGACATCAACGTTCCCGTTGGGATTATGGGTGTCATTGTAGGTTTCATCATTCTACGCGAATACCGGAACGAGACTGTGCATTCATTTGATCTCGTCGGATTCTTGAGCCTGGTCCTCTTTCTGACTCCCCTTCTCCTTGCTTTATCTGAAGGAAACGCGGCATGGAACGCCGACGGTTGGACTTCTCCGTTCATTTTGACCTGCTTTGCGGTCTCATTCATCGGGTTTGCCGTTTTTCTAATCACCGAGCTCACCGTGCAGCATCCACTGATCGATCTCTCCCTGTTCAAGATCTACAATTTCTCTTTGAGTGCCATCCTGCTCTTTCTTCTGGGTGTCGGAATGTTCGGAAGCAATTTCCTCCTGCCGCTTTTTCTGCAAAGGGCTCTGGGCTATTCACCTCGGCAAGCAGGGCATGTCTTTCTCCCGATGGGGGTGATGCTGGCCGTTGGAGCGATAACGAGCGGACGCCTTACCGACAGAATTGGAGGCAAGTTTCCCGCTATGTTAGGCGTTCTCCTTATAACGTACTGCTTCTATCGCTACAATTCCCTTTCACTCAACACGAAAACAGGTTTTATCCTGACGAATATTGTTATTCTCGGACTCGGCATGGGACTCTTTATGGCTCCCACTCAAACAACTGCGATTTCGTCGATGCCCCGGGAAAAGATCGCGCAGGCTTCCGGGCTCATTAACGTAATCAGGCAGATTGGAGGAAGCTTCGGGGTAGCGGGGTTGAGCACCCTTCTCATTCATAAAACGACAATTAACTTCGCCGAGCTCAGTCAACTCACCAACCCGTACTCGCCGAGTTTTAAAACGATACTGACACAATTGTTCTACTATGCTTTACGAGCGACCGGCGGCACGACGGCAACAGCTGTGAACAAAGGGCAGTATCTCATTGTGAGCCAGATAGAGAAGCAAGCCTACGTCTCTGCAATCGACGGCGTTTATCTTTTTGCGATGATCGTACTGGCGCTGTCGCTTGTTCCGATCATCCTGCTGAGACATACCCGCAGGAGAACGGACGCTGTTAAACAGGCTCGAACAGCGGGTGTAAGATAGCGTTTTCCACAGAGAGAGGTGAATTATGAACGGAAAATCATTGATAGCGATCGTGTTTATGGCGGCTGCAATCGGCCACGGGTTTTCACAGACAATCGAGCCCCAATTCGCGGAACAGAAGGCTCCGGTACAGCTGAAGCCTCTTGTTGGATACACAGCTACTGCGGAAACGACGCCGATCGAGCCGGCGAAAGCCTCACAGGCGACTGATTCAGAGGAAATACTGCTCAACCTGAACCAGGCAATCTCTCGCGCGGTAAACAATAATCCGTTGATCGAACAGGCGATGGCGCATCTCTCTGCAGCCCGCACAGCAGTCAGCGAAGCACACGGCCCATACTACCCCAGGATTACCGGTTCAAGCTCCTACACGCGTATCGAACCGGAACAGAGCTTCACCTTTCCCGGCCTTGGTACCTTCTCGCTCGGCCAGGAGGACAACTGGGACTTTGAAATCGGATTGGACCAGATACTCTTCGCCTCAGGCAGACGACCTGTTTCGGTACAGCTCGCAGAGACCGGGGTCTCCACCGCACAAAATTCAATTGATCGTGTCAAAATGAACCTGGCTTACAACACCGTGCGGACATTCTATACCGTGCTGTTTCTCAAAGAGCAGATGAGCTCCCTCGACCAGCAGCTTGCCGACCTCGAACAGCACCTCGCGATGATCCAGAAAAAGGAGCAGACCGGATCGGCCACCAAGTTTGATGTCCTCTCCACACAGGTTCGGGTTGCCTCCCTGAAGAGCGAACGAATCAGTGTGCGGAATAAGTACCAGAAAGCGCTCATTGCCTTGAAAGCCATGGACGGATTCAATCCTGAAGTTTCTGTTACCCCAAGCGGCGCCTTCACCGCTGAAGGAGGAGCCCCTGGTCCCAGCAGTGACATCCAGTCCCTCCTCAAACAGGCGCTGGAAGATCGGCCCGCGGTCAAACAGGCGCTCGCCGACGAAGATTCCGCCGGTCTCGGCCTTAAGATGGCACGGCTCGAAGGGCTTCCTACTCTCTCGGCTCATACCCAGGCAGGGTTCAGAAACAGCATTCTCCCGGATACCGATTCCCTCACCTTCAACTGGAATGCCGGTGTTCAGCTTGCGATACCGCTTTTCAACGGTCTTGTTGTGGCCGACCGGATAAAGGAGGCCCAGAGCAAGCTCGATGCGGCACGCCAGAATACCGCTTCAGTCCGGCGCACTGTTACCACCCAGGTGCTTCAGGCCTACCAGGATCTGACCGCAAGCCGGGAGGCGGTGCAGATGTCTCTTGTGCAGCTCAGACAATCTCAGGAAGCGCTTGATGCCGCCAAGGTGCAATATGACCTCGGAGTTACCACAAATGTAGAATACCTGGACGCACAGACTGCGCTGGAACAGGCAAAGCTCGCCAACCTTATGGCGGTCTACCATGAGGTGTTGAGTGAATACGCTCTCAAACAGGCGTTGGGGCAGCGAATTTGGACCACGGGTACACAATAACGTCATACGGAACGTTGGTATGCGGTTTCTCCGGGCTTTCCTTTATTAGCTGACCAGCTCGAGCTCGATCATCTTTTCGGCGATCTGGATGGCGTTCAGGGCAGCGCCTTTCCTGATGTTGTCGGCGACCACCCAGAGATTGAGCGCGTTCGACGTGCTGTGATCCTCCCGTATCCTCCCGACATACACCTCGTCCGTGCCGGATACATCCAGTGGCAGCGGGTATTCACCCTTGTCCGGCTCGTCAAGGACTTTGATTCCGGGAAAGGCCCTCAGTGCACGCCGGGCGTCCTCGACGCCGACCTTTCGTTCGAACTCCAGGTTCAGGGCTTCGGAATGCGCATTGAAAATGGGCACCCTCACGCAGGTTGCGGTAACGTTTATTTCTTCTGCACCGAAAATTTTCCGGGTTTCCCGTATCATTTTGATTTCTTCGCTGAATGAGCCGGGGTAGTCGTCCTTCAGGCTGCCGATCTGCGGGATCACGTTGGAGAATATCGGATGCGGGTAGACGCCCGGTTTGGGTATCGAGCCTTTGTTGAACGCTTCAACCTGTGCCGTAAGCTCGGCCACCGCAGCGCTTCCGGTTCCTGAAACAGCCTGATAGGTCGAGACAACGACTCTCTTTATTTTTGCGAGGGCGGCAAGAGGAGCCATGGCCATTACCATCTGTATGGTCGAACAGTTCGGATTCGCCACGAATCCGGAGTGATTTTTGAGAGCATCGGGATTGACTTCGGGAACGACCAGAGGGACCCGGGGGTCCATCCTGAAATCATCCCCATTGTCGATTACGATCGTACCTTTTTTCGCCGCTTCCCACCCGTACAGCTGCGAGGCTCCCTTTGCCCCTTCCGTACCGGCAAAGAATGCTATGTCCACATCATCAAAAGCTTCCGGCGATGCAGCTACAACCCTGTACTCACGGTCGCCGATCTTTTCGGTTCGCGAGCTGCGGGCGAGGATTTTTATGCGCTCTTTGGGAAAGTTCCTCTGCTCGAGTATTTTTACTAATTCCGAGCCCACCATACCGATTCCCACAACGGCCACACGAAACTTCTTCATCTCGAAGATCCTCCATGCGATGCCTTATTTGGTGAGTATGTTACTGATTCTATATAGCTGCATATGATGCACGATGACCGTTCACCACGCTGCGACGATGGCCATGAAAAAAATGCCGACAATGCAGTTGCATACATTGTCCGAACAATGTAATAAAACCTGTTTTATTAGACAATTATGTTTTACTTATTTCTATCGAAAATACATA
>CAZFTJ010000037.1:0-14027 GCA_964521865.1 uncultured Spirochaetota bacterium | reverse complement strand
CTAGGTAATATTGATGAATCACATCCTGCATACCTGAATTGGGACAACGTAGAAAATCGTACGTCAATAATAAGAGGTGAAATCCCGCCAAATCAAAAGCTCATCATATTTGACGAAATACATAAATTTGCGCGCTGGAGAAATATTATTAAAGGATTATACGACACTTATAAATCTTCAATTTCCTTCTTAATTACAGGATCTGCACGATTAGATTTTTACCGCAAAGGCGGTGATTCCCTTCAAGGTCGCTATTACTACTACAGACTACACCCATTTTCGCCCAACTAACTGACAAAAAATCCAAATCTGAATGATGTGTACAACTTCTCAAATTCGGAGGTTTCCCAGAACCCTTTTTAGGTGGCAATGAGAGAGTATGGAGGCGGTGGCAGCGTGAACGCCTGTCACGTGTAATTTATGACGACATAAGAGATCTTGAAAATGTTAGAGAAATAAGTCTGATAGAACTGTTGGTTGAACAGCTCCCAAATAGGGTTGGATCACCTCTTTCGGTAAAAAATCTTAAAGAGATATTACAGGTAGCACATGATACTGTTGAACGGTGGCTGTCCATTCTCGAAAGAGTATATATATGTTTTAGAATATCACCGTTTGGAGCACCTCGGATACGAGCAGTAAAAAAGGAGCAGAAATTATATTTGTATGATTGGTCACAGGTTACAGGCGAGGGGATGCGGTTTGAAAATTTTGTGGCTTGTCAGATGTTAAAGTACTGTCATTATATGGAGGACACGGAGGGACACAAGATGGATCTCAGATTCTTAAGTGACACCGATAAGCGTGAAATCGACTTTGTTGTTCTCAAGGAAAATAAACCGATATTCGCTGTTGCACGTAAAACCGGAGAACAATCTGTAAATCCCGCCTCTTATTATTTTCGAGAGAGAACCTCTATTCCCAAATTCTATCAGGTGCATCTTGGCAAAAAAGATTTTGGAAATGCAGAAAATACAGTGCGAGTTGTTCCGTACCATATTTTTTGCAGAGAGTTAAATCTACCATAATGCATTGATAAGCTTCTCGACCTTTCTCAATCCAGGTACCATTTGTTATTGACAGAGTGGTACGGAGGCTATATAATAATAATACCGATTATTAAAAATGAATTGTGTGTATTGTAAATAAGAAAAAGTACAGATAGAGCATGCGGCGGCAGAGGATTCGTGAGTTGTTGCAAAGAACGGTAAAGTATGCACCTGCAACCTGGAAATACGATCAGTAAGAAGGGTGGATTTCAAAACCTGAGCATGGGGACCGTCTACCGCAATCTGAATATTCTCTTCGAGCAAGGTTCGATGCGCAGAATCGATTTCGGAAGCACCTTCGACCGCTTCGACGCCAGCATCGGAGAGCATTATCACTTCATCTGCAATGTCTGCAGTACGATCATCGATCTATAGCTGCCGATCGACGAGGAATTGAATGAAGGGTGACGCCGGCCGCCCCGTTCACGGCTCATAGCCACCGGATAGAGTTCTACGTCATCTGTGATCGATGCAGGCAGAAACAAACAGGGTGAGTATACAGGCTTTTGTATGTTTAATAAATAATAATTGTTCCGACTTTTATAATCATTCATTGGTAAAACCCGTGATATTATCACGGCTGGGAAACACAATCTTTAAGGAGGCCACACAATGGCAAGAGTTGCAAGAGAAATGGTAGAGAGAGCAGGCGTGAATCTCGATCAGCTCCTGGAGTTGCTGGTCAAGAATGCCTCCGCCGAGCTGACCACTTATTATTACTACACCATTCTGCGGGTCAATCTCATCGGTATGGAAGGCGAGGGAATCAAGGAGATCGCCGAAGCTGCCCGGATCGAGGATCGCAACCACTTCGAAGCCCTCGTCCCTCGAATCTACGAGCTGGGCGGAAAGCTTCCCAAGAACATGAAGGAGTTCCACGATGTTTCGGCCTGTCCGCCGGCTTCCCTGCCCAAGGATGTGAGCAACGTTCGGGAGATTCTGAAGGTTCTGGTGGAGGCGGAGCGCTGTGCGGTTAGAGGATATACCCAGGTCTGCAACATGACCGCCGGCAAGGACCACCGCACCTACGACCTGGCCCTGGCAATTCTGAACGAAGAGATCGAGCACGAGTCATGGTTCTCCGAGTTCCTGGGTGAAGGACCTTCCGGTCACTTCATGCGGCGTGGGGAAAAATCGCCCTTCGTATCCAAGTTCCTGCAGTAGGACTGGGTTGGAACGAAAGAGGGGTACTCCCTGAGGGAGCGGCTTCTCCTTTCGCTGCCGTCCCAATCGTTACGGAATGCTGCTGGTAAGAGGTATGTTCTCCATGACATGTAAGCGTGGGTTAGGTTCGCTCTACTGGATTTGTTCAGCCGATTTCCGAACTGCTGAACAAATCCGAATACGTGCACCGGCAGCATTATCCGGACGTAAATCATCCGGATAGTAACAGGAGTTGTGTAAATGAAAACCTTTACCAGAGGAGAGCTGGTCCGCTGCGACGGTAAAGAGGGCAGAGCTGCTTATATTGCTTATCAGGGGAAAGTCTATGATGTGACCGCCAGCTTTCTCTGGAAGGGCGGCAGGCATCAGGCTCTGCACGAAGCGGGCCGAGATCTGACCACGGCGCTGGCCGAAGCGCCTCATGGTTCGGACCTGTTGGCCAGGGTGCCTGTAGTAGGAATCTTTTCTGACTGAGAAGCATGAAAGCACGCAGCACGGGCAAAGCCCTTTTTTACTCGTGAATTGACATGAACAGTGAAATTGCAAGAATGAACAATTGGTGAAACAAAGCGAAGAGTAGTATATTCTTACACAAAGGCGTAAGAGATTTTTTTAATCCAAGCAAGAATAAAAACAAATCGAGGAGAGACATTATGGGAACAAAAGGCACAGAGATTGTGCAACTGGACGTAGGGGAACTCATTGCGGATCTGAATCGAGCCTACGCCGACGAATGGCTGGCCGCCTACGCGTACATACATATGGCCCAGGTGGTCACAGGACGACCGGCGGCAAGGCACTTGGCTGAGCTGTTGAAAGAGACGGCCGGAGAGGAGCTGGAGCACCAGGAAGAGCTGGCCAAACGTATAACACAACTCGGGGGAGAGCCGCTTGCCGACCCCGCCAGGCTGATCGAGACCAGCAACGAAGGCTATCCGACGCCCCCGTCCAAGGCCACGGATCTGGACGCTGTCATCAAAACGGTCATCCGAGCCGAGCAGGGAGCCATCGGAGTGTATACAACACTGATTCAAAAAACCCACAGCAAGGATCCGATCACCTACAACCTCATCCTTCATATTCTCGAAGAAGAGGTGGAGCACGAAGACGATTTCGAGAATCTACTCACCTAGTTCACACGCTTGAGGTGAAAAATCAACCAGGCGATTGGTACCGCCCGTGTTCATCCCCTGGTTTACATTAAAGCCAAGACGGGATTGCCGGTGCCGGCCTTATTCGGCCTGCGCCGATGAACTGCCGTACAGGTGTATTTTCCTGTGTATCTTCCAACGGCCTTGTTTTGGGAACTGTGAGACGAGAGAATCGACTATGTAACGCGCGACCAGCAAAATATCGTCATCTGTCCGGGTAATGGTGCCCGTGCCGGTCCATACGCTGCGGGTCTTGCGTTCCAGGACAGTGATCCCGACCGTTGATTTAAAAAAATGCGGTTTCCTCCGTCGTGAATATATGCCCCCCGGACCGTACATATATTGCAGGTGTCTGAAAACCTCTTCATCGGTCGTCAGCGTGTAGCTTACCCTGAATATGTAATCCGCCTGTGCGGCAGGAACTTCTTTCCAGCCCCTTGCCTGCAGGCTCTTGTACGTAAGTTCGATCAGGTTAGATTCCACGATCCGGTTCATATTTTTGCTCGCCGGTAGAGGCTCCACGGCGAAGGTCGCTACGGCCGGTCTGGAAACGGAAGCTGCCGTGCCCCGGCCTGAAATCGTATAATGCAGGTTGTAGGCACACCCCGAGACAACCAAAAGCAGCATCGCCAGCCCCGAAAGAATACATAGTATTCTTTTCATGGTTTATCCCTCTTTGTCGCCGTTCAGATCTCCGCTTGGAATATATAGACAAATGATGATACCTAGATACTCTGGAGCGGATACACTAGTAACAGTACAAGGAAGCCGCAAAAAATCAAGGCCCGGCAATTAAAAATATGAGATGCAAAAACCTTGCATTTAATTTAATAGTACAAACTTTGAGCACCTGTAATCATGCTCACAATTTCACCTGGTTCAGTTTCTTTCGTTATTCGACTTCCCACCATTTTACCGTGTCGTAAAACCCAGATAGCGTCGGATAAAGAAAACACCTGGGTTAAGTTATGACTTATCATCAATGCCGATATTCCCTGCTGTTTTAGTTTTCTTATGATTCCTTCTACTTTTTGCGTCTCCTGTACTCCCAATGCTGCCGTTGGCTCATCAAGGATAATGAGCTTGGAACCCCAGCTGGCGGCTCGCGCGATGGCCACACCCTGCCTTTGACCGCCCGATAGGTTTCTAATCGGTACTTCAAGATTCTGAATTTTTATGCCTGTTTCTTCCAGTACCTGTCGGGCTTGTTTCTTCATCTCATTATGATTTAGTATACTAAAAGGACCCAGCTTTAATCGGCATTGCTCTCTTCCAAGGAATATGTTTTCAACAACTCCAAGATCGTTTGCCAGGGCCAGGTCCTGAAATACCGTCTCCATGCCGCTCAAACGCGCCTCCAGCGGAGAAGCAAAAACATGCTCTCTTCCCTCGAACCATATACTGCCGGAATCAGGCTGAAGCACGCCTGTAATTATATTGGCAAGAGTGGATTTACCGGCTCCGTTGTCACCAACAAGAGCCACGTGCTCACCCTTGCGTATATGTAAAGAAACCTTATCAAGCGCAGTGACACCGCCGAAGCGTTTTGTTATTTCCTTTACTTCCAGGATAAAATCCCGGCCGTTTATTTTCTCTCCGCCCATATTTGTCTCTTACAATGATAGTATCTCATGCATCGCTTCGGGATCTCTTAAATCCTCTTACCCTTATCGTATCAATCCATACTGCCCCAATAATCACAAGACCCAATGTAATCATTTGTATAAAAGGCGATATTCCCAGGAGGTTCATACCGTTTCTTATCATAGTCATAAGGAGGGCTCCAAATAACGAACCCCAAATGTTGCCTCTTCCACCGAACAAAGAGGTGCCGCCGAGAACCACAGAAGCGATAGCATCGAGCTCCCAGCCTGTGGCGATCTTGCCTCCCGAACTATCCAACCTTCCAATGAGCACCATTGCCGCAAGACCGGCACTGAACCCACAGATAATATACGCTCCTATTTTATAACGGGAAATGTTGATACCCGCACGTCTTGCAGCTTCTTCGTTGCTCCCGATGGCATAGACATATCTTCCCAATTTCATATTTTTCAAAACCCACGATGTTATTCCATAATAAACGAACATTATTATGATCGGCATTGGGATTTTCAATATATTTCCTCTGCCGATGAAAGATATGATTGGAACCATTCCGGAAATATCGTATCCGCTTGTGACTTGAAACGCCAGTCCGCGCCATAGAGTCAGCCCTCCAAGCGTTACTATTAAAGCAGGCAATCCTGCCTTGGAAACGAGAACTCCATTAAACACCCCTACTGCCGAACCGACACACAAACCTGTAAAAATACCCAGGACGGGGTAGACTCCAACATGTACTGTAAGCACCCCGATTGTTGTTCCTACCAAAGCCAGATTTGCAGCAATCGATAAGTCGATACCTGAAGTTAGTATGACGAATGTCATCCCACCCGCTAAAAGTGCAACGACCGCCATTTGAACAAGAATATTTCGCAAGTTTCCAATAGTTAGGAAATATGGAGACAGAATACTCAGGACGATAAATAATGCGACGATTCCCAGAATCGCGCTCGTTCCTTGTATATGTGATAACCTTTCCGTGAACCTCATAAACAATGAAGGGGATTTACGATGTGCTTTTTCCGAAGCCTCAATTGCAGTTTCTTCAACTGTATGCATATTGTTGCTGTTCAACGCCGGCGCTCCACAGGTCGATAATTGTATCTTTTATTTATTGCACCGTATGACTGCGGCATGGTGAATGCCGCAGTCATCGCTTTGGTTTACTTTTTGGACATAAACACATCGAGTTTATTATCTTTAATAAACTTTTCAATATTATCAGGTGTGACTAACGTATTTCCCGTATCGATTCTCTCTAAAACCTTTTTTCCCTGCGCAGCTTCTATTGCAGCTTTGATTCCCTGATAGCCTTCCTGATACAGCATCTGTGCTACATCCGCTTGAACCCATCCTTCGCGCATAGCCTGTAAAGCATTGGGTGCGCCGTCGAATCCGACAATTGTTATTTTGCCGGGCTCATATCCCTTTCCTTTTAACGCCGCAATGGCGCCCATTGTCGCTCCATCCCACGCACAAACAATAAAGCTTACATTCGGATGCGCCTGCAAAAGATCTTCAACTCCGTTTTGAGCCTCCTCCTGTCCCCACTTTGTGCTTACCTGGTACACCTTTACATTTGGTTTCCTTTTCTGTATTGCTGCAAGAAAACCGTCGCGTCGGTCGCGTCCCGTCGACTGAGCTATCAATCCGTTTACAAGAATTATCTCACCGTTATCGGCGATATGATCGGCAACCCAGTTTCCCTGAACCTTGGCCGCAGCTAAATTGTCGGTGGCAACAAAACTCGTTACTTTTGCCCCTTCGACGGCCGTATCAACGGCAATGACGGGAATTCCTTTTTGCATTGCTTTTGTCACAGCAGGTGCAACTCCTGCAGAATCTACAGGAGCAATTGCAATAGCCTGTACCCCCCGGGTGATCATGTCTTCCATCGCATTGAGTTGTCCTGTTAAACTCCCCTGTTGAGCCGGTCCAAGCGTTATTAAGGCGTAGCCTGCCTCGGCAGCAGCATCCGACGCACCTCTGTTAATGAGAATCCACCCCTGATTGGAAGCCGATTTAGTTATATAACCAATAACTTTGCCGGCCTCTTTTGAAGCAGAGCCTTTTGCAAAACCCAAACCTGCAACAAACAGCACCATCACACATGTTAAAACATAGAACAAGATACGTCTCATGACATCCCTCCTGAATATAGTGTTTTACTTCTCTAATAACCCGATACAATTGTTAAGGGACTCAACACAAAGTTGCGTATTGATATTCAGCCGTCTTGTCTTAACTCCGCTAATACGTACATTCTTTGGCAGCGTCAGAGAAAGCTTTTAAATTTGCAACATCCGCATCAAAAAAATGATCCGAGGGACAGAGCACGTAACCACCGTCTTTGCCTGCTTTTTCAAAACATTCGAATACCATTTTTTTGGTCGTCTCAACCGGACACTGTATAAATCCGTGCAGCTGATCGAATCCGCCCTGAAGGAACATCGTCTTTCCTAATTTTTCTTTAATAATTTCAAGTCTGGCATTTCCCCCCATTCCGGGAGGAGTGAGCGTCTCAGAACCATCTGCTCCTGTTGCTTTTATCTGGTCCAAAATTTTCATCATTCCTCCACATGTATGATAAACGCACTTTAAAGCAACTTCATGCAGCGCGTTGACAATCTGCCGATCATACGGCAAAACGAACTCATCGAACAATTTTGGAGATATAACGGTATCCGACGCATCGCCGCCACCGAGTTCCAGAAGATCGAACCGTGCGCCTTCGAGCCTGTATACCCAGTCCAGTTTCTTTTTTAGCAGTATACTGAGGAATTCGTGAACCCATTCGGGGTCATCATAGGTCGCATATATCATGTTTGTCGTCCCAAAGAAACAGCACGCATCCTGCCAGCATCCGGGTTGACCATACCCATATACATGGCTTCTTAAAATTCCCCGGTCGCCGATTTTATCGGCGATCTTATTTACGCCGTGTATGTCCACTTCTGGATAGGGCATATATTTTTCTAGGATGTAAATATCTTCCTTCTCTTTTATCAAATTTTCGGTGATCCAGGTGGTGGCCTCATTACCCTCAAGCACCATGGTCAACGTTTTGGAAGGGGTCATAATTTCAAGTTTGTATCGATACGAGTCATCCTGTTTTTCAATGAGATTTTTTCTAACCTGCCACTTTTTTGTTTTCATCATCTCCTTGTTCTGCCAGAACATTGCGCCTTCGATTCCATCACGATAGGCAGAATCGTAAATAACCATATCCAACCCCATACACGTATAGGCGCTATATTGATCAATACCATTAAGGTAGCGGTTCAAGAAATAATCCATCCAGCTATGTACGGTGGCCGGAAGGCGGTCAGGTTTTTCATTATTCATAGCAGCAAGCAGTCTTTCTCTGGATGTCATTTGAAATCTCCGTTTAAATTGTAAAAGGCTTTTTTAGAGAGCTCTCCCATTTCTCATAACTATGTGAAGATGTACCGGAATCATTCAAAATAACCGTTCTGCCTCAATTTTTTTTCATCTTGAAATATAGCGATGGATCTTTTCATAAACCTTTCAGGAAAATTACAGTTTTGAAAGGTTTGTGCCCCTTAAATTGTAAAAGTTCAGGCTTGATATGACGTTCGACTATAAAAGAATTAAAAAACTTTTTGAGGAGAGTGTCGGATGTCCGTAGAAGAAAGGATTATTTAAAACAGGGAAGAAAAGATAAGCAAAGGCATGCCCGATCAGTGTACACATGGTTTTTTCACTGTGCCATGTGGCCCCCATCTACTAAAATGTAGCTCCCCGTAATATAGGAGGAATCTTCGGAGGCCAGGAAGAGGGCTGTATTTGCGACTTCTTCCGGGTCTCCGATGCGCTTCATAATTATGCGCATTCCCGGAGTGTTCATCCATTTGCCTGTCTTCTCAAACTCAGCGCGTGTCATATTCTGTTCTTCAAGCATTTTTTGAACCTGCGGTGTGTAAATAATACCCGGACATATTGCGTTCACACGAACTCCATATTTCCAGTAGTCAATTGCCATTGATCTCGTCAGACCAAGCAGAGCTGCTTTTGTGGTATTATAAGGCGCCATGTCGGCTTCACCGACAAGAGAATTAATAGCGGCTATGTTAATGATTGCTCCACCTCCAGCCTTCGCCATTTCAGGTACTGCATGCCTGCCCATAAGAGCCGGACCTTTCACATTGACGGCCATAGCTCTGTCCCAATCCTCGGGTGCAACGTCGAGAGTATTCACAAAAATAAATACAGCTGCATTGTTCACGAGGATGTGAACAGCCCCGTATTCCTCTACAGTGCGCTCCACAATCTTCTTTGCGTCTGCATCTTCAGAAACATCTCCCTGAACTGCAATCGCTGGTGAGCCCTTCTCTTCCAGTAGATAAACCGTTTCTCTCGCACGCGTACCTTCGAGATCTGCCGCGCACACGCACGCACCTTCCTCTGCGAAGCGTACGCATATCGCTCGACCGATTCCTGATCCGCCTCCCGTTACAATAACAGCTTTTCCTTCAAATCTCATTCGATTTTTTCCTTTAATACTATTAAATGTGGTAAAATAAATGCCAAGAATCGTACTTTTCATCATCAGTTTAGCAGTTCACCTCATAAATTGAAAGATATTTAAGCTGGTTGAATGAAATCGAGTAAGAGGAGAGCGCATGGTTAAAATACCTGTAGAAAATCCAAATCCGGATTTTGATTCCTTGGTGAAAATTCTCAAAGGTTCGAGAGTACCCGATAGGGTAGTATCTGCCGAGTTGCTGATTGACGAGGAAATTAAAGCATCGATTTTAGAGCACTTTTTTAATGAAAAAAACTATCCTCCACCCATTGAACAGTGGAGTGGTATGAACATCGATGAAATGGATTTTCGAGAAAAGAAGGCGGCCTATGAAAAATATTATGAGCAGGTTATTCGGTTTTATTGTCATATGGGGTACAGTATATTTGCCGATTTAACATTCATAACAAATTTCGAAGCATTTAATACACACATTATTAAAACTAGAGATACAGCCGCACTCTCCAGGAAAGAGAGGGCATGGGCAGTTGAAGGAATTGGAATTATTCAATCCTGGGAAGATTTTGAAAAGTTCCCCTGGAAAAGAGCCTATGGGTTAATTCAGGAATACGAGGGCTATTTCGAATATCTCGCAGCAGTTGTGCCGGATGGGATGAAAATAGGGGTTGTCGCATCGTTGTTTGAGGAGGTTTTAGAGTGGATTTTAGGATACGAGGGTTTTTTCTATATGATTTTTGACCGACCCGATCTTGTTGAAGCCATATTCGATGAAGTTGGAGAATTGTTGTACGGTTTCTTTGATACGGTGATATCGAGTGATGTCATCGGGTGTATATGGTTTGCAGACGATCTGGGTTACAGATCTGCAACCATGGTTTCCCCGCAGCTTTTAAATAAGTGGGTGTTTCCATGGTACAAAAAATATGCATTGCTTGCACATCAATACGGGAAACCCTTTTTTCTCCATAGCTGCGGAAACAAGGATCAAATCATGGATACATTAATCAAAGATGTTACGATAGATGCGGTTCATTCCTTTGAAGATAACGGTTATCCGGTTACAAAATATAAAAAAGAATGGGGAAGTCGGGTAGGTATTATCGGTGGGGTTGATGTAGATAAATTGGCAAGATTAAATGAAGTCGATTTGAGGGAATATATCAGAAATATATTGGATGTATGTATGCAGGACGGCAGGTACATATTCGGCTCCGGCAATTCCATTTGTAACTATATTCCCGTCGACAATTACCTTATAATGATCGATGAGGGGCAAAAATGGAGGAGATAGTTAATATTTTGGCATAAAAGAACGTCCACATATGCTCAGGGGTTACGTGCAGCAATCATTATGAGAGGAAAAAGTGTTCATGAGCACTGTTGAAATTTACGGATATGTGCCCGGTGCAATAGGACGGGTGACCCAGCTGCATGCACTTTACTACCACAGGAACTGGGGGTTCGGACTGTATTTCGAGGCAAAGGTCGCCAGGGAACTGGCGGAGTTCTTGAGCCGTTTCGACGATAAGCGGGACGGCTTTTGGACCATGTGCTCCGACAGTACGGTTGAAGGCTCGATTGCCATCGACGCTGTCAATGCTGCGACCGAAGGAGCGCACCTCAGGTGGTTTATTCTTTCCCCGGAGTTCCAGGGACTCGGATACGGTACCAGACTTATGGAGAAAGCGATCTCTTTTTGCAAAGCGAAAGGTTACAGGTCGGTCTACCTCTGGACGTTCAAGGGCCTTGATGCCGCGAAACATATCTATGAAAAGTTCGGTTTTCGACTTGCACAACAGGACAAAGGAACGCAGTGGGGGAAGGAAGTCCCGGAACAGAAGTTTGTATTACAGTCGTTCTGATGTGCTTAATAATGCCTGGTGCTTGCACCTGCGGCATTATCCGGACGCGAAGTGTCCGGATAACCCTATTGTTGAAGCAAACTCCTGTGAGTTTGTTCATATCGAACGCTGTTTTCCTCCAGTAACTCCATAACGTGCCGGCAGGAGGCGGCAGCCGGTACAACGCTGCCCGATATTATAAAAATAGAGACGAAGATTGCGATTTCGTGCGCGTTCAGTGCAGCAATAAATGCAGCAGAAACCCGCCCGTTGTCCATCATCGTTGTCCCGGCCAAATCGAAGATGATTAACCGAATATCGTCCATGAAAACCCGAGGTCTCCTTTTGAATGCCGTCCTTTTATCTGCACGTCGGTAACGGTCTCGTTCCGGGGAACAAAGGCGTTTCAATCGATGTAGCCATTATAGTCCTGTTATAGCAAACAGGTGAAGTATTTTGCAGAAGAACATCCTGGGAAAAATATATAAAAACGGATCAGCTTATTTCGTGCTTTTCAGCCAGCAACATATTGATAAGATCATCCACCGTAACATCATTCTTACTGATATCCCCGACTATCAGCCCCTGACGCATCACTATGAACCGGTCTGCCACTGAATAGACATCGTGGAGATTGTGAGTGACGAATATGCAGGCAATTCCTTCGCTTTTCAACCGTTTTGTAAAATTAAGGACCCGACGGGCTCCGCTGACGGCAAGGGCTGTTGTCGGCTCGTCGAGAATCACAAGAGATGCTTTGAAGTACATGGCCCTTGATATCGCCACACCCTGCATTTCGCCTCCGGAACAGAACCTGACCTCCTGATCGGCGGAGGGTATGTTGAGCTTCAGTTCCCGGGCCAGCTTCACAGCCTCCCTGCGCATTGTCGGGTAATCCAGTCTCCTGAAAAACAGAAATTCTTTTATCGGCTCCCTGCCGAGAAAGATATTATGGGCGACGCTCATCGTACCTATGACCGCTCTATCCTGGTAGACAGTTTCTATGCCAAGCGTGCGCGCCATCTTCACAGAAGTGATCTCCACTTCCATGCCTTTCCAGTAGATATGCCCCCGGCTTTTCGGCAGCACTCCCGAAATTATTTTAATAAGGGTCGACTTGCCGGCACCGTTGTCTCCGATGAGACCCACGATCTCCCCACTGTCGACCGACACGCTCACACCCTTCAGAGCATGCACGCTGCCATACCACTTCTCTATATTCTCAACCTGAATAAGGGGCTGCCCGCTTCCAACCCTTTGTACGCTCATTTGTCTCCTCCTTCCCGCTGTCTTCACAGGTTTTTCGTGCTGTATGCGAAGCGTTCATGCAGCGTTTATAGAATCGATTAGTCGGGCATGAGGATTTTATCCCGCAGCCTGACTCTGTATTTGTTGATGAGAATGGCCCCGAGAAGGATCAGGCCGTTCAGGACCCCGCGAAGCGCCGGATCCATCGCCATCTGAGTCGTCCCGGCATCGATAACACCCAGGAGAAGAACTCCTCCCAGTGCACCGAAAACAGAGCCTTCTCCGCCGCGCAGGCTTACCCCTCCGATGATTGCTCCAGCAAATGCCAGGAAAATATCGTCGCCGTTGGCAATTGTGCTTGGAATGGATTCGAGATACCCGATATACAACAGACCGGAAATACCAGCAAGGGCTCCTGTAATGGTGAAAACCCAGAAATTCATCCACGAAAGACTGATGCCGAGCATCCGGGCGGCTTCCGCGTTTCCTCCCATTGCCCGGATGTACCCTCCGAAACGCGTCTGTTGCAGGACAAACAGCAGAATGATGCATACACTGAACAGAAAGAAGATTGCCGCATGGATTCCCAGAACAGTAGAACCCCCGGGGAAGATCATTGCATTCGATACGTTTACTATCGCCCCTCGACGTAGGTAGTATGTCATCCAGTCGTAAATGAGGTATGTCGAAAGGGTGATCAGAAACGGATTGATGTTGAGTTTTCCGACGAAAAACCCGTTAACGCTTCCCAAAACAGCACCTACGAGAATCAGCAGGATTATCCCGACCCACCCCGGAAGAAACGGCAGCCACTGAACCATGATGACGCCGACCAGCATCGAGCTCAGCCCCGTATTCTGTGAAATGGACAGATCCATATTCCCGCTGATGAGGGCCAGGGCTTCGGCAAATACCAGCATTCCCAGGGGCGATGCGACGTACAGCATGAAGTGAATATTCGATATGGAGAGAAAGTTAGGAATTATCGCGGAGAAGACGCAAAATATAAAAAGAATAATTACCCAAATGAGATTCTCAACGATTAACAGCTGCGCCCTTTTGGAGAACTTAAGCCTCTGCGACACATCGGTATCCATATCATTCTCCTTTGATCTCAATGATTGGGCCAATCTGCACTGTCTATGCCATAATCGTCCTTCATATAAAACCCCGCCTGCGCGGGATTCACTTGAGCAGTAAAGTTATTCGCAAGCGGGGTCATAAAACCCTCTGTGGCCCTGTCTCAGTATCCTGGAATTTTCACATTGGCCCACAGGTACGGTGCGTCAGCGTTGCTTTTCGTCACCATTACCGCGCCGGTCTGAAACCAGAGATGACCGTACTCCGTGCTGATTTTTGCAGGAGCCCAGGCTGAATTATCCGCCCACGGGTAAATGCCGACGTGTTTTACATTTGTATTCAGGTTAAGGTCGGTGACCGTCTCGCCTTCCTTGGGAAGAGC
>CAZFTJ010000036.1:13340-14372 GCA_964521865.1 uncultured Spirochaetota bacterium | reverse complement strand
TCTTCTGCGGAACATTGGTACTCGTCGCCGTAAACGTCACCGTCACCCCACCAACACCGTTGTACTGCACCCCGGCCGTGCCTCCACCAGCACCATCTATATCAGTAAGATCAGCAACACCGTTTACGAATGCTGTTGCAGCAGAAAGAACGTTATCGACCAGTGCCCCACCGTTCGAAGCGGTGATCGTCACGTTATTAATGCTTGCATCAAAACCTGTTATCGTGTTTCCATACGCATCGAGTGCGGTAACTGTGCTCGGCCCACCAAAATCAGCTCCCGTCGTCTGCGGGCTTGCAATAGAGACATCGAAACTTGCAAGGGGAGAAGGATTGACTGTAATGACATCCGCGCCGTCGGTATCATCCGTTGCAGCACTCACAGAATCTGTCCCCCGAAGAACGACGTTTGAGTCAGCCCTGGTCAGTGTTTGGAATGCGCTCCCCGAACCGTTTGTAACCGTAATCGCTGTATATGAAGGTGCAGTGCCGTTGGGAGAATTCTCAATCCCTGAAGTGCTGCTTACAAACGATATATTTATCGTACCGCTTGCCGGATTGCCGAGAGCATCCTGGGCGTTAGTAACTGAAAGGCTGAAGGGTACACCTGCAGTGACGGGGTTTGTAACCGCAGTCAGTGTGAAACTCGAAATCTGGTTAGAGGTAACACTTATAGCACCTGTTGTGGCTTTAATACCGGGTACAACTGTATCATTGACTGAAATCGTCTGATTACCCGGGGTCTCGAGTATCCACCCTGTATTGATAAAAGTATGCGTTCCGGCATCTGCAAGTATAAACGCATATTGTGAAGGTCCGCCTGATATATCAACACCGTTCAAGCGTACATTTGAGCCGGCATTTGGATCTGTCGTCGTAAACTCAACCGTTCCTGTATAATTTGTTTTTACATTACCATAACCATCATACACAGTGACAATAATATCATTTCCACCGGGGAACTGCGCGCCAGCAGCAACAGCAGCAGGCTCTCCAGTAATCGTGTAGTAGCTCAATGCCCCAGGATTCACCG
>CAZFTJ010000036.1:0-13240 GCA_964521865.1 uncultured Spirochaetota bacterium | reverse complement strand
CGCAAACGCCACCCCGGACGTCACAGCAGCAGGCTCTCCAGTAATCGTGTAGTAGCTCAATGCCCCAGGATTCACCGTTACAGCATTCGTCGTGTCAAACGCAGGAGTAACCGTATCATCACCCCTCAATGCAGGCGACGCTATCGTCTCAGCCAACACCAGCGTCTGATTCGAACTCCCAGCCCCGTTCACCACCGTTATGTTCGTCAACGTCGGCGCAGTCGTGTCAGGCGCCAAATGCGCCCCAGCATCGTTGAACGTTACCGCTACCACCCCATCCGCTAAATTGTTCTGCGCATCCCTCGCATTGCTCACACTCAACGCAAACGGTACCCCCGCCGTCACCGTGCCAGGCTCGCTCAACGTAAACGTCGCTATCCCAGCAGCACTCACCGCTATGTTCCCCGTCGTCGCCTTGATGGCCGTCTGCACCGCATGACTCACCGATATAGTCTGCGTCCCAGCCGTGTCCAGCGTAAACCCACTCCCCAAAAATGTCTGCGTCCCACTCACCAATGCCGCATCAGCCGGTAACGTAGCTGTAGCATCAGTCGAGCTGAAATGCACGTTCCCACTGTGGTCAGTCTTCACATTCCCATACGTATCGTACGCCGTCACCACTATGTCGTTCCCAGGCGTCGCAAACGCCACCCCGGACGTCACAGCAGCAGGCTCTCCAGTAATCGTGTAGTAGGAAAGCGCTGCCGGCGTTATTGTAAAATTGGAAGAAGTAGTGGGACCGTCTATATTCGCACTGGTATTATCCTGGGTCTCAACATCAACCGTATATGTTGTTCCCGTCGTTGTATTGTTCACAACATTTGCAAAGGCAATATCGACTGCTATATTGCTGCCAATAACTCCCCCGGTACCGTTCCGTGTAAAAGTAACCGTCTGCCCTGCGATCCCTATTGTAAATCCCCCGCCAATTGTCGAAGAAGAAACGAATGCTATTCCTGAAATGTCGAAACCCGCCGGAAATGTAACGAGGATTTTGCCGTCACTCGGAATCCAGCCGAGCGCAGATGTTGTAAAGTTGACCGTATACGAGCTGTTGGCGCCTGCTTTGGCATCTGCCGGTACGGCGGTAACGCCTGACAGTGCTCCGGAAAAACCGAGTGTCGGAAGCAAAGAGAAGAGAATGAAAAATAATAACAGGTACCTGAAACGGCGGATCTTTCCCGTCAAACAGGACTTTTTATCCTCCCACCCGTTGTCAACCGAAATAAGATCTTTTATGCGTTGCAGTGGGATACATCTCTTTGGTAATATTTTCCGCATTTTCGTCCTGAAAATAGCCTATAATTCCCAATACAATAAAAAATAACGCACTCTGGTAATATTTCAATATTGTGACGCATAATTAAGAAAATATAAAGATAATTTTTATAACAATTAGTGTATATTTTTTAAAAAAAATAGAATATCCCGCCTATTTCCCCTTAATTGTCGAGCATTGAAATCTTATATTACTTTTCGACAGAGGAAGGAATCGGACTGAGAAGAAACCCGCTTTAGAAAGACAAACCCTTCATAGAAGAAACAGTCTTCGGGGCATTCGTCTATCTTTTAACACTTATTTGTATGCGGTCCTTGAAAACACCGTTTTTTTTAATACACCGACCATGAAGAAATCGTTTGATAGGGAAAACTGCCGCCCGTCATTTCGATATCCAGAATCGATGCAACATAATCTCCGCTGTCTGGAGCACCGGTAACGGCCATGTTGTCGTTCATATCAATACATGCGTATAAATCGTACCACCCGTCCGGCCCCCATGCATTTACACTTATTACACCTGAAGGAAGAGTTGCTGCATTTTCCCCATAGGAGTAATTCCCCCAGTAGTCTCCATGTGAAACAACAGTTATATATAAGGACTTACCCTCTGTTCCGTTAGGTGGAGAGGAATTGAATACGGCAAACGAAAAAAACGTTCCCCACGGTCCATTCAACGTTACACTGGCAGGAGCACTGCTGACAGACACTTCTCCAATAGCGATAAAATCATTACCTGCTCCTTCTGTCAACACACCGTCGTTAGTAACATCGATATGGGCCCGCACCCCATATGTGCCGTTTTCATACCCCGCCCCGTTGTTATCCAGGGTGATCAGCGCATTGTCGCCGCTCATCGTGCCTGATTTGGTTTCGATTTCATCATCCGGAAGCTTTCCACCTGCGATAAATGACGTTACATAGACGGTCTTTCCATCAAGAGAGGCGTCGTTGTATTGTACATTTACTTCGATTGAATTTACCGTCGCTTTCGGTATCAAACTGATCTCTCCCAGGTTGACGGTATCCCCTCTAGTTACCTTTATATTCTCAACGGTAAGAGAATACCCCTCTGCAGCCAGTACAACATCGTACGTACCCGGCTCGAGATAAGCGAGCAGAAATTTTCCATCTTCATCACAGATGGTCGAAGAGTAAACGTCGGTTTCTCCGCTTTTTATCGTGGATGCGGTTATTTTAACACCGGTCGGATATACCACCTTTCCTTTAATTGCACCGGTAGTCTTCGCCTGCACGATCCTCGTCACAGGAGTCATCACATATCTTTTCTTTGTTTTCTTTATTGAATGTGCAGCATTGAAATCCACGATAAGCTCGGTCCTGCTGTCATGACTGACGAAAAACGGTTTGACAAGTTTAATTGTATTTGATGCAAGATGCACATCATGTTCAACACCGCCGATTTTAACCCATGCCCTCGAAATATAAAATCGAATCTGATTGTACTGTCCCGGCTCCAATGCTGCTACTCCGAGTTCCTGAAGAGCGCCGTTCGTAAGCTTCAGAAGATCAACAGTACCGCCGTCTTTATTAATCGTAATCCAGCCTCCCTCTTTATTCTCAGTACCGGCCCGAGATACTTCAATCCTGTCAAAATCTATGAATACCTCCTGAAAATTATCTATTGCCGGGGCATCGGTTATCGATATTGTGAGGTTATCGGTCGAGTTAATAGAGCATCCGAATAATGCCATTAAAAGAATAATAAAAAAACTGCTGATTTTTATCGTTTTCATCTTTAGATTACCCCTCATTAAAAAGATGATTTACCAGCACTATATAATAGCACACTTTTAGAATATTTCTTGAAAAATTATTCCTTAATTTCCCCCTTGACTTCAATATTATTACATCCTATATTCTATACCGACAGGGGTGGTGATAAACCTGAGATCATACCCTTTGAACCTGAACCGGATAATGCCGGCGGAGGAAGTCGATGGTGATCTCCTGCCAGAAAAAGCACCCGCGAGAGAAATGTTCATACCACAGCCGTAGTAAGGAACACACCTTTCAAAAAGAAGCGTGCATAAGAACATCAATATACGGCAGTCTCTGCGCACTCGCCGGACCTGGCAGTTATTTCGTTCGCGCACTCTGCTGAGCTTTCGTGCCCAAAGATGCGCCGTCTGTCATCTCTCGTTTATCCCGCCTCTTCAGGACAATCAAACGTACATGAAGCTCATATTTCCTTGAGGAGGCAGCAATGAAAAACATATCAACACAAAAAAAACGGTTTTTCTTTACTATTGAATTATCGGCGCTGTTTCTTTTGTTCGCAACGGTTTGTCTGGCGCCGTTCATCCAGGGGCCGCGCCCTGCGATGCAGTCGGCCTATGCAAAGGAACCGAAAAAGACGGCAGACCTCACCATTTATGCCTACGACTCCTTTGTTTCGGAATGGGGACCTGCCGGCAAGGTGATTCCGAAGTTCGAAAAGAAGTACGGTGTAAAGGTCGATGTCCTTTCCGTGGGGGATGCCGGGCAGGTGCTGAGCAGGGCCATACTGGAGAAGGAAAGCCCCAACGCAGATATCGTGCTCGGCATCGACAACAATCTGCTGTCAAAGGCCCTCGAGACCGGTATACTCGCACCATACCGTTCGCCTAACCTGAAGCGGATTCCGCCCGACCTCGTCTTCGACAAAAGCCACCACATCACGCCCTTCGATTACGGCTTCTTTGCCATCGTTTACGATTCGAGCTCAATAACCGATCCGCCGAAAAGCCTCGAAGACCTCGTGAGGCCCGCATTCAGGAAAAAGATCATCCTGGAAGACCCCCGTACATCGAGTCCGGGAATGGGGTTTCTGCTGTGGACGATCGCGGTTTACGGCGACCATTACCTCGATTACTGGAAACGATTGATGCCGAACATCCTTACCATCACGGAGGGCTGGGATTCCGCGTACGGCCTTTTTACAAACGGCGAGGCTCCGATGGTGCTGAGCTATACCACGAGCCCGGCGTATCACGTGGAGTACGAGAACACCACCCGGTACAGGGCGGCGATATTCACGGAGGGAAATTATCTGCAGATCGAGGGCATGGGCATACTGAAAGGCGCGAAACACCCGGATCTGGCCGGGAAGTTCATCGATTTTACCCTGACCGACGATTTTCAGAGAGAAATTCCGCTTACAAACTGGATGTTTCCGGTAGATCCGAATGTCGAGCTTCCAAAAAGCTTTAACTACGCCCCGAGGCCTGAGAAGATGCTGTCGCTCGATACCTTTACCATCGAAAAAATGCAGGACCGCTGGATAAAGGACTGGCTCACAGTGACCGCACGCTGATACCGGAAAATCCTGGTGCTCTGCATCGAGGGCAGAACCAGGGTGCATTCCTCATCGAAAGCGGAAGATCGAGGCTGAGGTGAAAATCGTACAGCAACGATACAAAAGAACATATAAGACGAGCAGGCAAATGGATGAACCAGCTCGAACATACAAACCAGCCCGGCGGAGTACCCGGCAGAACCGCCCGAGCTCACGGCAGTCGAACCTCCGGCCTGGCCTGCCCGTTCTTTTTTTCCCGCTGTTTTTCCTTGCACTGTTCTTCTATCTTCCCCTCTTTTCGATTCTGCGCGAAGGCCTCACAGATGAAAGCGGCCGTTTTACCGTCAAGCAGGTTTTATCGATAATTACGGATATCTATTATCTTCGCATCGTACTCTTCACTGTCGAGCAGGCGCTTTTAAGCACGATCTTTTCCATTCTGCTCGGCCTTCCCGGAGCGTATCTTCTCGCCGGATACGAGTTCAGAGGGAAGAGCATCATCAAGGCGATTACCACGGTTCCCTTCGTTCTTCCGTCCATTATCGTCGTGCTCGGATTCGTCATCTTTTTCGGGAACAGCGGCATGCTGAACAGATTTCTACAATCGGCCCTTCACCTCGACCAGCCGCCCCTGCGGATTCTCTATTCCATGAAGGCGATCATTCTTGCACATACATTCTACAACTTCCCGATATGCATCCGACTCGTGTCTGCAGTGTGGGGCAGAATCAATCCGAACATCGAACGCGCTGCCCGGAGCCTTGGGGCAAAGGGATTGACACTCTTCCGGACTTCCATTCTCCCCCAGATCATGCCCGGCATACTCGCGAGCGCCGCACTCATCTTCATCTTCTGCTTTACGAGCTTCGCCGTTATTCTGGTCCTGGGGGGCGGACCGCGATTCACGACAATCGAGGTGGAAATCTACAGACTCGCCAAGGTGAGCATCGATTTCAACAGGGCGAGCGCGCTCGCCATATGGGAGGCGATTTTCACCATTATATTCATGTTTGCGTATATCAAGCTCCAGCACAGGGCAAGCTTCGCAGAAAAAGTCGAGCTCCGGTACGAACGCCCGAGACTTTCGAGCTTGCTCGGGTCGGCATACGGACCTGTCGTCATCCTGTACCTTGCTCTGGTCTTTTCACTGATCATTGCGCCGATGCTTGCCGCAGTTCACTACTCGTTCCTTGAAAAATCGACCCGCGCTTCACAGCTCTCTTATACGCTCGACTGGTACAAACTGATCTTCACCAATGCGCGTGAGAGGGCCGTTGCCGTTTCCTACGGCGCCGTAATCAGAAACAGCCTCTTTTTCGGGACAATGACGGTGCTGTTTTCCCTGCCTATCGGCACGGCAATCGCCTACCTCACAACCAGGAAAAGAATCCCGTTCGGCGGGATTCTCGAATCAACCGCCATGCTTCCGCTCGGGATATCGACAATCATGCTCGGGCTCGGCTATATCCGTATGAATCAGATGCTTCCCTTTCAAATCACGGGGAAATGGTACGCCATAGCCTGTGCCCATGCGGTTATTGCATACCCGTTCGTAATCCGGTCAACGAGCGCCGTATTCAGAAAAATCAGCCCGTCGGTTATTCAGGCTGCGTCAAGCCTCGGGGCAAACCGGTGGAATACGTTCTGGCGCATAGAGCTGCCCATGATAAAATCAGGTATAATAGCAGGTGCAACGTTCGCCTTCGCCATTTCAATCGGAGAAATAAACGCCACGCTCATGCTCTACAGCCCGGATCTTACTACTCTGCCCATCGCCATATACCGGCTCATATCTTCGTACAATTACTTCGCCGCATGCGCATTAGGCACGCTGCTCATGGCGATATGTTTTTTCGTTTTCTTTGTTATAGACAGAATGGGGTTCGAAATTTCATGAGGCTGAGCGCGGGCAGGAAAAGACGGCGCAGGCGACGGGAAGGTTGTGGATGTACGGCAGCGGCTGCAGGACATACGGTTGCCTTTACACGGGCCGGCACCGGGGGAGTCGTAGTGGTACGCCGTAAAGCTCCGGTTATCCGGCAGGCTTCGGCCACGCGGCATTGCTTTAAGGTTCGGCGGCCGTATAGAAGCTGCAATTGCGGGAGGCACTTCGGAGCAATGGGAAAACCGGAGAAAAATTGCCGTCCGGTGATTGCACGCGGATGTGAGCAATGCGAGGGATGCGCAGAACAATTTACCGGTACGGATGGTGAGGAACCTATATGAGTCTTGAGATAAAAGAAGTGAAGAAGCAGTATCCGGAATTCGACATGGACCTCTCGTTTTCCGTGGAGCAGGGTAAGCTTCTTACACTCCTCGGGCCGAGCGGCTGCGGCAAAACGACGACGCTTCACCTCATTGCGGGATTTTTATCTCCTGACAGCGGCGATATACGGATCGGCAGCGAATCGGTAACTGACCGCGCTCCGCACGAACGAAACATAGGCGTGGTATTTCAGGACTATGCGCTCTTTCCAAACCTGAATGTGTTCGGCAACATTGCATTCGGTCTTCGAATGCACGGCTGGGAGCGGCAAAAAATCGAACAGCGCGTCGCCGAACTGCTGGAGCTTGTCCGTCTCTCCGGATACGAATCGAGAACCGTAACAAATCTTTCAGGCGGCGAACAGCAGCGTGTCGCTCTGGCCCGCGCTCTTGCACCCCACCCGCGTCTTTTGCTCCTTGACGAGCCTCTTTCCGCACTTGACGCAAAGCTGAGAAAGGAGCTCAGATCGGAAATACGGCGGATCCAGCAGGAGGTGCATCTTACGACTGTTTACGTCACGCACGATCAGGAAGAGGCGCTTGCGCTTTCCGACAGAATCGCGGTAATGAACAGCGGTCGAATCGAGCAGACGGGAAGTCCCTACGAAATATACAACGAACCGCAGACCCTTTTTGTCGCCGATTTTGTCGGCATGTCGAACAGAATAAACGGGAGGATTTTGAAAAACAGCGGGATCGAACACGCAGAATCGGTATTTGAAACACTGACCCCGGAGGGAAAATTCACGGTTCGCTGTCCGAAAAAACGAATGTTGGAGCCCGATGCGGTTTTAGTCTTCAGACCCGAAAAATGTATTCTTGACGGCGGTTCGGGGGATGAAAATCGAATTTCCGGCGTGATTTCCGCCTTCGAGTATATCGGCGATAACGCCATAATAACCGTACGGACAAAACACGGAGAATATACGGCAAAACTGCCTTTTGTAAACAACGGAAGAAGCCCTGGTATAAATCAGTTGCATATCGGCACTTCGGTACGTATCTTCGTTCCGCCCGAGCACATCCGGGTACTGTTCTGACGCGAAACAAAAAAATTACACACCTTCGGCATTACCTGCCCAGTCCCCGCAGCCTGGCGATGGTTTCATTCCACTTGTCCTGGAGATACCGTTTAAACAGGTACTCCTCATGAAAGTCATGCGAAATTTCAGAAGCTGCTGCGGAGATTTCCCTGAACAGACTCCGCACCATATCGGCTATCTTTGCAAGATGTTCCATACCTGCCGGAATGGCGAAACGGGGACTGAACAATGCCTTTTTCAGATTATCAATGGAATCGCCGTCTTTCACGGTTATAAGTGAATCGATATTACTGTTTCTTATCTCAAGCAGCACCCGAACATTTTTCACGACCCCCTTTGGGATATACGCCGAAATCGCATTTTCCTTGCCTTTTACCGAGATTTGGCCCTTCGACTCGCAATTGACAAAATCTCTGACTTCAGTATAGACCGTGTCTGTTATAAGTATTTCACCGGGAACTGCCGCACCCTCCAGCCGTGAAGCAGTGTTTACCACATCACCGAATATATCGTTATCTCTCCACAATACCCATCCCGAATGTATACCGATCCTCACTGAAAATTTCTCCTCCTCCACCGCATGGAGGTTGTACTCCAGGATTTTTCCCTGAATCTCCAGCGCGCTTATGGCCGCGTTTACCGGATACTTGAAAACGGCGAGTATGCCGTCCCCCATTTTCTTGACTATCTGACCGTTGTAGGTTTCGATGGTCGGAATAACCGTTTCCTCGAACTGCTTAACGAGTGTCATCAGCTTTATAATATCCGACTTTGCAGTTTTTTCAGTATACCCGACCATGTCTATGAAAAAAACGGTGAGGACCTGCGAATGCTCCCGCTTCAGTTTAAACTCCAGTTTCGAATGAAGAAAAGGCTCCTCCTGACCGATGGGAAGCTCCTTTACACCACCTCCGGCTTTGCCCATGAAAGGGACGGTAATGAGCTCATCAACAACAGACGTTTTAATCTCTTCGGCAAACATGCTTTCAGCCTGTTCACAAAGTAGTGCGCAGCACGTTTCCCGGATTTCCTTGTTATTCGACCTGAGATGCTGAACAACCGGCTTCAAAAGAGGCTTCCTCAACACACCCGACAGAGCGTGAACAAGATCGAGAACGAACCCGTCGTCGGATGATGAAAGCCAGTCGCCCGCAGCTTTTTCAACATAGTCGTCCCCCAGGGTGAGAAGTGCTGTGAGCGCGTCGACCTTCACCGATCGCGAATCGTCCTCCAGAAGTGCGTAGAGTTTTCCAATAGCCACATCGCGTGACGCATCATCGACAATTTTACCTCTCTTCCTGATGATATGGATGCCTGTCCGCCTTATTTTTGCGTCATCACTGTCAAGATAACCGACGGCGGTCCGGAAGACGCCCGGTCCTCCGTATGACGCAATTATATCAGCCGCCTTCTTCCACTCCTCGGATTCAAAATAATCGACCTCAAAAACCCGGAAGAGACGATTCACCGCCGCTTCATTTCCTCTCAGATCCATCGAACCGAGCACCTCGATCGCGAGGGACCTCTCCTCGGGAACGATGTCGGGAAGAAACAACAGCCTGACAAGCGGCTCGACGGCATTGGGACCCGGAAGGTACCGTGCGCCCCGTATGAAGCTCTTGAGATATTCTCTCTCGATAGAGGGTTTCTTGAACACCCGCTCGAATTCTCTTACTATGTACCGCGATCCGAGCTGGCACAGGGTGATAATTGCGGCCTTTTCCAGATACAGAACCTGCTGTTCTTGCGCAAAAACGTACACTTCCCGTATCTTTTTAAGAGAGCCCTTCATCCCTAGAAAACCGGCAGCCTTTATAAGCCTGGCCAGTCTCCGGAGGAGTGTTGAAAGCTGCGTGTCCGCGTTTCTCATGACTGTGTGGATTCTGTAGCGCTTTTTCTGATCCGTTTCAAGAAAAAGAGGCATGCAGGCTCGAAAGCCCTTGATATCGCTGTTCGTTCCCTCATTGACAAACCACGTAAGTTTTTCGATAAGTGTTTTGGCATCTTCGGTTATTTCTTTCCTGAAAAGAACCCGCATTTTCTCGACAACCGCTTGCGGACAATATTTTTCAATGCAATGTCGAAAAAACAGAGGCAGCAGCTCCTCCCGATTCGAAATTTTTTTCACTGAGGTCAGGCCGGTCTGTGCTTTTTTAAACGATGTGTCGAGGTGCACGGACACGACAGTTCGCAATTCATTCAATGCATGCGGCGATCTCTCCCTGAAAACTTCTATGGTCGCCCGTATGAGATCGCCGATAACCGCCTCCACCTCTCTATCAACAAACGGTACCATTACGAGAAATCGAAAGGTGCTTTTTATCGAGGTGCTCTGTCCGATGTTTCTGGAGAGCAGATTCAGGAATTCGAGTACCGTATTTTTTGTAGACCCGGAGAGCATATCGAGAACGAACAGAGGAGTCGGATTTTTTTCCCTTGTAAGGCAGGCACATAAAAAAGCGGCTCGCGCTTCTTCAGATACGGTGTTGCATTTCCCTTCGAGCTTCTTCAGAAATGAAGAAGCTCGATCGTTTTGTGAAGTGATTATATGGCGGAATGCCACGTCCTGTACCGGGCCGGCAGCGTTGGTGATATAGTAATCGAGAAATTCAAAATCCCCGGCATCGACAAGTCCGCAAACCGCAGAACTCTGGAAATCCTCGCTGCTCATGCCGTCTGAAAGCACACCCCGGTTGAGCTCGATCACCCTCTCGTGATTGGGCTGAATCTCATTTACAGCCTCGAGAATTTCATGTTTCAGGTCGGTTTCCGTGAACGTCGTAAAATACTGAACAAGACGCTCAGTCGTTCCGGGAGCTTTGATTTCCGCAAGAGCCCTGATTGCCTCCCTTTTAAGCTCCGGCGGACTCTTTTTTATAATGGAAAACAGATGCCCAACAGCTTCGACATTCCCGTTTATACCGGAAGATTGAACCGCCGCCATGCTTACATCGTTATCGGGATGAAAGAAGTAGTCGGTCAGCAGGGCAGTAACATCGTAACCTGGAAAGCACTTAAGCAGCCTGAGCATTGTCCGGATTTTTTCCCCGTCTTCTTTTTCGTTTGCAGCACTTCTGCCTTCAAAATCGATGGACATTTTTAAATCCCTGTACGATTCACGAATCTTTACCGATTAGCTCTACCGGATCCGTCTTGCCGTATGTGCCCGAAATCATTACTATACATACAGGTGCATGTCAAATTGTATCTCGTACGATTGACAGGTTCACGTACCTGTATATTGTAGCATTTGTACCGGAAAAAGCACAACATACTGCCGAACAATGGAACCTCCTATTCATTATAACACAGCGCTATACAAACCAGCAACCGATATGAAAATCTGCCCGCGCTGAACCGTACACGGGATATTGGATGATAAAAAAAGCGATTCTCATAATCGGTCTTCTCTTAGTCGGTTTTATGTCCGCCCTGATTATATGGTTTCTTGTATTCCTTCCAGCGCGCATACTTCAGCCGATGGACTTTGCTCCTCTTGAACTTCAAAACAGCGATTTCAAATCGGCGGAAGAGAAACTCTCCTCTTTGTCCACTGCAGGCACAGCCGTTACACTGACGACGTATGAAACCGCTGCAATTCTGAAAACCGCCATCGAAAATGAGCTTGGAGTACCTGTAACAGGCCTGTTCTTAAACCTTCGAAAAAACGGCATCACTGCAGTTTTTATGACACAGATATCGGACATTCCGTCATCCGGATATCTCACGTTGCTGCTGAGGAAAAGAGACGCAGAATACACGAGCACACTCATATCGGCCGATGTGAAAGCCTCCGGGGGAGGACTGGTCTATCGCATCACCGACTTCCGAATCGGCAACTTCAAAGTTCCCCGCTTCATTCTCAAAAGGCTCGTTCAGCACGGTCCGAAAAGATTCGATACTGTTTATATAACAGACATCGAAATCGACGATGAGGCGGTCCGCATCGCAGTGAGATGAGCCTCAGGTGCCTGTTTTTGCTTTACTTTGCTTTTTATCGATGATAAATTTTGTTTCTGCCGTACAATCGGGATGTAGCGCAGCTTGGTCAGCGCACTAGTTTTGGGAACTAGGGGTCGCGAGTTCAAATCTCGCCATCCCGAATTGGCGTCTGTAGCTCAGCTGGATAGAGCAACAGCCTTCTAAGTTGTGGGTCGCAGGTTCGAGTCCTGCCAGACGCGAGTATGGTGAGCGTAGTTCAATTGGCAGAGCGCAAGATTGTGGATCTTGTTGTTGTGGGTTCGAGTCCCATCGCTCACCCATTGTATGTTTTTTATAACAATAAATTACGCCATTACCCGATATCGTTTTTTCACTTCAATGGAGTGAATGTAAGCAAGATTGTAAGCAACCGGTTTTGTAATGGCGCATAGACCTTTTACCCTTTATAAACGCCCTACAAAAAAACCCCGGAAATTTATTTATTATTGTCAATTCTATTCCTGGATAATATTCATTAAAATAAGGCACAATCTCTTTTCAGCATTTCCAAAATATCTCGAAATCGTTCTGACTTTTTATCGAAGGGTAAACTGTCAATGATAATCTGAAATGTCTCTTTTGATATTCCATATTTTTTTGCGGCTTGAATCTCACCATTTATTTTATTTAATGTTCTATTGCCTTTCAAATAACTGTGTAAACAACTCTTGATCCAGTTTTTTGCGTATTCTAATCGAAACTCCTCTTTATCATCATTTGATACGTCCATTGGATTGCTTACCAGATTATTTTAACTCTGTGTTAAAATGAAATCAATTTCCGTAATCCCCACTTATTCTCTTTTTATTCCCTATATGCTGTCAAGAATATTTTCTTATAACCGGTGGGCTCAATGCTTTAATTATTATATAGTAAGACTATTTGGGAATGTTGAGAGTCTTATTTTTTTCTGATTCTGTTCTTGTCGAGCTTATATTGTTCGGCTCCTTTCATATGCATTAATCGCAGCATTCCATCAATATGGTCCATAAATCTTTCCTGTATACCAGGGTCTATGGATTTTATCATAATTCCCGCAATGTTGCCGTTGATGCTTCTCACCTCTCCTGTGAATTCAAGAATCAATTCGTTTGAAATTTTGCTCGTAATATGTAATTCATCCCCTATTGCAAGGGCCTGCTTGACCCGTATTGCGACTCCACCCTTGGAAATGTCCGTTATAAATCCCTTACCGCTGATATTCCCCATAACATATGTCGCTACGTACTCAATGGGAATCCTCGTACTGCGTAAGTTTTTTGCTTTCTTGAATTCCTCGGCATTCATTACTCATTTTCCTCACGATGATTGAACTCCCCGTTATGTAAAGCATAAACTATTCCCCCTTGGTAAATCAAACAAACTTAGTCAAAG
>CAZFTJ010000035.1:0-15329 GCA_964521865.1 uncultured Spirochaetota bacterium | reverse complement strand
TTGTGGACGGATGGGAGCACGATGCAAGAATAATTGCGCCCGATGGAGAAGCCGGTGACGGATTCGGGTTAAGTGTTGCCATAGGAGACGGTATTTTAGCAGTGAGCGCTCCTCAGAAGACGGTCGATTCAGCTGCTTTTTCCGGAAAGGTATACATGTTCCAGAATTCCAGCTCCGGTGTATGGGATACTACCCCCTTCGAAATGATGCCCGGGACCCCCCACGAGAACGACTTCTTCGGTTTTCCCGTCGCCCTGCAGGGAGATATCGCAATCGTCGGCTGTGTCTTCAGGGACGATGCAAATACCGACAGCGGAGCCGCATACATCTATAACCGAAGCTCGGGAAATACATGGGAGCTTCAAAAAACCCTTACTCCCTCGGATGCAGGCGTGAGTACCTACTTCGGCCGGTCTATTGCCATAGGAGATACCTATACGGTCATAGGCGCAACACACACCTACGAGTACAACGACAAGGGGAGCGTGTATATATTCAGGTAACGGTTCGGCGGACGACCTGCGGGAGCTGCATCTTAAGATTGATTTGAAAATGACTATACGGTGGATCCGGGAATAACGGGCGATTCTTCTTCTTACACGTTTTCAATATTCTGCATAAGTATTAATTCGCCACCCTCACCAATCGATCGATGTGTTGCTTCCACAAGTCTCGACGCAGCCAACCCCTCTTTTCCGGAAACAACGGGAAAAGCGCCTTTCTGGAACGCATCCAGCTTTTGAATCAGCTGATGGTCAGCTCCGAAATGCGACTTATCGAACGTGTCGGCTTTCATGTTTATTCTCTCCTGCTTCTTTCCGAACTCGCTGATGACGAGTATTTCTCCGATCTGCCGTGTAAGAACGATCTTACCCCGGTCCCCCACAACCTCGAACACTTCCTGATCGTCCGAATCAGGCCCGAATACGCTCCAAAATATCGATACCTTTATCCCGTTCTCATAGGCCAAGTTAATGACACCGTGATCGTTGATATCCGCACCGGGAAGCCAGACGCAGTTGTCGTGTATCTTCTCGATAGAAGTCTCCTTCTGTCTCGAATCGATGAAATCCTTCATCATATCGGGGCGTGATTCATCATGCACCGTTACGACTCTGTACGGACAATCTCGATTACATTCGCTGCACCGCCGGGGCGGGTTCTTCTCCGGCAGGAATACGACGCGTCCGCCAAAGGCGGAAAGACGTTCCGCTTCGCTCCGGGCAAACCAGTTGCAGGTATCGAAGAGATGCGATATCTTATCCGCCACGACACCTCCGGACCACTCCATCCTTCGGTGCCAGTCGTGAAAGTATATATGGTAGGGCAGTACATCCTTAACAAGTATCATCTTGGGATCCCCGATTGCTCCATCATTCACGAGTTCGAATGCTTTCAACCATGTCCGCTCATAACGCCTTGTGAAGCCTACGAACAGCGGGTTTGCGGCTTGCACCTCTTTTTGTCGTATAATCACCGCTTCATCCAGTCTGTGGGCCATCGGTTTGTCGAGAAACACTTTCTTACCGGACTGGAGTGCCGGCACTGCATGCTCCCTGTGTACGTTCTGAGGCGAGACAATAATGATGAGCTTTACTGCAGGGTCCTGCACGAGATCTGTATAATCATCGTACAGCTTAATTTCCGGTGAGGCTCGATGCTCGGCATACCTCGCAAGAAAGGCATCCCGTGCCTCCTCCATCCTGATCCGTGTTCTGTTATTAAGAGCCCTGATCTCGAGAGAGGTTCTATCCATTAGGTCGATGATGCACATGCCGAGATCATACCCCCGCCTGCCGGTTCCGATAATACCGACACCTATCTTTTCCATAGTAAAAGATTCCCCTTTATGCAAATGACGGTACTTAAAAATTGTACTCTATTCATCGGTATTTGACCATGCAAATCGATGCGTTCCATCGCCGAACGACCGCTTATTTCGATTTGCTTGAGGTTCCGGCCACATTACGCTCACTCATCAGCGGAAAGAACCTGATCGGCGATTTTTTCACTGCCGTGACCGAAATACTCAATAAAATCTTCTCGTGCAGCAGGTTTCGAGCCTTCACGAGCCGGTGAGATATACGATCATATCATTTACCGCGATAATCGCCCCAAGGCATCCGAGCAGGCCGTATATGAATTTCCTGATTATATGGAGATCAAGTTTTTCCGAAACACGATGACCTATGTAGAGCATGAGAACCGACGGCACCAGAACAACGACCGATGTAAGCAGCACTTCTTTCGAATAGCCGGCACTCCCAACGCCTACGGCCATAAGCCTGACAATGCTGGAGATAATGAAAATCACCTGCAGCGTACCTTTCATATCCCGAGGGTCGTCAATTTGCGAGTACAGGTAAAGGGAGAGCGGCGGTCCCCCGGACATAAAGGCTCCGCCTATAAAACCGCTCACTGCGCCAAAGAATATTCCAAAAGTCGGGGGAATCCTCTTTCTGATACGAACAGGAAAGAAGAAGTAAATCGAACCGGAGACTATGACAATTCCAAGGAAAAATTTGAAAAGCGGCAGCTGGTGGAATATGAGTATGAATTGATAACCAACAGGAATACCGATAGTTGTGCCGATGCCGATGAACAACACCTGGGGCCAAACTATCTTAATGCGTCTTGCCGAGAGATAGAGCAACAGCAGAGTATTGACAGTAAATATGATGTTCAGAACAACGGATACGCGCTCGAGATTGACGTCGAATAGGGAGAGCGTGGTCATGGTTACGATACCCGATCCGAGTCCACAGAATCCTCGCACGCCTGCAGCCAGGGGGATAACGATGATGTAGGATATTAGTTTTTGATAATCGTACATTTCCCGCACAGCCCTAGTAGCCCAGTGCTTCGAGCCGCGATCGAACCTTATCCTCTACTTCTTTGTCTTTTTCCTCCTTACGCTTCGCCGCTTCGACCGAGTCCCGTATCGTTTTGAGCAGCGAGTATCCTTCCATTTCATACTCCATAGTGCTGTAGGGCACACGTAGATTCATGATGTCAACAATAGCGGGTGCAATATCGAGCACCGATACGCCTGACAGTTCCCCGCCTGCAGGGAAGTCGGAACCAGCGAGGCTTATATACCCGGAATGGCCGAATCCCTCTATCAACGATTCCCCGGCAGTGTCAGTTTCTTCGATTCTTCCATGCCCAACCCGCTGGTCTGTTCCCCAGCGGCCACCCTCGATGTGAAGAAAAAGATCGGGACCTACATGGGAAAAGGCGCCGAAGCAGATGTCGTTCCGGAAAAAAACTTCAGTTTTCCTGACTTCCATAATATCACATGAGAGCTTTTCCAGAAGAGTATGGTACTCGCTCCGAGGTACGATACCCTTTTTCTCTCTGCCCTTGAGATTCACATAGATTTGCCCCGCTCGACCCATCGCCCAGCATACGGTTTTCGACCAGTCAACATCGAGCTCCTCGAGGGGCGTCGGCCCAACCGGCCTGTCCTTCAGGTGTAAGTACCCCCTTTCAAGGAGCCACTCATTTAGATTGAAAATTCCTGCACGTGGTTCCACCGACGATACGCTGAAAATGCACAGTACGGTATCTTCATCCAGTAAAGCACGTATATCGCCGACGCATCCGTCGATCCACCGGTAATAGTCGAACAGTATGTCCTTATCCGGCGAACTCCCGGTATGATACGGATGTGATGGATCCGCATCCCGCAGGTAGAGGTGTGAAACGAGCTCGGTACCGTCGGCAACGGCCATCACAATATCGCATTTCTTGACCTGGATAAAGTGCCTGACGAGCCGAAAGCGTTGATCGTCCATCTTCCGGATTTTTTCAAGGAGCGATTTTTTGTCAAGACCGGATCGCCCTTTGCTGCGCAGGGTTATACCCGATATATAGTTTCCCGTTATCTCACGGATTTCCCCGGCAAGCTCCCCCGGCCAGGTACAAAGCTCGTTTTCGCTATTCATGTGAGCAGCTCTTCCAACGCAGTAGCCTGCCGGAATGTCAGGAACGGGAATTGTGGCCGGCACATTGATTACCCCGACACGCTGACCGAACCTGGGAAGAATACGGTAGAGCGGCCTTATCCGCTCTTCCAGGATGGACGAGCTCAGGTCTCCGTTCAGAGTATAGGAGTGGTTTGAACGTATTTTCTGCCCCCAAATACCGTAGGCCCCGGGATTTCTGCCGGAAAAAGCGCTTATCCAGGCCTGAGGTGAAAGCGGCGGTATGGTGCTGGAAAGGTTTCCCCATATACCATCGGTACGCATTTTAAACATCACCGGCAGATCTGCGACCCACCGCTTTACCAGTATCGGGCTCAGCCCGGCTATCCCCAGTATTACTGCACGGCGCATGGTTTCAACCTCGCTTTTTCATCACATATACCCGAGTTTTTCAATCGGTCCATGGTTATCCCTTTAGCCTGACGCCTGCCTGCTCGTTCATCTGTACAGCTCAAAGGCCTGTTTGCATGTATCTTTCGATTTTTCAATTTTCTGATTGAGTTCTTCGATTCAGCTTTTATCAAACATTGTGCGCCTGCGATTAAATATTTTTTATGGACGTAGGGCTCGTGTACATCTCACAGCTCTATTCCTGAAAGACCGGGATAATCGTGGCCGTATCGATATGCGCCGTATACCGGGTAGCTTCTCGACTCCCCGGGGGACTTTGGATTCGACGGGCCCGGGAACGCATTTACATATTCCCATACCAGGGCCTGATACATGGTTATCTCGAATATCCTCCCGGTCATGCCTTCGCAGACCAGGGTGTTTCCATTGGAAAGCCTCTGGCAGCTCGAAAACATGGATGAGTAGAAGAGCATCTTCAGAGAACCGCCTTCAGGCCCTTCATACGACCAGACCATTGTGTTCTTCTTCCAATCCACTTCAACCACACGTGAGTAGTTCAACGCGAGACCCTGAGGATGATAGCCGTTGTCGTAGATCAGAATGTTGTCATTTTCCATCATTGACGGCGAATGCTGATGGGCAAGCTCTCCGCCGGTTCCCCAGTGCCACACGATTTTTCCGGTCTTCTTATCGACAATGGCGACCGTGTTGATCTTTGCGAAACTCATCAGTATGTTTCCATTCGGCAGCTCGGTGCACGCGTTTGTGTGCATCCACGTGTCCCGCGGGCAGAGCGGACAGCGGTGAAACTCTTCAGGGCTTATATGCTCGTGGGCAAGCCATTTCCACACAACCCTTCCATCGGGTTGTATCTCCTGAACCTCATCACCCCACATAATACCATCGCGTTCTGTGCCCGGTTCGCCGCCCTTCACCCGTGCAGCGATGCTCTCCGGAACCGGGATCCACTTTAAAACGAGGTTGTTGCCGTTTTTCATCCTGCAGGGTGCATGGTGGAGCATCGGGTCATTGTACTCCCAGACAACCCCCCCATCCGGGCCCAGCTCCCGGATGATCCCTCCCGAACCTTCCAGATCGGGAAGCACTTCGTCTTTCGATTGTGCCCCGTACAGAAGGTTCCCGTTCGGAAGGAGCCTGGCTGCGCTTGACGCGTCGTATTCGAGCTCCCAGTGATTGAGGAGATTTCCAAAAAGGTCAACGAGCAGCACCCCCTTCCCCTGAACCGGGGTAAAAAGGGTGAGGCCGCGAAACGCATTTCTTGAATCACAATACACAAGACCTTTTATCCGTGTTCGCGCAAAGCTCATGCATCGACTCTCCTTCGTTAATAATACGCATCGTTTTGAGCCGGCATACTCAATATGACTGTCGACAGCCTAAAATATCGATGGAACGAATTCCTTGACAAATGAATCGGGCCCGAACATCCTGTTTTCACGTGGAAACCTTGAAGGATCGAGATCTTTTCCCTTTAAGCCCGGATAATCGGGAAGGTACCGGTGCGCACGCCACATCATGGTCGTCGCCATTCCCACCTGATATCCGATAAAAGGGCTGATATACTCCCACACGAGCTCTCCCTCATAGGTAACCTCGAAAATCCTCCCGGTCCACGAATCGCAGATAACCGTGTTGCCGTTTGGCATACGCTCTGCGCCCGCACACACAGGCGTATAGAAATCAGGGGGGAAATCCGCGCTGTACTCCCAGACGATCTCGTCTGTTTCCGGGTCGAGCTCGACGACCCGAGAGTAGTTCGGTCCGTACACGGGACGGTGATTGCCGTTATCCAGTATCATGATGTTCCCGTTGTCGAGCTCACGCGCATCATGCTGATGGAAAATCTTGCCCCTGCCGTAGCGCTCGACAATCTTTCCGGTTTTGTAATCAACCTTGATCACCTCATTCGCGGCCCGAAGGCTCATCAAAACATTTCCGTCTCTGCAGATCCAGAGCGAGTTGACATACGGCCAGAGTGTTCGCTTCTCGAGCATGCAGGATTGATCTATTACGGGGTCGAGATGCTCGCAGGCCTTCCATTCCCATACGACATTTCCCTCGCGATCGAGCTCGTGCACCATATCGCCCCACACCTGGCCTTTGAACTCTGTTCCGGGCAGCCCTCCCTGCATTTTCCCGGCCACATCCTCCGGGAGTATGCCTTCCGGATTGTAGGAGTGATACATCACATGGCCGTTTTCCATAGGGCGGATATCGTGGTCCGAGTATGGCGCCATGACCTTCCAGGTGAGATTCGAATCCCAGTCAACCTCAATGAGCACACCTCCGATCGCCGTCATTTCAACCGGCAGCCCCATCTCCTCATGGCTCTTGATCATGCCCGCGTGGAGCAGGTTTCCGTCCGGAAGAAGCCATTGGTGCGATCCCGGAGAATAGGGCATGCGCCACCTGTTGACGATATATCCCTCCATGTTGATGAGCCACACATCGTAGTTGTAGGTGCTGAAAAGCGTATACCCACCCGATGCCTTCCTCTCGTCCAGGTAGGTTACTCCCTTCAATGCCGATTTCGCAATGCTCACCTGTTTTTATCCTTTCTCCGTCATATCGATTTCATGATTTCAGACCGCTCGAAACACCGGCGCTCCTGGACTGTTGCCTGATAAAGGGGGATGGTGAAATGAAACGATACGTGGAGGATCCAAACCAGCGACATTCGTTAAAACGCAGTCGTCAGGTAGTGCCATCGGAGCTTTCGTTTCAACACAACCTCTTGTATCAGATAATCAGTCACGAGATTGATGGTTCCAATGAGAATAACGCCGTACATGATGACTGCGATCATATTCAATTCCCGGGCATGCATGATCATATAGCCGAGGCCCCTGCTTGCGGCAATGAGCTCAGCCGCAACGACGAGCCCGAAACTGTAGCTCCAGCCGACCCTGAATCCAGTCGCAATGTCTGGAAGTGTGGCGGGAAAAATAACCTTGAACAGAAGCTTGTTTTTCTTTACACCCAGCATTTGAGCCTGGCGTATAAGATTCGGTTCGATGGTTATCATACCCTTAAACGTATTCGTGAATATAGGAAAGAACGCACCGAGAAAAATGATCATGACCTTTGACGATTCTCCAAGGCCCAGCCAGATAATGGCAAGAGGTATCCACGCAAGAGGCGGTATCGGGCGGAGTATCTCGATGGGTGTTCGAAGCACGCTCCCGAGCTTTTTATACCATCCGGAGACGATTCCCGTCGTTATACCGACCACGGCACCCAGTGAAAAACCCATGATGACCCTCAGCAGACTTATCCCTATATTACCGAGAAGGCGGTTGAGAGGTACATTCTTGACCGCCGCCTTTATTACCGCAAGAGGCCCGGGAAAGATTTGCGGGTCACGAATACCGATCACAGCAATAATCTGCCAGGCCAGAATTATGCTTATAAAACCAAGCCATGACGCCCAGAGCGAACGTCTGAATCTTCGATGATTCATCGCTTCACCTCTTCGAGGCCGACTGCCCAGGGCAGCATCACACGTTCGAGCCGATCCAACCCAATGGAAATTACAAGTCCGAACATGCCGATGAATATCATCCCCACTATGGTGATATCCGTTCTGTAGTACAGCCTCGATTGTTGAATGAGAGCACCCAGTCCTTTAACAGTGCCGACCATCTCTGCTGCAATTATAACCATAAAAGAAACACCGAGCCCGATTTTCATACCGGCAAATATGCGCGGAAGTGTTGCAGGGAGCACCACACGGAAGAACATATGCCTTTTTGATGCGCCGAACATTTTTCCCACATTGATTAAATTGGCATCCACCTGCTTCACTCCCTGTATCGTATTCGTAATGATGGCCCAGAAAGCACCATACATTATGAGCAGGATACTGGACAATTCACCCACACCGAACCAGGCAATTGCAAGGGGCAGCAAGCTGATCGTCGCAATCGATCGCGCAAAGGTGATGACAGGGTTCGCCGCTCGATCCAGGAGAAAATGGCTTCCGATGACCAGACCAAGGGGGATCGCCGTGACCGTGGCAAGCAGATAACCCTGAACGATGCGCCACACGGTTGCCTTTATGTGCTTGAAGATCGTGATGCCCTGCGGATATCCTTCGTGCATAATATAGAAAAAGGTCGAAAGCACCCGTATCGGGCTCGGTAGATGTACAGGCTTGATAAGACCACTCACTGTGAGAGCTTCCCATATACCGATAAGGGTCAGGGTCGTTATGATTTGAATCCAGCGATCGGATAGCTGAAACCCCTTTTTCTCTTTCTCGAGTGCTGTAATCGCAGTATCCATTTCTTTCGCTGAAAAATCCTCCTCGTCAACTCAATGCTCACGAGATATTCGCATATATCTCCTCATAGTAGGCCATGTACTCAGTCGATGATTTCTGTCGCGGCCTCGGCAAATCTATCTGAAATTCCTTTCGCACAGTGCCTGGATGCGGGCAAAAAACGAGAATGCGGTCCGACAGGTATATAGCTTCTAAAATGCTGTGTGTAACAAAAATTACAGTTTTCTTTCTTGTTTCCCAGATGCGGAGGAGCTCCCGCTGCATGTCCTCACGGGTGAGCTGATCCAGAGACCCGAACGGTTCATCCATGAGGAGAATCTCGGGATCCATGGCCATTGCGCGGGCTATTGCAACACGCTGCTGCATGCCGCCTGAAAGTTCCCTCGGATACTTGTTTTCGAAACCCTCCAGACCGACAAGCTTGATAAGTTCCCGGGCAAGGGCCCGTCTCTCATCTTTGGGCGTACCGATGTTTCGTGGACCGAACTCGATGTTCTCAACGGCCCTGAGCCACGGGAAGAGGCTCGCACTTTGAAAAACCATACCCCGATCCAATCCGGGCTCTGTTACCCGTTTTCCGTGTATCAGCACCTCTCCCTCGGTAGGAGTGAGCAGTCCGGCAATAATATTGAGCATAGTAGATTTTCCGCAGCCGCTTCTACCCACTATTGTCAAAAACTCATTGGGCTGCACATTGAAGCTGACACCTTTGATTGCAAGCCCTTGATCTGGATTTTCAATGTCGAACTGCTTGGTCACGTGACGGACAGTAACCGTACCACTGGCATCGTCGATTTCCATATTTGCACATCCTGTTGCACGATGAGAATACATATCATCTAAAGCGCACCGATCTCTAAAAATAGCGTTTAATGAGTTTATTGTTCGAATGCTTCGTGCCTTCGTGTCCTGGAAATCGATGCGCTTCCAGATTCAGTATACCCTTACGGTTTCCACTTTCCCTCCACCTTGACGTATGAAGGTTTGATCTGTTTGAGTATGTCCGTATCGGTGTACGCGAGAATATCCTGGATAGGTTCACGGATACGACCGGTTGCCTTCTGGAATGCGGTGTAGCCCCTGAAATCGTCGACAAAACGCTGGTCCAGATATCCGTTTGGCTGACTGGGGTCCCAGTAATCGAGCCACATCTCCTTAACAAGCTCCAAGGGTTGTTCCGACCTCTTTGCGTGGATCCTCTGCGCCTCGTCCCAGTTAGACTGATCGGCGCACCAGTCCTGGCCCCTGTACAGAACCTCCATGATCGCCTTTGCCGTGTTGGGGTATTTCTTTAGAAAGCTCTCCGCAAATACCATCGGCACGTCGGTATGCGAGAACTTCTTGCTGTCGAACATGTAGTCGGCAATATCCCTCACCTGGTATGCAGCCGGCGGCCAGACGAGCATTGCCTGAATTTCATTGTTCCTGAGTGCGGTAATCTGCTCCGGCGGTGCGAGGTTTACCACATTCAACCTCTCATTATCCAGTCCATAATGATTGGCGAGGTTCCAGAGCACACCCTGTGCCGTAGATCCGACGACAAGGCCAATTGTAATGTTGTACAGGTCTTCGGGTTTACTCACACCCGCATCTTTTCGCACCAGCAGGTACTCGGCAGGGCATACATTGAGCATACCGGTCACTACAATGGGGACACCGTTGTGCCTCATACTGATGACGGGCATATTGCCCGGGACCCACACTGAAAGCTCCCCGGCTATCAGTGCCTCGCCTGCGAGATTCCCGGAAGTGAAGTTCTTGATATTGACCTTTGTGAATCCCGCTTCCTCGAACCAGCCCTTTTCCAGTGCAACACTCTGCACTGCAAAGAGCGTATTCAATTGATACTGAATGGTGATTTCAGTAAGCTCCAGGCCGCCTTCCTCAGCTTTTTGGCCCGCTGCGAAAAGCCCGGCAGAGGCAAGGACAAACAATAGAATCAGCAGCACACAAAAAATCGATCTGCTTTTCATAACATCCCCCTTTCCGTAAATAAAATAATGTTCCGGATGTTGCCATGAAACACCCGACTAATTTCCGGCGGTTGATACTAAACCTCCATACTACATCATCTCCTTTCCCCTCGAGTGGACTGCACAACTGTACTGCATGTACACTCTGTAGGATCAATTTAGTATAAATCACGTTCTGTAAAATGCAATTATTTTCACGATACAGTCTCAGCCCGCTTGCCGGAACCACGTATTGTTGTGAGTTGATTTCTGACAATGCTTCCGGAAGGAACAGGTGCTGCACACATCCTGCCTCAGAGTACTGTACTTATATACCGCGGGTATTATTATGTCAAGTTATTTTCCGGCGATATCCGTACCGCTCATAGAAGCTCCGCACCAGGCACATCGCGCATATGGATGAGCTCTCCTCCTGAATCCATCGATCTGTGAGAGGCTTCCACCAATCGTGCCGCCCCGAGGCCTTCCCGCGCCGATACTGGTGAAACTCCATTCTTGCAGTACCGATCGAGCTCCATGATCAGCCGATGATCCGCCCCGAAATGGGAATTTCCGAAGTTTTCCGGCCTGTCGTCCAGAACTTCATGCCGTACACCGTACATACTCAGGATATCGATCCTTCCGAGGTGACGCGTCAGGAGAATTTTTCCGCTCTCCCCGACAATTTCGAATGTCTCCTGATCGTCCGAATCGGGACCAAAGAGAGACCAGAACACCGACGCCCTGATTCCTCCGAGGTAGGCGATATTGATCACGCCGTGATCGTTGATATCCGCTCCCGGTAGCCATACACAGATATCGTGCATCTTGATGAGCTCGGATTCCCCGATCCGTGAATCATCGAAATCCACCATCGTATCCGGTCTGATCATCTGCTGCCTTTCTCCGACGCGATAGGGGCATTCTCTGCCGCACATACTGCATCGCAGCGGAGCACCCTCTTGTGCGGCATAAACGAGCCTCCCCCCGAACGACGAGAGCCGCTCGGGGGGTTCTCCAGCGAACCAGTTGAGAACGTCGAACAGATGCGATACCTTCTCTGCAAGAGCACCGCCCGACCATTCACGACGCCGCATGTAGGATTGAAATATATTGTGATAGGGAACCACGGCCCTGTGGAGAAGCATCTTCACCCCCCCGATTATGCCGCTTTGAACGAGATCGAACGTATCGAGCCACTTCTGCTCGAACCGCCGGGTGAAGCCCATAACCAGCCGATTGCCGCTTTTGTGCTCCGTCCCCCTAATTTTAAGAGCCCCTTCGAGATTCCGGGCAATTGGTTTGTCCAGGAACACCCTCTTCCCGGAACGAAGCGCCTCCACAGCCTGCTCGGCATGCGCGTACGTGGGCGTCACGATCATAACGAGATCCACGCGGGAGTCGCGTATGAGATCCCCGTGTTTCTCGAACAGCGAGATTGACGGAGAAACCCCGTGCTGTTTCCGGTATCTCGTCATGATGGACGAGTGCGCCTCCTCCATTCTCGATCTCGTTCTGTTGCAGAGCGCCCGTATTTCGAGATCGGTTTTTTTATAGAGATCGATGATGCAAAGGCCCAGCTCGTAGCCCCTTCTGCCCGTTCCGATAATGCCGACTCCAATTTTCGTATCAGACATACTCAACTCCTGCCACAGTCATGCGTCTGAAAACAGCTCCTTCACGTACGCGAGGCCCCCTCGCCTTGCAGCCTCTTTCGAAGCCGTCTGTAGGATTCGCCGTAGCGTTCATCGTAGACCACGCACCCCGCACGCTCCTGGTAAGTAACCAAACTGAAGCAGCCCTGACAGGTTGTGCAGTAGTTTATTTCATCCTCCCTGGCGTCGAGGATTTTTCGTGCAAAATGCGGATCCGCCAACGACTGGCGTCCTACACCAACCATATCTGTGCCGTTATTTTTCAAATTTCTTTCAGCCCAGCAGGTGAAGCTCTTCTTCATCGGACCGTCTCCTGAAAGCCTGTTGTTTCCCTTTCCGAGATAGGAGTAGCCGGCTCCCATGGCAGGTATATGTACGGCCTTCTTTATAAGTCCGGTCAAACGGAAATGAACGAACACATCTTCAGGATTCTTGTCTGTGGGCATCTGCACCCATTTTTCGGCAAAGTAAGCCGCATTGCTCACATGAACGCTCACGTAGTGCATGCCCTCCCCTTCCATCAACCGGGCGAAATCCACTAATTCCGTGAGGTCTTCATCGCAGCTGCCGGCTTCAGTGCTTCCCACACCCCCTGGTATTACCTCTCTGGAGATCCGGGCACCGAGTATGAAATCGGGTCTCACAACCCTTCGAATCTTGTCGACGGTTTCCCTGAAGAAACGTGTCCGGTTTTCGAAACTCCCGCCGTAGCCGTCCGTGCGGTTGTTTGCCGGTCGAAGGATTTCGGAGCCGAGGTAGCCGTTGCACGCTTTGAAATCGATGCCGTCTCCACCGGCCTGATCTACAACCCGGGCGGACACTGCGAACATATCCTCAATCGCGACGAGCTCCTCTGTTGTCAGTACATGGATCGACGGGTCGCCGGTAGGATAAACGGAAACGACCCGCGAGAACGATCCCGAGCGGCGTCCGTCGTGCGATATCTGAAAGAGCACAAGCGTATCCGGACTGACCTCACGAATGGTTTTCACGATAGTGCCGAGGCCCTCTCTATTATGTGGCTCGGCTCCGAGATCGCGAATTCTCCCGTGACTCTCTCTGGTAACCTTGCATCCCTCGACGAATATGATGCCCGGCCGCCCCTCTGCGAATCTCCTGTACCGCTCCAGCGTCAAATCCGTCGGATCGCCATTTTCATCGGCATCACAGCATTCCATTGGATGATATACGATCCTGTTGGGAGCAGTTTTATTGTGAATCTTAATCGGTCTTGCCATGTACAGATGCTTCATGAGAAAAACTCCTGAAGGATAAACCGCCACGTATCTTGGAATCGCAACTCGTACACGAGACAGAGCATTATACCGTGTAATTTCCAAATAAAAGCCGGTTGTTCATTGTACGGAATCGGTACTGTTTCATGCACGCATACGTTAAGGTTCTACGGCTGAACCCATATTGGGCTCGACCAGGCCCTCTGGCCGTTTCGCTGCTCGACCCTGATGCGATAGTTCGTCTCCTTTTGTAAGGGCTCATCATCCTCTATCTCAATATCCGCTTTGTAGCCGGCTTCGGGTATGATACGATGCACCTTCGCCAGATAAGCCATGATAAAGTAGATGTCTTCCCTCTCCGCGATTCCGGGCTTGAGCCCGGCAAGCTCATCAAGCATTTCAATGCACTCGTTCTTATACCAGACAATGCGGCTGCCGGCAGCGAAATCTGCAATCTTTGCTTTTTCTTCAATGCCGTTTAGCCTGATCGTGAGCGTGCTTTCCATCCCGGATTCGAATTCGAATACATTTGCATTCTGCACACGCTCCTTCAGATTCTTTGAAGAGCTCAGCATATCTAATACCACTCTGCCGCCCTCCCATTTCGGGCGGCCCTGGCCCGGAGAAATCCAGCACGGCTCAAATCCGACAATTCTGCCCCTGCTCAGGATGAGCTCACCGCGCCATTTTCGATCGGGAACTTCCAGCTCGTTGGGCCGCGGTCCCCATCCGACCTCGATACGAATCTTGAACCGCGAGCGCCGTCCCGGTTTCGGAAGATCCCAGTTTCCCTGATGGCAGTAGGTCTCGAAAACACGGCCGTTTTTCAGAATTTCGATTCGATCGAGCGCATCCGAGCCGACAACACTCACCCGTATGGACCTCTTTCCCGGGTTTCGAAAGATACTTCCCATGACGGCATTGTTTATACGGAAATCTATCAGAATACGGTCTCCTGTTACGCCATAGACACGACGCGCCTTGAACGCTTCCCATAGTTTTTCCCTTGAGAGTGCTTTTGCCAGACAGGCTATACGGCCATTCCCGTAGTGGCCCGGCATGTCTCCCCAGTTGTCAGTCGAGCACATTGCGCCGAGGTGATATCCTCGATCGAGCGCATCCTGATATGTTCCGCCCCCCTGCCCGGGCCCCATATGTGAGTTCTGCCTGAGGCCGATCAGCTCCTCGTCGGTCTCAGAACAGCCATGAATGGAGTATATTTCCGAGAAAGGGGATATCTTCTCATCGAACACGGACCAATCCCGACCGCGCCTGCCCGGCCGATACGCCGTATGATGCGGTATGGCGATCGCCTCATACCCCTTGAGGCATTCATAGAGCTCTGCAACGGTATTAACGCGAAATATGGGCAATCCCTCTTTGAGCGAATAGACGTTATGGTCGCCGGAGGAACCATCACCCTGCCATTCATACCCGGGAAAGGTGACAAACTCTCCGTCACGATTCATGGATTTCGAGACCTCCTGAATTTCGGACCACTCCCGATCGAGCCGTTTCTGATCTTTCCATCCTTCGAGTATCAGCCCGTAGGGTTTGTCGGTTTCGGAGAGATGGCCTCCTTCTATAAAGGCGCCTGCAAAAGCCGTATAGTAGGCGGCTGCATAAAAATCAAGGTGCGAAGCAGCCCGACGAAACACTTCTTCGATACCTGCCGGCATGGAAGCAAATTGATAGGTATTGTCGTGAGCCTCACCCCAAAACACTTCATATTCAGGCATGATCGAGCCCCCTCTATCGAGAATCTCCTCTGTGTATTTTTATCATCCAAATCGAATCCCCGCCCTTCTTCACCAGCTGGAAAAGCCTGATACCGACAAGAATCATCC
>CAZFTJ010000034.1:0-18417 GCA_964521865.1 uncultured Spirochaetota bacterium | reverse complement strand
TTGTGGACGGATGGGAGCACGATGCAAGAATAATTGCGCCCGATGGAGAAGCCGGCGACGGATTCGGATTAAGTGTTGCCATAGGTGACGGTATTCTGGCGGTGAGCGCTCCTCAGAAGATGGTCGATTCCTCTGCTTTTTCCGGAAAGGTGTACATGTTCCAGAATTCCAGCTCCGGCGTATGGGAAACTACCCCCTTCGAGATGACGCCGGGGACCCCCCACGAGAACGACTTCTTCGGTTTTCCCGTCGCTCTGCGGGGAGATATCACAATCGTCGGCTGTGTCTTCAGGGACGATGCAAACACCGACAGCGAAGCCGCATACATCTATAACAGAAGCTCGGGGAATACATGGGAGCTTCAAAAAACCCTTACCCCCTCGGATGCAGCCGTGAGCACCTACTTCGGCCGCTCGATTGCCATAGGAGACACCTACACTGTCATTGGCGCAACACACACCTACGAGTACAACGACAAGGGAAGCGTGTATATATTCAGGTAACGGTATGAGGGTCGGCTTGTGGGAGCTGCATCTTAGCAGTGATTCAACCGTAACACAATGAAATCGGCCGGATTATTCCGGACAAATCCCTGCCTGTTTCACAATAAATCAGACAGCATGGAATAGGATTTCTTAACCGCCTGCTGGAAATCTACCGGAAGAAATGTCTTCCAATCCAGCCTCAGATTGGTAAAGAACAATCCCATTCTTTATCATCTTCTGAATGGTCGTTGACATTCTCCGGGCTTGATATTCGGTGTATATATGGAGTTCCAGCCCGTGTATACCGAGGGTCTTTTTTACAATCTGGTAGGCATCTTTTTTTTGTTTTCCTTTGTATATAACCAGAACATCTATATCGCTTGCAGTTGTATAATGACCGGTAGCATAGGAGCCAAAAAGCGCAACAAGTAAAATAGAAAGCTTGGATTCAAGAAACCGGAGCCGTCGGTTTATTTTTTTTATAATCACTTCATTATTATATAAGGGATAGAAGATCCGTACAGAATCCGAATATTTCTTCTGCATAATCAGTGAGCCTTTCAGCTTCCCCCCTTGTATATTTTCTTCGAGGCGAACCTGATGGATGGGCATTGGGATATCTGGCTGGAATATAAGCTTTGTCCAGTTCCATAGCTCCCTGAACCAATTTTTCGGGTACTTTATGCTTTTTTGATAACTCATCCAACAAATCAGCCACAGAATGTCCCCACGCTTCAGCATGCATCTTTTGAAAGACTGCTTTAACTGCCTTCTCCGAGGATTGCTGGGCAGAAAAACAGGCCCAGTTATAAAAACCGCCTTTTATATCATTTTTGGCGTGAATAAGGTCGCCTTCTGCTTCATCTATCCAGTCTTTACTTCGCTCCATCTTTCACCTGGTACTTAATACTGCTCGTAAGAATTAATAGACACGTGAACTTTCAATCTTAAAAGAAAAAACCAATAAGACTCGCGGACTAGTCGTCTTTCTTTACAGCCGCGCAGCGAGCCCATTCAGCCGGCTGCAGGTCGGATGAACACGTGCCGTATGGTTTTACCTGTAAATTGTAGTTACGGGTAATGGTAATATAGTCACTTGAGCATAAATTTCCTGTATAAAATACCCGCTCTCTTCGACATGGAATACATATGTTACAATGGATAAAACCATAAATTGTATATACGAAACAAGTATAATCTGAGCGAACATTCACCGCAAGTCATATCTTATTGAAGGCATTTGCGCTGTTAAAGTTTCACTCGTATTAGGCCGCACTGAACATTCATTTTGATGTGGGCTTTTAGTATATCAAATCCCAGCACGACTCTATTTCCGAACTATGTCACTTTTTTTGTGTATTTTCACCTCTTCCTTTGATCAACAATCTATTTCATACCCTTTTCCAAAGGTCTCTAAGCACACCTGTACACTCTAGTAGCTTTCTATCATCATACTCTCGATTTCCAAGTCCATACTCACATCGCTTGAGTATATCAGAATGTTCCTTCCCAACCATCTCAAAAAGCTCATACGCCCCCGTCATTTCCACACCCGATACGTTCATTACATAACAACTTACAGGAAGTTCATACGTCTCAGTTTGAGTATCTCACGATACTTTCGATCATCTGTGAGGTAGGAGATTTCAAACAATTTAAGAGTGCAGAGACGTTCTGTGCGTTTCTGTGTCTCGTGCCGAGGGCGTATTCATGCAGGAGCGCACGGACGCAAGGGGTATAACCAAATCGGGGAATACTCACTTACGAAAATTGCTGATTGAGGCCAGCTGGCATTACCGATATAAATCTGCACCCATTCGTTCAATTCATTCGTAAAGCAATGGCGGTCCTAATGAGAAAACGCGTACACAAGACTGTCCTCAAGATTCCTCTATTCCTTTTACCTTCAAGGCACTCTCGGTTAATGCGATAAATTCCTTTACCACTTCTTCGTGTATCTCTTTGCCGAATTTCTCACTTGCATTTCTGGGATCCTTTCTCACGACCTTTTCCGGATCAGGGTTTTCTGAAAATCCATAACCATCGACGATCGAATAGTCCGGATACCGTATCGGTATATCCTTTCTCGGGAGAGTGCTTAAATCAACCAGCGAATCCGACCCCAGCAGGGTCTGGTAATAAAGCATGAGAGAAGTCTCGTACAAATCGGCATGTCCCACCATGTTTTTTTCAATGAGCTTTTTCGGTAAGGCAAGACCCCATACCACAAGGCTATCCGACGTATGTGAATAGTGCTTGGAAATCCTGTCAATAGCAGCGATATGATTTACCGCGCCATGACCATTCACGATCACCAGCACCTCGTAGCCATGACATATCAACATTTTTATTTTATTCACCAGCACAAACCCGAAAATATGCTCCTGGTAGTAGTGGCTTTTCCATGCGGCCGTGGGAAAATCCATCCCGACGATCCAATCGGTAGAACGAAAACCCAGGTTTTCCGCCATCCAGCCGGGACGTTCTCTTTCCGTACTCCAATACAACGTTGGCAGCACAACTCCTTTCCCCAATCTTCTGCATATCTCATAAGCGGTTAAAGTCGCATTCAGGGAATCCACTCCCAAAGGAAGGTGAGGACCGTGATATTCCAATCCGGCAACCGGGATAAAAATCAATGAGCATCTCTTTTGTTCTTCAATAATCTGCTGCGGTCTCAACAGCTCGAATCTTATTTCACGTTTTTTTTCGGACATAGTTCTTGTCATTTCTAAAATAGATTGAGCCTCTTTTATCGATTCACAAACGATTATTTCAAACAGTTTCGATACTATATATTCTTCCTGGATTATCATAAAAAAGCTTGCGAACGATAACACAGGCAAGCTCAGTATCGTACCATCCCCTGTTTATTCTTTCCATCAGGATGTCTTTAAGGATGCTTTTAATCATCTTGAGTTTTGGATAACACCACTCTATGTGGTAGGCATCAGAGAAAAACCCGATTATTTTATTCATGGGAACCATATCCAGCCGTGTCTCTAAAGACTTTTTTATATAAAACGGATAGAGTGTATGCCACCAATATCCCGCAACACTAACGTTAGGTATATGCTTGGCAAGTATCCCTAAATCGTGGGTATAGATATCCGATGCGGACGAGATGCTGAAATGAAAATCTTCAAACTCATGGGCTATTTTCCCCATGGATTCCACAAAGCTCCTGTTCCATCTCGTGACTGAGCGATGCGGGGGCAGAACGTAGGCACCGGTGAGAATCTGAATCGTCTTGATTATGGATTTTCTCAACTCTCGAAGAAAACTGACGGTCCCGAAGTAGCAAAAACTTCCTATTTCAATCGGACTCAACTGCTTCCCTTTTTTTACCGTCTGAATAATACCATCTATATATCGCTCCCTCGATAATTCATCCGTTATACCGGGCAGAATCCATATCCCTGCGAATTTATAATTTCCATCCATGAACCGTCGTGCAAATGTTTGAAGATAATCGATATAATCCGAAGCACGGTTGATCTCCCTTCCGAAATCCTGCTCCATTGACTCGAGCACTTTTTTCGGATTTTCTTTGCCGCTTACGATGTATTCACGCACAATATTTACAGGTACCCCTTCTTTTCCCTGCAAAAACCTTGCTGAAGAGGGTGTAGAATCGGTATTGACCGTAATACTGTATTCGATGCCGCAGTAATCCCCCAATATTTTCTCAACCCATGCAGGATCCGACATTCGTTCACCGACTCTATGAAAGATATTCTCACAATTTTCTTCTCCAAGCTCATCTTCTATGCCGTAAAGCTCCCGCATAATCCATCGAAAGAGTAAGCCAATAGTGGTGTTGCGGATGTTCGGCAAATACTTGACGGCCCTTCGCACTCGTTCAAGTGAAGATATCTCAGGATCTACAAGCTCCTGGGGAAATCCGCTGCGTGTTACTTCAAATTGATCCATTCCTGAAGAAACCAGCTCAATCCAAAGATGGTGGTACAGCAGTATATCAGCGAGGGTTTCAGCAGACGGCTTGTCCGGCCTTAAATGGCAGTGAGGGTCTATAACCTTTGTTTTATCAAGCGCTTCTTTTATCAGGGTTATTTCTTTTATTTTCATCTATTTCTCAATTCTCATCCCCCGATGCAAATTACTTGAGCGCTCCTTCCATGAATCCCTTCAGGAAATACCTGGTCAGGGGTAAAAATATCATCAAAATCGGTAAAACATTCAGAGCGCTGCCCGCAAGGAGCCTCCCCCATTGGATATCGACGTGCGACATGTATGCTGCAAGAGCCAAAGGAACTGTTTTTTTCGTTCCACTGTTGATCATGATCAAAACAAAGATGTACTCGCCCCAGGAAGTGATCATGGCGAAAATCCCAGCTGTCAGTATCCCCGGCGCAGAAATGGGCAAGGCAATACGAATGAAGGCCTGGAACTTATTGCACCCGTCAATCTTGGCGGCCTCTTCGAGCTCCAGAGGCACGGAATCAAAAAACGATCTAAGAAGCCATGTACAGAAAGGAGCGGCCAGAGTGGTGTGGATTAATATGAGAGATAGATGTGTATCCACTAATTTAAATTTTGACATTATTCCATATACAGGAATGATTATTAGAATAGTCGGGAAAACATAGATGAAAAGAAGCATTCTTCCTATAAACTCTCTTCCGTGAAATTGGTAATGTGAGAGGCCGTACGCGCCTAAAATCGCAATTCCTGTTGATAAAATTGCCACAGCAAGGGAAACCTTCAGGCTATTAAGGATGTAATGGCGAAAAGCTGTTACTCCTGCCGTCTCCAGAAGCAGATCGGCATAATTTTTCAGCGTTATCCTTGAGGGAAAAAGTCTTGTCTTTCCAGTAAGAATTTTGATATTCGACTGAAGAGAAGATATTAAGACCCAATAGAAAGGAAATAAATCAATGAACAGAATAACCACTATTACAAGAATAAAAATTAGGGCCATCGTTCTGCGCCGTATCAGATTTTTTTTTAAAGTTTGCATTTATTGCTCAGCCCTCTTCCACACGTATTTAAAAAATAAAAAACCCACTGCTATGAGAAAGAAGCCGACTATGGTCGCCATGGCTGCTGCTTCTCCCATGTTGAAACTCTTGAACGCTATCCTATAAATAAGTACCGGCAGAGTCATGGTTGAATTTACTGGTCCTCCCTCCGTGGTCATCCAGATGAGTGCAAACGTATTGAAGTTCCACACAAAACCAAAAAAGAACACAAATCCAATCATTAAACCAACCAGCGGAAATATGAGAAACCGAAAGATTTGCCATGCATTTGCACCATCGATTTTTATAGCGTCGTATAGCTCAGATGAAATTGTCTGAAGAGCAGCCAGCATCAGCAATGTGCCAAACGGTATGAACTGCCAGCTACTTATAACCATAAGTGTGGGAAGTGCATTGCTCATGGACCCCAAAAAGTTTATGTGTTTTTGAAAAAGGCCTGACCCGACCAGTATCTTGTTAGCAATACCAAGTTGGGGTTCTAATATCCAGCGAGCCATCATGGCCACTCCCACCACAGGAGTTATCCATGGAATAAGTATTACGCTCCGAACTATGTTCCCTCCCCGGAATTTCTTGTTCAACAGAAGCGCCAGTCCCAAAGGTATGGATAGTTGAAGAATCAAGGAGCCTATGGTCCATATAAATGAATTACGCACCCCAATTCGAAAAACTTCATCCTTGAACAGGGATATATAGTTCTGGATACCGGAAAACTCCATTTTGCCAAAACCAAACTGGGTTGTAAAAAAGGATATGAATATAACACGTATGAAAGGGTAGATAAGAATGATGGTGATAAGGAGTAAAATTGGTGATAAAAATAAGTATCCCTTTATTGAGCTTTTCTTCTGTGGCACTATCTTTCCTTTTCCCTGGACTATGCTTCCTGCTCTTTTCTCTGGAATAATCCGTGAGGGCGTATTATATGCAATACGCCCTCTTAGTGTACAGCCTTAATTCCAAATTTCTACTTTGACTTTGAAGAGATCTCCACCATCCTCCCATGAGCCCATTTTATCGCCTCATCCGCTGAGACATTCTGAATTATCGCTTTTTGTACCATGTCAGCCAGAACATTCTCTCCTGAAATCGAGCCGATTGCCAGATTCACCGCTCCATGAGTAAACCCGAACAGGCTTCCATACTCTACGGTATCTGCGAGTGGTTTGACAAAATCCTTGTATTCAGCAACGGGACCGTAGCTCCAGAATTTTTCATATTCCAGATTCGCCTTTGTCGCTGGCATGTACAACCCCGGCTCCTGAACCGCAGTCAGAATATAGTTGTTCTCAGGCTCCATCATAAACAGGATCAGATCCTTTACAGTGTTCAGGTGTTTTTCGCCTTTTTGCTCCGCTGTTTTGAAAACCATCAGTGCTGCAGGATATACCAGAGTCCCCTCTTTACCGTCCTTGGGGTAGGGCAGGGGAGCCGAAGCAAGGTCGTGATTCTTCTGATCGTAGAAGGATTTCAGGATGGCTCCAAAGTAGGGCATCATAGCGATAGTGCCGGCCGGAAAGTTCATTTCGAGTTCACCCCATGACCAGCCTGTGGCAGCGGGGGGAGCGTATTTGAAGAGATCTTTATACATCTGCAGTGCCTTTATCGCCTCAGGGCTGTAGAAGCTTACCGTTCCATCTTTATCAAACAGGGTAGTGCCCGTTTGGGCTAAAAAAGCCCATATCTGCTCTGCTGTGCACAGTGTCTTCCCCGCGACTATCCCGATACCGTAGATATCAGGAGTCCCGTCTCCATCTTTGTCTATGGTAAGTTTCCTGGCATACTCCAACAACTCATCCCAATCCTTTGGCGGCTTGGTTGTTCCAAGATACTTTTGGAAGTAGCTGGGACGATAAATCAGCGCAAAAGGTATGTGCCAGATAGGAACGCCCCAGTAATGCCCATGATGGTAGTACGGATTGGACACGGATTTGAAGTATCCCTGTTCCTTGTCGATCTTATCTACCAGATCGTCCACAGGGATAATACCCCCGGCCTGATATGCAGAGATGTTCAGATCTGGAAGATCGAACTGAAAATCAGGGGAGGTACCCGTATTTATTGAAGCCAGCGTCTTGGGCCACGCATCCTCCCAAGTAACAACTTCCTGGGTCACCTGCACGTTGGGATGAAGCTTCATATACTTGTCAATCACTTGCTGAAACGCCTTTACCCTATGAGCAGGGGTTTCATGATGCCAGAAAGTTATGCTTATTTTTTCCTCTTCTTTTTTACCTCCACTTGCAAGCACGAAACAGAAAACCAGCAAAATAAGCGCAGCAAAAACAAAAACTACTTTTTTACCCATAGTAATCTTCCTCCTTCTATATTCTAAAATTTTTTTGAACCTTCACTGTTTTACACTACGTCACCTCCTCCCTTTCCATTTTTTATTAACTCTCTAATATTAATCCAACAACAATACCCATCCTGAAAAAATTCAGGAGCAAATGCTATTAGAAATCTAAAAACTGTTTAAGGAATGCACATGATTCTACGACTGCTTTGTTGATTGTAGCCAAAGTTTCGTTGTGTTTTCCGTCAAACTCTATTTCAATGCTTAAAGGGCCGCTGTAGTTATACTTGGAAAGGATGCTGAATATTCTATCGAAGTTAATGGTGCCCTTTCCAAGAGCGGGAAAATCGTATTCTCCCTTGCCTCCTCTCTTGTCTTTCAGATGGATATGCACCAGATACTCAACGCCGTACTCGATATCATCTTCAGGCAAAACATCCTCGTAGTAGATAACATTGGCGGTGTCATAGTTGAGCTTTATATATTCAGAGTTGATTTTTTCCAGGATTGGTGCTGCCTTTTTAGCGGTGTTGAAGTACCTGCCCGAAGTTTCCAGTCCTATAAAAATTTTATTATGTGCCGCGTACTCTGCAGCTTCCTCCACATGCTTGTAAAAACCTTCTATCTCCTCTTGTGATGATGGATCTCCTGTTTTGGTGTTTACTACAGCCGCACCAATACTGCGGGCAAGATCAATTCTCTTCATTAAAGCTTCCATACCTTCTGATTTCACCAGGTCGACATGCCCGCTGATGCTCATCGGTGAAAGAGAGTAGCTCTGTATTTTCTTTTTTAAAGCATTAAAGTCTTCTTCACCCATATTTTCAGGGACAACATGCTCGGCGATGTCTCCCTTACTATCACATACCTCGTACATTGAAGACAGCTCCACATGCTTAAGACTCGCCTTTGATATCCCCTGTAATGCCTCTTCCAGGGTGAATCCGGTCCAGCAACTGGTTGTTGCTCCTACTTTCTGTTTCATCGTTATTCCCCCTCCTCGATAATACGTAAAGAAAAACAACCTCAGCTGTGCGGTACATCCGGCGCATCTGCCAATATGCTATCGATGCGTCTCAAATCGCCCTCGGTGAATTTGACGCCCAGAGCTCCAAGATGCTCGACTACCTGCTGAGGATTCTTTGCACCGACCAAAACACAGGTGACAGCGGACATTCTAAGGACCCATGCGATACTGAGCTGGACCATGCTCAATCCTTTGTCCCATGCAATGCCCTTTAACTTCTCCACCACCTCAAGGTAGGTCGAGAAATTTTTTCCCCAAAAGCGGGGGAATCCTGATCGTTCATCGTCCTGCAGAAATCGATGCTCTCTTGTATATTTCCCCGTCAGCAAGCCCTTGGCCAACGGGCTGTGCGCGAGGACCCCGATATCCTGATGCTCGCAAAAAGGAATAACCACCTTTTCCATCTGACGGTCGAACATATTGTAGCGGAGCTGGTTGGATTCGAATCCGGCAGTGCGCAGCACCTGCTGCATCTGTTCTTTATTGAAATTCGAAACCCCTATATATCGAGTTTTTCCCTGTTCCCGCAGCCTGATCATCGTCTCCATGCTCTCTTCAATGGGATATACGGGGTCCCAGTTGTGGATCTGATAGAGGTCCACGTAATCCGTTCCCAGAGCCCGGAGACTGTTTTCCATAGCCGAGACGATGCCTTTTCCGGAGAAGTCATAACTGGCTTTGGTTGCAAGAAAACAGCGGAATCGGTACCCGTTTTTTAACGCCTTTCCTATGATGGACTCGCTGGTACGGTAATACTGGGCCGTATCGATTGTTGTTATCCCGTTGTTAATTGCCGCATGTATGGTGGAAACGGCGGTGCTTTCATCTACCTTGCCCATTCCTCCACCTATCGGCCACGCGCCCAAACCGAGAACAGAAATTTCCGGTCCATTTTTACAAAGCGTGCGGTATTCCATAATATTTAAGATCACTCTAATGGTGATTTATTAGCATTTTCTCCAACGAATCGATTAATGTAGATTCCGTGTTTTCTCCCACGATCGCAGCCCATGACTCGTAGTCGTGATCCTGAAATGCTTCACGGGTGGGTATGTACCCGATGTACCCGTTTGCATAACAGCATACGTGGAGAAAGTACCCTTTAGATCGTGCATACGCCTTCATCGCTTTCCCTATCCGAACGAACATTTCACCCGGCACGAACAGGAAAGCTGTATTGCCTAACTTCAACAGCTTCAATTCAATTTCAATCCGATCAAGCCTGTTGATCCTTCCTTCTTCAAGAAGATCGAGAGCAATTTTTGCCCCTTCAACGTGAGTTTCCGCGGTTTTTACCTCAGCAGGTGATGCATTGTGCCGACCGAGACTTTCCAGGCGGTTTTTCGCATCCTTGAGAATTTCAAGCACATGTTCTTTGGGCGGGAGCTTCTTCACAGGAAGCGAAACCCTTTTACTCAAAATATCAAGGTCCCTTACTTCCTCCGGAAGAATACTGCTCATCGTTTTTAATGTCTCCCCGGCCAGAATAGTACCGAAACGCTTCACTTCGTCAAAAGATTTCTCCCTCCTGGTATATCGCGTGCTGATATCACCTGCAGCCCCCGTCATGTACATGGGAAACGCAGAAGTTGCATTCTCCAGCCGATCATTGCTGAATCCGGGAAAATCTGCCGACAGGCAACGGTTTTCCTGATGAAGCACTGTGGGATGACACGCATAGCTGTAGAGAATGCACAGGGGATAACCCGGACCCTGAAGCAGGGTAACCATATCGTCGGGATCGTTGACTGCCCCGGGAGCTCTTCTGTTTTGCCCGATTCCTTCGATGGCTCCGACCAAAGTTCCCGCCTTTACCTCGTGGAGGTCCTGCGCCGCATGTGCGATTGCACCTGCAATTTTCCTGGCGGTGATATCGATAAGACATTCATCCGGCTCGAATCCTGCGTACGGCCCGATGACCCGTGCAAGTACACCGTCATGCTCCTGAAATCCGAAAAGCCCCACCGGGCCGGCATGGTTATGGGTCGCTCCCACTACGATGTTGTCTTCTGAAATATCGATAGTATCCTTTATGCAACTCTTTATCTTACTGATTAAAAAACCGTCGAAACCGAGAACATCGCACATGGCGAGCGCCACCCTCGTGGATTCCTCTTCCAATACTACCGCCCGGACCCACAACTGATCATGGATGCCGGATGACGGGAGCTTTTCGAATGCATAACCTGCCAGAGGCGTCCCAATGGGTGGTGTAATGATATCTTTACACACGCCGGCTTTCATTCTGCCCCTCTCCTTCTTCCGCTCGGCCCCGGATTATGTATTCCGTCCCATCTATTACCGGACCTCATCATTCAATGTCCTTTCTACAGCGATGAAAAATAATTCTGTAAGAACTTGTACGACTCCACGTGCGCCCTGTTGAAATCTTCGATGTTCAGCCTGTTCGGAGGAGTCGGAGGACTCAGCTCGATCTCCACACTGAAGGGACCTGTGTAATTCACCCTCCTGAAAACATCGAATATCCGCGCAAAGTTGATATTCCCCCGGCCCAGCGCCGGAAAGTTCAGAACCCCTCGAAGCAGATTCTTATCCTTGACGTGCAGATACCCCAGGTAATTCTCTACGTATACGATGTCCTCCTCAGGCCTCACTCCCTCATAAAAGATGACGTTTGCCGTGTCGTAGCAAACCCTGACATTTTCCCTATCGATATGCTTTATAATGGGCAGATAGTGCTTCCCCGATCCTGTATGCGATTCGCCCGTGAACCCGTTCCCATGCGTCTCCAACGCTACCAGCAGGTCTCGCTTCTGTGCGTAATCCGAAACCTCCCCTATATGTGCGTAAAAATTATCCAGATCTTCCTCTCCTCCCCATCTCCCAGTCCCTGTAATGAGTATCCCCACTCCCAGCTCCGAAGCAAAATCCATCCTGCGCTTAAACGCATCCAACCCCTCCCCCGTAGTCAAGTCGCAGTGTGCGCTCATGCTGATTGCCCGCAGATGGTACTTCGAAAGAAGATCTTTCAGCCTTTCTATGTCTTTGGGAGTGACCTCCTCCACCACGATATGGGACTGCCATTCATGCGAGGCGCTGAGCTCCACATTTTTAAAACCTGCACCAGCAATCCCCTTAAAAACCGTCTCCCAACCCATATCCCGAAAGTGAAGATACGATCCCATGGACCCCGCTATTTGGTTGTTCAACTTCACGACAATTCCTCCCTCGTTTTAAGATGCAATATTCCACTACTTTTTCCTCCAGCCTTGTTCCATTAAAAAAGCGTTTATCTCTTCCAGCACGGGCAGTGCCGGTATGACCCCCAGTTTCATCGTGGTAAGCGCACCACACGCGTTGGCAAACCTGGCCATATCGTCCAGCTGCTCTTCAGTCAGGCTACTCAGCGCCTGTGATCGGGCAGCTTTCAATTGCAGTATTTTATAGAGAAAACCCGCACAAAATCCATCTCCCGCCCCTGTGGTGTCCCGAACCTCAACCTCGAATCCATTGGTAAACCCTGAGACAGTTTCATTGCAGTAATAACAGCCGTCACAGGAAGTTACGAATAGCAGATCGATAGTATGGTATTGTCTGAAATCGTTCAGTTTTTCCGCATCCTCATAATCCGAAAGGAAGCGATACTCGTCAAATGAGAGTTTCACGATATTGGCCTTCGCGATGGCCATGAGCCCTATCTTCTTTGCTTCTGCCTTGCTCGGCCATAGAGAGAGCCGCAGATTCGGATCGAACGAAACCGGTATATCCTGCTTCAATGCTTCATCTACCGCATAAAAGGTTGTTTCACGTCCTGGATTGTGGGTAAGGGTCATCGAGCCGAAGAGGAAAAGGGATGTTTCTCTATGAAAGCATTTTTTATTGATCTCTTCCTTTTTCAGCAGGATATGAGGCCCCGGTTCACCATAGAGCAGCAGCTCTGGGTTATCCAGTGTACTTTCAAAACCGATTGTTGTCTTGGCGGTATAATCGAATATAAGCTCCGTTATATCCACCCCGTTCGATTTCAGACTCTCCGCTAAAAAACGACCAAAGCTGTCGTCTCCAACTTTCCCCATGAAAAGCACCGAAATTCCGAGCTTTGCGAGACCGACGGCCGTATTGGTCGGGGTCCCGCCGCCAGCCTTTTCAAAGGTCCGCATGTTCTGCAGCGATGTATTTGGTTCGCAGCCCACAAAATCAACACCCGCCTGTCCTACTGCGATTACTCTTCGCTTGCTCATGGAACCTCCAATAAGGGTTACGGTTTGTCTTTGATTTTATTTCCTATATATTCTTCAAACCTGTCGATTGCACGAGATGGGTACCACAGCCAGTCTAAAAAATCAGGATCATCTACAAGGAGGTTGTACAGCGGAACATCGCTGTTCAGTTTAAACAGAGAGGAAAGAGGTGAAGAAACCTCTATGGTCCGATGCCCCCGAATATGCCTGTATTTTTCATTCATTAAAAACCCGAACCCCCCGTTTTCCTCTATTTCGTACAGTGCAGCTCCACCGTACCTGGACAGTGTCCGGTAATCGGGTTTACAGTCTTCGGCGATCCAATTTGCAAGAACGAGAGGCTCGGTGCCGGGATTGACTGCAACATGGCCATAGTCCGGCGGTACCACGATCCTCTGGCCTTTCCGGGCAATGATCACTACTGCATCTTTAATCTCATCCTCACTTTTTCCCTTCTTCTGAAGAACGAAATGGACCTCACCATGAAGAACTTCGTAAAGCTCAGGATACGTGAACAGATTATCATCGGAAATCGAATGGTAGTGGCCCGCAGTCTTGATGAATTCCCTTCCAACTTTTCCCTGGAACATGAGCGTTAAATCATAGCGGAGCTTCCTCCCCTGAAAAAGCCACTTGTCTTCTTCTCTATACACTCCGTCGTACATTTTATAAACAACGGTTTCTTCGAGCAGATCCTCCTTATCCAGCAGTACTGCCTTCATCTCGCCCAATTTCCTGCTCTTACGAGCGTCGATCTTAAGTTCCGCACCGAACTGGAGATCCAAATCACCTTTATCATGCAGGAAAATTGGAATACCTGCGTCCTTTGTCAGGTCAACCATGAAAAACGTCTCCCCTGTACGAATTTTTTCAGCTACTCCGCACACTCAGTTATTGCTTCAGCTACATAACGGACCTCTTCCTCCCTCAAGAAAGGATGCATTGGAAGTGACAGTATTTGGTGAATCAGGGTTTCCGTAACGGGAAAAGAACCCTCACCGTATCCGAGATGACGATACGCCGGCTGCTGGTAAACCGCCTTTGGGTAATGTATCTGGGTCTCTATTCCCCGCTTTTCCAATTTTTCCCGCACAACTTCCCGTTCCTTCACCTTAATGACATACAGATGCCACACATGACCGTTGCCTTCTTTTGTATCCGGAACAATCACGGCCGTATCGGACAGGAGTTTGCTGTAGAGTCCCGCCCAGGCTCGTCGACGCTCGCTCCAATCCGCGAGCCGCTTCAACTTCACCCTCAGGATCGCAGCCTGGATTTCGTCCAGGCGCTCTTGAAATCCCACCGTAAGGTTGGTGTATTTTTCCTTCTGCCCCATATACCGCAGCATGCTCACTTTCTGGTATAACTCTTCACTGTTCGTGGTAATGGCGCCTCCATCACCGCATGCCCCAAGGTTTTTTACCGGGTAAAAGCTGAAACAGCCTATGTCCCCCATGGAGCCCGCCTTCCTGCCTCTGTAGGTTGCCCCATGGGCCTGTGCGGCATCTTCGACCACTTTTATATCGTGGTTTCCGGCCACATCGAGTACTCCATCCATGTCCGCGCACTGCCCGTACAGATGTACCGGAATGATCGCCCTAGTTTTGGATGTTATCGACCTCCTCAGCTGCCCGATGTCTAGAGTAAACGTGTCGGGATCGACATCGACCAGGACCGGTTTCGCTCCGGTATAGGAAATTGCAAATGCCGTTGCTATGTATGTATGCGCGGCAGTAATGACCTCGTCTCCAGGAGCGACTCCGCAGGCAAGGAGGGCGAGTTGAAGTGCCGCGGTGCCGCTGCTTATCCCCACCGAATAGCGGGTATCACAGAAATCGGCAAATTCCAGCTCGAAACTCTTCACATTTTCTCCAAGTATGTACTTGCCCGATTCCAATACCTTTTTCACAGAGTCAAAAACTTCATCCTTTACTGCATCGTGTTGTCTTTCGAGTGCGTCGAAAGGAACGTGCATAATCCCATTCCTCCATTTCGGTTATCGTTGTCAAGACAGATCTATCCATCGCTTTTGCTCTGCTGAGCTATAGGCAGCCTCCATGATCTGTTGCACCCAAAGCGCGTCGGCGAAATTAGGCTCTGGATCACAGTCGTTGAGTATCGATCGAATGAAGCTGTACTGGCTTTCCAGGTGTAAACGCTGCCATCCTACCGATGTCCTCGAGCAGGCCGTCATATCCGAACTTGGATAACGCTGCATGCACTCAATTCGCTTGAAGCCTCTTTCGCCCCCAAATGGATAGTTCTCTTCCTCAGCATTATAGAAATAGAGAAAGTTCGGATCCATTAGGTTAAATCGGAGCGCACCCATTTCCCCCTGGATTTCGATTTTAAGCTCGTCCAGGCTTCCTGTTGAGAGACGGGATGCTTCGACAGTACCCACGGCCCCATTTCGTAGAACCAGCTGCAGAAAGGCAACGTCATCCACATCCACCTTTTCCATCTGGTCCGAGCCGCGCCGGGCAGGGCGAGAATCTATATAGGTGTACATGCTCGCAAAAACTGAGCGACACTGCCCTGCAAGATGGAGAACCAGATCGAGACAGTGGGAACCAAGATCGAAGAGGGCTCCTCCCCCTGATTGTGATTTTTTCAACCTCCAGCTCATCGGCCGCTGTGGATCGATGTATCCCGAATGAAGATACGCTGCCCGAAAATTGAGAATAGTGCCCAGCTTTCCCTGATCGATGAGCTGCTTCGCCCGGATAAGAGCTGGAACGAAGCGGTAGTTGAAAACGATCTGGCTCTTTACATTGGATCTTGAGGTTTTTTGAACGATATCCTCAGCTTCCCGTACATTCATCGCGAGAGGCTTTTCACAGTACACGTGCTTTCCCTTTTCAATTGCATCAGTGATCATTGTATGATGCAGATAATTGGGTGCGGTACAGTCGATAATGTGTATTCTTTTATCATCCAGCAGCTTCCTGTAATCCACACAATTATAAAGAAAACCATGCCGTTCTTTCGCTTGCTGCCCTGAATCCTCATGTGCGGTACAAATGCCCACCAGCTCGATTTTATTCGTACCGAGATCGTAGTAAGTGGATATACTCTTGTATCCGAGAATATGAACCTTCCCTATACCCCCATATCCGATGAGACCGATCCCCAATGTGCTCACCGTGTCTCTCTTTTTCGAAAGATGTGGAATTTGAAATAATTGCTTTGATAGTAGTCAATGGAGTAAAGAACCGGTTTCTCCCTCTGGTCGTAGTGAATCTGTTCGAAATAGAGGGCTGGCACCGTCCTCTCAACGTTTTTCACAGGCCACGGAATCCTCTCCACTGCGGAAACGGTAGCATTTGCGCACGTTATCAGAATGCTGCATTTATTCTCCAGGTATGCCAAAAGGGATCCCTGGAAACTGCTCATACCGGCCATCTCCGGTGCCAGTCGAAGAGGAAATTTATCGATTGAATATAGAATAGGTTTTTTTTCGACATACCCGATTCTTTCCAACTTCACGATTTGCTCGGCCTCATTTAAATTCAAAATGTCCTGTATTACTTCATCCGACAGCTCCAGAGTCAGGCTCATGGTTTTGTTCTGTATCTCAAGATTGGAAGCTGTTGCCATCTCCGATGTGCTGCGAAGTTGATTAATAGCATTGTCTATAAAGATTACATTTTCACTTACATACGTTCCCGACCCATGTTTGGAAATGAGATAATGCTCGTGCTCGAGAATTTTCAGAGCCGCCCTGATAGTTGCTCTGCTTACATCGAAATCCTTTGCCAGGGAATCTTCAGGCAAAAGCTTTTGGCCAGGCTTGATCTTACCCATCTGAATTTCTGATTTAATCCCGCTCGCAATTTGAACATGCAGTGGTTTGGCTTTTATGAGTTTCAATTTTTCACACCTATATTGTATATTGTAAGTCGTCTGACGACTTTCATTATACAATTTTTAAAAGATATGTCAAGTAAAATAGTACTCTATTCAATAAATATTTTTCTTCATATTTCACAAAGCGGTAGATAAACTTCGCTTAATACTGGAAAAAACAATCGGCAGGCAATTCAGCGGCTAAGGAAGGCACATGAAGATCTGAAGAATGCAGAATCAGATATAAATTGGGAAGGGCTGACTCCTATTTCCCGTTGAGACGGATATCATATATTTGACCATGCGGGGCCCCTTACGCAACATTATAGATGACAATCATGATTTCTTGCGAATATCTTAAAAATACGGCTATTCATGTCCGGCTTACCGTATTGAAAAATGAGAAGAACAGAAAGTCGATTCGTTCACGGAAAACACAGTCGCCCGCGTGTTTGCAGAGCCGGATAAACCCCTTTTCGTCTCAGAGGAAATCCCCGCCCTTCTTCACCAGCAGGAAAAGCCTGATACCGACAAGAATCATCCATACATAAAATATTAAATACAGCATGCGCTGCAGCAATCCCGCGATCTTTCCGAAATAGGCCGCCGCCGCGTCGTTCCGTGCGGAAGCCAGGGCAATAAAGAACACAGCCGCTACTGCCTGAACCACAATTGTAAACAGGGTGTAGCTCTTGTTATCCGTCACATGAACTGACCCGGGGTCGTCAATTAAACTGACCCACCTTAATCCGTTAGTATTTGGTACCTCCTTTAGAAGCTTTTGTCAAGTTTTTGGAAGTTTGAACAAATGTATTCATACGATAACTTTTTCCTTCAATGACAATTTTAATGGCCCTGTGCACCAGACGATCCATGGCGGCACTTGCCATTAAGGGGTTAGCGAACACCTGCGGCCACTCATTGAAATCTCTGTTACTGGTGATGATCATAGGGTGCTTTTCATAGCGTACCGTAATGAGCTCATAGAGATCAGCCTGCTGGGAGGTATTGAGGTCTCTGAGCCCGAAATCATCGATTATGAGCAGTGGGACGGATCTGATTTGAGCCATACGTCTTTCATGGCTATCATCTGCGCGTCCTGCATGAAGCCATTTAAAGAGGGTGTAGGTGTTTCGATACAGGGCGTCATGGCCACGAAGGCATGCTTCGTGGCCCAGGGCTTGAGCCAGATGACTTTTTCCTTTATGGAAAACTTTCCATAAGGGAAATTATCGAAAGTTTTTGTTTATGGAAAGAAATTCATATTACATTTTCAACGAACAAACTCAAAGATATTGAGAAAACCTTTCAATGATCGTGACAGTCAGCCCAACTCAGTAAATATAACCGTATCAATTCACCCAATCTCAATATCAACTAACATCTGCTGAAAGGCAGAACGATTTGTCTCCTTACCACTGATCCCCCTTGTCTATATAAGCCTTAACTGATCTTCTACAGTTGCAAATTCTAAATATTTATGCCACAATAAGTTACAAAAAATAAAATTCTTCTTGGCACTACACTCTTGTCTCTCGAATTATAGCCATCTCACTAC
>CAZFTJ010000033.1:0-20459 GCA_964521865.1 uncultured Spirochaetota bacterium | reverse complement strand
ATTCCACCTTAACTCAGGACCCCGTATACTCCGATTCCCGGTGAACCAATACAGTACGGGGAAAACGGGTAGCGATAGCCGTGCCATTCGAAGAAGAGGGGGATGAGGTGGCGGAGCTCGTGGTGGCATTCTTTGAGAGAAGTTTCAAGTATTTGGAGATGGAGTTAGCGGGAAAGGTGCTTGTACCGGGTGTTGGTCGGAGGGGAGAGATTGAAGAGAAGGAGGAGAAGCTGAGGGAAGGCTACGAACTTGGAAGAAGATTGGCAAGAGATAGCATTTGAGGTGATGCTTGCTTCGGATGTTGGTTTGGATGACGAGGGAGACTGTATAACAAGCAGATGGACCAGTCACCTTCTCACTCCCTCCGATCCCTGCGAGAGGACTTGTTACCTGGTCGTTATGAGGCGAAAAAAGTTTTGCGGGCATGGGAGGTAGCGCGAGAGTACGGGGCTGACGCGCAAACCACTTGCGAGGCAGACAGAAGTGGTGATAGAATAGGACGCGTCGAGTTGCTGGTCTTACAGGCGATGCCATTTTCTGATTATATGGATCAATATATGGAGGAATGAATGAACAGGGACCTATCTGAATTTTCCTCTCCCGATCTGAAACTTGCGGCCGTTTGCGGTCTATTCTGTCCATCGTGCACATTCTTTGTAGGATCAAAGCAGGACCGGGTGAGATTGGAGATACTCTCAAAACGCTTTGGACGTAAAATTGACGAGATAGAATGTCATGGATGCCGATCTGAAAAGAGGACTTTCTATTGCGAAAAGTACTGCAAAATGACCAGGTGTGCTTCCGAAAAGGGCATCAACTTCTGCGGAGAGTGTTCGGAATTCCCGTGTGAAGAGTTGAAGACATTTCAAGCTCAGATGCCACATAGAATAGAACTATGGCAGTCTCAACAGCGCATTAAAGAGGCCGGATACGAGACTTGGTATGCTGAAATGATCGAGCACTATTCATGCCCTGAGTGTCGGACGATCAATTCGGCATATGATCTATCATGTCGCAAATGTGGAGCAACGCCAAGCTGTAACTATGTTGATCTACATAAGGAGGAAGTAAAAAAGTTCATCGCGAAAATGGGACCTTAAATCTTCGAATTGGAGTCAAGATATCGCCTTATACCATGTCGCCGGAGCAAAAACCTCCTCCCTCCCTCTGGTTGCTGCGAGAGTGCAAGTCTGATAGGTATTACTTGACTCTACGTTTTGTTTTATTCAATTGTTGAGTTGTTCGTTGCTGGCACCAAGAGTTTCTTCGGCAGTAATTAATATACAATAATGCGGACTAGACGAAGCTATACTTGACAGTAATAGAATTGCCTCTCGAATTTAGTATACAAATTCTTCTGACATAGGAACTCTTGCTAACACCGTATTATTTATAATCCTCCCGCGGCGGCACAAAAAAATCGATCAACTCGGTGTCTTTAAGTGCATCTATACTATGATCAACGTTTTGAGGAATAATATAACTATCGCCGGTTTCTAATACCTCGTTAATTTCTCCAAATCGTATATGAATCTTTCCTGATATAATATATCCACATTGCTCATTCGGATGGTGGTGAAAGCCCACATGATCTTCTGAGGTATAGTGCATTTTTGTGATCATTGATCTTTCACTGGTCGCTAACACATCAAACGAAACACCTTTGAATTGTTTGGCTTCTGCTTCATTTGATCTTACTATCATATCAATATCTCCGCTGTTATTATTCCAGGATCAAAATGTCAACTATGAGTACGAGCTAAGAACGATAGATTGTCGAATTCTGTCATTACAATAATATTTTACCAAATAACGCATAATTATTTTCATGAATGTAATCTCTAAGCACATCAGAAAATCTAATAGTTACTGTATCCCTTCTTGATAACTTGAAATCTTGAGTAAAGAGAATAGGTTTCTGGTCAGCATACACGTTCGCCAATGTCAGTTTTATGTTTGTTCTTGTGTCATTATTAATTCTAATAGAAATGCTGAAATCATGGTGATGTAGGTCTTTTCCTGTAAAAAGATTTAAAGAAATGGCGCAGCCAGGTTAAAATGTTTAGAGCTTAAACAAAACATTAACCAGGGAGGCTACGCCATATGAAAAAGGTACCACTATCAGAGAAACTGCGCAAGGAGATTGATGAAATTCTCTCAGGGCGGGTAAGTGCAGATGAGGATTTGCTGGGGTTGTTAATAGAGCGTGTCTTTGAAAATGGTGTTTCAGAGGATTTTGCAACAGGAAGTACGGGATTATTTGGGGCGATACTATTACGAGCGAGGAGCGGGGAACAGGAAGGGGCACCGAAATGGTTATAAGCCGAAGCGGTTGAAGACGGCTGAGGGGAACCGGTACTGTCAAAGATATTGTGCTATGGGATTAACATTGTAGGCATCTTATGTCGCCCGCACGATCTCAATTATTTTCCGATATCATATATTTAAAATTGCTGACTTTTTCGGGTTGTTTTTTTTCTGGTTATGTGAAATTATTGAAATAGAGGATATTAGATTTATAAAAAATGAAATAATAAAAATGAAATAATTTTTAGTTATATTCGTTGTAATTTTATTAATTATGGCTTTTGGTTTTACCGCATGCAAGACAACTAAAGACCTCTCGCCTGAGATCGCTGCGTTGTTCGCCTCAGCAGTATTGGGATTTGCCGGTCTTCCGGTAACTTTTACAGTCGAGGTGGAAGGTATTGTTGAGCAGTGGGAATGGGATTTTGATAATGACGGCATGGTTGATTCAACAGAGAGCGAACCGACCTATACGTTTACAACCCCGGGTATATACTCCGTAAGGCTCAAAGCGACTAACCCGGACGGGAGTGACGAATTCGTCAGTGAGAATCTCATCCGTATACTGATGTACTTTTATGGTGAAGATGATAATGGCGAAGAACTCTGGGTAAGCGATGGAACTGCATCAGGCACCCGGATGGTGAAAGATATAGCCGCAGGAGGAACCGGTTCATACATTGGTGATCTTATTGCGGTAAACAGCACACTCTTTTTTCGAGCCGATGATGTGACAAACGGAAGCGAGCTCTAGAAGAGCGATGGGACGAAAAACGGTACATACCTCGTGAAGGATACCTATCAGACGAGTACCGGTTCTTTTCCCACTGGCCTTACGGCTTTCGGCGATGTTCTATTTTTCGGTGCAGAAGACGGTACAAATGGCAATGAACCCTGGATGAGCGACGGTACGGCCGATGGAACGATACTGATCAAAGACATATGGCCAGGTCCGAATTGGGGTTATCCTGAGGGGGGAGAGTAGTTTAATTAAGGGACTGAAGTGTACCCATATTCAGTTTATAAAATAAACTCCATGCACGAATATAGATAGGCTCCATACCGTTACATCCAGTCGTTGAATCGGGTAAACAATTCCATACATACCGTTCCCTATTCTGTGTTCTTTTTTACGGCAACTCTCTAACTCTTCTATTGCACCCTGCATATTTCCAGCACTGTATTCGTTAAGAAGATCGTGAAGCAACTTATTTCAAGGAGGATAGAAAATGAAAACCGGGAGATTATCTTTTATTGTTATTTTGTCTTTGACTGTGCTGTTACTTATAGGCGGATGTGCAACAACGGAAAAAGTAACAAAACCCACCACCTACAGATCTGGAGACACTCTGCTCGTTGGCCGGATCAAGATTGACTGCAGGGATTTTCCCAGAGATTGGCGTATAAACGGTGAGCATACAATGGGCCTGCGAGTATATTTTGTGGACCCGAAGACAAAAAAAGTCGTTAAAGTGGCTTCACGGGGTAACTATGGTGTATTCGAATTGGTCGATCCTGTTGCAAGTCAATATATCATAACCGGATTCACATTTATACATAAGAGCGGTAATAGGACTTTCAACGATTCGTATCCTATCAAGAACACCTACATTAACATAACAAAAAACAGTGTGAATAACCTGGGCGATATAATTTGGTACGAAAAATTCACAGGGCAGGAAAAGCGTGGAGGGGGTTCAAGTACTTTTCAACGTGCAGGTATACACAAATTCAAGTTAAACTATGATGAAGTTGAAAGTTGGTACAGAAATACACATCCAGAGAGTTCGTGGAATGAAAGGAATTGGGTCGATGTTGAATACTTGAAATTTTAGGTACATTGACTGAAGCATTTCCGGTGTTTTTATTTTCTACAGGGAATAGCTTCGAGTGCATTTTCTACCCGACTTTGTTCTTTTAAAAACGACGGGATTTTAACTCATCCTATATTATTTTTAAGAAAATGTCGATTTCTCCATTGGGCTATTCCAGTGAAATTACGATTTTCTCATTCTTCTTGTGCTCTTCGACCTCTACGAGCGTTCCATGAACCTCCGGGTTCTTCGACAGCTCGATCAGCTCATTGAGATCAATCCCCTTGTCTTGAAGTGCTGCAGCCGCCTGCTTGGGGATCAGCCTGGATGCGACTTTGAGGACGTTTCCCGGAATAGTGACAGTGGTCTCAGGCTGCGTTTTGCCGCTCTTGAATATTCGAATCTTCACATCAGCCACGCTTTCCTCCCTTACGCATTTTATTTATCGAATCCGGCTATGCAGCTGATCGTACTTGTGTGTTTCATAACGGATTCATATTTCCAGGGTCAGATCCTCATCTATTTGATTGTCAATAGACTTAAACTTTTGGGATAGTTCGATGGATTCATCGTTTAGCAGAATGTCCATTGCCTCTTCGCACATGCGTTCTTTGAAATTTGGATTTGCATCGGTTCCGAAGACATATTTAATTCCTTTGCCTCTGCGTTTGTCTCGAGTGCCCAAGAACACAGCTATCTCACCAGGTATGAATTTCTGATCTTTTGATTTATAGATATTTGCCAAATAGGATCCGACCATATCCAGGTATGCCGTAATATCGGTAGGCTCTTTGTCTTTTTTTCTACTCAAAACAATTCCTCCTTTTTTAACGCTATCTTTATAATATTATTTTATTCTTCCGAGCTGCCCTTCATCGAACAACATGCTTTTTAAATCATGGGGTTTTGGATTTTTCCAATAAACTGCCACTTCTCCCATTAAAATTATTATACACTTCGCAAAAGAAAGTTCAACTTTATTTGGAATTTCCGATTGTCCGAAAAAACAAAAAGGGCGCATTGCCGATGCGCCCTTTTTTATTAACAGCAAAAAATAATTCAATTAGGGTTTATTAAAATTGGTTTGATATTGACTCGGGCATTGATTATACCTATAGTATAAGAAAACTGAATGAGAACTGAACAATGTTTCAAGAAAAAACAAGGAAAATTGGTATTTTAAATTATATTGACCGAATTCAGTGTAAAAGTTTATATTATAAATAGTTAGATACAAACATCTTTCATTATTTTCAATTTCCTTTCATTACCCCCGGTTTTCCTCCTTTCTCCGGGGGTATTTATTTGCGTCTTCCCGCATAAGAGTCAGCGTCGGAAGACACGGGAAAGGATTTGATTTTTTTGGCGACAGTAAAAATCTTTATACGCCGAAGCACAGGTATTATTGTTATTGAAAGAAGGTTTTGTGCTGTTTTATTGCGATTGAGAATAATGAGCAAAATAAGAAAAAGAGGACAAGCGTATGAACGTCCAGAGAAAGTTGTCAATGCCCTACTGGTGTGTGGGGAATCCGGTCGGCGATCCTTTCGGACCTGCGGTTATGGATAGAATCAGTTCTGTCGAAGTTACCGATATTCTGTGTGAGGCAAACAAGCTTGCCGATGATTCGGATGTCAACAGAATACAGGACAGGCTGTGGAATTCCCATCGGTCGGTTGAAAAGATACTCCAGGGTGGCGATTTGCAGGCCATCGAGAAAGCGGCGGTTGATTATACGGCGGTCAATGAAGAACCGCTTGAGCTTGGCATGCTCGATCTTATGGTGAATAAAAAAATTATGGGGCTGTAGGCCCGCCTCAGTTTCTGTTCGATGCCGGAATCCGTTGCGGCATCATCCGGTCGCGAAGTGTCCAGATAATAAAACAGTATCCTGATGCTGCCCTTTTTTGCTGTGCCTTCCGGTAGAGAACGTTTTGTGCTGCGGATAACGGCATGTTTGCGGGGGTATTCTCTGTATGGTAAAGATGCCGGCGCCGATAATTCATAGGTTATCCGGACGCTTTCAGACCGGATAATACCGTTGGTGCATGCGCCTGGATTTGTTCGGCCGGTTGCAGGTCTGCTGAACATGCCGCCTGACGGCGGCAGAACATGGTAAGTACGAAAGGATCCCCTGCATATGGGTGAGCTCTGGGGCTTTGCAATGCTTTTTGTGCCGATCGCCGTTCTTGTCGGTGTGGCGGCGGCATCGATCTCTTTCAGTGCATGGAATATTGTTGTCCCGCTTCTTTTCGCAGGCTTCAATTTCGGTGTGCATGACGCTATTACCCTTTCTATAATTGTCGATCTCACCGATGCGCTCATTCTTACTGTTATATTTTCACGGCACCGAATGGTAAATTTTCGAGACGGAATCAGGTGGGTGATCCCGGCACTGACGGGCGCATGCATTGCATTTTATTTCTCTAACAGATACCTCATTCAGAATCCGGATGTGCTTAAGGGAGGAATTGGATATTTTGTTCTTTTTGTTGGCGTTTCTTTTATTCTGAAAGGGATACGAGGGCTAAAAAATGCAGGGGAAAACGACCCGGACCCTGTTTCAGAAAGCTCTGTTTTCACCCGGAAGGCAACGGAATTTCTTCGAAGAATCGGTGTACCGGTATTGATCGGTGCAACCTCGACGTACGGCGTTCTGGCCGGGCTCGTCGGTGTCGGAAACGGCACTACTTTCGTCATCACTTTGCTCGTATTTTTACCTGGTTACACCCTTTCAAAGGCAACAGGAACAGGTGCGTTCATGATGCTCGTTCTGATGGCAGCATGCGCCGGTCTTTTCGGTGTGCACAGCAACCCGGGTTTTTTATGGCGCTACATACTGTTTACCGTTCCCTTCTCTTCAGCGGGTGCAATTATTGCGAGCAAATATACGTTGAAATTATCAAGAGACAAGCTTCATCTAACGGTCGGTGCGGCGGTGTTTTTGGCCGGACTTGTCTCGTCCGTGCAGAGTTTCATCCTGTGAGTGCTATGCTGCCGATCATGTACGGAGTTCCTTCTGAAAACAGGTACAGCGTATCATGTAAAGAGTTCTTCATGAAAACGGGCACAGTGGATCAGGGCCGTGCAGCATGATCTCCAACTTGTATCGTGCGTTTGTTTGATGCGGTCGTAATGGCGTCCTGAGAGCGTCCAGCTCTTCGGAAGCAGGTCTTAACGTGCCGGCGTCCGGTCCTTCAGGCACAGATCCTGAGTATTTCCTGAACCTCTTTCTTTCCTATATCCTTGTGCTCGCCGAGAACATCTCCCCGTCTTGTGAGGTTATCCGCAGCCGCCATGCAGGAGTCGGGAGTCAGTGTATAGTCCCGCAGTCGTGTCGGCATGCCGACGCTGTTGAAAAATGAAACTGTTTTTTCAATTGCACGGTCGATTGCCTTTTCTGGATCCGATTCCTTGATTCCCCATATCCGTTCGCCGTACTGCAGGATTTTGCCCTTCTTTTTATCCCGCTGATGCTGCATAACGGCAGGCAGGACAATGGCAAGAGTCCGCGCGTGATCGAGTCCGTGCAGAACGGTCAGCTCATGACCTATTCTGTGCGTGGTCCAGTCTTCCACTGCACCGCACGCAACGGTGCCGTTTAACGCCTGGGTCGCGCACCACATTATATTTGCCCGCGCATCGTAGTCCCCGGGATTTTCTTTTACCAACGGCGCCTGTTCGATGAGAGTCGTCAAAATGGCTTCAGCCTGTCTGTCCTGAAGCGGTGTTTTCACATCGTAGGTCAGGTACTGTTCTATAACGTGGATAAACGCGTCCACGATGCCGTTTATGACCTGACGCTCGGGGAGGGAGTAGGTCGTTTCCGGATCCAGGATGGAAAAACGCGGGTACACATGAGAGCTGGAGAATGCGAGCTTTTCGCCCCGGGCCCTCCTTGAAATAACCGCATTGCCGTTCATTTCCGAACCGGTCGCAGGCAGCGTGAGCACGCATCCGAGCGGGAGGGCTCTTTTGACTGTTTTTTCTGGTCCCTCGGTCAGGATGCTCCAGGGGTCTTTCCCTTCGTAATAAATGGATGCGGCAATGAACTTGGTTGCATCGAGCACCGACCCTCCGCCGACTGAAAGAAGAAAATCGATCCCCTCGTCTTTAACGATCCGGGCAGCATTCATGCAGGTCTCATATTCTGGGTTCGGTTCGATACCGCCGAATTCTCGAATGGAGTAACCTTTCAGTACATCCATGACCTGATGGTACACGCCGTTTTCTTTTATTGATCCGCCTCCATACGTCATCAGTATCTTCAGATCCGGATCAAGGACGGTTTTGAGCTGTTGGATTGTGTTTTTGCCGAAGATGATTTTTGTCGGGTTGTTGAAAATAAAATTGTTCATGCAGAAACCTCCGTTCTGTAACATGATGTGGAAAATTAAACACCGGCACGTGGGTTTTTTAATCGTAAAAGATTCAACGTATCGTGTGCCTGATGATTTTTACCCCAATGTTCCAATGCTTGAAAGGCCATGGAGAATTAAAGGACCGCTGTCTGAGGCACTGTTTTTGGAAATGGAGACGATTCGATTTTTAAAAGCAGCTTTTATTTTAAGAGCCCGCTCTGTATCCTCACGGCCTTGACCGCGTTTTTCATGAGCATCATATTGGTTATAGCGCCGACGCCGCCCGGTACTGGAGTAACTTTTCCGGCCTTTTGACTGACACTCTCAAAATCGACATCTCCGACGGTTTTGGTTTTAGGTTTTCCCTTTTCATTCAATACGGGATTGCCGCTTTCATCGAGCACCTTCACCCTGTTGATTCCGACATCAATGACGAAGGCTCCTTCCTTGACGTGGTCTGCAGTGATAAGTCCCGCCTTGCCAGCGGCAACTATTAGAATATCGGCGCCCCTCGTGTGCTTTTCGAGGTTGCCCGCCATCGATGTGAATATGTGCGTTGTGCTGATCGTCGCGTTTCGGTTGAGGCAGAGTATGGAGATCGGTTTTCCGACAATGTTCGAATGTCCGACAACCACTATCTCGGCGCCTTCGAAATTCACCTTTTCTCTATCCATTATTTCGATGCAGGCCGACGGCGTTGCGGGTGCGAAGGTTATTTCTCCGAGAGTCAGCTTGCCCATGTTGTAGGGGTGAAAACAGTCGATATCCTTATTTACATCGATGGAATTGATAATTGCATAATCTGAAATGTGCTCCGGGAACGGGCGGAGGGGAAGTATGCCGCTCACCTTTTTATCGCTGTTGAGATCTTTCACTAGCAGCACCACCTCGTTTTCAGTGGCTTCTTCAGCCGGGTTTGCGTTGACGTACTCGACGCCCATTTCCCCGCAGAACCGTTCGACCTGGCCGCGGTACATCCTCGCACCGAAGTCGTTGCCGACAAGCACCGTCGCGATCCCGACGGCAACGCCCTGCGATTTCAAATCCCGGATCTCTTTCTGCAGCTCCTTTTTCATCAGGTCGGCAATTCCCACACAGTCGATTACTTTTGCGCTCACTTGTTTCCTCCATAAAATAGGTATTGATAAGAGATTGTAATATAAATTGACATTTTGTCCAATAAAAATATAGATTCGTATTTATGCCTGGCCGAGCTGTTGCAGTGTTGAGGCCAGAGCATCTTCCCGAATAGCTCTGGATTCCTCGAGTATCTCCCCGAGCCTTTTTTCGGTTTTTTCGATGTATTCTCTGTTCTTCATCCAGCTGAAGTTGATGCGAACGTTTATCATGCCGCCGATTGCCGCAGCCTCTGCGAAGAGAGCTGAAATCGCCCCGTCTGTAATCGCCATCTTGTTTCCCTTTGCAAGTACCCGACGTGCGAGGCGCGAAACCTCGAGGCTCTTTTCCATTATGGCCAGCGGCACTTCAGATGCCTTGACGAGGCCCGTTTCGATCGCCTCGGCACGCGCCTTTTTCTCTTCTTCGCTGTTTTTCGGCATTTTGAAGGCCCGTGAAGCGTCGTCGAATGCCTCCGTATCCTTCTGGAGAAGGTCGAGAAGCTCATCTTTCAAAATCTGCGCTTTTTTCAGATTCTCCCCCATTTCACCGTACACATCTTCATATCCTTTCTTATCGACGGTAAGTGCGGCGAGCATGCCGGCGAGGCTTGCAGCCACAGCCCCGACCAGAGCCGAGGCACTCCCGCCTCCTGGTGCGGGACTGTTGGAGCAGAGCCTGTCGAGAAAATAATGCAGCGGTTTTTCGGTGTACATTGCTCCTCCCAGGATGTGAAATGATATTTTAACTTGTTCTATAATACTGAAATATTGCCAATTCGTTAACAATTTTTACGCTGATTTTTTCAATCATTGTACGGCCTATCCGTGAAACATACCAGGATACGCGCTTTTAATTATGGAAGATGCGTATTCTTTTAGTATTTGTTTTATTCGGAGGTTTGTAATAGAATAATTTCCTGTCGAAGCGTCCCGAATGGGAGGATAAAGCGGCTGATCACACGTAAGGAATTATTCCTGGTTAGGAGGAATTTTCATGAAAAGCGTCCGATCCATCGAAGAACAGTACGGATATGCGAGGGAGATCTACCATGAGCTCGGCGTCGACGCTGAAGAAGCCCTGAAAACCCTCGAGAACACGCCTCTTTCGCTGCATTGCTGGCAGGGAGACGATGTCGGCGGATTCGAAACCGGCGGCGGCGTTTTGGCCGGCGGAGGAATCCAGGCTACCGGCCGGTATCCAGGCAGGGCGAGAAACCACGCAGAGCTCAGAATGGACCTCAAGAAAGCATTCTCAATGATACCCGGCCGCCACCGGCTCAACCTTCATGCCCATTACGGTGAGTTCGGCGGCAAAACGGTAGATAGAGATGCACTGGAGCCTGCTCATTTCCAGGGCTGGATAGACTGGTCCCTCGACATGGGAATAAAGCTCGACTTTAATTCCACCTACTTTTCCCACCCGAATGCCGAAGCCGGATTTACACTGAGCAGTAAAGACGCAGGTGTCCGGTCATTCTGGATCGAGCACGCGAAGCGGTGCCGGAGAATCGGTGCCGAGATGGGGAGGCAGCTTCAAAGCCCCTGTATCCACGATATATGGATTCCCGACGGTGCAAAGGATATAACCATAGACAGATGGGGCTACAGGGAGCGGCTTAAATTATCCCTGGATGAAATTTTTAAAGAGCAGTATGGCCCCGAAGAGATGAAGGATGCGGTTGAAAGCAAGCTTTTTGGAATCGGGAGCGAATATTTTGTCGTCGGCTCTCACGAGTTTTACCTGGGGTATGCAGTTTCGAGAGGGAAGATACCGTGCATGGATATGGGACACTTCCACCCCACCGAATCGATTGCCGATAAAATTTCATCGGTTATGCAGTTTTCGGAGGAGCTGCTCCTGCATATAAGCCGTCCGGTTCGCTGGGACAGCGATCATGTGGTGATCATGAATGACGATGTGGTCTCCCTGGCGCAATCGATTGTGCGCTGCAGCCTCTTGAGCCGCGTTCACCTTGCACTCGATTACTTCGATGCGAGCATGAACAGGGCCGGCGCATACGTCATCGGTTCGCGCGCCGTACTGAAGGCCCTGCTCTTTGCGCTTCTCGAGCCGGCGTCAAGGCTCAGAAAGTACGAAGAATCGGGTGACTTCTTCGCACGGCTCGCCCTTCTTGAAGAGATGAAGAACATGCCCTTTCCCGCTGTGTGGGATTATTTCTGTTTGAAGACGGGCGTGCCCGTCGGGATCTCCTATATAGATGAAATCGAGCAGTACGACAGGGATGTTCTTCGTAAAAGGGGATAAGGGGCAAGAAATAATTGACAAATAATTAACTATACTGTACTATATGCTCCACAAACATTGTAACGAGGAGGTGCTGCAATGGCATACGATGCCACCACAATGGCCGACTGGCAGATAGCCGAGGAAGCGGAAAAAGGCATGCCCACTCCGGATGAATGGCGTGAAAAACTGGGCCTTGAAAAAGAAGAGATAATGGGATATGGAAGGATCAGCAAACTGGACTTTATCAAGATAATCAATCGCCTGAAAGACAGGCCTGACGGCAAGTACATCGAGGTAACCGCCATAACACCGACTCCGCTCGGTGAAGGAAAGACAACGACGGCGATGGGTCTCATAGAGGGATTCGGCAAAAGAAAAAAGAACATAGGCGGCGCCGTCAGGCAGCCGTCGGGCGGCCCGACCATGAACATAAAGGGGACTGCTGCCGGAGGCGGCAATGCGCTTTTGATTCCGATGACCGAGTTTTCAATGGGTCTTACCGGCGATATCAACGATATTACCAATGCGCACAATCTTGCAATGGTCGCGATCACGTCGAGAATGCAGCATGAGTTCAACTACAGCGACGAGCAGCTCGCGAAAAGGAACCTGAAACGTCTCGATATAGATCCGAGGCGTATGGAGATGAGATGGGCGATGGACTTCTGTGCTCAGGCGCTGAGAAACGTAATAATAGGCATAGGCGGCAAGATGGACGGATTCATGATGGCTTCCGGTTTTCAGATTACCGTGAGCTCGGAGCTTATGGCAATACTCGCAATTGCGAGGGATCTGAAGGACCTGCGGGAGCGCATCGGCAAGATTACCGTCGCGTACGACAAAAAGGGCAACCCGGTCACTGCAGACGATCTCGAAGTCGGCGGGGCTATGACCGCATGGATGAGAAATGCCATCAATCCGACCCTTGCCTGTACAATCGAGTATCAACCGTGCATGGTGCATGCAGGCCCCTTTGCGAACATAGCCGTGGGGCAGTCATCCATCATCGCCGATCGCGTCGGCCTCAAGCTTTTCGATTACCACGTAACGGAGAGCGGGTTCGCCGCAGACATCGGTTTCGAAAAATTCTGGAATGTCAAGTGCAGACTTTCGAGTTTAAAACCGAATGTGTCAGTATTGACAACCACCATACGTGCGCTGAAGATGCACGGCGGCGGCCCCAAGGTCGTTCCGGGACATCCACTGCCGGATGAGTACACGAAAGAGAATCTCGAGCTTCTTGAAAAGGGCATCGAGAATCTCCTGCATCACATTGACGTAATAAAGGCATCGGGCATCAAACCGGTTGTGTGCATCAACGCATTCCATACGGACTCCAAAGATGAAATCGAGCTGGTGCGAAAATACGCCGAGAAGGAGGGTGCGCGCTGTGCGCTCAGCGAACACTGGGCGAAAGGCGGTGAGGGCGCGCTCGAGCTTACCGATGCGGTGATAGACGCCTGTGAGGAAAAGGTCGATTTCGACTACCTGTACCCGCTCGATCTGCCGCTTCGAGAGCGTGTTGAAAGAATTGCGAAAACGGTGTATGGCGCCAACGGTGTTCACTGGATGCCGGATGCCGAGGAGAAAGCCAAAACCTTTGAATCGGATCCGCAGTACAAAGATTACTATACTATGATGGTCAAAACCCATCTGAGCCTTACCCATGACCCGACGCTGAAGGGTGTTCCCAAAGGATGGACCCTCCCGATTCGAGATATTCTTCTGTTCTCAGGGGCCAAGTTCCTCTGCCCGATGGCAGGTTCGATCAGCCTCATGCCGGGCACATCGTCGAATCCCGCGTACCGGAAAGTCGATGTGGATGTGAATACCGGTTCTGTCAAGGGATTGTTCTAGACAGAGGGTTTTAACGCCTGGAAAGTTGCACGCCGTATTCAGAGGATCGGTTTGTATCCGTATAGGAAGGTCATGTACAGCTACAGTGAACTTTCTCCGGTATGTTATGGTGCTGGGGCTGCCCGGAACAACCGATTCCCGGGATGCGACGGCGTTTATTCCTACCGGTAATGCCGCTTGACGGCGGTACTTTCAGCACTTTCAGTATCTGCGGTACTTGACAGCACCTGCGGTACTTGACAGTACCTGCGGCATCTTCGGCATTATCCGGATGCGAAGCGTCCGGGTAACGTATACCTGTGCATACATTCCAAATGCGGGATCCCTGCGTTTTTCCGGTGCCCAAGTTAACCGTCGCTGCCGGGAAATGGGAGTAATACGGTTACAGGATATGCATCGATGGTCTGTATTCTCGCCTCATTCAAGAATGAAATCGCCTCTATTCTGGAAAGAATCGAAGGAACAACGGACAAAAGAATAAACAGCTGCAGGGTGTACGAGGGCAATTTCAAAAACAGCAGGCTTCGTTTGATATGTACCGGAATGGGATATCGGGCGATCGGCGATGATCTTCTCTGTGGATGTTCAGCGGTTATTTCGACAGGTTTCTGTGGTGGTCTTGCGCCGAACCTTCAGGCAGGAGATGTGGTGTTATCGAGAGAGATCGCGTATGTGAGCAGAAAAACTCTCAAAGCCATTCTGAAAGGCTCGGTAAAAGACAATATTTTCAAGAGGGTCCCGGTGCTGCACTTTCCCGAGCCTTCTCAATATGCGCGGTCGCTGAAAAGCAAGCTGGAGAACCGGGAGCAGAACAGCGTCCGGATATATGTCGGAAGGACAGTTACTTCCGAACGGATTCTTTGCTATAGTGAAGAAAAAAAGAGGATGCATGCTTATTTTGATGCAGCTTCCGTGGATATGGAGGATTTTTTCAGGGCCTTTTTTTCCCAGCGAAAGCAGATGCCGGTCGTCTGCGCGCGGGCAGTTTTCGACCGTGCGGAAGATGACGTGCCTTCGATTAAATCGGCTGAATCGTTCTCAAGCATACCCGGACTTTTGAAAAGCTACAAAACGGCTCAAAGAAGCATAACACTGCTTTTAGAGTATTTTATCGGTGATTTTATGAGGCAGGAATAGCCGTGTTTTTCATCTCGCATCTTTTTCTTGACTTAGTGCTCACTTATTAATAATAATAAGTGAGCACTTCGGCGGCGTAGCTCAGTCGGTTAGAGCATGCGGCTCATATCCGCAGTGTCCGGGGTTCGAATCCCTGCGCCGCTAATGAATTTCGCCAGCCGAAGAACGGCTGAATAGTTGCCCGATTCACTGTGATGCAGAGGTGACCCATATATCGAGGTCACCTTTTTTTAAAAGGGGGCTGTGGAAGAATCGTGGAATCATCATTTTTATAATTAAGGAGGTAATACGGTGAAAAGAACCACAAAAAGGAATATTTTGATTTCTGCAGTACTGTCCGCAATTTTTGCCGGGATGATTCTCTCTTCGATGAGCTGTGCTACAATAATAAACGGTGCAAATCAAGATGTAAGAATTACGAGCAAACCAAAAACCGCAAACGTGACGATTGATGGTAAAATGAAGGGTCAAACCCCGTACGTCGCAAGATTGAGACGTAAGGACAGTCATATTATACTCATTGAGATGTCCGGATATGAACCCTTTGAAATGCTCATAGAGAAAAAGCTGAGCGGGTGGGTGTTCGGAAATATATTGATTGGTGGCCTTCCCGGTCTTATTGTTGATGCTCTGACCGGAGCGATGTACAAGCTGGACCCGGATAAAGTCAAGGTCACGCTTCAGAAACAGGGGGTACAGGCCGACTTTGAAGAAGGGAAAAGCGACCTGATTTATATAGCGGTTGTTATGAAGCCGGATCCCGACTGGGAGCAGATCGCTTCATTGACGCCGAGGGAAAAAAGCTGATGCCGTATGCGAGCGGCATGGGCAGCGCCTCGGGCCGTATAAAATTGTCGGCGGGAATCCTATCCGTTCAACCGGATTTATTCAGCCGACATCCGGTCTGCTGGATGTTCATGATACACGGTATATAACAAATCCGGGTTTTTCACCGGCTGTACAAAGAATCCGGACAATGCTGTTTTTGTAGATGCCGAACACCACCGGGGCTTTCCACAGGGAAAACTCCAGAAAGATGGGGCACTGGTATGGATGCACGTGTTGAATCGATTTTGAGGGCACGGCTCGACGACGAACAGTATGTAAAGCTTGCCGGGATCGATAATCCCGCTATGCACGCGTTTGTCGCACGGTTTATCAAACATTTAAACCCCGATTCAGTTTTCGTCGGAACGGATGAGACAAAAGACCTTATGTATGTCCGTCAAAAAGCGATCGAAACGGGAGAGGAGAAAAAGTTAAAATTATCCGGTCATACGATACATTTTGACGGCTACTACGACCAGGCGAGGGATAAAACGAACACCAAAATCCTGCTCGAAGCGGGCGAAGAACTCGGCAGTACTATGAATACCCTCGACAGAGAACAGGGGCTTGCCGAAGTCGAAGGTATTATGAAGGGTATCATGAAGGGCCATCGGCTTTACGTTCGTTTTTTCTGTCTCGGACCGTCGAATTCCGAGTTTTCAATTCCCTGTATTCAGCTTACCGATTCTCCCTATGTTGCACATAGTGAAGACCTGCTCTACAGGCAGGGCTACGAGCAGTTCAAACGAACCGGAAACAGCTCCGATTTCTTCAAATTCGTTCATTCCGAGGGCAGACTCGTTAACGGGGTAAGTGCCGATATTGCAAACCGGCGTGTATATATAGACCTGAAGGAATCCACCGTGTACAGTGCGAATACACAGTACGGCGGCAATACAATCGGCCTCAAGAAACTGGCGATGAGACTGGCGATCAGGAAATCGTCCCGGGAGGGGTGGCTGACCGAGCATATGTTTATTATGGGTGTACACGGGCCGGACGGCAGGGTCGGGTATTTTACCGGCGCTTATCCGTCGCTCTGCGGCAAGACGTCGACCTCCATGGTGGAGGGAGAAAAGATAATCGGCGACGATATCGCCTACTTCCGGAGAAGGAACGGCAGGGCATACGGGGTCAATGTTGAAAAGGGTATATTCGGCATTATTCAGGGCGTTAATGCGAAGGATGACGCCCTCATATGGAAGGCGCTCAATTCTGAGGGAGAGATCATCTTTTCAAACGTGCTGTATAACGAGGACGGGGAGGTGTACTGGATCGGCAAAGATTCAAATCCTCCCGAAAGCGGCATCAATCATTCGGGCAGCTGGTATACGGGAAAAATCGGTGAAGACGGCGTGGAGGTGGACGTATCGCACAAGAACGCCCGATTCACCCTGAGCATGGATCTTCTAGAAAACCGCGATCCTGAAATGGAAAATCCTTCCGGTGTGCAGATAAGCGGGATGATTTACGGCGGTAGAGACTCGGATACGTGGGTGCCTGTGGAGGAATCGTTCGACTGGGAGCACGGCATTATTACGAAGGGTGCTGCGCTCGAATCCGAAACTACGGCTGCAACGCTTGGCAAGGAGGGAGTTCGGAAATTCAACCCCATGTCCAATCTCGATTTTTTGTCCATTACCATAGGCAGGTATATAAAGAACAACCTTGATTTCGGCAGCGGCCTGGAAGAGCCTCCCAAGATTTTTTCAGTCAATTACTTTCTGAAAGACACAAAAGGCGGGTGGCTGAACGAGCGCGAGGACAAGCGCGTCTGGTTGAAATGGATGGAATTGCGTGTGCATGAAGATATCGAAGCTCTCCAGACGCCGACCGGTCGTATACCCCTGTACAACGACCTTAAAAGACTTTTTTCAGGGGTGCTGAAAAAGAGGTATACGGAAAACGAGTATGTAGAGCAGTTTACCGTCCGCATTCCGGAGAACATTACAAAAACGAACAGAATTCTCCACATCTACAGCAACGATGTCATCGATCCGCCGAAACGGCTTTTTGAAGTGCTTGAAGAGCAGAAGAAAAGGCTGATGGATGCACAGGAAAGATACGGTGACAGGCTGTCCCCCTTCGATCTTTCAACGGGCTGAGCATTGTTTCTTACCGAGCATACAACGGCGCCCGGTCTTTTTTTTGTGTTTTGCGCTGAAATAGTGAAAATGAAGAGCGTAGAGAGGCGGGTTTGTGATGAACGAACCTCTTGATTACATTGTCGCCTGTGCCCTCGCAGAGGACCTTTCCGGCGATTTCAGCCGTGTTCAGCAAGCCCTGATGGAGGGGAAACAACCCGCATTCGAAGATGTTACCTCATCGTCCATTTTCTCGGATGAACGGACCGAAGCAAGGATAATCGCCAGAAGCATCGGTGTACTGTCGGGAGTCCGTGTCGTTCGACGCGTTTTCAAAATGATCGACGCCGGGCTTGAGATCGATTTTACTCTTGAAGAGGGGAAAGAATTTCATCGAAATGATGTAATAGCACGCATCAAAGGGAATGTATGCTCCATCCTGATGGGTGAGAGAGCCGCACTGAACTTTCTCGGGCATCTTTCCGGTATTGCCGCAACGACCCGGAAGTTCGTCCGCGCTCTCGAGGGAACCGGTATAGTTGTGCTCGATACGCGAAAAACGCTGCCCGTACTCAGAATGCTGGAAAAGGAGGCAGTTGTGCACGGCGGTGGAAAAAATCATCGAATGGGGCTGTACGACATGGTGCTCATCAAAGACAACCATATCGATGCTGCGGGATCGATTAAAAACGCTGTCGGGAAAGTCCGTTCTAAGTACGGCGACAGGTATAAAATCGAAGTAGAAACGAGAACCCTCGGGGAGGTTGAAGAAGCACTCGATGAGAAAATCGACAGAATCATGCTCGATAATATGAAAAGGGCCACGATACGGAAGGCACTGAAGATAGTCCGGGGCAGAGTCGAGATCGAGGTGTCAGGAAACATCACCCTGGAGAAAATAGACGAGCTCAAGGATCTGGATATCGATTACATCTCTGCAGGTTCGATAACGTACGCAGCAGAGCATGCGGATTTCTCACTGCTATTAATCTGATCGTTCGTTGTATTTCCGGTATGTTCCCTATTTTTTCTTGTCCCGATAACTCCTGTAATTTATTGTATGGTCTCTTCCCAATGATGTTTATGATGAAATACATTCCCAAATGGACACGTAAAGCTTCATCTATTTCTTTCAATTTTTCAGAAGAACCGATGGTGCCCACAATAATTATGGAACCGCAGTACTGGTTTTTTGACATGGCGCTTGACGAACAAATCACTTTGTTGTGATGACGCTCGTGAAGCATCTGATGAGGTAAGCCTCTCATTTTTATCGGTTGTTCCGTATGAAACCGTTACACCGAGTTTGCCAGGCCTTGCCTGGAAGGGCTTCCGGGCAATCGGGATGTCTTATGTCGCCCTGCCCGCTTAAATAGTACGCTTAACAATACTCCTGAAACAATCAGCGCAATCCAATCGATCAAGATGACGACAACCTCGTATCTGTACTCAAGGCCGCTTCCATAGAACAGAGCGAGGAGGATGAGTAATCCAACTGCCAGAGCAGAACTTGTGATGAGGAAAAGCCGTATTACCCGCTCAAGCCTCTCACGCCGGTTGAACACGGCGGCATCGGTGTATGGTATGTAATACATGAATCCGCCAAACAGAACGGTCCAGACCGCGGAGGGGCGGTTGTGACGGCGATGCCCAGGGCCGCCGCTGCAGCGACTGTTGTAAGTATTGAGGTCCAGAATCCAAGCCGACATGCGCTCTGTCCGGCGGAGTTTATGTTTTCGACGTAATTAATTTGATTCGGCATTTTTATTCATCCTTTCTGTTTTATCAGAGGAATAGGCGGCATCGCCGCCCAACGTCCACTTGCTTACTGCAAAGTCCTCAAAATTTCTTTATCACGCAATACAGCAAGGATTCTCTTAGCGTTGGGTGTTGGAATTTCTCTAATAGCTGTAAAATCTGAAGATTTAAATATTGGATGGGAAAAAATAAAATCTAAAGCATGTATTGAGTATTGTGAATGAGTAACTTCAACAACTTTGTTTTTATTTTTTTCATATAACATCAATATTTCAGTAGCTTTCTTCTGGTTATTATGCGCTTGTTCCATTACCGATTTTAAGGAAAATTCACACCATCCTGTCCAATCATCACCGCGTGAAATATTTAAAAGCCGTTCATAATACTCATTAAGGCCCCATCCAGAAAATGGGGTACCTTTATCCCTTGACTTTGGGGCCTTATATGCGGGTTATGCATTTTTATTTATTCTTTCTATTACTGATTGTGGTAATTTAAATTTTAATTCTGGGAAAGACTCAATAATTCTCATTATATCCGCTAAATCTTTTTGACGCTTACTACCCCGACGTTGCTCATCTAAATAAGCCCAGGCTTTGCCAGTTATGACATCTTCTAATGATGCGACATTCATTTGATATCCCATAACATCCTTGATAGATGCTCTTTTAATAAAATCCTGATATCTTTCATCCGTTTGTATTTGAATGCGAATATCAGAGTCCATGCTTCCTAAATTAATACTATGGGCGAATCTCTCAATCTTGAATTTATCCTTTATTGATTCGATGAGTTTATCCATAGCATCAACTACAACCACAATGCTCAAATCCAGACTAACAACAGGTTCTACATATGCATTTACTGCGAGTCCACCTATCACACAGTAGTCTATATGATTCTTATTTAGTGAATCCATAATCTCTTGGATTATATCTTTCTTTCCA
>CAZFTJ010000032.1:0-21685 GCA_964521865.1 uncultured Spirochaetota bacterium | reverse complement strand
CTTGCGAGCATACTCCCCAGGCGGTGCACTTAATGCGTTAGCTGCGGCACAAGTGGGTTGGATACCACTTACACCTAGTGCACAACGTTTACAGCTAGGACTACCAGGGTATCTAATCCTGTTTGCTCCCCTAGCTTTCGCGCCTCAGTGTCAGTATCCGGCCAGGAGACCGCCTTCGCCACCGGTGTTCTTCCTGATATCTACAGATTTCACCCCTACACCAGGAATTCCGTCTCCCTCTCCGGTACTCGAGCATAGCAGTTTCGAATGCAGTTTCCAGGTTAAGCCTGGAGATTTCACATCCGACTTACCACGCCACCTACACGCCCTTTACGCCCAGTGAATCCGAACAACGCTTGCCCCATACGTATTACCGCGGCTGCTGGCACGTAATTAGCCGGGGCTTATTCCTCAGGTACCGTCATCCGCCGATCAGTTACTACCGGCTTTATTCTTCCCTGAGAAAAGGAGTTTACAACTCGAAAGCCTTCATCCTCCACGCGGCGTCGCTCCGTCAAGCTTGCGCCCATTGCGGAATATTCTTAGCTGCTGCCTCCCGTAGGAGTCTGGGCCGTATCTCAGTCCCAATGTGGCCGTACACCCTCTCAGGCCGGCTAACCATCGTCGCCTTGGTAGGCCATTACCCTGCCAACAAGCTAATAGTCCGCGGGCTCATCTCCAGACGACACCATATACAGAGGGCGCCTTTGATTCAGCCAACCCGTGTCGGCCGAATGTTATGCGGTATTACCACTAGTTTCCTAGTGCTATCCCCCATCCGAAGGCAGATTACCCACGTGTTACTCACCCGTTTGCCACTGTCCTCCAGAGCAAGCTCTGGATTCTCGTTCGACTTGCATGCTTAAGACACGCCGCCAGCGTTCGTTCTGAGCCAGGATCAAACCCTCCGTGATCATGTTTTAAACATAAAATTGGTTATCGCTGTTCAATTATACGCACTTATGCTTAACAACACTTCCCGAGGGCCTGCCATTCAGTTTTCAAAGATCATACAATGTCCGTTAAAAAACCTTGAGCTCAACACTCAAGGTATACGGTACTGCTCTATAGCGAGAGAAATATATACTACCCTCATTTATAAGTCAAGGACTTTATATTAAATATTCGGCGTCTCCCACCCCTTTCTTTCGATATCCCGCCGTATCATTTCAATACAAACCTTGACAAGATCAACTTACATCAGACGGTTTAAAAAGTCAATACTTTTTCTGCAAAAAAAAACTATCCCTTGTAATCTTCAGGGAGCTTCTCCATAAACGAAACCATGGCAGAACCCTGCTTTTTCCAGATCTTGACCCGTTTAATATCGTATGCCCTGTAAGAATAATTCTCGCCGGAAAAGGCATTTTTTATGCTTTTTTTTCCGTCAAGCCTCACATACAGCGTTTTCCCGGAAGCGCAGTAAAATGCAAGAGGTTCGTCGTCAAACCGGTCTCGTTTTACCGTGTCTGCAATGTCCCAGACGACTTTGGATTCACATTCCTCGCCGATATCAATCTCAAAATCTTGAAAATACTCATATGACGCAACAGACCTGCTTTTCTCAAGAGCACAGGCTGCAAAAAGACGAAGCTCGTCCGGAAGCTCGCTGTTGTAAAGGTCAATCAGCTCATCGGCATCCATTTTTTTCCGAATGACCATTTCTCCCAGCTCATACTCGGACTCGATGCCGAGGGGGAGCGGAAACGGCAGAGAGAACCGTGGTCTCGGGTTGAATCCCTGAGAATACCTGAAAGGAATACCGGCCCGCCTTCCGGCCCGTATCATCACGTTCATCAGATCGAGATGCCCTATATATTTCAGAGAGCCTTTTTTTGTAAAGCCGAAGAGCACCCTGAAATTTTTTTCGCGCTCACCCCGATTTAAGACCTCCGCATGCGGAAACTTCGCGTCGGTCAGTTGTAAAACAGACCGGGACAGCGAACTCTGGAAATATTTTTTATACCCGTCTTCAATCCCGGTACCGGCACGGTTTTCACCCGATGAGAACGCCTCATCGGCTCGCCTGTTTCGAACAGCTCCACTGCATACGCCGCACAAAGAGCACCCTCCGAAAAGGCAGTTTTCGGTTACCGTTTTCTCTCCGTACTTTGCGCGCTCCATCCTCATGAATTCATCGGTCGTCCCGGTACTGATGAAGTGCCACGGAAGCGTCAGGTCGGACTCGTCCGGAAAGAGGTATGGTTTTGGATCAATGTGCGCGGTATTGAGCTGCTTCTGCCAGTAATTAAAGTTAAACATCTCGTCCCATGAGCTGAACCGCTCACCCATCCTGTACACTTCAACAATCAATCTTCCCGTTTTACGATCGCCTCGCGAAAGCACACCCTCGACGTAGCTCATCAATGGGTTTTGAAACTTGATTGAAACACGCGAATCCCTGAACCGTACGCGGAGGCCATTCAACAGAGACCGGGATTCTTCAAGAGCCATCTGCGGCGCGTACTCAAGCGGCGTGTGCGGTTTGGGGACAAATACCGATACATGTGCATTGATGGAAAGTTTGGGAAATCTATACGTGAGCCGTTCAATGAAATCACCGATTATCCAGCCCTCATCGGAAGCTTCGGGCAAGCCCACCATGAAGTACAGCTTTATCAGCCGCCACCCTGCATCCATGATTCTGTGCACAATACTGTACAGAGCATCCTCGTCAACCGGTTTGTTGATGCGCCTTCGTATCTCGGGATCAGCGCTCTCAATTGCGAAGGTCAGGCCGCTCTTGCGGACCGATCCGATACGCTCGAGTATCCGGAGGCCGGTACTGTTTACCCGCAAAGAAGGCAGAGAGATGGAAACATGCGCCGGTGAAAATTTCCTGTGCACAATATCGAAAAGCTCTTCAAGCTGCGTATAGTCGCCGATACTGAGGGACACGAGCGAGACTTCTTCGTATCCGGTGCTCGCAAGAGAATTATTGAGAATATTTACAATAGTGGATATGCTCCTCTCCCGCGCAGGTCTGTACGTATATCCGGCCTGACAAAAACGGCATCCGTTAGTACATCCCCTGTTAACTTCGATGCTGATCCTGTCCTGAACAACCTTAATGAGCGGAACAACCGGTTTATCGGGAACCGGCAGGCTGTTGAGATCGGGCTCGATTCTGCGAGAAACCTCTTTGTCTATATCGGTAAATATATACCTGCCGCGCGATGAAACGGTATACAACGACGGGATATAGGTAAAGTCAAAACGGTTCAGTTTCTCCAGCTTCTTTTTTCTGGGTACGTTTTTTAAAAAACGGAGGGTCTGAAGGAATTCGATGAGCGCGTGCTCGCCGTCCCCGAATATGAACACATCGATAAAGTCTGCAACCGGTTCGGGGTTATACACCGACGGTCCGCCTGCAATGACGAGGGGGTCTTCCTCACCCCTCTTCTTTGAAAAAAGAGGAATATTCCCGAGCTCGAGCACACAGAGCATGTTGGTGTATAAAAGCTCATACCCGACCGAAAACCCGAGAACATCGAATTCATCGAGCGGGGTAAAGGTTTCGAGGGAGTAGAGCGGAGTTTCTCTCTCACGTAAAATTTTTTCGAAATCGACCCAGGGCGCAAACACCCGCTCACAGTAAAAGTCATCAATGCTGTTAACCGCGGCATACAGTATCTGAATGCCGAGATTGGACATTCCGATTTCGTATGCATCAGGATAGCAGAGCACCATCCTTATTGAAACGTGCTGGGGATCTTTTTTTACCATATTAATTTCGTTTCCCACGTAACGTGCCGGTTTACGGACATACGGTAAAAAGGGCTGTATCCTGCTGTAAATACGACTGCTATCTGACATACTTCCTCATTTCTATATTCATGATGATAGAAGTACCGATCATGCAGGTAAGGAGGAAGGAGCCTCCGTAGCTGAGGAAGGGAAGCGGAATACCGGTGATAGGCATGACTCCGATAGTCATGCCTATATTGATAATGATATGAAAGAGAAACATACCGACCAGGCCGACCGCAAGAAGCGAGCTGAACCGGTCGCGCGTTTCGTGCACCGCCATGATCCCCCGATAGATAAAGATCCCGTAAAAGGCGAGCAGGATAAGTGAACCGAAAAAGCCCCACTCCTCCGCGAATATGGAGAAGATGAAATCGGTGCTTCGTTCCGGAAGGAATCCAAGCTGGCTCTGGGTTCCGCCCATAAGGCCTTTGCCGTACATCCCGCCCGCACCGACCGCAATCTTGGATTGAATAATATTATAACCCGCGCCGAACGGATCGATCGAAGGTTTCAAAAAAACAACGAGACGTTCCTTCTGATAGGGCTTCAGGAACCTTCCCAGAGGGGCGGCAAGTATCAAACCGAAAAAGAAAATAAGAAAAATGTTCATGGCCTTGAAGATCATCTGTTTCTTTGTAATCCTGTACAGGACAAACATACTAAACGAGAGCACGCCGAATATCAGTGCTATGAGAAAGATTATTTTTGTATCATCGAGCACCTCTAAAAACGAAAGCGAACCGAGATTCGTCAAATCGCCGAATGTTGTCAAAAGGGGTAGAGAAATGGCAATAGCGAGAATAATCAGCAGCGACAGCAGGTGCATGTATCTGATACCTGCAATAAAAAGCATAATAAGGCACACCGGAATATAGACGAGAGCTGTTCCGAAATCCGGCTGGAATAAAATCAGACCTGCCGGAAACAGACCTATCGCAAGGGCAAGTATGACGTTCTTCAGGCTGCGTATATCTTCTCCGATCCTTTCGAGAAACCGCGCGAGTGCTATAATGACTGCAATCTTGACAAATTCCGACGGCTGGAAGCCGAGCCCGCCTATGAGGGTAATCCAGCTTTTTGCACCCCGTACACGCTTTCCAAACAAAAGCGTTATCAGGAGAAGAAAAATCCCGGCTCCGTAAATAAAAACCGCATATTCGCTCACTTTATGGAAGTTGAGAAAGAGTATCAGCACAAACAGCACCATACCGCTGAGAGTCCAGTATATCTGTCTGATATACAGGTTTTCAGGGAAACCTCCCTCAACACTGCCGGTTCCTGCGCTGTAGATAGTAACAATTCCAATGCCGACGAGTACCAGAAAGGAGATGATGAGCAGATAATCTATCTTCAGCACTCCTGAGTAACCACTTTTCATATGTGTATCTGCCTTCCAACCGTTTTATACGCGCTACGACTCTTCGGCCCGGCTTGACGCGGACAACATACCGCACGCCGCCATTGCGGTAACGAAAACACGCTACCCCTGCTCTCTGTTCCTTTTCGCCTGAGACCTTTTAATCCAAATATTTTTCCTCGCAGTATCCAGATCGACGCCGGCGAAGTGCGCTTCCAGTATTTCAGACACAATCGGCGCTGCAACGGCGCTTCCGGCTCCGGCGTTTTCAACGATTGCCGTTACGGAAATCAACGTATCCTTATCTTCGACCCCGTAGGGGGCAAATGCCGTGTACCACGAATGGGTCGACTCACCGAGAACTTCGGATGTGCTTGTTTTTCCTGCTGCATCGACGGACAGCACCGCTCCTCCCCACTTTGCCGTTCCATCCGTCACCACGCCGCGCATAGCTTTCTGAATAAACGAAAAATAGTTCGGGTTTATTTTACTGTCAATGAGGACTTCCGGTTTCTTCCTGTACAGAAGCGCTCCGGTTTTTGCGGAATGGACTTCACTGACAATAAAGGGCTTCATCAGCACACCGTTATTTGCGATCAGGTTTGTCAGTGCGTTTATCTGAAGCGGAGTTACGAGCAGATATCCCTGACCGATGGAAAGATTGAGTGTATCGCCCTCATACCACATATCTCCCTTGAACTCTTTCTTCCAGTCTTCGTCCGGAACGGTCCCCTCCACTTCGCCCAGCAGGTCGATTCCAAGCCTGTTTCCAAGGCCGAATTTTCTTGCATATTCTGCAATGGTCTCGGGCCCCAGAATAAGCGACACCTGATAGAAGTAGGAATCGCAGGATTCGACTATCGCCCTGTACAAATCGACCTTGCCGTGATTCTTCCAGCAGGAGAAAAACCTGTTTCCAAGCTGGTATCCTCCTCCGCATGTAAACTCCCTTTCAGGAAGAACCTTGCCCGAATCAAGCACTGCAAGAGCAACAACCAGTTTGAAAACAGAGCCTGCAGGGTACTGTGCCTGTATCGCCCTGTTGAGAAACGGCTTTCTCTTGTCGAGTGTGAGTTTTTTAAACATCTCCTTGTTTGTCTGTCGCACAAAAAAATTCGGGTCAAAACGCGGATACGATACCATCGCTAAAATTTCGCCGGTGGAAGGCCGGGAAACGACAACAGCCCCCGTCCGCTCGCCGAGAGCCTGTTCTGCCAGTCTCTGCATGTCTCTGTCGATCGTTAAAACTATATTGTTACCGGGCAGCGGTTCGGCGCCTCTGTCGATTATCTCGGCTGTTACCTGGTTCGTTGCATCAACGATTCTTCGGACGTACCCGTCCTTTCCCTTCAATTCTCCGTCATATTCCTTTTCTATTCCACTTTTACCGATAATACTCTCGATATTATAGCCCTGCTCGCTGAGATCGTAGTACTCCTTCTGACTTATCATTCCAACATACCCTATGACATGTGAAAGCAGATCACCGTTCGGATACACACGAAGCGGCTTGCTCTTCCAGTATACGCCGGGGAAATCCCTGTTGTGTTCGGCGAGAAAGGCAATGTCTCTGAAAGGGACATCCGTCTTAATGACATACGCACCGTACTGCGAGTAGCCCTTTTGATTTATAATATCGCTGATGTCTTTCGTATTCATTTTTAAAAGAACCGCCAATTTTTTAATCAGACGGTTTTGCCGCTCTTTTTCTTGCGGCAGGTTTTGCGGCACGACGGTCACGGCAAATGAACGCCTGTTGAAGGCCAGTATATTTTTTCCGGTCCGGTCATACACCACTCCCCTGATTGCCGGAAGGATTGAAAACTGCTCCCTGTTTATTTTCGCCTTCAATGCATACTGCGATCCGCACAATACTTGCAGATAAAACAGCACTACAATAAAGAGGATAAAAAAACCAAGCGGTACAGCGGCGAAGATATACAGCCTCGTTCTGAGCTCTTCGTTCTTTTCCGGTTTGTTGCCAAAGTGGGACATTCTATTCCGCAACCTTCTCCTGAAACTTGGTAACAATAAAAAAAAGCGGCGGTGTGAAGAGACAGTTGAATACTGCCTCCAAAAATACCCTTCCATTGGAAAAAAATCCAAAGTATCCCGGCTTTAAAAATAACGCAGCAATCACTGTGAGAAGCAGCGCCTTCAAGAGCGTCACAAAAAAGACGAGCGTCGTTGATATGAGTATACTCCGTCCGTAGACACGCTGACCGACCATACCGATCGCATAGCCGATAAATGTATAGGTAAACGCAGACATACCGAGCAGGCCCCCGCTTAATATATCCACGAAAATGCCGGTTGCAAAGCCCGCAATTTGACCGGACATCGGACCGAGAATAAAGCCTGCTGTCGAAACAGTGATAAGCAGAAAATCGGGAGTCACTCCCTGCACGGCAAGGCTGTAATACATGTTCGTTGACTGGAAAAAGACAAAAAAACCAAGCAGAACCAGGATAATAATGTATCTCTTCACAAATTACTCTTCCTCGAATACTTTTATCGTATCCTCAGTAACCGATTTGACTATGATGTACACCTCCTCCAGCCTGCCGAAATCGACAAACGGTTGTACCATCGCTTCCTGGAAAATTCCATACCTCTTCTTTGAGACTGAAACCACCTCTCCTATGTCAATACCTTTCGGAAATATACCTCCCATTCCGGATGTGACGACGACCTCACCGAAATTTATCTGCGCCCTTCTGTCGATGTACTGGAGCATGCAGTAATCGGAAACCGGGCTCTGACCCTGGAGAATACCCGAGTATCTCGAATTTTTCAGCATCGCACCTGTATAGCTCGATTGTTCTATGAGCGGCTGGACCCTTGAAGAAAACCTCTGCACATCGATAATCTTTCCGATCAGGAATTTCCGGTTATTTTGATATGCAACAACCGGCATGTATTTTTTTATACCGCTTTCCCTTCCCCGGTTTACAATCAACGTCTTGTAGTAATTCTGCGGAGATTTGGCCACCACTTCCGCAATAACCGTTTCATACGACATCTCAGACTGTACACCGATAAGCCTCCGCAATCTTTCGTTCTCCTTCTTAATCTCCTCGAAATCTCTCTGTGTCCTCTCGTACTCCTCTATTTTTTTGCGCGCCGCCGCCAGTTCCACTTTCAACTGCCTGTTGTTTTTAATGCTTGCGAAAAAATCGCCGGTTGCAGTGATTGTTTTAACCCCTGCAAAATGAAACGGGTACAGCACTCCATAGGCAATGGATTTAAAACCTATTGTTATCTTTGTCTGGGAAAAGCCCATTAAAATAAGCGAAACAAGCAAAAGCACGATGAATACAACGAGGTTTCTATGTCGAAGGAATCGGGCATAATTCATTTATCAAGGTTCTATCTATACTCTTTGAGATATTTTAACTCGTCTAAAAACTTTCCGGTGCCCAACACCACACAGGTAAGCGGATTTTCGGCCAAAATGACAGGCACCCCGGTCTCCTTGCTGATAAGCTTCGGAAATCCTTTTAACAGTGAACCTCCGCCGGTCATGACTATACCGCGTTCAACGATATCGGCGGCGAGCTCAGGCGGTGTCTGGTCGAGGGTTTTCTTGATTTCTTCAAGCACTATGTTCGTCGGCTCCTGCAGAGCCTCCCGTATTTCAACAGAATCGAGGGTCAGAATCCGCGGAAGCCCCGATATGGAATCTCTTCCTCTGATCTCAACGGACTGAATTTCTTTTACAGGGTACACATTCCCGATTGTGATCTTTACATTTTCAGCAGTGCTTTCACCGATGACCAGATTGTGTATCTTCTTCATATGATTTATGATTGCGTCGTCGAATTCGTCCCCGCCGACTCTGATTGCATTGGTAATTACCATACCTCCGAGAGAAATAACCGATATCTCCGAGGTGCCGCCGCCGACATCGATTATCATATGCCCTGCCGGCTCCTGAATCGGTATATTGGCCCCTATTGCCGCGGCAAGGCTCTCCTCGATAAGGAATATTTCACGGGCACCGGCCTGTTCGGCCGATTCCCGAACGGCCCTCTTTTCGACTTCCGTAATACACGACGGTATACCGATCACCACCTGCGGTTTAACCAGAGCCTTTCGATTATGTATCTTTTGAAAAAAATACTTGATCATCTTCTCCACTGTTTCAAAGTCGGAGATAACCCCGTCCTTCATAGGTCGAATCGCAATGATCTCGCCCGGGGTTCTTCCGAGCATCCTCTTTGCCTCCTGGCCAACCGCAAGCACCTTCTTTGAAGAATTGTGTACAGCGACCACAGAAGGTTCCGAGAGCACAATACCCTTTCCACGGACATACACAAGTGTATTGGAGGTCCCCAGATCGATTCCTATATCATTTGAGAAAGCACCATACAGCTTGCCGAAAACCATAAGAAACTCCTCACCGCATGTTCAACATATTCAGCCGACCTTCGGTCCGCCGCGTAAAACTCGTGCGGCCGGACTGCAGCCGGATTCACTCGCCCTCACCCACCCAATCCCGCACTACAGATCACCTATCCGGTACGAAAACAGCCCTCTCTAGAACATACATAACGTTCAATCGCAATTCTTACCTGCCGCCCCGAAGCCGAATACCCGTACATTCGGCTAGTACAGCTTTTCAATAGCCCCGATATGCTTTGGATTGATTCTGAGCGTTCTCCTCCATTCCTTTCTCGCTGAGATTAAATCCCCCTCCTTCTCATAAATATTGCCGAGCCAGTAATGGGCAAATGCAGATTCTTCGTTCATTTCCAGTATCTTTTCAATATAAGTCTTCGCCTGAGCAAAACGCTCTTCTTGAAAATCAATCCATACAAGAGCCGCGTATGACTCCTCGATTATGGCGTCGTCGGCGGAATTTCGTATCAAATCCGAAAGCTCCCGGCGCGCGCTCTCATATTTACCCCTGTCCTTGTACGTTTGGGCAAGATAGAGGCGCGTGACGTCTTTCGGCTGCCGTACGACGGCTTTTTTCAAATAATTTTCAGCATCTGCAAGAGCGCCTATTTTATAGTAACAGTAGCCGAGCAGCTCGTATATCTGAGGATCGTTGAAACCTTTGTCAAGGGATCTGAGCATGTATTCGGCGGCAAGCTCGTAGTAGCTCTGTCCCTTGCTGAAGTAAGACATACCGAGCACATAGTATGTTCTTGCGAGAACCTCGTCGGCATGTGAAAGAACAATCCCCTTGCGGAGGTAGATGACTGCCCGGTCAAGAGACTCCTCTTTTTCTCCCTCCGTCAAACTGGTCGAAATATAGTAGTATGCCTCACCGATATATCGTAAAAGACGGGCGTTGTACGGCCTTTTTTCCAGATACGGCAGACCCTGGTGAATGGCGACATTGTAATTTCCCTGCTCGAGATTTTTCTCAAGAAACCCGTAATCGTTGAACCATACCCTGTACAGATCTATAACCTGGGTATACAGTGCGTAGATATTGAGATAGAAGATGGAATAAAAGGCACCGCCTCCCACGAGAAGCAGAAGAAAAACAACGAGAAATACTTTTTTCTTCTTTTTTCTCGGTTTGTAATGATATTGCGAATATGGATATTTTACCATTTCTCACAACAACGTATGGAGAATATACCTTAATTCTACCGGTCTCCGGGATATTTTGATAATGTCCGTCTTTTTTTTAACCCTTTTTCTCTTTATGATCAGAAAGGAGTCTTTAAACTGATGTTTTGCAATGGCGGATATTTGAATTCGCTTTGAGGCCTCTTTACTGTATACAACGATTTGTTTTGATGTAAGCACCAGATCCCCGTCAACCACTTCAGTCAATTCATCGGGGTTGATCTCAATTTCATCGGGACTCAATTCGCTTTCTATAAAAAACAGAGCTCCTGAACCGATAAAATGAACAAGTTCGTGCTCCCGTACACCGGGTATCTTCCCATGCCCGAAAATAACCGGCACATACCCTCTGCCTTTATTCAGACCGTTATTTCTCTTCAAATCGGCAGCATAAGCAGCTTCTTCAGCCGAACTCAAATGAGAAGCCTGTGTGCCATCTCTGCCATCAATCGTTTTTACGGTATCGGAGCGGTGCTTTCCGCCCTGTGCAGGACCGCTATGCCCCGCAGATTTGCGAACTGTTTGCATATCTGCCGAATCTTTTTTATTATAAAAGGCAATGACGGTCAGTAGGAGCATGCTCCCGATAACTGCAAGTGATAAAAAGATCAAAAACATTTTATCTCCGCATCGCGAAAATAATATTATGATTAACACACATAAAAGTCAAACTATTTGTCTCTCGTACTACAACATCGTGAAAAGGAGCGAAATTATCAATGATTTACCTGATACGCCACGGGCTGACGGAATGGAACACAGGAGGTCTCTTTCGCGGCAGACACGATATACCTCTCAGCGAAGAGGGACGCCGGCAGGCGCATCTACTTGGAAAACATATTGCTGAAGAGCTGAAGGGGGTACGCCTGCCGGTGATCTACTCATCCCCCCTCTCCCGCGCATACGAAACCGCCTCGATAGTGGCCGGGTATACCGATGCAAAAGTGGTTTCCGAAGAAAGTTTGATAGACGTTGATTTCGGTGACTGGCAGGGTAAAAATGCTTCTGAGGTAGAGAAACAGTACCCAGATTCATACAGGATGTACAGGATGCATCCCGAAAAAGCGACTTTCCCCGGCGGTGAGTCTCTTGAGGGATGTTTCAACAGATGTATGCAGGGTTTTTTCGGTCTCGCAGGAGCTACAAACGGTAAATTGACGCTCGTTTCACACCGGGTTATCCTGAAGCTTATCCTGATCGGGGTGCTGGAGCTTCCGCTGTCGGCATTCTGGCGGATTCAGCTCGACACATGCTCCTTAAACACGTTCGAGATGCGCGGCGGTACCTTTGTTATAAAAAAGATAAACAGCACCTGCCACCTCTCGGAAGGCCTCGATTATTCCCACGATTTTTAAGGAATATGGACGAACACAGCTCGGCATCAATCCGATAAATAATACAGATTGGGAATCACGGGGATATATCCAGACCGGGTTACGCAGTTATGAACAGTGCGGACGCCTGTACCCGTATATCACCTTCCCCTCCGGTACACACCGATTCGGTGTATATCTTTTTTCCCTTGATCTCGCCGATTCTGCCCCTGAACTCGAGCTTCTCGTGGACATACACCGGCTTCTTGAATCGTATCTCGAATTTCGCCGTCACCACCGTCAGGTTGTTGTACAGACATGCCTTTGCCATCACCTCATCGAGGAGCATCGACAGGAATCCCCCGTGAACGATGCCTTCGTATCCCTGCATGTAATCCTCGAAGGAAAAGGATGTATATACCTCATCCCGCACTTTATCGTGCTGAAAATCAAGCTGCAATCCATTCTCGTTCTTTTTGCCGCACACATAGCAGCCTTCATATTCCGGAGAATACTCTATGGCCATGCCCAGCCCCTTTCACTATTCGTTATGTTTCTCTCTATCGGATGACGAGAACCTTTTTTATATACCGTTTCTTATCGACTCTGATAATGATAAAATACACCCCGCGAACCACATTTCGTCCCTTTTTGTTTGTTCCGTCCCAGGTGACGAGTTGTGCGCCCGGATTACTCTTCCGGTTATACAGCGTGTCGATATAGTTTCCACCGATATCGTATACCTTGATCCTGACATCGGCTCTGTCATTCAAAAACAGGTTAATATAGGCCATATCTCCCTTCGTGGGATCGATGACGTTGTTTCTGATGGTAACCCGCGTAGCCTGCTCGTAAATAACGTTCCACCGCCAGGGCACACTTCCTCCGAGGTACTCAGAACCGTCGGAATAGTACCGCACCCCGTCGATATCAACGATAAACCGCACAGCAGCTCCTTCGACGATCTCGCTATCGTTTTCGGGAACCGTTGCAGTCCAGTCCTTTCCCGACCCGGCAGCAACCAGGCGCCGGTCGGCGCTGTTTCCCGTCGCAATCCCGTCCGGGTCTTCCCCCACATCGTACCATATGGTAACGAAGAGCGCTTCGAACTGCAGGGCTATCGTAATGGTGACATCCGTATCGAGCAGGGTCGAATTACTGTCGGGATTTGAAAAACTGTTTGCGCCGTCCGAAACGTTTATCTCGCTGATAAAGTTCGATCCGACGCCGCTGATATCGATCTCCGGTCCCTCCGGTGCCGGATTCAGAGCCGCATCCGCGACACAGGTGGTGCCCCCGGCCTTGATTCCGAGGCCGGACGGATCACCGTCCCCCGGCCCCATCCACAGGTCCGGGAGTATCAACGAGGGGCCTGTGCCTAAAACGATATTGACATATTCGTCCCCCGGGGTTGCGTCAGAAAGGCTGCTCCCTGTTCCGAAGGTATCCCCGAACGAGCTGTTGAGAAGCACGAAATCCGACGAATCGGTACATCCGAGCACAACCGGTTCGCTGAAACCGGCGATGATGTAATCGCCCACATCGATGTCGTTCTGATCCGCATCGATGATGACTGCGGTAAGGAGGACCGGTCCTGCGCCGTCAGATGTTGTTTCGGTTTCATCGGTCAGCATCTCGAGCGGTACCGCACTCTCATCCACGACACTGGTCGTTCCCGCCTGTGTATAGGTAATCACTGGGACCGCATCGGTATCGTAGCCGCTTTTTTCGGTGAGCAGAAGGGTCAGGCTGTCTGCCCCTGTCATGCCGTAATCGGCCGGTGCAATCGTATAACCCGCAACCGTGATGCAATCGAGCCCGTTGCCCGCACTCCCGTCAGTTACGGTCACATTTTCACTGAATCCGATTATCAGCCGGTCGATATGTCCGTCTATGTCGTTATCCTCCGTCCGGACCGATGCAAATGCAGGCGGTGCGTTGTCCTGCTCGGTGATGTCGCCTGCCGTATAGTCCGTGCCTCCGTTCAGAATATTGCCGGCAAGGTCTGCAAAAGTGATTCCCGTACTCGTCAGCTGCGGCATATCCCCGGTATCGAAACCGGTCTCATTGAACTGGATATAGGCAATATCGTTGTTGTTCCCGCCGGGCAATACATCATCACGAATATAATCGAGGCCGGTAACCGAGTGAGTGGCGACATTAAATCCGCCGAAAGTGGTATCACGCATGTTCTCTGAAAATACAAGGCGATAATGATCCAATTTGCCGTCCGAATCGTTGTCGATTGTCCGGGCGTTTCCGACAATCGCAGGACTGACTGTATCGACAATGATATCCCTGTTGAAAGCGAGCGAACCCGGGCCTCCGGGTGCCGGCAGCGTCAGAATCGCATCGTTTCCGGCAAGATCGCGTATCGTTGCGCCGTTTGCCTCGAGCGATGCGGTTGCAACGTAATCCAGATCGGTTTTATTGTCCCCTGCCTGGATGGCATAATCGAATCGCAGTGTGCCGGTGCCGGATCCGGCGCTGTAGCTGTCGTACCGATCCGCACTGTCCATGTCGAGTAAAATGCGTGGTGTCCCGCCGGCAACGTACACGGTCTCGGTAAAGGACACGGTTACCTGAATAACCTTTCCTGCATTGTAGTAGCCGCTCGCCGTTATAGAGCTCACATTGGATATCTGCGGCCGTGTTGTATCGATAACGATATTTTTGTTTGCGCCCAGAGAACCTGCGGCGCCCGGAAAGGGAAGGACGAGAATTGCGTCAAAACCCGTACCCGATTCTTTTATAGTGCTGCCGTTGAGCTCGAGAGCGTTTGTCGACTTGTAATCGAGATCCGAAGACGTGTCGCCGGCCTGAATGGTGTAATCAAAATCGAGGGTTACGGTTCCCGACCCGGTTGTATAGTTCGCGTACCGATCGGTTGATCCTGTTTCGAGGAGGATACGTGGCGAACCTCCAGCAACATCGACGGCGGCATCGAATGTTACGGTAACGGTGATTGTTTGCCCTGCCCGGTAACTTCCATTGCTGTTGGTCGCACTGACACTGGAAACGGAAGCGGCGAAACTAGTATTACAATGAAAAAGTAATGCAAAAAAGACCGCCGTTATTGTATAAACGAGATGTTTCTTTTTCAAAATCACCTTATTCCCGCTCTTTTAATATCTTGTCAAGCCGCTCTTTCAGCTCCATCATCGTGATAATCATCTCCTTCAGGCGGAGCGCCCGTGTATTTTTCGGATCCATTTCGAGAATGCGATTCACGACCGAAAGCGCCTCTTCATACCGCTTTTCACCGAACAGCTTCAGAGCCTCTGTGAGCAGAGCCTCGATTTCAGCTTCCCGCTGCTTTTTCTTCGATGCACCGAAGGAGTAGGTCAGGGAGATGCTCATCATGTTGTAAAAAGCGATAGTGGGCGTGTATGAAACGTTTATCTGCAGGTCGCGCCGCCTGTATCCAATGCCGAGCGACAGCATGGGGTTTGTTTTTATCTGTGCCCCCCCGGTCAGAAAGAACATCTTCTCGAAATCATACTCGACGCCCACCGCGCCGAATACAGGCTCATACAGGGGCACGGCAATCTCCGTGGAAATCAAGAGGTGCCTCACAGGCCTGTAGGCAACACCCGCATGGACCTGTGTGGGAAGCTTTTCCATGTACTGTGAAAAACCGACATTTTTCAGCACAAATCCGAATGAGAGGCTGTGCTCGGGCCCGACATAGGTTTTGAATATATCGGTGTTTTTAAGCAGTCCGAGATCAACTGCAAACAGTACAAAGCTCTGATCTGAAACCAGGTCACCGGGGACGTGATTGTAATAAACCTTGAAATTTCCCCCGACCGACAGGTTCAGCCGGGCTATTCTGTAGCCCGCATTGACGATCCCGAGACTCTGAGACAGGTTGTATGTGCCCCGATCCGAGCCGAGGATGTCGTAGTATGTAAAGGGAAAATAGAGATAGGTGAAGCCTGCGCCGAAAAAGATTTTCCCCCCGACACTGCCTGCAAAACGCATCGATTCATAGTTAACATCCGCAATCCACTCCTGGTGGAGAAGCGATACCCGATAAATGCCGTTCGTGTCGCCTGCTGCCGGGTTCGAGTCCATATAGTAGATATGGTCTGAGAGAGCCAGGGCGGCGCCCCCGAGGCTCAGGGCCCGTGAACCGTAAATCATACTGAACATCGGCGGTCCCGCTTCACCGGTATAGCTGAGGGCAGCCGAAAAATTCAGCACGGTCAACACCACCATGAGAAAAACGGTCTTCAGCACGCCGTAACCACCTCCGTTTGTACTCTCACTACAATATAACACAACCGTGTACGCTTCTCTTCCATATAATAGCTTCATAAATAATCTTCGCTTAAATGACAGCTGCCCGGGCAGGTTCGTGTCCGTAAAGGCCGTATATCATATTTATCGGATGATCATGGCGTCTATCTTTGCGGTATGGGGAATGTCCCGGTACTCGTATACTTTTTCTTTTTTCCCGAACCTCACCTTGAACACAACCGTGCCGTCAATCGATTTATGCATACAGTATCGGGCTGCAATTTCAACGGCTGTACGGAGGCTCGTTTGCGATTGGTCCCATCTCATAAGAGAATACGGGCCGGCAGGCCGGACAGCGGCAAGCGAGACATTTCCCCAGTCGACCTTTTCAAGGAATTCGTTCTCCTGCTGATTCTTTCCGACAACGAGCTTGCACCTATCGGTAATCCTGAAGTGCCTCCCGTATTTCAGCATAACGAGATCGGTGGTACAAACGTCCGCTGTGTGAGATACGAGATCGTCGAAGCGGGCTTTGAAACTTTTCTCGGTCACCCGGCATCCACCGGCCGGCGAGGGGTACTCTTCTATCCCGAACCTGCGGGCAAGTTGCATCTGTCTCTTTCTCCCCCGTCCGGATATGTCGAACAGATGCTCTCGCTTTACCCAGCCTTTCAGCTCGGGTACGGTTGGCTCGAGAAGCCCGGCGGAAAGCGGCCTGAGGAGTATTCCGGAAAGCCCGCTTTGTTTCTCCAACATTCTCATTATTTCAGGACGCTGCGTCATCGGGCGCTGGCCCAGGACTTCTCCTGTTGCAATGAAAGAAGCGCCGTATCTCTCCATCAACTCACCGGCCTTTCGAAAGAAGAGAAGCTTGCAGTCGATACACGGGTTGACGCTGCTCCCATAGCCGAAATGCGGGTAAAGGATGGCATTCGTATGCTCGTGTGAAACGTCGACATGCATGACCGGGACGCCCCTTACAATATCCCGGGCCGGAAAAGATTCGAAATCCCTGAACTTCGGCAGTGTAAACCAGGAGTAGCAGTAGAGGCCTATTACCTCGAGCCCTTCCCTCTTCATAATTTCAACTGCAAGAGTCGAGTCGAGACCGCCCGACGTAAGCACGACGACTTTTCTCATTGAAAACCCCCTGAGGCAAAAAAACCCGGAATGCACCGATTCACCATCAGTACGTCCGGAAGGTAAAAAAGGTGCGCGGCGGTTATATCTCCGCCGCACACCCCGTCACATGATATCTGTGTTTGCAACAAAGTCTGTCAAATACTTTTTTACACGGAAATACCCTACGAAAACTCCACCTGTTATTCAGAAAAGCTTCCAGATGAATCCGGGCAGTTCCCGTAAAAAAGGCACCATAACGAGAGAAATGACACTCATCAATTTGATAAGTATGTTTATTGAAGGTCCGACCGTGTCCTTCATCGGATCGCCGACCGTATCGCCGACAACTGCGGCCCTGTGCGCCTCAGACCCCTTTCCGCCGACGTTTCCCTCCTCGATAAACTTCTTGGCATTGTCCATACCACCGCCGGAGTTTGCATATTGAATCCCGATGATTATACCGGTCGCAATGGCTCCGATGAGCGTCCCTGCAAGGGTAATCGGACCGAAGAGAAGACCAATGATCAACGGTGTCAGGATAGCGATCGCTCCGGGAAACATCATCCCTCTGAGCGCCCTCCCCGTTGCTATATGCACACAGGTTGCGGAATCAGGTTCTGCCTTTCCCTCCATCAGCCCCTTGATCTCTCTGAACTGCCTTCGAACTTCTTCGACCATATCGAATGCCTCTTTCTGAACCGCCTCGAAGAGCAGGGAGGAAATGAGAAAAGGCAGCATTCCTCCGATTAAAAGTCCTGCAATCACCTTGATTGATGAGAGCGCAAGAGCCTCTTCGTGAATGCCGGTTGAAACGATGTACGCTGCGAGCAAACCGATTGCAGCGTACGCAGCGGATCCTATGGCGAAACCCTTACCGATGGCCGCAGTGGTGTTTCCGACAGCGTCGAGCTTGTCGGTGATTCCCCGCACATTCTCGGGAAGCCCCGCCATCTCCGCTATACCTCCCGAATTGTCGGCAATCGGCCCGTAGCTGTCGACTGAAACGATCATTCCCGTTGTAACGAGCATCCCGAAAGACGCAATCCCGATACCGAGCATACCGGCATTTGCATATGCAATGATGATTGCGAAAACAAGTGCGATGACAGGTATAAAAGCGCTCTTCAAGCCGAGCGATATACCGCCCACAACCCCGATGGCCGGCCCTGTTTCGCAGTTATACGCCAGCTTCTGCACCGGTTTATACTTGCTAGAAGTATACAGCTCGCTCATAAATCCGATTATTATGCCCGAAACAATTCCTGCGACAAGACTCCAGAAAAGTCCCCACTTTCCGTACGGCTTCGCCCCGAAACTTACCCCCATTGTCGAGATGATAACGGCCGCGAGGATAATAGTAAGAACAGCTGCAACGTATGTACCCCCCAGAAGCGCAGCCTGCGGGTTCTTTCGTGAAGCGATCTTTACATACAGAACACCGATTATCGACGAAATTATACCGGCAGCCGCAATGGTGAGAACCGTCTGAACCAGGCTTTTCACCACAGCCAGACCCCGGGCATCGAGCGTCATCACCCCGACAGCAACAGCGGATGTGGCAAGTACCATGCTTGCAATAATCGATTCGACATACGATTCGAGAAGATCGGCCCCAAGTCCTGCCGTATCTCCCACATTGTCGCCGACATTGTCCGCGATTACCGCCGGGTTTCTCGGATCGTCCTCAGGTATCCCGGCTTCGACCTTGCCCACGAGATCTGCGCCCATATCCGCGCCCTTTGTGTATATTCCGCCGCCCGCCCTCGCAAACAGTGCAAAGAGGCTCGCGCCCATTGCATAGGCGTTAATCGAACCCAGTTTTCTGAGAAACATCGAGGGATCGTTCTCTCCGAATACATTGAAGGCGAACAGGAGGATAACAAGACCGAGAAGCGATATACCGACCACACTGAGGCCCATGACCGCCCCTCCTGAAATAGCGATATTGAGGGCGCCTTTCATGCCTGAATGCTGTGCGGCATGAGTAGTTCGTACGTTTGCGCGCGTGGCCACCGTCATTCCAATGAACCCTGCCGTCCCTGAAACCATTGCGCCGAACACAAAAGAAACAGCCGACTGGTAGCCGAAGTATTTCTTTGCGACAAGCATGACGACGGCAATGACGACCACAACAACCGCAATATAGGTATACTCTCTCTTCAGAAAGGTACTCGCCCCGAGCTGTATCTGACGGGCGATTTTCTTCATTACATCAGTGCCCTCTTCTTTAGAGAGAACCGATTTAATGAGTAACAGCACCGTTATTACGGCAATAATGCCTGATGCAAGACCTGCGTAAAGTCCGGACATACACTCCTCCTCGCTCTGGTTTCAAACGGCGCCAAGAATATGTCTGGTTTATATCTGCAGTTATCGAAAAAACCTGCCGCAGGGCCGGGCCCTTTTTCTGCCCTGCACCTGCTCCTGGAACACCGTTGTGCCGGAAAATATCAATAGACGAAAAAGTACGTATTTTTATCGGGGACGTCAATAAAAAGACCGTATACGGCGTTTGTGCGGATGGAATCCCGTGATATGCGGATTGATGAGGTGAGGAAAAAAATCTTTACACTTCTTTCGTCAGGCTTCGGAATTGAAGAACCTGCATTCAGCGATTAAACAGAAAGCGGATAATATCACCATCCTGCACGATGTACCCCTTTCCCTCCGAGCGAAGCCTGCCCTGCTCCCGAACCTTATACTCGGACCCGGCTTCAAAAAGATCGTCAGAGGTAAACACATCGGCACGAATGAAACCCCTTTCGAAATCTGTATGTATCTTTCCTGCCGCGTGCAGCGCAGTCGTTCCCCTGAGCAGGGTCCATGCCTGCAGCTTTGTCGCCGATGTATAAAAGGTGATGAGATCGAGCAGCTCATAAGAAGCCCTGATCAACCGGTCGAGACCTGACGAATCTAGCCCCATTCCTCTTAAAAACACCTCTTTCTCTTCTGCGGGCAGTTCCGAAATTTCTTCCTCGAGCTTGCCTGAAATTGTGACGAATCCGGCATTGTTTGCCCGTGCATAATCGGCAAGCTCTTGAGCGAGCGTTCCCGTTTTGTCATCCTCGTCCGTGTTTGCGCAGTACAAAATCGGTTTGTGAGTTATGAGCCCGTACTCTTTTACCGCATGTAACTCATCCTCATGCAGATCGAGCTCTGCAAGCATTCGTCCGCCGTTTAGATGGTCGATACACCGCGCAATCGTTTCGAGCCTTTGGGCCGCCTCCCTGTCGCCGGATCTTGCAAGCCTGGTCTGCTTATCCTTTGCGCGTTCGAGAATCTCGATATCGGAAATCATGAGCTCCGTATTCACTGTTTCGACATCGCCGGCCGGATCGACCCGCCCGGTGATATGGGCGACATCGTCACTGTGAAAGCAGCGCACCACGTGCACCACCGCATCCACCTCGCGGATATGACCGAGGAACCTGTTTCCCAGCCCCTCGCCTTTCGAGGCCCCTTTTACGAGACCCGCAACATCGATGAATTCTATACGCGTCTGGATGGGGTCTGTTTTTTGAAGCAGTTGGGCTATTTTATACAACCGTTCGTCAAAAACCGGCACAATCCCCCTGTTGGGCTCAATGGTGCAAAATGGATAGCTCGCCATCTCGGCGCCGGCTCCGGCAAGGGCGTTGAAGATAGTGGACTTGCCCACGTTCGGAAGGCCTATTATACCGCATGTAAAACCCATGATCTATCCCATCAGCTTCGAGATACCAAGTGAGCCGCGCACAAGACGATTTCCGCTATCGGTTCACTCGCTCTTTTTCAGCTTCATCGACCTGACGACGCCGGTTTTTGCTTCTATTGCAAACACCCTGTACTCGCGCTGGAACTGCTCGGCTGGGCCGACGAGTGACGCCATGGGTCCCGCAGTCGTGGATATCTGTTTTCTGGCGAACCCGACCGTCACATTCCAGAACCTGTCGTCATCGGTGAGTTCGACTTCTTCAAGGAGAATATCCCTGAAACCTGCAGTATCGTACATTTCGTTCAAATAATCCATTGCAAGCTTCACAGCCTGTTTTGCGTCTATCATACATTCTCCCCGGTCGTCTAACATTATATCATATTACTCGCACGTACAGAAATAAAATTCAGGTTTTTTTCACGGGTTGGGCCGTGTGCGGCCGGACAAGCTCTATTCAGCCGGCCGAAGGGCACGAATGGACGGAAGAAGGTATGACGGGAGCACGCAGCGCCGCAGTAAATTCCATAAAAAGCCCCCACACCTTCATCGCATGTGGGGGCTTTTAATAGCGGGGACAGGACTTGAACCTGTGACCTTTGGGTTATGAGCCCAACGAGCTAC
>CAZFTJ010000031.1:0-26756 GCA_964521865.1 uncultured Spirochaetota bacterium | reverse complement strand
GCTCCTTCATTCTATCCATCTGCAATTTCATGAATTTTATATACTTGTCCTCATGACCCAAGAAGAGGAATTGATATACCTTCAGCCAGGGTATTACACCGTTTTCCTGGTAAACTATCGAGATTCCCCGCCTTGCCGCCTCTTTTGGATTCCTGGGGAATGGGACCGGCCTTCCCTTATGGTACATTTCCCCCCTATCCGGAGAATACACGCCTACCAGAATCTTCATGAGTGTAGATTTCCCGGCTCCGTTCTCACCAACAACCCCTACTATTTCATTTTCACGAGCCTCAATACTGACGCCATTCAAGGCATGCACGACTCTATCGAAGGTTTTATAAACTTCCTTTACCTCTAGTAATTTATCATTCATGGGCTTCACCAAACATATTTATGGTTTTATCTATTAATATCCTGGTATTTTGTACCAGAATTTTTAGGCTAAACTGACCTATTATGTTTCAATTGCCCGCCATTACATTCTACAGGTAAAAACCATACGGCAAATGTCTGTTTTTACTTATAAGATTGAAAGTTTACTTACCTATAATTATTGACAGCCTGCTACTCCGCATGAGACTCCTCCAATTGCAGGAGCAAAAAATAGAGGAGTACTAGAAGGGAGCAAGAGTCGGTCAAATAACAGGACATACCGAATTCGAGCACCTATAAGTACAAGCGCATTCGCTTCGGTGTACTATCGCACTTTTTGTACTCGACCGGCCCTTTGTTTTTTACTCCTTTCCTTCCATACTCCCCGCATTCCCTCTGTGCCGACTTATTACAGCTTTGTTTTTTACTTCCCTGTCTTTACTGCCAGTCAGGTTCCGTCTTTAGCTCCGGCGGGAACTGCTTGGCGTATTCCTCCGCATCCTTCCACGTGTCGACATGGAAATCCAAAAAGTACTTGTGGAGAGCGCCGACATGTGCCCTTACGGCTTCGAGGCTCCCGAACTTCTTGATCTTTGCCGGAAAGTAGTAGTTATGTGAAAGGGGAGCCAGTACAGTCCCTCCGCCTGCATGGCGGTCATATTTCAGACCAAGCTCATCGCACTTGGAAAGGGATACCAGCCTGAAGTCATACGGATACTGAGGCTTATCCTCTTTGAAATGTATCAATATCTTGTCAACATTATCCTTGGTCGGACCCATAGAGAAGCTCGGGTTTTTATCTATACCCGAAGCCTTTGCCAGCTTCTCAATTTCACCAGGTCTGCCGTAACAGTCCAGCCTCCCGGCTTGAATCATCTCATCCCGCAGCGGGTACCACACCCCGACGCACATATCGTACAGCATGGAAACCGTTCTTCCTGCATAGTATGGTATGGCGAATCCGGAAGTGACCAGGAAGTTCCCTTTTAGTATTTCCTGCGCTGTGGTCAACTCCATGTCTCTTGACGCTGTGAATGGACCGATGTTGACGCCGGCGTCCTGCAGTGCACTCAACGCACCCGTGGTCTGCGAGTCGTTAGCGCCCCAGAACCCTTCATAGTCCGTTCGCTCGGCAAGGCACGCCTCACCTGCTTTTCTACCATCCTCATAGCCCCACTCACCATACTGGTGGCCAAGCAGCTGCATCTCCGGATAGTTTTTCCATGCCATGAAGACTCCCAGGTTAATGTAGACGGTGGAGACGGTTGCCGCTGTCTTGGATGCCTGGTGGTGCAAAAGCTTCGTCCTACCGTTCTGCCTCATCTTCTCCATCAGCAGCGTCAACGGCGGATATGTCTGCTCGGCTGACATGGGCGTGTTGTCTATGACCCAGCGCGGCCCATAATCTCCCGGGAACACGTCGCCTGTGTATCCGAAGTTCGTGGAGAGGAACACGTTGTTCTCATCGCAGATTCTGCAAATCTCAGGCATAACAGACATGGGAGGAACGTTCAGGTGCAACCCCTTTGCCCCTTTCGCTATCATGCTCTCTGCGGTCTCGAGCCACTCCGAGTCGGTGGTGGCCACTGCACCTAGGAAATTCAGACCGAGCTGTTCAGCTGCTTCCTGCTGTGCCTGGTAGTTCATTATGGCGTATTCTTGCGCGAGATGCCAGGTGATATGACCGAACCCGAACTTTTCTCCGGGCTTGGCGCACTTGTATTTCTGTGCCAGTTCTTTCCTCTCGGCTTCAGTAGTGGCGAACTCGGGAGCAGCCTCCGGCTTTTTCTCTTTTCCTGCTGCGAAAGCTTTTGAGGGGCCAAAAAAACGTCTCGTTATACTGCTGGCTGCTATTCCCGCAGCAGTGGCCCCTGCCACTTTTAATAATTGACGCCTGGTGATTTTCCTTGATGAACCATCTTTTTTCATAACAACCTCCTTTTAATAAAAAATGATAATAATTTACCACACTTCGTGACTATTTTAACATGTGGTTAAATTCGATTCTAACAAATTACTGAAACTTGTCAAGTATATTTTTTTTCTTATTTTCTCAGCTGATCATATAAGTGTCTAAAAGTTTTAATCATTATAACAGATCTCCAACATTAAAAAAGTTGTATGGCCGGAAATATGAAAAAGTATGAGGTAAGGAATTTAAGTAATTTCACTGATCACGGTTTTGTATACTGCTCTATACACTGTCTGTATAGCTGGTTATACAGTATTTTTGTTTTGAATATTTTGATTGCTGAAAGACCGGAAAACATACACAGCACAGTCCGGCTCACTCATTCCAGGTTGAGGATGCATGCCGGGAAACCGATCACCAACAGATAGGGTGAATCAAAAACCTGACGGTTTTCCGCAATTTCATCAATACAAGCAATACGAGGTACAAACAACGACGATTATTCCGCCAGATTCTCGACCATTTTTGCGGGATTAGCATGCACACTGCGGTATACGCGGAGGGTGCGCCGTCGATGCATGGCGCTGCTGCTTGTCGGCTTTGTTTCTGGCACATTTATTGTAATAAAACTAACGGTTGTCAACCGGTTCAAAAACTATTTTATGGAGGTACGTCATGAAAAAATTCGTTATTCTCATTGTCTCACTGCTCTTTATCTTCTCATTCTGCCTGCCGCTTTTCGCAGCCGGCCAGAAGGAGGAGGCGGGCAAAGAAGAGCTCACCTTTGCTTTTGTTCCCGGCATTGCAGATCCGTTTTACTACACAATGGAGCGGGGAGTTCAGACAAAAGCAAAGGAACTGGGAGTAAATATCGTTGTCGCCGAATACCCGAAATCCTGGGGGCCGGAGGCGCAGGTACCGATTCTCGAGGCAACCGCAGCCAGGGGTGACATCGACCTCATTATGATTGCTCCCACTGCAATAGACGCACTTATCGCGCCTCTCAAGAAGCTGTACGATCAGGGCATCGAGATAATAACCGTCGACACCTTTCTGGGCGACGGCGACTACTCCAAAACCAGCAACTATTCGTTCCCCCTCGCCTATATCGGCACGGATAATGATCTGGGTGGCAAGAAAGTTGCCGAGCACCTTGCAAAAATGCTTGGAGAAAAGGGCAAGGTGTATATCAATACGACAAATCCCGATGTTTCCTCGGTCATGGGCAGGGTAAAGGGATTTAAAGAAGGCATCGCCGAGTTTCCGAACATGGAGGTTGTTGGTGTAGACTACAACCTGGATGTACAGCAGAAGGCCCAGGAGCAGACCCTCGCCGCTCTTCAGGCAAACCCCGACATCGTGGGTGTTTTCGGCACGAACCTCTACAGCGCTCAGGGCGCATATCAGGCGGTTGTCCAGGCGGGCCTGACCGGCGCTGTGAAGATTGCGACATGGGATGCGACCCAGGACCTGATCAACGCGCTCAAGGCCGGGAAAGTCGATCTCGTTCTGGCCCAGAAGCCTGCGGACATAGGGTCCCTTGCAGTTGAATGGGGATACAAATACTTCAAGGAAGGGGCCGAAGTACCTAAAAAGGTTATTCCGGGATTTGAATTCTTCACACGGGACAATGTTAACGACCCGAATATGCAGCAGTATATCTACAAGAAGTAGCCGCGGATGATGAAAAGCAGTCAACGAGGGTTGGCCCTTGCCGGCTGGCCCTCGTTTTGTTCATGGCGCTGCAGGAAGCATAAAGACAACGCAGGCCGGCTTACCGGCAGCCCGATAAGATACGAATTGACGGGCGTCTATTTTAGTATATAATGAGATTCTCAGGAAAAATCAGAGGGGTAGATACCGTGTCGTCCAGCTCCGTGCCCAGCGTGGGTAGGCAACCATCGAGGTTTATGGCTGTACTCGCTAAAAACTGGGCTCTTTTTTTCATCATCATCCTCATCGGCATCTTCAGCTTTACGGGGAAGGGATTCTTCAAACTCGAAAATTTCCAGAACATCGTCCATCTCTCCACAACGTTCCTCCTGCTCGCAGCGGCTGAAACATTTGTCATTATCACCGGCGGCATCGACCTTTCCGTCGGGTTCGTTATGGGATTTTCATCCGTACTCTCCGCAAAGGTAATGCAGGTACTTTTTGCAGGCTCGGTCCCGCAGCCCGCAAGTATACTCATTGGGAGCCTTGCAGGCATACTGATCGGCATTGCGCCGGGATTCATAAACGGCATCCTTGTCGCCCGGTACAAGGTGCCCCCTTTTATCGCTACACTCGGCATGTGGGGCATTACGAACGGTATTACACTGAAAATATGCCAGGGGTTCCCAATATCCTTTCTGCCTTCCAAACTCGTTGAAATGGGAAACGGCTTTCTTCTCTACATCCTACCTTCGAAGGCGGTCACCTTTTTACATAAACCCGGCGGTATCGAGCAATCACAGATACGCGAGCTTATTCGCATCTTTCCCAACTCGCTCGTCTTCTCCCTGATAATACTCTTTATTCTCTGGCACATACTGAAAAATACCAAATTCGGCCAGCACACGTATGCGATCGGCGGAAGTATGGATGCAGCACTCCGCGCGGGTATCAATATGAACAGGCATCTCATACTCATCTATACTCTTTCATCCTTTCTGGCAGGACTTGCAGGTGTATTCAATGTATTTCAGACCGGCATCGGTAACTTTACGCCCTTCAATGCAATGTACGAGCTCTTTGCCATTGCAGCGGTTGTTATTGGGGGGGCAAGCCTCATGGGGGGCAAGGGAAGCATAGTCGGGTCGTGTATCGGGGTGATACTGCTTAAACTGCTTGAAAACGGTCTTCATATCTCCGGTATAGAGCCGTTTTACCGGTTTATTGCTGTCGGTCTCATTCTTATTATGGCGGTTGTTATTGATCAGCTTTTTCCCGATCTTTTTTAACAGGAATCCGTGGAACGCCGCCCGCACGGTCAGGTATCGAAAGTTGCCTTTATTTAAAGTCATTTAAACGCAGAGCCGAATGTCGACGCGCGGCTCTGCGCGAAGTTACCTGAAAAAACACCTGTGATATAGAAACAAGAGGAGACGGATAATGTCCGAATCTCAGGATAAGAAATGGAGAAAAAGGCTCCTCACTTTTGCAGGAAGACGCTGGGCGCTTATCTTCCTGCTGCTTGAAACCGTACTGTTCGCGTTCCTCTCGCACGGGTTCTTCACTATCAAGGGGATTCAGATCGTATTCTTTTTCGGTACCGCCATCTTTCTTCTCGGCACCGCCGAAACCTTCGTGATCATTACCGGGGGCATCGATCTTTCGGTGGGATTCATAATGGGATTTGCGAGCATCGTGTCTGCCAAAATAATTGTTGCGCTGACCAATGCCGGCGTTGTTCCCGGTCTGAGCATCCCCATCGGTATTGCACTGACAATGGTAATCGGCTTGATTCCCGGATATATAAACGGTATGCTCATCGCACGGCTCAATGTACCGCCCTTTATCGCAACGTTTTCAATGCTTGCCGTCGCACACGGAGTCTCTGAGCTGCTGATTCAAGGCGTGCCGGCGAAGAACCTTCCCTATCTTGCGAATGCCATCGGCAACGGCAATTTTCTCTATATCGTTCCCGGGAAAATCGCCGCCCTTTTCCAGAAACCGGTCGTGCAGCGCGGCGAGCTCCTCCTTGAAATTATTCCAAACGTCGTGGTCTTTGCTTTTGTGCTCATATTGATTTTCGGAATCGTCCTGAAAAAAAGCCGTTTCGGCCAGCATACCTATGCAATAGGCGGGAATATCGACGCTGCGGTCAGGGCGGGCATCAATGTAAAACGCCATCTCACCCTGATATACATGATATCTTCCTTCTTCGCTACGAGCTCCGGTATCATCTATATGCTCAAATACGTTACCGGAAAAGCGGATGCAGGGGCTTCCTTCCTGCTCGATTCAATCGTTGCTGTGGTCATTGGCGGCGCAAGCCTTTACGGGGGCACGGGCACGGTTGGAGGGACGATACTGGGCTGTCTTATTCTTGCGGTTCTTGAAACCGGGCTCAGAATCATGGGTGTATCGACCTTTGACAAGTATATTGCGGTCGGCGTTATCCTCATATTTGCCGTGCTCATCGATCAGTTCTTTCCCGAAATCATCCATGGAGGAGAGTAGAAAATGGGTTATCTGCTTGAAGTTAAAAATCTAACGAAGAGGTTCGGCGGTCTCGTCGCGGTAAACAACGTCAGCATGGGGGTAAACAAAGGGGAGGTCGTCGGTCTCCTCGGCGACAACGGCGCCGGAAAATCGACGCTTATCAAGATGGTATCCGGTGTATACCATCCCGACCAGGGGGAGATATTCTTTCGCGGGGACAGCGTACGAATCGAAAATCCCATGGATGCCCTTTCTCTGGGAATCGAAACCATATACCAGGACCTGGCCCTTGCGGAAAATCTCAATGTGTACTCAAATATTTTCCTCGGCAGAGAACGGCTCAAAAAGGTGCTGGGCATGTTCAATGTGCTCGACCATTCGTACATGCACGAGGAATCCAAAAAGGTACTCAAACGTCTTGAAATAGAGATACCTTCTCTTAAGAACAAGATCAGGATGCTTTCAGGAGGCCAGAGGCAGGCGGTCGCCATCTCCCGTTCAATCTACTGGGATGCGAAGTTTTTAATCATGGATGAACCGACCGCGGCGCTCGGCATCACCGAACAGAAAAAGGTTTTGGATCTGGTGAATGTTTTAAAGACTCATGGATTGGGAATAATCATTATAAGCCATCAACTCCACGATGTGTTTTCCGTTTCAGACAGACTCGTTATAATGCGAAGAGGCGTCAAGGTTGCAGAGCTTGCGACAAAGGAAACCGATCCCGACGAGGTTGTCGGCCATATTGTCGGAGCGGAAACCGTGCAGAGGTAAGCTTCGATGAAGCTTTTTACGAAAACTCTCCTCTTTTTTATCACCCTCATTATCTTTCAGGCTGTCCTTACCCTGACAATCATCACCAATATTGTGAAGAAAAACGATATGGAGCATGCAAAGGCTGAGCTCGCGAATGAAGCAGGAATGGTATACGAAGGATACAACTCGTGGAAAAGAAACATCTGGAAAAAGCTCATATCCCTGAAACACGACGCAACAGTCGTTGACGCCGTCCGGTATTATACAGCTTCAACAAGACCGTTTCTTGTATCCGCCCTTCACTCCAAATTTGTCCGATCCGGCATTGATTTCATTGTGGTAAAAGAGGGGAAAAAAGCGCCGGAGGTTGTCCCTCTCACCCTGAATACCATAACCCTATCCGACATGAAGAACCTCGTCAACGCCCGGCCCCATCCGTACATTCAGATCGCTCTGCTGAAGAGCTCACTTGCCATGGTCGGCGTCGTACAGCTTCAGAAAAATGACAATACATCTGTTGATCTGTTTCTTGTTAAGAGGATCGACAAAAATTTCTGTGATCAGCTCACACTCAACCGCAACTCAAAAGCCACGTTTTTTCTCGATAACGACTATGAACTCGGCCCGTTCGATAAACCGTTAGACGGCAGCACACTCAGTTTTACGCAGATGAGTATTGCATACGAGGAGTTTTACGATATCTCCATCAACAAATCCTACTACAACATTGCAGGCCAGAAGCTGGAAAATCTCGGTGAGGCCGATTCCCATAATGCCACTTTGTACCTTGTAACCTTTGTATCGAATGAACCGTACATGAAACGGCTGGCCCTTATAAGAAAAACCGCACTTATTGTCACCTTTACCGCAACCCTTCTTACCATACTGTTGAGTTTCTTTTTCTCACGGAACATTACAAACCCGATTAAAAAACTTCTTAATGCAATGTTGAAGGTCAAAGAGGGGACATACGACCGGACTGTTCATATAAAAGGGAGAAATGAAATCTCCCGGCTCTTTGAAGGCTTCAACGATATGGCCCTGAAACTGAATGAAGATAAAAAAATCATGCAGAATTATATCGACGAGATCACCTTTCTCAATGAGTACAACGAAAAAATCATTCATTCCATTCATGCGGGAATTGTCATTATAAATCGGAATCTTGTCATTGAAAAGGTGAACAGCCATTTTCTCGCATTCTTCAGTCTGCATGAAGAGGAGGTAATCGACAGGGAAATTACCGCCTTCCAGCTTGACATAATCGATGATGAAATTATCTCCGATGTACAATCGATACTGAATGCCCACGGCAAAACATACGCACGGATTAAAAGATCCGGAAGTAAATACGTATTTGAGCTCAAACTCTATCCTTTTTACAAAACGCATGAAACCACCTCCGACATCTTCGGCTGTGTGATCGTTGTCGAGGATATCAGTAAGAAGATCGAATTTGAAGAAAAGATATTTCAGGCCGAAAAACTCTCGAGCATCAGTATGCTCTCGGCAGGTGTCGCCCATGAGATAAACAATCCTTTGAGCTCAATCATGACCAACGTTCAAAACCTAATGGAAGACCGCGATACCGACGGGGAAAAAATCGTAGCACTCAAATGGATTGAACAGGAAACCCGAAGAATTGCTAAAATCGTACGAGAACTTTTAACCTTCTCTTCTACGAGTCCCCGCGCGCTTATAGACACCGATGTCAATACCGTTATCAGGCAGGTGATTAACCTGATTACATACTCGATAAAAAGTGAACACAGGGCCTCGATCATTCAGAATCTCAACAGCAATCTGCCGCGTGCACGGATAAACGAAGACGAGCTGAAACAGGTTATCATCAATCTTATTAATAATTCTCTCCAGGCGATCGAAGAACGGGGGGACATACATATTAAAAGCAGTTACCGGACGAAAGACAGGATGATCGAAATAGTTGTGAAAGACAACGGGATCGGCATTCCCCGCGAGATCACGCAGAAAATTTTCGATCCATTCTTCACGACAAAAAAGAATGGTGAAGGTACCGGGCTTGGTCTTTCGGTTGTGTATGGAATCGTTAAAAAACACAACGGCAGTATCACGATCAGCAGCATGGAACAGAAAGGCACAACAGTAAAAATAGCGGTCCCTTCAGTGTAATGCCGCCGTCAAGCGTCATGGTTTCACAACATGTAGGCGGATAGTATGCTGCGGCATTATCCCGATGTAAGCATCCGAATAATGACCGCTTTGGTATAAAGGCCGCGCAGGTGCAGAACAATCCGGCAATCGGACCAAAGGTATGATGTAAATGAATAAATCACGTCAAAATACAAATTCAATTCTTATCGTTGATGACGAAGAAGGTATCAGACACGGCCTCTTCAACTTCTTCAAAAAGGAGGGCTTTCGCACCTTTGCCGAGGGAAATTACAAATCCGCACTTGCAAAAGCCGCGCAGAATAAAATCGATGTCGCGATTGTCGATATCAGGCTCAAGGGGGATAAAAACGGCATCGATCTTATCAGAGATCTAAAAGCTGTGGAACCCGATATGCTCATTGTTGTTATTACGGGGTACGGGAGCATCGACACTGCGGTAAGATCGATGAAGGAGGGTGCTTCCGATTATATTTTAAAACCGATAGACAATCGAAAACTCTTCGACACGGTGGTAAAGAATATCGAGATGCGCTCGCTGAAAACCGAGAATTTGTTTCTGAAAGACGAAATTCTTCACAGATATACCACCCATCGGTTAATCACAAAGAATAAAGACATCTCTGCCATACTTTCAGAAGCCGACAAAATCAAGAACAACCCGGTTACCGTACTGATCGCAGGTGAAACCGGAACAGGAAAAGAGGTGCTTGCGCGGTATATTCACTATACGAGCTCCAGAAAGGAGAAGAAGTTCGTGACCATCAACTGTGCGGCTCTTTCCGGCGAGCTTCTTTTAAGCGAACTATTCGGACATGAAAAAGGAGCGTTTACCGGGGCAATCGAACGCAAGATAGGCAAGTTCGAAATCGCCCATGGAGGAACGATCTTCCTCGATGAAATCGGCGATATGTCACCCGATATACAGGCCAAGCTTCTCAGAGTTATCGAAGAAAACAGCTTCGAGCGCGTGGGCGGTACGAAACGCATCGACGTTGACGTCAGAATAATCGCCGCAACGAACAGAGACCTCGAAAAACTCAAGGAGAGGGGAGAATTCAGAGAAGACCTCTATTACAGAATCAACGTGGTTTCATTTTTTCTTCCCCCTCTTCGTGAGAGAAAGGAAGACATCCCAATCCTTGCACGTCATTTTATTGAAAAATACAACAGGCGGTACAAAAAAAACATCAAAGACCTCGATGCATCCGCGTATCAGATCCTGTTTTCACATGACTGGCAGGGAAATGTGAGAGAGCTTGAAAATGTGATCAACCAGGCGGTTCTTCTGAGCAGCGGCACGATCATCGCCCTGGAGGACCTTAAAAAGAGTACGGTTTTCACATCCTCACGGGATGGAGCTGAAATCGACTTTACAAAAATCACCTCTCTCAAAGACACCATCTCCGATTTGGCTGACGACTATGAAAAGAGGATTATTCAGCATTTTTTGACCCGGAACAACTTCAATAAATCGAAAACCGCGGGCGATCTGTCGATTACAAGAAAAACCCTCGATGCAAAAATCGAGCGGTACGGACTCTGACTGCAGGGTCAACCTTTCTTCTTTATTTGCCTGTAATAGTCTCTCATGGGCCTCGTAACACACTCGTACTGCATCCGGTAATTCAATACGGCTTTGATGTTTTCCAGATAATTCTTTAATCGAAGGGAAATCTCTTCGATATACCTGATATAATTCAATACAAAGTTTCTTAGAGCGTTATTCCTCCAAACCCGAAGGGCATACTCACACAGAAGCATGATTGTTCCAACAAGGCTGTCTATTACAACCAGGAACAGATTAATAACCATGAACATCATTTCTCTCATTGCCTTTACATCCTTTATCACAGATTCTAGGCACGTGAACTTTCAATCCTAAAAAGAAAAACCCGATAGGGCTCGCGGACTGGTCGTCGTTCTTTACAGCCGTGCAGTGAGCCCATTCATCCGGCCGCAGGTCGGATGAATACGTGCCGTATGTTTTTTACCTGTAGAATGTATTGACCGGAGCGACGTCTTATTCATTTCGCAGCAAAAAATCCGCAAACCGAAAATTTGATAGTGAAAAATATTTCTTATACACTACCCTGGCATCAGGTTTCGGGAAGAGCCGAGACGCGATTTTCGGAAGATCATTGAAATCCCTTTGACACACTTTCCTGTGGCCGATGTTCATGGCAAGATGACCCAGCAGGTGGTCAAGATTGTAGGGCGTTCTACTCATGATCGATGAGAATTTTGTCATTTCATGAAAAACCCATAAACGCCCCGCCTGAAGCTCAAATGGCGTCATATTCTTTGGCTTGAAAACAACTGTTTTGTGGTTATAGTAGTGCCAGTCCCGGGTAAGCAGCCTTTTGTCGTTCTCAAATCTTTGATAGGTGCCCGTGCCGGGATACGGTGTGAGAACATTTAAAGTCGCAGAGCTGATTTTGTTTCTGTGTATAAATTCAAGAGTTTCAGGAAAAGTATCTTTCGTATCGTCATCAAACCCGAATATCATGGATGCATGAAAAAAGATGCCGAAACTTTTTACTTTTTTGATGGCTTCCTCCAGCCTTTCAATATCCTTTATCGATTTGCGCATCTTCAGGAGCTGACTCTTTGATACACTTTCGAGTCCAAAAAACAACCCCCGGCAGCCGCTTTCCCTCGCCATTTTCATTAATTCCGTATCTTTCACAAATGATATCGAAGCCTGACCGACCCATTTAATATGCAGGGGCCTTATCGCGCTGAAGAGCTGTTTTGCGTAGCGGGGGTCTCCTATAATGTTATCATCGAGGAAAATGAAAAATTTCCCGCCTGAGTCGGTAATATCCTGTACGACATTTTCCACGGGTATGTGGCGCACCCTGCGTCCGTATATATCGTGCACACAGCAGAAATCACAGTTATAGGGACAGCCCCGTGTCGTCATAATGGGGATCACGTTAAACAATCTTTTCCTGGTATCTTTTCTATGCGGTATACGAACATACCTGTTTAAAGAAGGATGGGGCTTGTGGTAAAATTCCTTCAGCCGGTTATATTTACAGTCCTCGAGCACCTGTTCCCAGACGCCTTCAACCTCTCCGATCACCACGGAATCACACGATTGAATCGCTTCATTCGGGAGGATAGTCGGATGCACACCCCCCATCACGACTTTCTTGCCGCGCTTTCTGAATTCACGGGCGAGGCTGTACGCTCTCGGCGCATTGGCAGTCATGCAGCTTATGCCCACCAGGTCGCAATCTTCTTCCATATTTATATCATCAATCTCTTCTTCGATTATCTTAACTTCATGTTCCGGCGGCGTGAGGCCTGCAATCAAATGCATGGCCAATTGAGGAATCATGACGGATTTCGGCTTCCTGTCATTGATATCTCTACAGGGTGAAACAAGCAGTATCTTCATTTTTTACCTTTTTTTGTTTTAGTCTTATAAAAGCTGATTCACGTTTTTGCATACTTTCATAATACAGCGTTCATTTAATATACCATTCAAATTAACCGTTAACAAGATTTATATACTACATATGAGGGCAAATGCTGATATTAGAGGAAACGCTCCTCTTGCTGTTGGTAAAAGCCGTTGACTGGACATTCCAATTTCCTTACCTTCTTTAATGAAATGGAAATACCGAAATACGTGTTGAAGATAACGGATACGCTTCAAAACGAAGGCTTTGACACATGGATAGTCGGCGGATCGGTACGAGACCTTCTTATCGACAGGCCCGTATACGATTACGACATCGCCACAGATGCCAGGCCGGAAGAAGTCATGAAGCTGTTCCGTCGGACTATTCCCACCGGCATCAGGCACGGTACGGTCACTGTCTTGAGCGAGGGACACGGTATCGAACTCACGACATTCAGAACCGATGGGAGCTACTCGGATTCCAGACGGCCGGACAGAGTCAGCTTCAGCAGCTCGATTCACGAGGATCTCTCCAGAAGGGATTTCACCATCAACGGTATTGCCTATAACCCGAGAAGAGACGAGCTTCTCGATCCTTTCGGCGGAATAAATGATATTGAGGCCGGCATCATCCGAACCATCGGCGATCCTCTCGAGCGATTCAGGGAGGACGGCCTGCGGCCGTACAGGGCCTGCCGGTTCGCAGCGCAGCTCGGTTTTATTATCGAACCCCGGACATTCGACGCCATTTCAAAAAGCCTGGAAATCGCTTCAACAGTCTCGGCAGAAAGAATACGAGACGAGCTCGTCAAAATCATACAATCCCCCTCACCATCGAGAGGAATCGAGCTTCTTCGGAAAAGCGGCCTTCTGAAACAGTTTCTCCCCGAGCTCCTCACCGGTTTCGGCATAAACCAGAACGTATATCACCGGTACGATATCTACTATCACAACCTCTATGCGTGTGATGCAGCGGATCCGGGTGACTACCGCATCCGGCTTGCAGCTCTCTTCCACGACATCGGCAAGTACTACGCAAAAAGAGAGATTGAAAAAAAAGCGAATGGGAAAAAATCCGTTTTCTACAATCATGAGATAATCGGTGCGGGTATAACAAAACGCATTATGAAGAGACTCAAATTCAGCAATAGTGATATTAAAACCGTTACCCATCTTATAAGAAACCATATGTTTCACTATACCTACCAGTGGACGGACGGTGCTGTCCGCAGATTTATTCGCAAGGTGGGGCTGGAAAACATCGATGCCTTGTTCGAGCTTCGAAGGGCCGACAGGATAGGAAACGGCCTCAAGAAGGGTGAGTCGAAGTCGGTTGAGAATTTGAAGCGGCGAATTGAAAAAGTGCTGGAAGAAGAAAATGCCATCACGGTAAAGGACCTTGCGGTAAACGGCTACGATATAATGGAAGAATTCAGCCTCCCTCCAGGCCCCATCATCGGTGACGTATTGCATCATCTCCTCGAAACGATACTCGACGATCCCTCTAAAAACGAGTCCGATACCTTGCTTGACATTGCGCGTGATTTTTTGAAAAGGCGGATGAAAACTGACAAACAGATGAATCAGGAAATTACCACCGGTTGAATCGAAAAAAAGGGCACCCGCCGGGTGCCCTTATCGAGCGGCCGATGGGAATCGAACCCACGTCTTCAGCTTGGAAACCATACATTAATTTATCCTGAACAGTAAAAAATTACCTATAATCTGATTTCCCCCACATTTACTTAATAATTGAATAATTACCTTGTATTTTATTACGTTTCCCTGTGAAATGACAGAAACATTGGGTTATTCAACTTTTACCTTCTCCGGCTTTTTCTTTTCAGTTTTTTTTTCTTCTTCCAGTTTGGAAATCGCCGAATCAAGAAGTGCTCTAAAAGCAAGAAGCCTCTCCTTATTAATTGTCCGGATATGTTTTCTCACTTCTTCAGGTATACCGCCTAGAAAAAGCTCCAGGGTGTATTTTTTTACATCCATGAGAGAATTAAATAGATTAATGAGTTTATTCTCCTCGATTTTCACCGCGTTTCACCTCCCCAATCTAAAAGATATAATCTGCCATGTTGACAGGTCTTTAGTACTTTTTTGTTGCTATATAAATAACTTCTATTAAAAAATAGTGCAACAATCAATATAATTCCAGTATATATATCAGCACTGAATTCCTGTCATTTTCCTCCAACTAAAAAACACAGGGCTCGTCAACCCTGATTGTCATCTTCTCCTCTAAATCTTATCCTGAGTATCTCATTCTCGTATTTCGCACCCGCAATCCTCAACCCTGCAAAAGATCTCGGGAGAAGTATATTTCGTTTATACCACCCTGCCGTTATAATCAATTCCTCGTCTTTTTTCAATATATCCAAGTCCTCCTTTTTAAGAAAAGGAATCCTCAGGGAAAGGATGTATCCATTGTTATGCTTGGCGATGCTTACAGGTTTACCCTTATGAAAAACCTGTATAGGATCTTTCTCTTGGTAAATAGTTTCAGCCATCCGCTTGAGTAATGTTAAACCGGTTATTTCCTCACTAAACAACGTATTTGAGAAGACGGGGAGAGGGGAAAATGTTTCCTCAATTATCTTCATGTAGTTCTTTTGTGCAGTCTTCCATTTATCAAAATAAGGGTCTTTTACCTCATGAGGAATAATTCTGTTGGCGATTATTAGATCAACTGGAAAGTCAAAAAGAGAGAGATAGGTAAAACTTCTCTGAGCTTCTTTTATCACCATTTTTTCAGGATTCAGAACAATTCGAATGGACGTTATCGATTCATCGCAGAGGATTTCTTTTACCACACCCACATTCTGATAGGTTGCCCGGGACGCTTCAAAGAACTCATCTCCTGGAAAAGGTAAATTGGTTACCCGCTTTACCAGAGGCCTCACCACCCTCGCAACATTTCGCTGGATGGGAAATATATTTCTCATGTACCAGCGAATAATTTCAGGAAAACTCAAGAACTTCAGTGTTTCGCCGGTGGGAGCACAATCAACCAGAACCACATCATAGTTTTGTTTTTCATAAAACTCTTTCAACATCACCAGACTGAAGAGCTCATCCATACCGGGAAAGATTGCCATCTCATCAGCCAGCACAGCATCAATTCCATGGAAATTCAAAAGAGCTGAAAATTGTTTCTGGATTTCTGACCAGTTTTTTTCCACTTCCTTATTCACATCTATTTCAATGCCGTCAAGATTGTTTTTTATTTCCATTGGCCTGGCACTTAACTGGATACCGAAGGAGTCGGAAAGGCTGTGAGCAGAGTCGGTGCTCATGATCAGTGTTCTATAACCAAAATCAGAAGCCAGCAGAGCTGTGGCACAGGCAACTGTGGTTTTTCCCACCCCACCCTTTCCGGTAAACAATATTATTCTCATTGAAAAACTCTCTTGCTAAAAATAGCCTCTGAGGAAACAATATTCTATGAGTTCAAGAGCAAATGCGACACCTTATTCTTTTTAATTCATTTTCTCAAGGCTGCAATTAGAAAATAGTTTTATCATCCATCTCTGATTTATGACTATATCTAAACATTATGTGCTGTTGTTCCAATACAATCATTTTTCACTTCAAGGCATGTGCAATGTTAAGATTTTTGTATAAAGAACCCAAAATCCCCAATTTCAAATCCTATAACCTACTTTCTGTTTTCAATTTCTTTCCTCTCTATTGATTTTCGCTTTTTCTACAGCTCTCCGAAAATGAAGTTTCCACCATGTATCGTGTAATCTGTACCCATCACTGTAACAGAAAACCAGATCATCATCCAAACAATTCAAAGAGCTGTCCCCTAAATCTTTCAGTCTTGCTATCATTAATGAGGAGAGCGGCACGTATCTCTTATTATTCCATTTTGGGAGTCCGAGTTCTTTTCCCTTCCAGGCTCTGTTGACAGTGAGATATCCACCCTCGAAATTGATATCTCTCCATTGAAGTGCAAGAATTTCACTCCGTCTCATCCCTGTTGACGCGGCAGGAAGAAAGCAAGTATAATCAAGAATACTCCGCCAAATTCCTATACCACGAACCGGGGAAAGCATTTTCAATTCTTCTTCTGTAAATATACCTACTTCTTCCAGCTCGTCCATTATATTACCAATCCCCTGAACTGGATTCCGATTAGGTTTTAAGGAGGACTCACATTAATTAAAAAACTCCTTAACTCATTATGAGTCAAGGAGTTTACGTTAGCGGCCGATGGGAATCGAACCCACGTCTTCAGCTTGGAAGGCTGAGGTATTACCACTATACGACGGCCGCGATTACTGTTGAACAATTAGTATACTACTTATTCAGGGTTTCAGCAATCAAAAATTCCCGATTCCTGTACTAGTAGCCTCTTATATCAGTAAACCGAAAATTCTCTATAATTTCCCTGAGTTTCTGCCGGTGCTTCCTGAGAACCAAAAGAGATTCTTTCGGCTCGACTGAGTCGCTCATGCAGTTCAACCCATCGTTTATAGCTCTCATGCAGTTATTGAGCAGTATCCCGCCGCACTTTATAAAGTTATAGGATGCCCTCTCGCTATCCCTCGGCATCTTTCGCGCAAGCACCCGCACGTAATCGTCAACAGCCCTCGAATACAGACCGCGTACCGGAACGACGAAGTACGAAAAATCATTTTCGAGACTAAAAAGCACATCAGAAACCGCCTTAACTCCCAGGTCCTTGAGTATCCTGTGTACCTTACTCCATCCGCCGTAATAGAAATCTGTCACTGCACCGAGCAGGTACCTTGCCTCCTCCTCCGCATCGGGATGGAAATCAATCTTCCTGTATCCCGTGACTTTCCGCAGGTTTTCTTCTATGATCCTGTCAGCAACGTCACTATACGTATGCCTTTCATGGGAACGGTCGCCTTCTTCAACCCTCTGCCGAAGCTCTTCAAAAACCGAAATCTCGGCATTGAGAAAAACCGGGAGGTTTACTTTCCGTAGAAGGGCGCTGTGGTAGCGCTTTTCAAATCCGTGCACATTGAAGATTTTTTCACCATACGTATCTGCGTATTTCCTGTATAGTGTCTTGAGCTTTGAGATCGCCAGGTCAAGATTACTCTTTTTGGAGGGTTTTGATTTCCTGAAGGGAGAAGGCATTACTTTCCACCCAGCTGCTTGTACGCCTCGTTTATCTCTCTTGTCTTCTCTTCGAAGAATTCCTTGTATTCCGGCCCGAGCTTCTTGCTCGCAATAATATCCGGGTGGAACATTTTAAGCTTGTTCCTGTGGGCCTTTTTTATCTCGTCCATAGAGGCGCCTTTTTTGACACCCAGTATCTCATAAGAATCCTTGACAGCGGTCGAACCCTGGGGCTGCTGAAACCCCGCATTCCAGTTTTTGAACCGGTTGTAGAATGAACTGCTGCTCTGAGACGAGCCGCCCGCACTTCCCCGTGTCGATCCGCTGCCTGCAGCACCGGCCCCCTTTTGCTGCTGATACTGTTTGAACTGGTTCTGGTAGAACCGGAAGTTTCGCAACCGAAGCAGTATTCCGATGATTGCAATCGCCGGAAGGATGAATTCCTCGCCGGGTATTCCATCAGGAATAATCCAGCTCAGCACTGATAATCCGATCATTATCCATATCCATAAAGGAATCCTCATCAGCACAGCCCCTCAGAATACTTTGAAAAAGACTTCTCGGATGTTTGCATTATTCGCGACTCACAAAATGAGAAAACCTATTTCCAAGGATTTTCAGTGTTTGTTTTTTTAAATCTCTCATAAATAATATAAATATTGATACATCCTTATTCAAGAAATTATTCACAACCGGCAGGCACCTGCCTACCGGGGGAAGGCTGTAATGTGGGTGAGTATGCTGAAATAAAAAGAAAGCAGCTGTCGATAGAAAACAGGGGGAGAGTCGACACAGGCGGGCAGAATCTCGTATGCTTGTAGTTGACCGTTACCGCTTCGGCTCGGCTGAATCGCCCTTTATAATCGCTCCCCATTCACTTGATTCGAACTCATCCTTGAAGCGATCCATAAGCCGTTTCATCCGTAATCCGGTTTCGCAATCAATTGTGTGCTCCATCTGGCAGGCAATGTCCTGGGCCTTATCATCCGCAAGCAACAGCACCTTTTTTAAAAACTGCACAAGGAGCTTATGCTTCATATCGATGGAATTCGCAATTTCAAGCCCCTTGTCCGTTAAGCTTATGTAGGAATTTTTTTTGTAATTGACGAGCCCCTTGCCTTTCAGGGTTTTCAATGCCCCGGTAACCGAAGGCATTTTTACATGGAGTCTTCTTGCGATGTCCCTGACGCGGGCAAGCCGGTTGAGCTTTTCGAGAGAGCGAATCGTTTCAAGATAATCTTCAAGGCTGGCGCTCAGATTTATTTCAGTGCACTTCTCCATATTTGAATTATACAGACAAAGACTCAGTATGACAACCAACTTTGAGAAACGTTCCGGAAGCCAAGTCCGGCCAACTGTTCGGTATTCATTTTTCACATACGTAAACAAATATAAAGCCTTCGTTCTCCTTATTCACAATCTTCAGCCCACTACGTTCTATAATTCCCTCAAGTATCCAGTCCAAAGTCGAATATTCAGCCCTAATATGTTGAACAGTCTCCTGCGCTAATTCGTCCCCAGCTCTTGATCGTATTCCTTCCACTATTCGCTCGAAGAACAAATCGTAGTCTTCAATTTCAGACGGAAACACCACATCTCTCAAGTAGAGCCGCCCCTCTGGACGGAGCTTTTTCACGACTACATTAATCGCTTTCGTCTTCCAGAAATCGGGAAGATGGTGTAATGCCAACTGTGAAACTATGCCGTCAACAGAGCGCTCCGGTTGGAAACCGGAAAAAAATCCTCCGACTTCATACGTAATATTGTGGATTCCTAATCGCTCTGATTTTTCCCGAGCATAGTCGAGCATGAGTGATGAGATATCCGTCGCATAGATATGTCTACACTTGGACGCTAACCTGAGGCTGCATTCCCCGGTACCAGTTCCTATTTCCCAAACAGTTGAATCCGGTGAAAGCCTGAGACTTATTCCTATCTCCTCGGTTTCTGCAATTATACTTCTGAGTTTCGCCATTCTCTGGTCGTAAGCCTCAATCTGTTTCGGATCAACATAGTCCACACCAATTTGAACTGTTTCGTCATATTGCCAGGGATGTGTCATATTCTTTCCTCTGCCGAACGATTGTTAATCAGCCGTGCCGACAGGCATTGGCTGGATTTGCCCGTTATTCGTACGCTTTTCATCCGGATAACGACCAAGTTTACCTGCAGCTTTGGAGTAAAGCGGAATATCGGCCATGTGACTCCTTGTCATGCAAAATCCTCTTCCAATTCTCCCTTTACTGTACGATTGCTCTGAAATAAAGTAGAGCACCATTTTCGAAAGGAATACTTTCAAATCGAAAACCATGCTCTTGGCATATTCTTTCCAAATCCACTTCTGAGTAAAGCGTGCCTCTTATCGTCCTTTGAAATCTGTTTCGCTCTGGCACAGGAACGCAACAGAGAAAAACACCCTCTGGGATTAAAACTCGTTTGATTTCTTGAAAGACTTTCTTGATGTCGTTTAAGAAATTCAATGACAAAATACAAAGACAGATTGAGAAAATAGTATCATTAAAGGGAAGATCCTCTGCACTTGTTACATAGAACTCAGTCTCTTTGAATCCAGCAGCCCTGAATTTCTTGACGGCTTTCCTTAGGAGACCGGGGCTGACATCCGTACCCGTATATTGGTTATCATGCGCCAGGAAATTAACAGCACTGCCGCTACCTGTCGCTAATTCAAGAACACGCTTTCCATGCATGTCCTTCAATTCTTGACTAAGGATTTCATAATGTTTGCGCATATCTCCACCGAATTTCTTGGGAAAGATGGAACTTTTCATGATGAAGTCATATAAAAATGAAAAGGAGTCTTCAAGCCAAGGTTTAAACCGTTTAATCCTGTTTTCGCTCTCGGTAATATAGTAAAGGCCCTTCTTTTTAATGACTCGAATGCCACTTTTAAACATATTTTTCTCCGGCATGACATTGGCTTAACCTGCAACCTGACTTGTCCAAGGTTGTCAGGTTGAAACCGTTTTTAGGCAACATTTCTTATTCCAATACTGCAAACAGCTCAGGCGACAAGTTCACTCAACTCTGTATACGCTTTAGTTTCGACTTCGGCGACTTGGCGAATGTAATCTGCCGCTTCTTCAAGTTGGCCTTGCTGGATAGCATGGTCAAGCTGTGGAATGATTCCCATAGATTCATGCAAGTAGACAATTGGGTCAAATTCTATAAACAATATTTGATGAGTATCTGATTGTGACAGATAAGCTGTTACTCCCTCCAGAGGTATATCAGCTTTCGGAAGGTTTTTAATTGGTTCTGGAAATATATGATTCATTAAATTTATTCCCTTATCTTTATTGATATAATGCCGCCGGTGAATGGCATGTTCTCCGCGTCAAGCCGAAGGCTTGTAAACTGGGGTTATGTCCGCTCAACTGGATTTGTTATACAGTGCGAAGCGTCATGTAACAAATCCTTGTGCTTGCACCGGTGGTACTTTCAGTACTTTACAGCACCTGCGGCATCTTCGACATTATCCGGATACGAAGTGTTCGGATAACGTTCGGCCTCACTTGCCGCCGCGTTTAACACTGCATTTCGGAAAATCAAATCGGTAGTTACCCCTGAGTGCGCACATGATACCTCTTCGGAGGCGTTCAAGTGTAAGCCGCTGTTGTCTGGCAACTTCAAAGCCACAATTCACCTTGACTCGAGCGTACGCGGATAGCTCGTAAGCGTTTCCGGCCCCGTTTTCCCAACTACATTCGTATCTTCGATACGTACACCCCAAGGACCAACGTACAACCCGCAATTTCCTACCGAGATAACCACATTTTCTGACAATGGCGGCGGTTCTTTCTCACCGTGGAAAAATGCATGACCAGGTGGCAGTGGTGATTCTTCAAACTCGATACCCACGCCGTGTATAGGTGGCCCAAAAACATGATCGTCATGCCCGGCTTCTTTTAGTATGCCGTGAATGGTATTCTCTAGATCAATTATGCCCACCCCGGCCTTGATCTTTGCTATGGTGGCTTGCTGTGCTTTGAGATACAGATCATATGCATTCTATTGTTCGACAGTTGGCTTGCCTAAACACACTGTTCGACAAACATCGGCACTGTAGCCGTTTACAACGGGGTGGATGTCAACCATCACAAGATCTCCAGTCTGGAGTATGCGGTTTGTCGGCAACCCATGAGCGATGTTGGTTCGCGGCCCGGACGACACATAGGTCCGCCAGAACTCCTCGGCCCCGGCGTCGCGTATGGCGTATTCTGCCGCAGCAGCTACCTGGCTCTCAGTTACTCCATCTTTTACAGCTTCAACAGCAGCCTCCATGCCAATATCGGCTACTTTGGCTGCCATACGTACGCGGTCGAGTTCTTCCGGCTCCTTAACCATCCGCATTTCTGATAGTATGTGGGTGCAATCTTTGACTACTATGCTTTCTGGCTTGGCGTGCGGATGTGTGAGCATTCCCATCATGGATTGGGTAATAAAGGTGAATTCCAGTCCAATCGCGCCTGCCCGAATGTCGAAGTATTCAAAATGATGGGCGATGGAGTGAATCATGCCCACTTCGTCTTCAAAACCAATGATGTGATCAAAGTGGGCCAGACCTTTTACATCTTCTACATCGGTGGAAGGCACACCCAATGCCACCTTGCCATCTTGGTTAATCATGGCATAGGCGCACAATCGTCCGTCGCCTGTTAGGTAAAACATGTTGGATGGCTTTATGAGAAGCAAAGCATCTAGTTCGGCCACTTCCATTTGCTGGCCGCACTTTCTTAGTCGTTTCTGATAGCACGGGTCATTCATCTGATTGTCTCCTTGCTATACAATATCGTAGGTTCATAGTTTTAGCCTTTCAACGCCATAAATAAGCGTTTTTTAAACGGCGTACTTTTGGCCGTTTAAAAAACCTGACACATAGGGGAACTTGAATTGAAGCACGGCGGTTTTGTCAGATCGAACTTTTTGTTGTATTCGATATTTTCAAGGATTGATATTCATTCAATATTGTGCGTCATACCCCTTCGATAATTTAAGGATTAATAATAATCTCTAATTCTTTCACAATAAAATCAATATCAGATTTTGTTGTCTTAAAACTCGTTATACAAGCCCTTAATCCTAAATCTTTTTTGGTATAATGAACGTCCGACAACCAAAAGCGGCCTTTTTGATATATTGATTCTAAAATCATTTTTGTGGTTATTTTATTATCTATAATTTTAGGATGTGTAAAACAAACAACCGGTAAATCTGTCGGATTAACAATTATCCAATTTTGCTTTTTTAGTTGTTCACGTAAATATTGTCCGATTTCATATTGATTTTCAATACGTTTGACAATATTGTCAATTCCTTCTTCAGCCAGTGTCATAAATAGTTTTAATCCTATAAATCTGCGTGACCACTGTATTGATGTAAGATATGGCTCGTTAACATCTTCGGTGCTTCGAGGCATATAATCTGCTTTTACGCTAAAAATATTTTTAACAACCTCCTTATGCCTGGTAAATAACATACCTGCACCCATTGAAACTGATAACCATTTATGCGCATCAATTGTAATACTATCTGCTTGCTCAATTCCCTTTAATATTGGTTTTAATTTTGGTGATATTACAGCCGTCCCTCCCCAAGCTGCATCAACATGAAGCCACAGATTTTTTTCTCTACATAATTTAGCAAGTTGGTCTAGTGCATCTATAGTTCCCAGTGATGTTGTTCCTGCGGTTCCCACAACCAAAAATGGAATATAACCGATTTCTTTATCTGATTCTATTTGTTTCCTAAGCAAATCAATGTCCATTTCATACTTTTGATTAACAGGAATTCGGTAAATAGCTTTTTCACCTATTCCCACATTTTTTGCTATTTTTTCAAACGAGTGATGAGCATATTCAGAAATATAAATACGTGGTTTTCCCTTTAACGATAATACTCCATCCTTGCAAAAATCAGGGAAAGTATGTCCTAATGCCGCTAAGAGCCCTGTCATATTTGCTTCAGAGCCGCCTGTTGTATATGATGCAAAAAAGTCTTGATTCTTAAATATAAATTTTCCGAAAAAAATCAATGTGTGTCTTTCAATCTCATTGGCGAATGGTGCGTGTCTCCAGACTGCAAGCTGTGGATTGTGTAATGCTGTAAGCGCGTCCGCTATAATAGATTGTTTACTTACACTCGGATTAAAAAGTCCTAAATACCTAGGGCTTGTAACATTTAAATTCCATCTTTCGTTCATCTCAGTAATGTCGTTAAATAATACATCAAACGGAACTTTTTCTTTAAAATCATATTTTTTTAATCTGTCTCTTATCGCTTGTGGACTTACATCATAAACTTCACTTGAGACTTTTGACGAATTATAAAATGAATTAATTTCGCCAATTAACTTACGAAATTCATCTCCCATAATTTCACCTCTCTATATTGCACATAACGCTAAGGTTAAGTTGCCGAACCGCTTACACCAAGACTGATACAACGCTCTAAACATCCAATTTAACCACCGAACTTCATTTGAAGCATGGTGGTTCGGTCAACTTGAACCTTTTAATACTCATTAAGGCCCCCTCCTGGAAACAGGGTATAATTAACACAGCCAAAAATCAATACCCAAGGAGGAAGCCTTATGAGATTCTATACAAAACACCATCAATTCTACTGCCACATCGATCTGCATGCAAGGACAATGTACCTCTGCATCATGGCCCATGAAAAAACTATCTTTACACACCGAAACATGCCGGCTAGGGCAGAGACTCTCGCTGATGTGCTCAAACAGTACCGTGAAGACCTGGCCCCGGCCGCCTAATGCATCTTTACCCGGTACTGGGTGGAGAATCTGTCTGGCAGCATCGGCGCCGAGTCCGTTCCGGGACATGCCCTGTACATGAAGGCGATCCACTGCGGAAAGGTGAAAAACGACAGGATCGACTCCCAGAAAATCGCCTCACTGCTTCGAAGCGGCATGCTCCCTATGGCCTCTGTCTACCCGCAGGCAATGCGCTCTGCACGAGACCTCCTTCGCCCCAGGTCGTACCGTGCTCATCAGCATGCACAGCTTCAGACGCACAGGCAGAGCCCCGCTTTTGATTCGGACGGCATTCGGGTACAAATGATGTTATAGGGCGCCACGAGCGACCCTCTATATGTGTGTGGTGCAGACCAGTTATTACGCCAGTATCTTCGAACCCAAGCCGGATACGGGGAAACGGAACAACGCTGCAGCCCAGTTGATCAGCACTGAAAAAGCTTGTCAGGGCCACCTATACCCCTTGACTTCGGGGGCCGTATACGTGTTATGTTTCCCATTACCAACTATTCAGCCAGAGCTAGGAACGTGCTCTTCTTCAATAGACGAATGGGATCAGTCTCTTCGTCCTGCTCATATACTCCACATACTCCTGTCCAAGAGTGCTCGAGAGCATGCTCTCTTCAACTGCTATCCTTCTGACATATGCAGGAATGATAAGACCTGCCACAATGATCAGGACAATGAAGTTCGCTACAGTCAGCCCTGCCCCAATGAATTGCAGGATCATTCCCAGGTAGCCCGGGCGCCTGACGAGGTGATATATGCCTTCTGAGACGACTCTATGATCGTCTTTCGTCCGTAAGGTCCTGCTGTAGAACTTTCCCAAAGTGCTGGCGGCAATTGTGCGCAAGGCAAATCCAGCCGCCATCAAGACAGTGCCCACTATGTTGAAGAGCAAAGCGGGCCGAAGCGATCCTATTCTGTAGTAGTTGGCAAGCAGACTGAGCAGCAAGACAAGCCACGACGTGCCAAAAGCTACCCCCACGAGGCGAGTAGTTCCTTTGTCATGTTCTGTTTCCCGGAGGCTCTTGGAAGAAGAGTCTGTCCGTAGGCGGCGTTCGGTTAGGAGAAAGGCACCCATGAAAGAAACGGTCACGAGAAATGGGATTAGGATCTCCATTTGAGCTCCGTCTCAGCTCTTTCTCTTGAGGGGATCTCGTCACCCACCACGGTCGCTGCCACACTGTTCACCTCTCAGTGTGCGCTCCCCCGCAGTGGTAAATCAAGGATTATAGAAGAAATGGGAAACATAATGCCGCCGGTAAGCGGCATGTTCTCCGCATCAAGGCTTGTAAGCGGGGGTTATGTCCGCTCAACTGGATTTGTTATACGGCGCGAAGCGTCGTGTAACAAATCCTGGTGTTCGCACCGGCGGTACTTTCAGTACTTTACAGCACCTGCGGCATCTTCGACATTATCCGGATGCGAAGCGTCCGGATAACAAAGAGTTGACCCGCCGCGCCGCATTCGTTGCCACGATTGGATCAAACGCTATCGCCTCTGTCATTCAGGAGAGCAACACGGTCGCGTCCAACGACATGTTCTGCCCAGCTTACTTTTGTGGAGCAGGTTTTCCTTCGTAAGAAGCCTTTACATTCAATACGAGATTATTTCGTTAAGTCCTTCTATCACTTGATTCAATATCTCTGGATCAGCCCGTGTAATTCTTTTTCCGATTCTGTCTACTGAAAGTGTTCTTATCCGACTAATCTTTACCCATGCTTTTCTTTTTAGTTCGGCTATGCCCAATTCTAATGTAAGCGGAAATCCGGCTCGCTGAGGTTGGCTAGTAATTGCCATGGCAATCACGGTTCCTGAGCGGTCATTAAAAACGTCATGGCTTAGTATCAATACCGGTCTCCTTCCGGCTTGTTCATGACCCCTAACAGGATTGAGATCAGCCCACCTTATTTCTCCTCTCAGAATATGGGCCATTCCGAACTATCCTGAGCTATGCCTTCCTCCGCAAGTGCTTGTTCATATTCTGGATCGAGTTTCGCGGTCTCTCTTGCCAGTCGCGACTTGTCCAGTCTAGCAAGCTTTTCCTGAAGCGCTTCTTCTATTGCCTGACTTCTATTCGAGAATGCCTTCTTCTTAACAAGACGATC
>CAZFTJ010000030.1:0-29273 GCA_964521865.1 uncultured Spirochaetota bacterium | reverse complement strand
TGTCATCGATGTTGTGCGAATTTTGTGTAACCGATGTGATGCTAATCGTCACCTAATAAGTATATTTCAGTTAGGGTAATTACAAAAGAGCCGTCTTGTTCCTCATAGGTACCCTTCGCTGATGGGCCGCCAAGTAACGTCTGTGTACCCGGCTCAGAGTACAATGAGGATCACCCTCATAGCGGGAAATATTGCCATGGGAAAACACCGATGCAGACGTTTAATGATTCAATACCTATTGTACAAGGGAAAATGATTGGGTACAATCTTACAGACGATGCAGCTTGAGTGTGTAGGAGTGTCAGATCAAGTCTTATCTATTATAATTTTAATGGATATATTCCAAACTTTTTTGCCGTATTGATGAAAGCCCACACATTCTCCTCTGGTATATCATCGTGCAAACTGTGGTCTGTAGATATAATATAACCTCCTCCAGGACCCCCGGCTTTTAGACAATTCAACGTTTCATCGACAACATCTTTTTTCGTCCCAAAGACCATGACAGTTTTATTATTAACGTTACCAATCGGACATAAACGACCTTTGTACTTCTTTTTTATGGTTTCTAAATCCATTGTCGCAGCTTTTTCTACAGGGTGGTAACCATTGATTCCAGTATCGACGAGATCGTCTAAAACCTCCCATAGATTTCCATCATTATGCATTATTACCGGATAATCAAGGTCTCGAAGTCCCTTTACGAGATCACCAAAAGGCTTGATAAAGTAAGTCTTCAAATGTTTTGGAGAAATGAGCAGACTGTTTGACGTCCCCCAGTCGTCAGAGATAATAAAAGCATCAATACCAGCGAGGTTTTTAATTTCTTCAGCGACCGCCAAAGCCCAACTTATGTAGGCGTCACACATCTCGACGACCAATGCGGGGTCCTCGAATAGTGCAATGGAGAGCGTTTGAATATCCATGAGGTACCAATACATCATAGTTACCGGACCCAATATGTTCGCACAAATAGCGATCCCATCTTTATTGGCTTTAATAGCATCCTTTAATCTAGCGGCTCTGTGATTCGCTCTTGGATCAGGTAATAAGTATTTATTCCAATCCTCTCTGCTTTTAATCGGAGTCTCGGTTTGAATCATTATTGGCCAGCCTCTTTTTACGTATGTGACCCCCCATTCATCTGTATAGGTATTTCCTTCAGTCAGCTGATCCTCAAATCCACAGAAACCCCCTATCGGAATTGTAGTTCCATCAATGTCTAACTTGGTTGCGAGTGAGACAATGGCTTGTCCATCATACAATGGTGTTTTATATCCAATGAGCTTCTCCTGAAGATTAGGACTGAACAGGTTTTCGAAGATCGGCACACGGTCAGGTGTTTCACAGTATAAGGCTTGTACAAACCGTTCTCTTGGCAACACTTTTTCGAACCTTCCTTAATTAGTGAGTATCCAAATATGGATGAAACGCTTTACTTCTTCTGTTGTTTCATCTTTATATAGTATACATTAGAGGAATTGGAGGAACATGCATACGATGGCGTTCAAGTAGCAAATTCCGCACCCGTAATGAGTTTCACTATTTCATCACCGTTTGTTGTTCCAATCTCTCTTGCTGCAACCCTCTTCCCTTTCCGCAAAACAATGATCCTATCAGCGACCTGAAAAACATGCTCGAGATTATGGCTAATGATGATCACTGAGACGTCTCTTTCTTTCAATATCTTTGCTAAATCCAAAACCTTCTTGGACTCGTTGACACCAAGTGCTGCCGTAGGTTCATCCAAAATCACTATCTTGCAACCCCAATAGGCGGCTCGCCCAACGGCAATAGCCTGGCGTTGGCCACCCGATAAAAAGCGTACTTCACTGTCGAGTGACGGTATCGATATACCTAAGCTTTCAAGTATTTGCTTAGTCCGTTTCCTCATTGATTTAGAATCGAAAAACAGCTTCACTTTTTTCGGTTCACGCCCAACAAAGATGTTTTTCGAAACATCGAGTGTGTTCAACAAGGCCAGATCCTGATAGACGGTCTCAATACGAAGATCCCTGGCATCGTGTGGTGATTTAATATTTGCTTTTTCACCGTCTATGTAAAGTTCTCCTTCGTCTGCTAAAATCACCCCAGATATAATTTTGATTAACGTTGATTTCCCAGCTCCATTGTCACCAACCAAACCCAGTATTTCATTTGGATACAATTCGAAGTCTACATCATCCAAAGCTTTCACTGCGCCAAAGGACTTTGAAATACCCTTCATCAGAAGAACTGGACGTTTATCGCTCATATACCCTCTTCACTATCTTTCTTTCTGAAAAGTGTCTCTTATGTGGTCAGATTGGTGAAATAACGATATTCTTAAACGCAACGCCTTTATATCCTGCCTCTTTAAATTCTCATCGATGACAACTGCAGTTATGAGAATTGTGCCCAACACGATATATCTGTAGAAAGTTTGAACCTGCAAGAGATTGAGTGCATTGTACAGAACACCGACGAAGAGCGCTCCAATAAGAGTGCCCAGCATCGTCCCCTCGCCACCGTGAAGACTTGTTCCACCGAGGATTACTGCCACTATCACATCGAATTCGAAGCCCAGGCCAGCGCTCGGTTCGCCTGAACTCAAACGAGAGGCCAGTAAAATACCGGAGATGCCGGATAATGAACCGGCCAACATGTATACGAAAAACTTGTGTTTGCTCGTGTTTACACCAAATCGTCGAGTTGCTTCTTCATTACTGCCGACCGAGTACGTCCTCAAGCCAAAAATTGAATACCGTAAGAATATATAACAGATGACGAATATGATTATTGCGATCATCACGTTAAGAGGGAAGACACCTATTTTCCCACGTCCGAGCATTCTAAAACTCGACGGAATACCTGTTACTATTGATAACGCCCCCTTGGTATACGACGTGGTGTAGATATAGGCAATTCCCCTTGATACCCACATGGTACCCAGTGTTGCTATAATGGAAATAATTCTTGTCACAGAGACAAGAAAACCATTGAGCATACCTATGAAAGTGCCTGCAAGGATGCCAGCAGCAAAGCATAGCGGTAACGATACTCCCTTACCTGCGAGGCCTGCGGATAAAACGCCTGATAAGGCGACAACGCCACCGACTGAGAGATCTATGCCACCACTCACCATCACGAAGGTAGCACCACATGAGGTTATGATTAGCGTACTTATTTGCTGTAGTACATTGCTGATGTTAACAGTGGTGAAAAAATACTCAGTAAGAAATGACAGCACAATACACATGGCAAGGAAAATGAACAGGATGATAAGCCTTTGTATTGCTCTCGTAGATATGTTGATCATCCGTACTTCACCTGTGAAGGAAAAAACTCTTGGAAAGCGATTGGTCACCACTCTCCAAGAGTTTCATTTATCGCACTCATGGTTGCCAATCTTTCAGCCCTACATGAATCTCGAGATACTCCTGGCATTCTTCCAAGGTGGGTTGAGACAGAATAACGGGGTCTCCTGTCAAATAATCTTTCTTCGTCTTCATCGGTATCTCCCCGTTAATCATTTTCATCAAGACATCGTATGACTGTTCCGCACTGTCCTTGATAGCAATGCATGCTGTGATCTTCCAAGGACTATCAGGGTCGAGCATTTCTTTCATGGCCACTTCAGAACCGCCCAATCCTGCGACCAAAACATCGTCTGTTTTTCCGGCCATCTGCAATGCGGCAACTGCACCCTGAGCTCGGGAATCATTTGTCCCGTAGATCAGGTTGATTTCAGGATGCACCTGTAATGCATCTTGTACAGCATTCATCGACTCTTCAACGTTTCCTGCCACATCCTCGCCTTTTGAAACCACTTCCGCATTCGGCATAGTCTCCATGAATCCTTCGATGAAACCTTCCTCTCTTTGAACATTTGCAACGGCAGTACGAGCATTTTGAACGTGTATCATGGCTTTCTCGCTCGGAAACATCTTCTTGAACAGCTTTGCAGTTTCCACTCCAAGCTTTTTCCCAGTGGGATATTCAGCATATCCAACAAATGGGCATTGCGCCTCCTTTCCTGGGGTTATTGCATACGCTGCAATCGGAATTCCAGCATCCTGCGACTCCTCGATTGTAGGAACTGCAGCATCGGGAACGAGGAGACAAAACAGTATTGCATCAACCTGTTGGGCTATCAGACTCTCTACAGCAGCAGTCTCCGTTTCGGCTTTCAGACCACCATCGAGTTCGATAAGTTCAAATCCATGTTCCTTGGCCAAGTTACGCCAATGCATTTGAAAACTTTGGTAGTATGGATGTTCCAAGGTGAGATATACCACACCTATTTTTAATGGTTTTTCCTTTGCAGCTTCTTCCGCTTTTTTTGTCCCGGCTGCAGTCAATAGTGAACAGCTAATAAGCACAAATAAACCAATTAATAGAATTTTTTTAATACTCATCATTTTACTTTCTCCTTTTTCATTGTCTGATAATAGTTCGATTCGATTCAAGGAACATCCATTTTTCACTCACCCCCTTACAAAAAAGAGAATGAGGATTTATTATATCACAAGCGTTCCTATTGTCAAATATTTTTAAGAAAGTAGGTTGAGTCTGAGTATGAAGTGAATCAATATCTCATGTTAATCCATATGCCAAGGGATTCTTAGATCATGAGGGTCATAACAATGCATGTCTTCATACAAACAAGGTTCAGATTTTGATATGTTGATCTAATACAACTTCCGATTTCTTTAGTCGCCGATCGTACATAATTATTGTAATCGCGAAAAGCTTTCTCAACTGCTTCTGTAAGGTCTTTGTGCTTTTTACGCCATCTATGAGCCGTCAACCTACAAATACCTACTGCCGCACACGCTTGGTTGTACTGCATTCCATTACGGATGGCTTTGCAGATCTCCTTTTTTATCTTCCCGTTATATTTGGTCAATCGCCCAATAATCCCCTCTCAAAACTCCCATTATCTGAACCTACTCAATCATTTTTATTCAAGTTCAACATATCTGTTTTACAATCCCTTTTTTATGAGGTCCGAAAACTGTAACTTTTTTCCAAGCTCACCTGTGTAAACTTTTTATATAAATGTCCCTTTAAATGTCCCTTTTTCGTCTCTTTTTCTTTGGGGATAATGCTTCTCTCCAAAATACTTTCGCCTGTCTCTGAAAAAAATGACTCTATCCCTTTCTATATCTTTATCAATTTTTTCAAAATGTGAATCGTAGGCCCTATCTATTGCCGCCGAAAATTCTGGATATTTTTTCATCCGGCGGAAAAATGAAGATAATGAACGGTCGTCATTCGCGCGTCTCGAAGAGATATGGCGTTTTGATGCCGATCTCCTGCAGCATCCGGGATAAATGTCAACTGCCGGAGGAAACAGTGCCCGAATTCCCGTCTGATTGATCTATCGTGCAGGCGGGCAGGGTGAAGCAGAATGTGCTGCCGTAATTCCTGCCGTCCGACTCCACCCATATTTTTCCCCCGTGCGACTCAATAATTCTTTTTACTATTGCGAGCCCTGCTCCCGCTCCGGTTTCAGTGCCGAATTTTTGAAAGAGGTCGAATATTTTTTCACGGTGCTGTTCTTCTATCCCCATGCCGTTGTCCCTTACAAAGAATATGATATCGGAGGATGCTCCTCTCACCCCGATTTCGATTTTCGGTTCGGATTGATTTCCCATGAATTTGACTGCGTTGTCCAGCAGATTTTCGAGCACTTCGATCAGCCGAATCCGTTCACCATGAACACAGGGAAGATCGTCCGCCACTTCAACCGTAATATCGTGCTCCCGGAGCTGGCCCGATACCATGGCAAGGGCATCTTGTACAATTTGTTCGAAAGGAATATTTTCAGTTCTGTGTATTATGCGGCCGCTTCGTGCGAGCTCGAGAATCCTGTCCAGTAGATGTTGCATGTTTCCGGCAGTGTTGGAAATTCTCTCCATATAATTTTTTACCCCCTTCATATTTCCGATTTCTATTTCTTTCTCGATCAGCCTGAGAAAACCCCGGATGGTTATGAGGGGGCTTTTCAAATCGTGGGAAACCGTGTATGCAAATCGTTCAAGCTCCGTATTCTTCGTTTCAAGTTCCGAAATAAGAGATTCGCGCTCGGCGGCGGCTTTCTTTCGCTGGGTAATGTCTCTTGAAATTGAGAGAATGGATTTTGGATTACCGTCTGCATCCCTGACAAGAACCGCGTTCAGCTCCGCAGTATACTTCTCGCCGTTCTCATTGACAATTGTATACTCCGCATTGACGAGAGAACCGTCTTTTACGACTTTTCGAAGATCCTCGCTCAGCTTGGCGCGGTCGTCGGGAAGCAGCAGATCAAAGGCGTTCTTCCCGACCGTTAAGGGCAAATCAGGAAATCCGAAACTCTGCACCGGTTTTCCGCAAAGAAAATCGATGTTCGCGTCAAGGTCGGTAAGAGCAACCACGTCCGGCGATGCTTCAATAAGCGATTTATAGAGCTCCTCGGATTCCCTGAGCGCATCTTCGGTTTTCTTCCAGGCCAGTGAGCTTCCGATAATTTCGGATGTAACGCGAAGAAGCGTGATGTCCCTGTCGAGCCACCTCCCCGGCGCCCTGATATTATCGAATCCGATAAAGCCGCCGACCCTTTCTCCTACTGTTACCGGCATGAGGAGAAGGGACTTGATGTCCTGTTTCGTAAGTATGTCGCGCTCCGGTTTCGCCTCATCGGGCAGAGCGGAAACGTCCTCTATATGTACAGTTTTTCCCTCCCGTATCCTTTTCAAGGACCATGCAAAGCTCGACATGGGGAGGTTCTGGAGAATCTGAATCTGAGGAGAAACATTCGGCGCACACCATTCATGCGTATTGTCCATGATATCGAGGGAGTCTCTGAACTGGAAGAGATAGCACCGGTCTGCGCCGCTCAGCCTGCCCATATCCGAAAGCGAGTAGTCGATAGACCGGTCAATGTCGTATATGCCTATGAAGTACGATGAAATCGACGAAACTGTTTTTTCAAATTCAAGGCTCTTACGAACATTTTCCTGATACTCTTTGTGTCGAGTAATGTCGCGCGTCGTTGCGACGAATTCTTTTGGATTTGAAGCAGCGTCCCGTATCAGCGCAGCGTTTATTTCTCCTGGAAAGGTTGTACCGTCTTTTCTCAGAAGTGTGTACTCTGATTCGGAAGACCCTCCCTTTTCCAAAGTAATGCTGAGGTTGTCTTCAGCTTTTTTCCGGTCTTTCGGGTCGATAAGCTCAAAACAATCTTTCCCCACGAGCTCCTCTGGATACTTGTAGCCGTGAAGCCAGGCGGTTTTTGGAGATGCGTACTGAATAACACCGCCCAGGTCTGTTGTTGTCACCGCATCGGGGAGGGTATTGACGAGGGTTTTGTACCTCTCTTCCGATTCCCGGAGTGCGTTCTCGGTTTTTTCATGTTCTTCGATTTCCCTTTTGAGCCGCTTATTCATCTCTTCGAGCGCGTGTGTTCTGTGTTTTACCAGCTTTTCCAGTTGAGTTCTGTATTTTTCAAGCTCATATTCGGCCTGAATGCGAACAATTGCGCTTCCGGCACAGGATGCAATTGTCTGAAGAATATTTTTGGTTGCTTCTGTGAGTCTGTCATATCTGTGCGATGCGACATTGAGCGCCCCCACAACTGTTTTTCTGTTCAGAAGCGGAATAACTGCAAGCAAACGAAGGCCCTCTTTCATACAGGCGGCGTTTTGTATCGGTTCGATTTCTTCGTACAATCCGTATATCGGCGTTCCCCGCATCACCAGACCGGTATTCTGAGAATCCGGGGGGTAGTGTGCGGTTTTTCTGATGAACTCTTCTCCCAACCCGCGGTGCGCACTCAGATCGAGGCCGCCGGTTTCTTTATTTAAAAGATACACCCCGCCGCAGTCGATTTCCGGAATTTTACAGGCCGCGTCGAGAACGAGCCGCAGGGCTGCATCGAATGCCGTTTCCGCACAGAGGCTGGAGCTCAAATCTTTTTCAATCTGGATGAGGGCTTTGAATTCCTTGTTGTACTCCGGGTCCTCTCCACCGCTGATGCGGCTGTTTAAATTTTTCTGCGCCAGCTGCGGTTTTTTCCCGGTTTTTACACGACTGTTCATATGCCTGACTCCAAAATGAGATTGAACGTATTATACCATAGCGGGGACGCGTTGCAAATGATTACTCAAAGGAGTCCGGGTTTGTTTAACGAGCCGATTCTCCCGTCGGCCCATGTGCGGCTAAACAGGCTGCACGGCCTTTATATAAGCTGGAGGGAGCTGGAGCTGCCGGCCGCCGATGAAAAAAGGGGAGTGACGCCCGTATCCGGACGGAACATGCCTCTATAAAATTTTTTCGATCTTGACTGCACACACCTTTGTTTCCGGGATTTTAGCCACAGGATCGAGAGCAGAGTTGGTAACCCTGTTGGTCGGCGATTCGGCAAAGTGAAAGGTCATCGACACAACCCCTTTTGGAGAGCTCTCCGTAATCTTTACCGGTGCCCGGACCGTTCCCCGGCGAGATTTCACGTCCACCATTTCACCGTCTTTTAATTTCAATGCCCGGGCATCCGCAGGATTCATCAGAACATCCTCATGACTCCGCAGAATCTCAAGCCCTCCCTTTCTGGTCATTGTCGCCGTGTGGAAGTGAAAGAGACTCCGTTCGGTTGTCAGAACCAGGGGATACGCGTCATCCGGCAGCTCTGCCGACGGTTTATAGGTAAGTGGCAGGAATTTTCCCTTGCCGCCCGGTCGTGCGAAGAATTCGGCGTGCAGGTACGGGGTTCCTTCGGAGTCGCCGTCTGTACACGGCCACTGCAGGCCCTGCCTTTCGAGCCTCTCGTAGGTTATTCCGCCGTAGCTTGGGGTCAGCGACGCAATTTCCGCTATGATTTCTGAAGGATTGCTGAAATCGAAGCCGAGTTTTCCCATCCTCTGCGCGATCTCGCAGGTTATTTTCCAGTCCGGCCTGCTCTGTCCCACCGGGCTGATGGCCTTTCTGACACGCTGCACACGACGTTCTGTATTCGTGAATGTGCCGTCCTTTTCGGCGTACGATGCAGCCGGAAGAACGACATCCGCATACTGTGCCGTTTCCGTAAGAAAGATGTCCTGTACCACGAAGAAGTCGAGCTTTTCCACCGCATCGATTACGTGCTGCGAGTTCGCCTCGCTGAGAGTTGGGTTTTCACCGACCTGGTACAGGGCCTTGATTCTTCCTTCCAGCACGGCATCGAATATCTCGACATGCGTGATCCCCTGTCTGTCGGAGAGCGCGCAATTCCATGCATCTTCGAATTTCTTCTTGATGGCGGGCACAGCCACGTTTTGGTAACCCGGATATACATTGGGAAGAGCGCCCATGTCGCAGGCACCCTGCACATTATTCTGCCCGCGAAGCGGGTTTACTCCCGAAGAAGGCTTTCCGACGTTTCCGGTCAAGAGCGCGAGGTTGCTCGTGGCGAGCACGTTGTCGGTGCCGTGCGTATGCTGGGTTATTCCCATTGCGTACAGGAGCATACCCGGTTTTTGCGTGGCATAGATGACGGCGGCTTCCTTTATGAGTTTTGCGGATACGCCTGTAATCTTTTCCACAGAAGGAAGATCGAAACTGTCGAGGGATTCTTTGAATGCATCGAAGCCTTCGCACCGCTTCTCAATAAACTCCCCGTCGTGGAGATTCTCCTCCAGTATGACCCTCATCATGCCCATGAGAAGCGCTACATCCGTCCCCGGTGCATGCTGGAGAAAGATATCGGCGTATTCACAGAGGTCGATCTCTCTCGGATTTGCGACGATGAGAGTCCCTCCACGCCGTACCGCTTCTTTGATATCGTAGGAGATAACCGGGTGTGCGGAGGTGGTGTTGGTGCCGATTGCAAATATGCACCGGGCGCAGGGAATCTCGCCGATCGAATTGGTCATCGCGCCGCTTCCGAAGCTCTGAACCAGACCGGTAACGGACGGCGCATGGCAGAGGCGGGCACAGTGGTCGATATTGTTCGTTCCCATAACGGCGCGGGTGAACTTCTGAACGACGTAGTTGTCTTCATTTGTACATTTCGCCGATGAAAGGGCGGCAAACTCATCACCCCTTCGCTTCGAGAATTTTTCGGCTATAAGATCGAGCGCTTCATCCCAGGATGCCTCTTCGAATCTTCCGTTTCTTTTGATAAGGGGTGTGGTGAGGCGGTCGGGATGGTTGACGAATTCATGGCCGAACCTGCCCTTAACGCAGAGCCTGCCCCTGTTGACGATGCTTTCCCCGTCGACGCGCGCGCCTACAATCCTGTCGCCACGGATGCCGAGATATATGCTGCATCCAACGCCGCAGTACGGGCATATTGTCCTAACTTCACGGGCAGGAGTGGGCGCCCCCTTCGGGCGAAGAGCGCTGACCGGACATCTTACCACGCATTCACCGCAGGAGACGCATCTGGACTCGAGCATCGGCTGGTTTTTGAAGGTGCTTACAATAGAGTCGAAACCTCGAAAGGCAAAGTCGAGGTTGCCCACACCGACTATCTCATCGCAGGTTCGGACACATCTCCCGCACAGGATACACAAATTCGGATCGTATAAAAAGAAAGGGTTGGAATCATCTACCGGCAACTCTTTCTCGGTTTTTCTGAGCCTGCCGGTACGCTCTCTATCAATGCCTATGAAGTTTGCTACCTTCTGAAGCTCGCAGTTGTTGTTCCACGTACAGCTCAGGCAGTCTGCGGGATGGTTGATAAATAAGAGTTCAATTGCCACACGCCGTATCTTGTTGATTTCAGATGTTTCGGTTCTGACGACCATACCATTTGCAACAGGCGTCCTGCATGAGATGTCAATCATGCGATCGTTGATCTCAACCATGCAGAGCCGGCAGACGCCGGAAGGTTTCAGGTCGGGATGATAACAGAGATGCGGAATGTATATTTCATGCTGAAGCGCCGCTTCAAGAATCGTCATTCCTTCATCCGCCCTGATGATTTGTCCGTCGATTGTGAGTGTGATCTTAGCCATTTATTCCCACCTCAGCGGTTTGTTTCTGTGCCAGCCACTTTTGAGCGTCCCGGGTCTCCAGATCGCACCTGAGACAACGTCGCGCTTCCTGTATTGCCGTGTTTTTCTCCAATGTGAGATCAACCTCCTCATAGGAAAACGCCCTCTCTTCCACAGGGATGCACGGCACTTCCGGCCTGCTCGCTTCTTCAATCTCCTCCTCCGTTAGTTCGACAGGCTGCACGTAGATGGAAGGTCTTGTAAGTTTATACTCCCTTGTAAGTTCCTCCCCCCGCATATACCTGTCGATCATTTCTGAGGCCCTTTTCCCCGCGCCCATAGCATCTGTTACCGTATTTGCACCGGTTGCGGCATCACCGCCCGCAAATATACCCGGTATGTTTGTGGAGAAGGTTTCGGAAGAAACATCAATTGTGCCTTTTCTGGTCATATGCAGGCTATGATCCTTGCCGAGAAAGGAGAGGTCCGGGTCCTGGCCGATGGCGACTATGAGGTTATCGAGCTGCAGGCTGAACTCTGAGCCTTCAATCGGCACCGGTCTTCTTCTTCCGCTCGCATCGATTTCACCAAGACGCATTTTTATGCATTCGATTCCGGTTATTTTATTATCCGCCGCTAAAACCTTTGCCGGCGCAGTTAAAAAATGCATCAGTACCCCCTCCTCAACTGCGGCATCGATCTCTTCGGAAAAGGCCGGCATCTCCTTTCGGGTACGTCTGTATAAAACGGTAACTTTTTCACAATTTTTAATTCTCTTAACACATCGCGCCGTATCAATCGCAGCATTCCCCCCGCCTATGATAACGATATTTTTACCCAGTCTGACTTCCCGTTTCAGATTTATATCTCTCAGTAGATTCATTGCGTCGAGTACACCCTCGACATCCTCGTTTTCTATTCTCAATTTCCGCGATCTATGCGCTCCGGTTGCAATAAATACGGCCCTGTAATTTTTTCGCAGTGCTTCAAAAGAGACGTCCCTGCCGATCATTGTATTTGTTTTTATTGTAAGACCCGAGGTTTTAATAAGCTCAATGTCCCGGGAGAGGATGTCTCTCGGCAACCTGTACTCTGGAATACAGAGCACAAGCGCACCACCCGGGACCTCTGATCCTTCGAAAACGGTAACATTGTACCCTTTTCGCGCAAGATAGTAACCGGCCGTGAGTCCGGCGGGACCGGCGCCGATTATTGCAATATTTCCGGCGTCTGAGAGGGCTTTCTGCCGGCTGTTTTTTTCAACCGGATAGAGATTGTTTTCTATTGCATAGTCCGTAACGAATCGTTTCAAACCTCGAATGGAGATGGGCTCAGCCCATTTTCCAGCCTGGCATTTTGATTCGCATGGATGGTGACAGACACGGGCAACCACCGATGGTAGAGGGTTGTCCTTTAATATAACTTCAAATGCCTCCTCGTACCGTCCCCTGGCGATTAAGGCGATATAGGTGGAGGCCTCCTGATCGATCGGACAGGTGTGGTGGCAGGGAGATGAGATTATTTCTTTACATACCCCGGCAGGGCATCTCTTATACTTTACATGCGCCTCATATTCTTCTCGAAAATATTTAATGGTGGTGAGTATGGGATTCGGCGCTGTTTTTCCGAGACCGCAGAGAGACCCGAGCTTGATACCCTCTGCAAGCTCCACAAGAAGATCAATATCTTCAAGTGTCCCTTCGCCCCTGGTGATATCCTCCAGTATATCGAGCATCTGTTTTGTGCCGAGCCGGCAGGGGACACATTCACCGCAGGATTCTTTCTGTGCGAAGTCAAGAAAATAGCGGGCAATTTCAACAATACAGGTATCCTCATCCATGACCACCATCCCACCGGAGCCCATCATTGACCCGGCTGCGGTGAGCGAATTGTAATCGACGGGAAGGTTTAAGTGGCTGGCGGGCAGACAGCCGCCTGACGGGCCCCCGGTTTGCACTGCCTTGAAGGCCTTTCCTTTCGGGATGCCGCCGCCGATATCATATATGATTTTACTGAGAGGTGAACCCATCGGTACTTCGACCAGACCGATATTCGCAACCTGGCCCGTAAGCGCGAAAACAGCGGTACCAGTGCAATTTTCCACACCGATACCTGAAAACCATTGGGCGCTTTTCAGCATGATTCTGGTAACGCTTGTGAGAGTTTTTACATTATCAATCGTGGTAGGTCGACCCCATAGCCCGGAATGCACCGGGAACGGTGGTCTTGGGCGCGGCCTGCCGCTTCTTCCTTCGATGGAAGCAATGAGCGCCGTTTCTTCGCCGCAGACAAAGGCGCCCGCACCTTCCATAACGTTCATTTTAAAACTAAAGTCTGTTCCCATTATTCTGTTTCCCAGAAATCCTTTGTCTTCTGCCTGCTTCAGGGCGATTCTGAACCGTTTTACCGCCAATGGATACTCGGCACGCACGTAGATATATCCCTCATCCGCACCGATGGCATAACCGGCTATGATCAAACCCTCGAGAACGCTGTGAGGATCTGCCTCAAGTATGCTTCTGTCCATAAATGCTCCCGGGTCCCCTTCGTCGGCATTACACACCATATATTTCTTTGGTGCCCGTTCGTTGTGACAGAGCTCCCACTTCAGACCTGTCGGAAACCCCGCTCCGCCCCTGCCTCTCAATCCGGATTTTTTAATCTCTTCTATCACCTCAATCGGCGTGTAGTTGAGGAGAACCTTTTTCAATGCTTCATATCCCCGGACCGCAAGATAATCCTCTATTTTTTCGGGATTGATATGTCCACAGTTTTGAAGTATTATTCTCTCCTGCTTACTGTAGAAATCTATTTCACGATATCGAGAAATGGATTTTCCGGTCATGGGATCCCTGTAAAAAAGACGCTCGACGGGTTTATTATTTTTTAAATGGGAGTGAACAATTTCACGAGCGTCTTCCTGTTTTAATTCGGAATAAAAAATCCCTTCCGGCTCCACAACCACTATGGGGCCTCTTTGACAAAAACCGTGGCATCCTGTCGGTACTATTTCCACGTCTTTGATCCGGAATTTTTTCTGTTCTTCTTCCATAATCCTTCTTATCTCCAGGGATCCGGAAGAGATGCAGCCGGTACCGTGGCAGACATACACTGTTCTTTTATTTGTGGTCATCTGTAGCTTCCTTTTCTCTGTGTACAAACATTTCATGGATCTTTTTTTTCGTAAGGCGGCCGTATGGGGTATCATTTATCATGAGATTGGGTGCAAGACCGCAGGCGCCTATGCAGGCCACCGTTTCAAGTGAATATTCCAGATCAGGTGAAGTTCCTCCTTCTTTGATCCCGATTAATTTTTCAACTTCTTCCAGTATACGCGGCGCTCCTCTCACATGACAGGCGGTCCCCCTGCAGACCATGATGTGCTTTTTTCCCTTCGGTGTGAAACGAAACTGGCCGTAGAACGTGGCAACGCTGTATACCTGGCTTTCAGGAACCCGGACAAATCTGGCTATATCGAGCATTATTCGGTCGGAAAGGTACCCGTATTCCATCTGGGCGCTCTGTAAAACAGGTATTAGCTCCTTCTCCTCTCCGTTAAACCTGGAAAAAATTTTTTTTAGACGTTCTTCCATCAGCCTCTCCCTTTGGGTAATCTCTCAGTTGTTTCCATTTTTTTCATGGCCGTGCATCTACAGGATATTCACAATGTAGGGTTGTCTTTAATACCAGTGATATGTAATGAATCGAAACGGTATCGGAGACAAATACCGGCCGGATTCAGTCTCCCATTTCGGCCATATAATCGTCATACATTGTTTCAAGTCTGAGCTTATGCTTTGCTTCTTCCTGGCACAGGATCTTAAAGGTTTTTTTGTGTGTCTTTGTTTCAGACTTTTTTAACAGGTCATTGTACAGTTTCAGGGCCTTTTCTTCGCGCTTCATTGCGATAATGAGAATATCGCGATATCCCATTCCGTTTTCATATTCGAGCTCTGTAATATAATCGCTTCGTTTGATGTCTTCGATCCAACGCAAGTCATATTCGGCAATACTGGCAAGAATATCGTTCTGTTCCATTTTTTCGAGAAGAATCTGATGCTTTCGTTCCTCTCGTGCAAGCTCTTGAAATGTTTCCTTTGACGCTGATAGGGAAGCTTGTTTGCTCAATTGCTCGTAAAAATGTTCGGCCTCTTTCTCTTTATCAATTGCAAAATCAATGATAGCCTTTATATTCTCGAAATGCATTCTCCTAACCCCCTCCTGTGTATGGTCAATAAATTCCGCAATTTAAGATCTTTGATTGCAAGAGCCGGGAAATCTTATCGCAGAATCCTTTAGCGGGTTATAGTTTTAAAATTGCCGTTCACTTCCCAGGGCAAGCGCAAATGCCTTGACTATTTTGCCGCCCATGACGTGCTCTCTGAAGATCTTTTCAACTTTCGTATCGGTCAGATCTATGTATTTTACGGGCGGTTTTTCCCTCAACTCAACCGTAGCCATCGGCTCGTGACTGCACAGTCCGGCACATCCGGAGGTTGTGAGAATGATATCTTCAGCCCCCGATTCCTCTATACACCTGAGAAATTTACTCAAAATGTCACGCGCCCCTGCGGCAATCCCACACGTCCCCATATGGACGGTAATCTTTACGCGCCCGGCACCCTCACGCAGGACGGTTGTTGCCCTCATTTTTTGACTTATCCTGTCGAGGTCTTCCGGTTTCAACTTCATGAGCTTACTCCTGTCCGAGATATATCCGCATTTTTCAGGAATACGGTTTAATTCGGAGCACAATGTATTCCATTGTCTTGATCAAACTTGAAAACAAAGTCTATCTCCGGATGCGCTATTGTTAATAGATACACAGTTTTTTCAATATCGCCAAGCGGTTTTCTGTCAGGATGACTCAGTTTGAATCGTGCGGTAATCACCGTTCCGGATTTTTTGTGCGATTCTATGCTGAAGCTGCCGCCGCTTTCGCGCGCAGCCTGCGCGAGAAGCGGTATACCGAGCCCGACCTTTTTTCCATGTGTAGTGGTGAAAAAAGGGTCGAGTGCTTTTCGGCTCATCTTTCCGTCCATCCCGATGCCGTTATCTCTGATGGTGAGGGTCAGCAGATCGTGCACGGTATCCTCCTGCACCGAGATTTCGATCCGTGACGCGCCCGCCGTGATGGAATTTTCGGCGACATCCAGGATATGCAAAGATAGATCTTCCAAAACGCAGTTTTCCTCTTTATTCTCTCACCTGTCTGCTGAAATTGGCGGAGACAATTCGCCGTCCTCCGATGCCGCTAAGCGCCATCCCGATCTCATTGAAAGAAAGTGAATCGACGGCGAAGCTGGTTGTAACACTGCCGATGTCCTGAAGCGTGTGCGCGTCGGAAAAAGAAACCACCGGAAACCTGCCTTCATCCAGGTATGTCCCCACGCTGTTCTTCTGCGATTTCTCAAGGCCATCGAGCTCGAGCCCGGGGGGAATGATTCCAAGCTGACTGATGATACTGTAGCTGGACCTGTCGACATGTGAAGCGATCGCGAGCCCATTGAACCGGTGAATGTATGAGACGACGCTGTCGATCGAAATCTCCGTCGCGCCGATAAGGAGCCTGTCGTTGACGGATGTGACGTAGTCTTCCGGATCAACAATGTACTGCTCGCCGAATGCGCTGTCGTTTTTGCCCGGCAGAGCCGCATACACGATTTCCTGCAATTTATCGAGCTGATCGGGTCTTTCAAACAGGGCGAGAATATGTATCTCCTCCCGGGAGGTGATTTCCATACCGCCGAAAACCGTGAGACCTGTATTCCGGGCGGCTTCCTGCACCGAAGCAACATTCTCCGATGCATTGTGGTCGCAAATGCCGATGACATCTATCTGCTGTTCACGTGCCCGAGAAACGATCCGAGTCGGCACCATTTCCGATGCGCCGCACGGCGAGAGACAGGTATGGATATGAAGGTCCATGGTTACGCACCTATACATCGTGCGTACCGGTGATGCCGAGCTGGTAGAGCCTCCCGATCAGCTCGAAAGCGGGGAGGTCGCTTCCAAGCAGAGGGATACCCTCACCGTCGGCGCGCTCGAGGGTCTCCGCCTCGGGGTTTCTTCCGTTTATAAGAACGATGCCGGAAAGCTCCTTCATAACGGCGACGGCTACGATGTTGACGTGTATCTGAAGAGTGATCCAGAGGTCTCCCTTTTCCGCATTCGCGATCACGTCACTCATCAGGTCACTCGCGTATCCTCTGTGCACTTCGCAATTGAGACGATTTTCTCCCGTTATAACCTTCAGGTCGAGTGATTGAACGATATCCTTTAATTTCATATCACCTCCAGCGGGAAAAGGATTTTCAGATAGGTACCTCTGTTTTTAGGGGATTTAATTATTAACTTTTTAGAGCAGTTTTGAATGTTGGTGAATCCCATACCGGCGCCGAATCCAAGCTCCCTCACCCAGCCCGGGGCGGTTGAAAAACCGGGCTTGAGGGCCTTTTCGATATCGGGTATTCCAGGTCCGTCGTCCTTGACCTCGACGATTATTCCGGTCCTGTCGAGCGAAACCCTGATGTATCCGTTGCCCCCGTATATGATGAGGTTCATCTCGGCTTCATATACAGCAATTACGACACAGCGGATTATTTCGGGGTGTATCCCCAGGATGGTAATATCCTTTTTAAGCCTGCTTGCGACCTCTCCACCGTTTCCAATCTTCTTGTCAATCAGCTCATAATGGAGTGAGAGGTTCGCCGAATCTGCGGAGATTTCGTTAAAAAAATGGCGCGTATCGAGATATCGTCGCATCTCCTGCTTCTGATAATCTATATCCAGGGCTGCGAGCATCCCCATGATCGCATCCCGCTTCGTAATGATTCCCACCATTTTGCCGCTCTTCCTGCTCAGTACCGGAAACTCATAAAACCTGAACTTTTCAAAACATCTGATGGCTTCAACGAGCGGGTCGTCGTCATACAGGGCTACTATATTACGCGACATGCATTTTTCAACCGGACAGTCCGGTGCACCGCCGCTCAGCCAGTTTATATAATCCTCAACGCTGATTATTCCGAGCAGCTCGTCACCCTGCATCACCGGTGCAGCAGTGATCTTTCTGCTTCGCAGTATGGGCCGCAGCTCGTTCATTCTGGTCTGCGGAGAGACGCTCAGCACGTCCGTTTCCATCGCCTCGGCAATTTTGAGTTCATACACCAGTTCCTGGGCTTTATGTATTTCAACTAGGCGTCTCATTCGGGAATCTCAACTTATAATACCCGCGTTATACAGCTTCCCGCATGCCTCAAACATCGATAATCTTGTTGTGAGCAGTGGAAGCTCGTTCTGCTGTGCGAGTTCGATTGTTTCGGCGTGCGGAAGCTTGCCGTGAATGAAGCACACGGCCACAATCTCGACCATTTCGGCTGTCCGTACGGTTTGTGAATTGATAAGGCCGGTTAAAAGGAGTGAGTTGGGTCTGCTGTGCGACAGAATATCGCTCATGAGATCAGAGGCGTATACGCAGCTGATTCCGTCTTTAAGCCAGCCTCTGTCCAGCACTACCGATGCATCGAGAATTTTTATCAGCTCTTCGATGCTCAAAAATTTATTACACTTTGCATCCACTTTCTTGCCTTTTATAATTTGATGGTATCTATAGAAGCTCACAAGAAACAGGCGGTATACCGGGATTGAAAAAGCGTAAACCGTGTTGACTCCTTTGTCAAGAATTAATGGATCAGCGCCGATATCGGCTTTATATACCACTGCCTCTTTCATCTACGATAATAGTACTGCCCGCTACGCACGCCGTCTTCCGTCGGCGTATATTCAATATGGCGCAAATATGGATTTTTATACATGAGATATCCTGGGTATGAGAGATTCAAGGGTTTTGATATTGTCCAGTGCAGACTCGTTCTGCAAAATCGGCCTCTCGTGAAGCAGCTTTCCGTTGTACAGGTACCGTGTTCCTCCATGCTCGAGGAGTGAAGATGAGGGGATAAACACGCCTCGCCTGTAGCTTCCGGGTTTAAACCCGACGTGTACGACACGACTGTGTGTATCCTGAAAAATCTCGGGCAGTTTATACAGAAACAGCGTGTCAAACCCGTTTACGGTATCGCCGTTTATCGGTTTTGTATTATGATTTCCGGTAAACTGCAATGCGCCCTCGGGGTTGGCTCCCCTCCTCATCAGAAGAATCTGCGCGTGATTCTTCTGCACGAGCGCATTCATGGCGCACGCCTCAAGGTCCGCGGAATCGGTCATGTCCTCATCCACAATGAATATACAGCGTTTGTACAGGGTGTTTCGTATAAAATCGGTAATTTTTTCCCGTTTGATACGGATATCGAGGGGGATTCTGGAATCTATTTTTTTATCCTCGTAGTAACCCGCCGCGCGTGCCGACGGCCTTCCGCTATTCAGATAGCGTATGTAGCCGATAAAATCGAGAAATTTTTTATACCGGTCTTCTCTCACTCTGAAAACAGAATCGGAAAATTCGTCCAGTCTCAGGGGACGATTGTTGACAATATAAAGACGCAGGCCTTTTTTTACCGCGTGTCGTATCTTCATTTCAAGGATCGGGAAGCTTCTCCCCGGTCGTATATTGAAAAGTATCACGGCATCGCTTTTGTCGATATCGGAAAGTGACGCTTTTTTTATGCCGCCGATGCACTCCGCCAGTTCCGGAGTCCTCCCGACGACGGAGTACTCATCGCCCGGTTTCTCGGCGAAATCCCACGGGATATGAAAAACACGCGCACTGCCCAGGCATTGAGCGAGCTCATGAAGTTTTGCATACTCTTCATTCGAGAGACTGGTGGATGTGAGTATGCCCACCCTTGTCTTTCCGGACAGATTCGCCGCAGCCAGCTCCATCGCCTGTTCGGGGGCAATCGGCATTGCACCTTCATCGGTGTATGAAAAGTACTTCTGCTGCCTGTCCGCGGAATGCAGGTATTCATATCCGAACCGGCCTCTGACGCAGAGATTTCCCTCGTTTTCACCTGCAAGCGGCCTCCCCGTTGTCTGCACGAGCCTGTTGCCGTAGATATTCCAATCGAGCTCGCATCCCAGACTGCAGTTGATGCAGTGTCCCTCGACCTTTTTTACCTTGAAAGGGCCCGGCTTTGGGAGATTCGTGCTCAGTGCGAGGGCGCCGGTGGGGCATGCATCGGCACATTGTCCGCAGTAATCACAGGCCGTATGGGAGAGGTCCAGATCGAAGTACGGCGCCACCTCCGTTTCAAAGCCGCGGTTTTTGAAACCGAAGATATTAAGACCCCAGACCTCGTCGCAGATGCGAACGCAGATGCCGCACTTGATACACTTATTTGCATCCTTTACAATCGGAGGACGGCGCGGTGTCAGGCTGTTTTTTTCCGGATATATATTTTTCGCGCCCGTATACTCGTCCGTTGCGATACCGTAGCGCGCCGATTCCTCGCGAAGGCCGCAGGAAAAACCCGCAATACAGCCGCATTCAAGACAGCGCACCGCTTCCTTTTTGGCCTGCCCTTCGGTAATGCCTGCTTCAATTTCATCGAATCCGTTTACCCTCTGCCCCGGCCGGATGGTCGGCATTATTACCCGGCTTTCCTTTTCATATATACCGAATATGTCGTCCGGTATATCGGCGAGCATTCCCTTCGATACATTGAAATCAGCCGGGCGTTTGTTCTGCTTTTTACCGTTGCGAAGATATGCGTCGATGGATTCGGCCGCACGCCTGCCTCCGGCTATTGCCTCCACCGCTGTTGCGGCGCCTGTAACACAGTCGCCGGCCGCAAATATATGATCGATACCGGTCGTACCCGTTTCCCAGTCCGCAAATATCAGGTCCTTCGCCGTCAGCAGATCGAGCCCGGCGACGCCGTCCGGTTCGGGCCGCTGCCCGATTGCTGTTATGATATAGTGCGCCTCCATGCTGTAGTTCGAGCCAACCACAGGTACCGGCCGCCGTCTTCCAGATGCGTCGGGCTCTCCCAGCTCCATACGTATGCATTCCGCAGCGAGATATTTTTCCTCTCTTTTCACCTTCACAGGAGCGGAAAGAAACTGAAACTCGATACCCTCCTCTTCGGCCTCACGTATTTCTGCGTCGTTTGCAGGCATCTCTTTTCTTGTTCTTCTATAGAGCACAATGACCTTACGGGCGCCGAGCCGGACCGAGGTCCTGGAGGCGTCCATAGCAGTGTTGCCTCCGCCCACAACAACAACGGTTTTTCCGCTGAAATCGAACTCCTTTCCGCAGGCACAGTCATGGAGGAAGCCGATTCCGCTCAATACACCCTCGCTGTCTTCGCCCTCGATGCGCATACGTACCGATTTCTGTGCGCCGATACCTAAGAACACCGCATCAAATCCCCGTCTTTTCAGTTCTTCAGCCGTTATGTCCCTGCCGAATTCACTATTGTAATGTATGTCTATTCCGAGAGTGAGAATCAGGTCGATCTCTTTATCGAGTATATCCTTCGGGAGCCTGTACTCCGGAATACCGTATCTGAGCATGCCTCCCGCGTGTTCTTCCCGCTCATATATGGTTACGCCGTATCCACGGACTGCGAGGTAGTAACCTGCGGACAGCCCTGCAGGCCCTGACCCGATAACCGCCACCTTTTTACCGTTTGAGGGCGTTTTTTCAGGCAGAAACGGCCGTGCCCGCGCGATATCGTAATCCGCAACAAAGCGTTTCAGATTGTTGATCGCAATCGGCTCTTCCACCCTGTTCCTTCTGCACACACTCTCGCAGGGGTGCGGGCATATGCGGCCGATTGCAAGAGGCATCGAAATCTTTTTCTTGATGAGCGCCAGCGCATCCCGGTACCGGCCCGATGCAATGAGGGCTATATACCCCTGAATATCTATGTTCGCCGGGCATTCAAGGCTGCAGGGAGATACGCAGTCGCCGTAATGATCGGATATGAGCAGGGCGAGGCTCATGTGCCGCGCTTCAATCACTTCGGGATCTTCGGTATCGATAACCATGCCCACGGTTACTTTTGTCGAGCAGGAGGGTACATGGTTTTTCGCGCCTTTGACCTTCACGAGGCAGACCCTGCATGATCCGGTGGGCTCGAGCCTGTCTTCATGGCAGAGGGTGGGAATACATATGCCGTTTCTTCGCGCAACATGCAGAATCGTTTCGTTCGTGTCCGCCCGGACCCGAGATCCGTTCAGGGTGACGCTCACTGTGCTCATGACGTTCCTCCGCTGATCACCTCGATGGCGTCGAAACGGCACTTCTCGTAGCATATGCCGCATCTGATGCAGATATCCTGGTCTATCTCATGCGGTTGTTTTTTCCGGCCGGTAATAGCATCTGCGGGACAGTTTTTAAGACATACGCCGCACCCCACGCATGCGTCTGAAATGATGCGGTAGACAACCAGCGCCCGGCACTGTTTTGCAGGGCATCTCTTTTCGCGTATATGGGCCTCGTACTCCTCCCTGAAGTAACGAATGGTGGTGAGCACGGGGTTGGGTGCAGTCTGACCGAGGCCGCAGAGCGATCCCTTTTTAACATTAAGGGCGAGCCGTTCAAGAGTTTCGATGTCTCCTGTCTGTCCCTCACCGCGCGTTATTCGTTCGAGTATCTCCAGCATGCGTTTTGTGCCTATCCTGCAAAAGGTGCACTTTCCGCACGATTCGTCCTGTGTAAAGGAGAGGAAGTAGCGGGCAACTTCGACCATGCAGGTATCTTCGTCCATCACGACCATGCCGCCGGAGCCCATGATGGCTCCCGTTTCGGTTACCGAATCGTAATCGATGATCGTATCGAGCTTTTCCTTCGGAATGCAGCCGCCCGAGGGCCCCCCCATCTGCACGGCCTTGAACCTTTTTTTATTTTTTATCCCGCCGCCTATATCGTAGATTATCTCCCTGAGGGTAATGCCCATGGGTACTTCGACGAGGCCGGTATTGTTGATCTTTCCCACGAGAGAAAAAACCTTTGTTCCCGCGCTCGATTCGGTGCCTATCCCCGTAAACCATTGCGATCCGTGGTTTATTATATGCGGCACATTTGCCCATGTTTCGACATTATTGATGTTTGTGGGTTTGCCAAGATACCCGGATATCGCGGGAAACGGAGGTTTCACGGTCGGCCTGGGGAGCCTTCCCTCGAGTGAATGTATGAGCGATGTTTCCTCGCCGCAGACAAAGGCGCCGGCACCCTTATGAATCGACACGTCGAAGCTGAAGTCCGTTTCCAGTATGCTCCGACCGATCAGCCCGTATCCGCGCGCCTGGTCGATTGCGATCTGCAGCCGCTTCAATGCGAGCGGGTATTCGGCACGTATATACACGAAACCTCTTTCGGCACCGATTGCGCGAGCACCGATGAGCATTCCTTCGAGCACGGCATGAGGGTCGGATTCCACAATCGACCGATCCATGAAGGCGCCGGGGTCTCCCTCATCGGCATTGCATATAATGTACTTCGGCGTATCCGAAGTTTTGGCGCATATCTCCCACTTGATGCCCGTTGGAAAACCGGCTCCGCCGCGTCCGCGAAGACCGGAGCGTTTGATTTCATCACGTATCTCCTCGGGGCTCATGGACGTCAGCGCTTTGGCGAGCGCTCTGTAGCCGCCTCGCGCTATATACTCGTCGATCTCCTCCGGATTGATGATCCCCCGGTTGGCGAGCGCGACCAGTCTCTGTTTTCCGAAAAATCCGATATCCCGCACACGCGGAACCGGTGTTTTTTCCTCGGGCGGAGTATACATGAGCTTTTTAACAGGACGGCCCTTTAGAAAATGTTCTTCAACGAGAAAGGGGATATTTTTCACGGTCAGCATCTGATAAAAGATACCCTCGGGCTGAACCACCACAATAGGTCCGTTTGCGCAGAAACCGTTGCATCCGGTTGTCACGATCTGTATTTCCTGTTCCAGTTGGTGCGTTCTGAGCTCCCTTTTCAGGGCATCGATGATGGCAAAGGCGCCGTTTGATACGCAACCGGTGCCTGTGCAGACCATGAGGTTCATTCTGTATCGCGGCACGTTCAGTATCCTTTCAAAGGCTGTTGTGCGATTGTTTCGACATAGTGTCGCCGACGAGCGGCACTATTCGAAATATTTTATTTGTCGGCTGCGCTGCAACGGCCTACTGGCTGCAACGGCCTATTGGCTGCCCACAGCCTTTTGGCCGTCTGCGGCCTCTCGTTTATAGGTATTGATTATTTTTGTCAGCTTATCGGGCGTGAGCCTGCCGTAGACCTGCTCGTTTATCATCACCGCCGGAGCGAGGCTGCAGCAGCCGAGACAGGCAACCCGTTCCAGTGTAAAGAGGCCGTCCTCCGTTGTTTCATTGTCCCGGATATGCAGTCTCTGTGTCAGAGTATCGGTGAGTCTGTCTGCTCCTGCAATATGGCAGGCTGTTCCGTGACAGACCCGCACAACATTTCTCCCCACAGGCGTGAATCTGAACTGCGCGTAAAATGTTGCAGTTGCAAGTATTTCCGCTATCGGTACCTGTGTTCGCCTGGAGACGAGCAGAAGCACGTCTTTCGGCAGATAGCCGTACTCAAACTGTACACGCTGCAGTATTGGGACGAGCGAACCGGTATGAATGTTCTCTTCTTCAATTATGTCAAGTGTTTTTTGTATATCCGGTATGATCAATGGTTTTTCCCTCTTTTTCCGGCATCTGTTTCATACATTGATTGTGCTCGTGAGGAGACAGAGCGATAGGAGACGTTTTTATAAAATCGAACGGGAAGCCTGAGCCTGGGGAGCGTTGAGCCTGGTCTGGCCTCAGGCTTTTTCGAAGTTATCGTTTTACTCACCCGGACAGATCCTTCAGCAGTTTCAGGTCTTTAATCTCCCTGTGTTTGTCGAACAGGTTGTTAATCTGCAGTGAGAGCACGTTAGCTGTGGTGCCCAGCTCTTTTACTTCGTGAATGACCGCTTCAAAGGTTTTTTTGGTGTCGACCGTCAGCACAAAATCATACATGCCGGTGACTGTGTCGGCAAAATCGACACCGTCTATTGATTCGTACAGTTTTGTGAGCTCCCAGAGACGATCTGCATCCGGTGTACCCTCAAGTTTGATGATGATGTACCCGCGTATCCCCATGACATATCCCATATAACGGTATGCAGCACGCCGACGCATACCGTTTTTCTAGAGTGCTTTTACTAACCTGGTGCCGCCGTCAAGCCGAATATTCTCCGCGGCATGTAGGCGGTGGTTATCCGGACGCTTCGCATCAGGACATCGGCGAAGATGCCGAAGGTACTGTCAAGTACCGAAGGTGCCTGTGGTACTGAAAGTACCACCATGCCGAGCGTCAGGATTTGCCCCAGCCTGAAGCTTTTACCTTAATGTAATAAAAGCTTCAGGTTCTTGGAATAAAAAAAACTGCTATCGGAATAAAATTCCGGTATAAAACGCCGTAATTCCTCTTGAATAAAACATGTGCCATCAAGAGTGCGTTTCAAATAGAACCGGCTGAATATACAAAAATGCCGGCAGGGTGAGACCGCAGCGTTTAAAAATGTTTTCCTGTTGGAAACCTATATACGTGGAAAATTTCCCGCCGGCGTGTTAATGTAATTTTATACCGTACATGCAAGGGGTACAATATGAAAATAAAGAGTATAAAAAGAAAGAGGAGCATATACTTTATTACCGCTCTGATAGCGACCGGAGTGCTTTTTTTCTTTCTCGGAGCAGGGTCTCATCCGGACAGGGGAAAAGCTGAAGAGGGCAGGCCGGTGCAGACCATTGTCATCAAGGACGAAGGTGGTTTCTCAGATGCGATAAGCCGGGTGGCCAACGCGCTCATTCCGACCGTTGTATATATCAACGTCACCGGTACTGTAACGCAGAGAGCCCCCTCCATGAACCCTTTCGGCGATGATCCGTTTTTCCGGTACTTTTTCGGACCGCCGCAGGAGCAGAGGGAAGTGCCCGTCTATGCCCTCGGAAGCGGCGTCATCATCAGCAAGGACGGCTATATCATTACGAACAACCACGTGGTTCAGAATGCCGATACAATCGCCGTGACACTCTCGGACGGCCGCAAGAGAGAGGCCGAGCTCATCGGCAGGGACCCGAATACCGATCTTGCCGTCGTAAAGATCGACCCGCTTCCGGGTATGGAGTATGCCGAGTTCGGCGATTCGGACAGCTGCACGGTAGGCCAATGGGTTATTGCAATCGGTGCACCGAGGGGGCTCGACTGGACGGTTACTGCAGGCATTATCAGCGCGAAGAACCGGACAACCGGAATTCTGGGACCGACAGGCTATGAAGATTTTATTCAAACAGATGCGGCGATCAACCCGGGAAACAGCGGCGGCCCGCTTTTGAATCTCCAGGGCAAGGTGATCGGTATAAACTCTCTCATCGTATCGGCGTCGCAGGGGTCGGAGGGCCTTGGATTTGCGATACCATCCAACATGGCAAAGGCGATTTCCGAATCGCTCATAACCAAAGGCAAGGTGATACGGGGGTATATGGGAGTACAGATTCAGGATGTAACCCTCGAAATGGCAAAGAGCCTGAAGCTGGGACTGGATTTCAAGGGGGTTATCATCGTGGATCTCGTTGAGAACGGTCCCGCGGCAAAGGCGGGTCTCGAGCAGGGGGATATCATCCTCGCATTCGACAAGAAAAAGGTCGAAGACGTAGCCCAGCTGAGGAACATGGTCGCTCAGACTCCTCCCGGAAAGCAGGTGGAAGTAACCGTGCTTCGTGATAAAAAGCGTCTCGAGTTTCAGCTCAAGGTGGGTGATCTCGAGATCATAAGCAAGCAAACGACCGAGATGCAGGGGAGCAGCCTGCTCGGGCTGAAGGTTGCGAAGGTCACTCCGGATTTGGCGCGGAAAAACGGCCTGCGGCGAGCCTCGGGCGTTGTCGTTACCGATGTAGAGCCGAGGAGCGCAGCGGACAGGGTCGGCCTTGCCAAAGGCGATATCATTTTTAGAGTCGGGAACAAAACGGTTAATGATCCCGCTTCATTCGACAGGCTTGTTGCAGAGGCTGCAAAGGAGGGGGAAGTCATGCTTCTGGTTCGGGATGCACGGTCCGGAAGGGTCGGGTATATCGTTGTACCGCTCGGCAGGTAAACTCCGCCGCTTGAGAACAGGGTGTCCTTGCTTCAAAGAAAGTAAACGTACTACGTTGTTTTGGAAAATAAAAGAAGTTATCGCGATGATGAAGTATTTTTTTCCAGCGAGGAGATGTAAAACGGATGGAAAATAAAACAAGGATAATGAATTAAGTGCTTATGAACTTAATCCACAAATGAACCGTAAAAATTTTAATATAGGAAAAAATCATAATGCATCACTAATGCTCTTCTATCTCTGACTTTTTTTGCTAGTGTATCTGCACCAATCATATAGCTACCATTATTTGTAGTAATGCGTAAGATCAACTCTAAATCCGCATATTCATCATGTGATTCTAAAATAAAGGTTAAACTATGCTCTTTAGATTGATCAATTGGTTTATATATCAACTCATTTAAGGGAATTGTTTTATTATTATTTCCTTGTATTAATACTTGTTTATCCATATCATCAGTGTAACTTCGTAAAGTCCAATTGCCGATATAGTGAACAATTACCTCTACTTGGCCATTAACCCCAAATAATTTAAAATCGCTACCGTACAAATTAAACACTTGATAACTATTTATTCCTAAACACATAAATAATAAAATCAAAACAAATTTTTTCATTTCCAACTCCTTTTTTTCCTTCTCAATCAGATCGTCGATGTAGACAGCGAATAGAGTGTTTCATTTTGTGGATAAAAATCATTTTCTTGTGATCCAATCGAAAAACAGATAAAATGTATTATACGAGGTAGTAGCGCAAAAACTAAAATGCTAGAATGGCCATTTGAGAAATTAAACAATTACAATTAGATTAAGAACAATGTAAATATGATCTAAAGTACGAATCCAAATAGTATCGAGATCAATCGTATGAATTCCTTCTCTCTTTTTCAATATCCTTGATAATAAATCGATCAAATCTGATTGTTCGCCTTCTTGATTTTTGATTTCATTACACTCATTAGAATTCGGCCCTGATTTAGCTAATCTCTGGGCCATAGTACTCCATGTCATATTTTCTTTCTCCCGTTTACGAGCTTTTTCAAATAAGTCTCCTTTTATACCATTTATCAGGTTTCTTATTTCATTAGCAGCGGAAGAAGAATTTGTAAAATCATTTTTATATAAATTATACATCTCAAAGGCATCATTAAACCTACTTATACTATCTTTAAAATTATGCTCTTGTAATAATTGAAATACTTCCTCATGACGCTTGTATTGCTCTTCCAGCTCGCGGTATTTAGTTATTAGTTCATTTACATAAGTATTTGTCTCCCCAGTAGTGAATTCGTCTATATCAACAAGGATTGAAAATAAAGTTGATGAGTCGGCAGCAGTAAAGCCTGACGAAGATCCGACTGTAGAATAATCGAAAGGTGAAAGAGGCGGGAAAGCACGGCGAATATATTCAGTATTTTCATTTACTTGTTTGGCAAAATTAGTACCATAGAACGGTCCTTCAGTTCCGGAAAGCGAATTAATCGTCTCAATCATCCAATTTGTATAATCCAGTTGCAATTTTACAAAGCGAGATATTTCTATAGCATCACGTAAACTCTTTAGCCAATTTGAAAGATGCTCCCGCCTATTTATTAAACTTTGCAGAATATCATTCATTTCATTCTCATTCATAATTCTGTTCTAGTCTCCCGATTGTGTAGTAAAAAGAATAAATCAAGTAAAAAATAGAATTAGCAAGGATGGGTTTTTTAAAGTATACAATCCCATTATATTATTTTAGTCTGGATACTATATCTGGTATTTTTTAGAATCTCTGTACAGTCTTCCAAGTTGTCTTAAAGTTTCCTTTGAGTATGCAGGAAACTTACATTCGATGGGTATTATGATTTGGATGAGAATTCTTAGGTTGCTTCTATTCCAAGTTGCGTAAATTAAATCAGTAGGTAATATTTCTCTAACATGGAAAAGAGCCAACTTTTGATAGAAATGAGATACTTTTTTTCTACTGACTTCGATCATTCCCTTGTATTTTTCGTGATAAGCATGACCAAATTTGCCGTTTCCTATTATATGTTCTTTTCTACGGTAACTCCATAACTCTTCTATTGCACCTTGCATACTTTCAGAACTGTATTCGTTAAGAAGATCGTAATGTAATTTAATTTCAAATGTTTTTTTTGATAATTCCGTATTTTGCTTTGCTATCTTATTGCTTTTCTTCAATGCAAAAGCATTAAAAGTTAAGATAGCCGCAGTTATGGATAGGATAGTTTCAGATGGATGTGTGTAATGGACCCCAAAAACTGGACAGCGTCTTAAGATTGTGGATAACTTGATTA
>CAZFTJ010000029.1:0-33651 GCA_964521865.1 uncultured Spirochaetota bacterium | reverse complement strand
GGCGGAGTTGCCTCTATACCATTTTACGACATATGGGGAAAGACGCTTCCCCCTACTGTAAGGGGGAGATTTTTCGGCTATCGTCAGTTTTGTGGAGGAATTCTTGCCGTAGGTTCAGGGTTTATTGCAAAAATGATCCTTGGAAGCAGGAGATTCGGCTTTCCGGAAAACTTCTCTCTCCTCTTCTTGCTTTCATTTATTTTTATGGGGATATCCTATCTCGCGCTTGGCTCAGTCAGGGAGCCCTTACAGGAAGTGCATAAAAAGCCTCTACCTTTTAAGAAATTTTTAAAAAAGGCTTTTCATATTTTAAAAACTGATAATAACTACAGGATTTTTCTTGCTGTACAGATATTGGGAGGAGCCGGTGCTCTCGTATTGCCCTTTTATGTGCTCTACGCGAGAGATATTTTGCATATCGCATTGGAAATGGTGGGTATTTTTCTTATGGCCCAGATGATTGGCAGCGTAGTATCAAATATACTCTGGGCATATCTATCTGATTTTACGGGAAACAAAAGAGTTGTTCAGATAAGCACGTTTTTAGGCATTGTGCCCCCATTGGTTGTTCTTTTCATGCCGCATCAATTTCCCGAATTATTTATTCTGTTATTTATGGTAATTGGATTTTTCGTGGCAGTGCGAGTAATAGGAAAAACGAACTTTTTACTGGACATCGCCCCTCCGAAGGAGCGGCCGTTGTATATCGGTGTGAATGGCACGCTGAATATTCCTGTTACGCTTTTCCCTCTATTGGGCGGAATCATTGTTCAGCACACATCTTATACCTTTCTTTTTATCGTCGCTTCAGTACTGATTCTTATTGGTATACTCCTGAGTTTTAAGCTGGAACAACCTGACGCAGACAAGCTGCGTCCTTGATTACTACATTTTCTTGATTATTCGGCAGGAAAATCAAAATTACGATACCAGTAATGGTGTCAATGCGTTAGCGACAAAGGTTTTTAATGACATAGATAACATCGTTACGATGGGAGACAAACGATAAAGAAAAACTCAGAATCATGGTCAAAATTATTGGCAGGTTATCGTGCAGCCCCGATTGAGATTTATAACTCAACAATGAAAAAAATTAACGGTGTAAGGTCCTGGTTAATAAAACATATGGAGGCATGTAAATGCACGCAACAATTCAGAAACCTATGGAGGAAATACTCAGCTTTCTTAAGAAAGGAGAAAAAGTTTTTGTGGTCGGCTGTAGCAATTGTGCTGCAAAGTGCCATTCTGGAGGCGAGGAAGAAACCAGGTTAATGGCTGAACGCCTGAAGGGTCAAGGTGTAGTGGCTACTGGGTGGGCTGCTCCGCTAAATGGCGGTAGCCTCTGCAAGCTTTCTACAGTAGAGAAAATGCTAAATGAAGATCACAAAGAAGCAGTACAAAAAGCGGACTCCTTTTTAATCCTTTCATGCGGGCAGGGAATACATACCATTATTGATGCAACGGGTGGGGCCCCTGTACATCCGGGTTGTGATACCATTTTTGGAGGTGAAACAGTAAGAGACGACTACATCACTGAATATTGCTCACTGTGTGGAGAATGTATTGTTGAGATAACAGGTGGTCTTTGTCCCTTGACCCTGTGTCCAAAGGGATTATTAAATGGTCCTTGTGGGGGGTCAAAAGATGGAAAATGCGAAGTAGACAGCGATCGGGATTGCGGCTGGCAGCTTATATATGAACGGTTGAAAGAACTTGAATTGGATGGAGCACCGCAGTTTTTTCAAGGTGCAGTTGTAACACCGGAATATGATCCTGTCGAGCTTCAAATAATTAAAATGAAGAAAAAAATAGATGCCGGCGCACAGTTTTTTCAGACACAGGCGGTGTATGATGTACAAACTTTTGAAAAGTTCATGAACAAAGTTGAAAAGTTTAATGTTCCGATAATGGCAGGAATCGTTGTTTTGAAGTCTGCTGGTATGGCCAAATATATGAATAAATATGTTGCCGGTGTATTTGTGCCTGATGAAATAATAAATGAAATGGCTGATACAGGAAAAAATGACAGAAAGAAAAAGGCAGTAGAAATAGCTGCCCGGATTATACGTGAATTGAAACCCATTTGTCAGGGTGTTCATATTATGCCTCTGGGTTGGGATGACACAATACCTGAAATTCTCAAACAAGCGGATCTGGCATAAAGAATTAGACAGGATATTTCTGTACATCGAAGGGATATTATCAAGCTCTTGTTAATATCGCCGGATTTGGTACGAGCTTCCGAGTAATCCTGAGATTCACCTTTGTCACATATCTCTTGAAGACCCCGAATCCACCTCCTTCAGCAATTATCCGGAAAACACCATCGGCATTTTCTACATGAATCCCTGAGAGGCAGGTAACCGGCGTTTCTTTGAAGGCCTCAGGACCATGCGCGTTATAGTATAGATTTCAACTCTTTTACAATCACCGATCCTTAAAAAGTATCTACTTTCCAGGTCTTTCACACACGTAAAAATTATCTTGAAAAATCTTCTTCACGGGATCATAGTGTAATTGAAAATGATTGTCGTTAAAAATAACTATTTCAGAGAGAGATAGACTCTTTTTTTTCTAGCAAAGGCGACGGCAGGATCAGGCAAGAAAAAAAACCATGGCAAAAATCCAACCATTCGAGGACCACATCAAGAGATACGAGGAGTGGTTTGTCAAGAACAGGTACGCATATGAGTCAGAGCTCCAGGCGGTGCATATGCTCCTACCGCAAACGGGAACCGGTGTGGAGATAGGAGTTGGAAGCGGGCGGTTTGCCGCTCCTCTGGGCATTAGATGCGGCGTTGAGCCCTCACCAAGGATGCGCGTAATTGCTTTGGAGAAAGGCATCGAAGCGCTCGATGGGATTGCTGAGAGCCTCCCATACAGGGATTCCACCTTTGATTTTGCCCTGATGGTAACCACAATCTGTTTTCTCGATAACGTTGAAAAAGCTCTGGAGGAGGCATACAGGGTCATAATACCGGGAGGCTGTCTGATTATCGGCTTTGTGGATAGAGAAAGCGCGCTGGGCACATTTTATCTGGAACACCGAGAGGAAAGCGTCTTCTACAAGATCGCAGAGTTTTACTCCACTTCCGAAGTTTCAAGATATCTCAAGCAGGCAGGATTTACCGACCTTTCATTTGCACAGACCATTTTCCACGCCCTGTCTGAGATAAGAGAGATCGAGCCTGTAAAAAGAGGATACGGGGAAGGCTCTTTCGTGGTGGCAAGAGGGACAAAGTAGAGCTAGATTACTGCGCATGACCCATGCCAATATCTCTCGCAGGAAAGGTCTTCATTCGTAAATAATGAAACAGTGATATGATCACACGTCTTAACTTCGACTCATTCCCAAATTAATAAATTCGGTGCTCCATCATTTGTTATCGGGAGACAGGCGTTTGGCGGAACCTGAAAAATAAACCTTAAAGAATCGATTTTATAAACGAGGCCGATTATAGATTTAGCCATTTTACCCCTCTTCAAACGCGTAATAATATAATATTTCTTTATAAATATCAAGCTCAAAAGATAAGCGATGGATTATGTTTTTTCCCGCATCAGGTCAAAATAGGGTGTTGATTTTGATTCAACACAATGGGCAGCATAAAGAAAAAGCGCTGCAGACCATGTCTGCCAATCCTGGCCCTGGGGACTCCCATCCTGTGCGCGGTGCCATTCGTTAAAGCCGAACTTGAGCCCCGATCTTCTGGATTTCTTATTAAGATGAGCCAGGGCGGATAGTTTTTCCTCAGCTAGATGCTGTCTTTTTGCTGCTACCAGTGCCGACACGTAGAAGCCGCAGATGAAAGGCCACAGGCCTCCATTGTGATACTCACCAGGTTTGTTGAATTCAGCATAGCGAGATTTCCAGTCAGGATCCCCTGGCATGATATACGGAAAAAGGTTCGGGGGCAGATCGACTGCGAGGATACTTTTTTCACGCAATGATGTACATTCTTCTTCGATCCATGAAATCAGATTAGCAGTTCTGCTTCGATAAGCGATGCCGGACAGCATTGCAAGACTGTTACCAAGCAGATCGAAACGCTCGCTTGAGTATATTTTATATGACCAGAGAGCGTAGTAGGGTTTGTGTTTCAAAACAAGACCCTCATGAACGTGTCGGTGCTGCACGCCGCCTTTTATAGCAAACCGAGCCATCTGTGCTCGGAGCTTTTCTGCACGCTCATGCTGCTGAAAGAGCTTCAAGTAACTGTATACAATGGTATTTACATAGAGCCCATAACCCCATACCCATTGCTCATCTCTCCAATCACTCGTTGGTAATTGTGCAACGATAACACGATCCGCTGGACTTTGGAATTCCATCCATCGTAACGCCTTATTTACAGAAAATTCTAAAAAATTTTTTTCGCTCGTTTCAATGCGGTACAGAGCAGTCGCTAATAAAAAGAGCGGAGTCGTATCGCTTGCACCGCGTTCTTCGGGATCATGAGCTAATGAAGGTATGTGTCCAAGAGTGCTCTGATTTGCGGAAAGCGTTTCGAGGGTCTTTCGGAGTGCATCAATGAGCTTCTGATTTCCAGAAACGAGAATTCCCAGTGAGGATAACATTAAATCCCGTGTGTAAGGCTCAGGATATCCCCATCCCGCTGTCCGTGGAAGACCTCGATTTGGACCATGGAGATTGTGAAGCAACACATCGAGGGCTGCCTCTTTTGTCTCTTTGATGAATGAATCCATCTTATGAAATTCCAAGCCTTTCAGATAATATTTTCACTAGCTTCTTGGCAATGACACGGTAATCATAATTTTCTACCACTCGCTTTCTACCGGCTTCCCCCATTCTTCGCCTCATATCCGGATCACGCATTAATTGGAGTAGATACTGCGCTATATCGTGTACACTCGCCCGGTAATCGACTGTTCGTGGAGTTTTGAAAACGATGCGTGTGCCTTCTGTGTATCCGGATTCATTGTCGAGCATTGCCTCTCGCAAAACGACTTCCTGTGCAACATCAGCCAAAAGAGCCGTCTCGCCGTGAACAAGTGTATCGAGAAGGGCCATTGCGCGTATAGATATTACAGGTTTCTCGCATGCACATGCCTCCACCTGCGGCATGCCAAAACCTTCAAGTCTGGATGGCGCAGCATAAATATCGCAGGCGTTCATCAGATATGGCATGAAATTTCTTGAAACGATGTTTGTTGTGTAAGTGACCTTTTTTTCTATTCCCAGACGTGTGGCAAGCTGTAAATCCTGAATATTTTGGCCGGCAGTTCTTGGTTGAGGCCATACTTTGCAAACATACTTCCAATCAGGGACTTCTCTGCCGATAATTGCAAGAGCCTGCATGACTTCTTGAGCCCCCTTTGATGCCGCATCACCCCCGACAGTCATGATCATGAACTGTTCTGGAGAAACATCCAGCGTATCCCGTACAGCAGTTATTTTTGGATCATTTTTATCGAAAGGGCGAAAAGCATCAGTATCGCAGCCTACGGGAAGAACTTCGATATTTTTCTCGTCAAGTCCATCTCTTGTATATACTTCCTTAACCCAGGTCGATGTAACTAAAATGAGAGGGAGCGATTTCAAAATTTCCTGATAATTGGCAATGTACCCATCAGCAACCAGCCAAGGAACAGGCTGTGCACCGTAGCGATGCGGGTGGAGTATAAGGTCGGGCGTGTGACCCCAGTATCCTATGCCTATTACTACATCCGGTTTGAACCACCGGTAATACCACTCCTTCTCTTGAGGTGATTCAAAATTCACAGGGAAGACATCGATCCCCATCTCTTGGAGTCCCCTGTAGAGCAGGTCTCCCTGTGTTGCTAAACCACCTGGTGATGGTGGATAGGGGTAAAGTACGAGAACCTTCATTTTTTATTCACTCCCTCCTTATACCATTGCTTAAACTCGCGATGGGTTTCAAAGCACCAGAATGCCTCTTTCCGCGGAGTTGCTCTCGCTTCGAAACTGTCAGGTGAAAACCCGTAAACGTGTGTAATAATTCTGTATTTTTTCTCCCATATTCTTTCGGGAAGAATATCGAATCTGTGTGCGGTCCTGATAGCACGCGGTAAGTACGTTCTATTGCCATCTTCGTATGCAAACATCCAGAGCACTTTTGTGATGAGTTTACCTCCCTCCCATAATGCCGTTACTGCTCTGCTTGTCTCTTCGTGTCTTATGTGCCTTGTGTATTCTCCATATGGGCTGTGTGTAATAATAAGATCGAACTTCTGAGCAGGAAGAAGCAAGAGTACGTTGTCCTGTACAGTTTTGTCAAAAAGTGGGCTTTGCTCTGGCCTGTCGTCTAGATCGCCCATTATGCCTGTTGCATTCAGCCATCGCATGGCACTGAAAAACTTTGATGCTCTATCAGGATCATTCTTGCGGCACATGGTTATCACAGTCCATTTTGCCTCTTGATGGAGAAGCACCGTACCGGCTGCCCATAACGTCTCATCATCAGGATGAGCAACAATTAAGGCTGCATTACTGAACATCGTACACATACACCAGATGAATTTATGATATGGAAAGCATACATTATCAAAATCAAAAAACTATAGTATACTTTAAGGGAGATCCATGAAAATATCCACATATGTTGCATTTGTTCTCTTAGTCACCTTAAGCTGTACACAGTAGAAAAGGCTGCACGTAAAAGGAGGAGGCCATGGTCGAAAAGGTCGTCATAATGGGGGCTGCCGGCCGTGATTTTCACAACTTCAACGTCTATTTCAGAAACAATCCCCGATACCATGCCGTGGCATTCACGGCGGCACAAATTCCGGATATTGAGGGGCGTCTCTACCCGCCGGAGCTCGCCGGCGAGATGTATCCCGAGGGAATCCCCATCTACCCGGAAGAACGGCTTACCGAGCTCATCCACGAAAACAGGATCGACCTGGTTGCGTTCTCGTACAGCGACGTCCTCCATGTAGAGGTCATGCACAAAGCTTCTACAGTCATGGCCGAGGGAGCCGATTTCATACTAATCGGTGCAACCTATACGATGCTGCGGTCTGAAAAAACGGTAGTCGCCGTATGCGCTGTCAGAACCGGATGCGGAAAATCCCAGACAACCCGCAAGGTGAGCGAAATTTTAGAAGGAATGGGAAAAAAGGTTGTAGTCGTAAGACATCCGATGCCCTACGGCGAGCTCAAGAAGCAGGCCGTTCAGCGATTTTCCACCTACGGAGATTTTTCGAAACACCGCTGTACGATAGAGGAGAGGGAGGAGTACGAGCCGCTCGTCGATAGAGGAATCGTGGTATACGCGGGAATCGACTACGAGCTGATATTGAAGGAGGCGGAGAGAGAGGCTGATGTAATCATCTGGGACGGCGGAAACAACGACACCCCCTTCTACTTCCCGGATGTACATATCGTGCTCTTCGATCCGCACCGGGCGGGCCACGAGCTCCTGTACTACCCCGGCGAGACCAATATGATCATGGCGGACATTGCCGTGATCAACAAGGTCGATTCCGCCGGCATCGCACAGGTGGAGCAGGTGCGCAGAAATATCGAACGCTTCTCCAGGGCCGAGGTCATTCTGGCCGAATCGAGCGTCATCGTCAACCGGCCGGAGGAGATAAAGGACAAGGATGTGCTTGTCGTCGAGGACGGACCCACGCTCACCCACGGCGGTATGCCGTACGGGGCCGCAAAGATCGCAGCAGAGACATTTGAAGCAGCCCGCATAGTAGATCCCAGGGAATATGCCGCCGGAACGATTCAGGATGTATACCGGAAGTACCCTCATATGGATGCCGTGCTTCCAGCCATGGGATACAACGAGCAACAGGTGCGCGACCTCGAGAAAACCATCAACAACGCCCGCTGCGACCTGGTGCTCTTCGCCACCCCGATCCACCTCACGAGAATACTAAACATCAACAAGCCGGCAAAGCGCGTACGCTACGAGTACCGCGATCACGGAAGACCGACGCTGCAGGATGTTCTTGTCAAACGGCTCGAAACGCTGCGGTAAGATATGCAGTGCGGTATATGCATGAAGTGAAACGCGCCGTACGGTACAGGGGCATATCCCGTTGTAATCGGTGTGCATAGGATCTTTTACGAAACCCCGACGCCTGTTCCCGTATACGCGGAATACGGTACATGCCGTGCTGCCTGCATGGCCGTATGTGTTATTGAGCCAATCCACGTTCGACGGTAACGATGAAATCCTGTACATTTGTGATAATTGAGCGGGCGGTGAGAGAACCCCGGTTCGCGAGCTTGCTGACCGCAAATTCGGACATGTCGATTATATAGAAAAAAACCGGCCGTACCAGGCTGTCTCCGGTTACCGTATACGAGGGAACCATGTTGCCCGTTGCAATGGAGTGAAGCTGAGTTGCAAGGGCGAGCACAGTGGTCGCCTTTCGCGTCAGCGCCCGCATTCTGTCCTGCGCCTCGTATACGTCGCCGATGACCTCGGGGAGCGGCCCGTCGTCGCGTATCGAACCGGCAAGAACATACGGTATGCCGCGCTCGATAACGGACTTCATGATTCCGTTCGGCACCGTTTGATCCTCGATGCTTCTCTTCATCGATCCGGCTTTTCTCACGCTGTTTATCGCATCCAGGTGATTGTAATGGCCGAGACGGGCGAAGCGCTTTGTGTACAGGTCCTGGCCGAGTGCCGTTTCGAACAGGGCCCCCTCTATATCGTGGGCTGCGAGCGCATTCCCGGCGAACAGCGCGTGTACATACTTCTTTTCAATCAACCGCACGAAGGCCTCCCGCGCATCGCGGTCGAACACCAGGGCGGGACCCAGTACCCATACGATAAATCCCTCCTCTCGCTCATACTTCAGGAGGCTGTACAGCTGATCATAATCGATGGAAAAAGAGGTCTCCCTTGAAGGGCGAGAGCGGAAAACGAACTTGTCCGACACGTGCCCCGGAAAATGAAACGCGTCGGTGTGAACGAAAATTCCCTGTTCGCCGTTTTCCCCTCTGCCGCAGGCAACGAGGTCTCCGGTCTTGAGATGCCGAAACTCCTTCACCACGAGTCTGTTGTCATTTTCAAGGACCACCACACCGTCCATCCTCGATTCACGCAGCAGCCGCCATTCTCCCCTGTTGATCTGAAAGTATTCCGGGTATATCGACGTTGCGTGGTAGCTGTCGGGAGCGACGCCGACTGTGCGCACCTCCTCAAAAACCACGACCGGCGATTCCTGAAAGCGCCTGTCGGTGAAATCAGGCGTTTCATAGGGGGGGAGCTCGAACTGCATTACGGCGACCTCCTTATTGACCGACGCTTTGCCTCCGGATAATGCCGCAGGTCGAGCACCTGGATGTGTTAATCCGGCTGAGCGGACATAATCCCTGCCTACGTACGACGGCTCGTAGAATATGCCGCCCGACCGCGGCCTAACAATTCAATATCTCTGCTGCAATACAATTGTACAGTGTCTATTGAAATATGAGAAGCCTTTTTATCCGAATACAACACGGTCCGCCATGATTCACCCCGAGCCGGATGGAGAAATCCTGCATAATTTTTCTTGACAAACTCATACGATCTGATAAAATTGGTCAGACTGTATTACCAGGTTCCAATAGCGACATGTTCGATTCAATAAAGATAAAACGCGTATCGGATGAGGTCGTTTCTCAGATCCATCAGCTTTTGCTGGACGGCAAATTAAAAAAAGGCGACCGCCTTTTGCCTGAAAGAGAGATGGCGAAGGAACTGGGAGTAAGCAGGCCCGCACTGAGAGAAGCTCTCTTTGCACTCGAGTCGACGGGTGTTATCGAACGCCGCAAGGGGGGTGGATGTTATGTCAGAAGGTTCAGCTCCAATGACCTTATCACCAGTATTGTCTCTTCAAAATCGGATAAACAGCTGTTTATCGATCTTCTCGAGGTGCGGGAGGTTCTCGAAAGCAGGGCGGTCGAACTGGCTATAGAACGGGCGACAGGTCGGGATTTACAGAGGATCGGTGAAGCTATTGAAATGATGGAAAGCCCCAGCTCGGGTTCCGGCATAGAGGCGGACATCCGTTTTCACCTGTACATCGCCGCTGCTTCTCACAATGAGATTATATTCAAGCTTACGAAAAATATCGAAAACCTTCTGTATTCGACCCGGAAACAAACCCTCGAATTACCCGGAAGGAAAGAAGAATCGGCTATCGAGCACAGACAAATTTTTCAGGCAATAAAAGAGAAAAAAAAGGGGCAGGCTGTGCAGGAGATGAAATTTCATATTCGAAAGGTTGAAGATCTGATAGATCAAATGCAACCGGGCAACCCGAAAACGGGAAAGTAGTATGTACGGTACAAACAAAGACGGGCAAAAAAACCGTCTTATTAAACGGTGACCTTTTTGAAGCACGAATTACTGATTATTTCTATGTTTGCTAAAAAACGATATTCACACTAAAATCCAGGAATTTACGGGATTCATCCGGAGTATACGGTGTCTGCTTTAAAAGATCTGTTATACATCAGCGGCCTGTCCGTTCATTTTGAGGGACTCAGTGCGCTGGACGGATACAGCCTGCAGCTCAGGCAATCGGAAATTCTCGGTATCATCGGCCCAAACGGAGCCGGCAAAACAACTCTCTTCAACACGATAACAGGATTTATCAAACCGGCGGCCGGATCAATTGTGTTTGACGTACAGGACCTCGCTTCACTCGAGCCTTCCGCAATAGCCAGAACCGGCATCGCCCGTACCTTTCAAAACATCTGCCTCTTTGAAAACATGTCGGTGATCGACAATGTCATCGTCGGCGGCGAGCTGAAAGAAAGGGTCAACCCGGTCAGCGTTATCTTCAATCTTCCACAGTTTAAAAAGCGAGAGAAGGGCATGCGGGAGAGGGCTTTTGAGCTGCTTGTTCTGTTCGGGCTCGAGAAATACAGCGATCATGCGGCGAACAGTCTTTCGTATGGCGACAGAAGACGGCTCGAGATTGCGAGGGCACTGGCCACATCCCCGCGATTGCTTCTCGTCGACGAGCCCGCTGCGGGAATGAATCCGAAGGAAACCGGCGATCTGCTCGAGCTGATACTTTTCATAAAGAAAAAATTCAACCTCACTATTATTCTCATAGAGCATAATATGAATCTTGTGATGCCGCTCTGCGAACGTATTCAGGTTCTCAACTACGGTGTGAAGATCGCAGAAGGCACACCACAGGAAATCCAGCAGAATGAAGAGGTGATAAACGCGTATCTGGGGGAGGATGAGAGTGCTTCGGGTTAATGACCTCGAGGTTTATTACGGGCACATCAGAGCACTGAAGGGCATAACCTTCCATATAAAAAGAGGTGAGATAGTAACCGTTATCGGGTCGAACGGGGCGGGAAAATCGACAACCCTGATGTCCATAGCCGGATTGATAAGACCGAACAGCGGGAGCATTACCTATCTCGAAAAAGATCTTATTGCCGTTGACCCCTATACAATCGTTAAGTACGGTATTTCGATGTGCCCGGAGGGCAGGCGAATTTTTTCAAATCTCACGGTTCGGGAAAACCTCATCATGGGAGGGGTTCAAAGGAGGGACAGAAAGGGCGTGCTGAATGATATCGACTGGGTGCTCTCTCTCTTTCCGGCGTTGAAGGACAGATTGGGCCAGATCGGCGGCACGCTCAGCGGCGGCGAACAGCAGATGCTCGCAATCAGCAGGGCGCTCATGAACAGACCGCCCCTGCTCCTCCTCGACGAGCCGTCTCTCGGGCTGGCGCCTTTTCTGGTTAAAAGGATATTCGAGGTAATCGTCAACTTGAAAAAGGGCGGCACCACAGTTCTGCTGGTGGAACAGAATGCAAAACAGGCCCTCGATATAGCCGACAGGGGGTACGTAATGGAAACCGGATACATATCCATCGAGGGTACCAGCGACTTTCTCAAACATCACGAAAAAGTGCAGGCCGCATACCTGGGAGGGTAAATGTCATACGCATCATACCTCATTCAGCAGTTTGTCAACGCACTGAGCCTCGGAAGCATCTATGCGCTGGTTACAATCGGTCTCGCAATGGTATTCAGTGTTTTACGTCTGATAAACTTTGCGCACGGCGATTTGATGATGGTTGGAGCCTACGGTATTCTCATGCTGTGGAAGATCGGCGCACCCTTCTGGGTCGCCGTTGTCGGAGGGCTTGCGGCAAGCGGCGCAATGGGATTGATAATGGAGCGTTTTGCCTACCGGCCTCTTCGGGGCGCTGCAGACATGACCACGCTGCTCACCTCATTTGCCGTCGTGGTGTTGCTTGAAAACGGGGCCATACTCGTTTTCGGCCCGAATACCCGCCCTTTCAGCATTTTGCGGTTCTCCGTCCCGACCTACAACCTCAACGGAACACTCATAAGCAAAATCGATCTGGTCACCGTCGTATTGACCCTCTGCGCACTTTTAATACTGGCGCTTTTCATCAAGCGGACAAAACTGGGCATATCGATGAGAGCGGTTGCCGATGACCTGACTGCAAGCAGACTCGTCGGAATAAAGCTGAACCGTGTAATGGTAACCGCATTTTTCATCGGCTCATTATTTGCCGGTGTCGCAGGATTATTCTGGGGGGCACGGGCAGGGAAAATCGATCCCCTGATGGGTTTTATTCCCGTTGTAAAGGCGTTCGTCGCCGCAGTCATCGGCGGGTTTGGCAGCATAGCAGGAGCGGTCCTGGGAGGGTACGTTCTGGGATTTGCCGAGGTACTCTTCGCAGGATTCCTGCCCCCGAACTACTCGGGATACAGGGATGCCTTCGTTTTTGTTCTTCTTATCCTCATCCTGCTTGTGCGTCCGCAGGGGATTCTGGGATCCAGGGCACGGGAGAGGAGAATCTGATATGACAGACAAAAAACCGTTCGGTCTCATCATTATCTCTCTCGTTGTGCTCGGCATAATAGTTTTTTTCGTCAATACCTTTGCAAACAGCTATATAAAGCGCGTCGCAAATTTGATGATGATATATATAATTCTGGCGGTAAGCCTGAACCTTCTAACCGGATTTACCGGCATCGTTTCACTCGGGCAGATAGGTTTCATGTCGATCGGTGCGTATACGTCAGCCATACTCACCCTGAGCCCCCGCCTCAAGCACAGGTGGCTCATCGGATTGCCGGAATGGCTGCAATCCGTACACATGCATCTCTTTCCCGCAATACTCATAGGAGGCATCCTGTCGGTCATCATTGCTCTTGGAGTCGGTTATGTTATTCTGCGTCTCCGCGGTGTGTATATCGCAGTGGCGACTCTCGGCTTTCTGGTCATCGTCAAGGTTATGGCTGAAAACTGGATCGGCGTCACCAGGGGAGGACGGGGTATATCCACGCTTCCCTCGTATACGAATCTCTGGTGGACTACGGGAGCTGCCCTTGTAACGATATACGTTGTATGGCGGCTGGTAAAATCACCGTACGGCCGGAAAATGATGGCAATACGGGAGCACGATCTTGCCGCACAGAGTGTGGGAGTCCATGCTCCGAGGATACGGCTTTTATCCTTTACGGTGAGCGCCTTTTTTACTTCCGTCGCCGGATCGCTCTGGGCGAACCTTATCGGTGTTGTATCACCGGGGAGTTTCTATCTGTGGCTTACCCTTCTCATTATCATCATGATGGTTGTCGGGGGTATGGGGAGCATTACGGGATCGGTCGTCTCCGCCATCGGATTCACCATCCTTCTCGAATGGCTGCGAAACTTTGAGAGCAAAGTTGCGGTATACGGCATCCACTACATCATATTTGCGCTGATTTTTATGCTGATCATTATTTTCCGCCCCCAGGGGCTGTTTGGAACAAAGGAAATCAGCCGGACGCGGCTCTTGGAGTTTTCACGCCGATTTTTAGGCCGTGGTAAAATCCGTACATAGGAAGGGAGGTGAGAAGAAGACATAACTGTACAGGGCATCAAAAAATACAAACTTATGGAGGTGTATGATGCGTAAGTTATTTATTCTTTTTCTGGTTGCAGCAATGGTTCTGGGCGTGCAGCTTGCCTTTGCAGGAAAAGGGGGAAACACGATAAAGATCGGTGCGATCGAGAACCTCACCGGTTCGCAGGCGTCCCTGGACGCGCCTTCGCTGAACGGAGTCAAGCTTGCCTTGAAAGAGGCTAATGATGCAGGGGGAGTACTGGGTAAAAAGATCGAGCTCGTGGTTCGCGACGGCAAGTCCGATCCGGCAACGCTCGCTATTGCCGCCGATGAACTGGTGAGAAATGGCGTGGTGGCGATTACCGGGCTCAGCGACACAACCATGGTCCTCGCGGCAGCGCCTGCAGCGCAAAAAGCCGGAATACCCTTCGTTACCTCAGGTGCAACCGCACCCACCCTCCCTGATGAGGTCGGCGACTATTTGTTCATGGAGCCGTTCGGCGACAATGTGCAGGCTGCGGCGGCGGCGGAATACGCCTATAAACAGGGCGCAAGAACCGTGTGGATACTTTACGACAAGGCCATGGACTACACCCTCCTGCTCCAAAAGTACTTCGCCGAACGTTTCAAGGAAATGGGAGGCACGGTTATTTCAAGCGACACGTATCAGACGGGAGACACCGACTTCAGGGCACAGCTTACAAGGCTAAAGGCACTGAGCCCCCAGCCCGATATACTCTTCATCTCATCGGGTCCGGACGATATCGGAACGATTGTAAAACAGGTGCGTGAGCTGGGAATCAACACACCGATCGTCGGCGGCGACGGGTACGACACACCGCTTCTTGTCGAGGTTGCCGGTCCCGATGCAGCGGATAATGTGTACTTTACCACGCATATATCTTTCGAATCGCCCAAGGCCAAGGCGTTTTCGGAAAAATACAAGAAGATGTTCGGCAACGAACCGGAGAATGCCTTTGCCGCTTTAGGGTACGATGCCTTCAATCTGATCGTAGATGCCATCAAGCGGGCAGGCACCGATGATCCCAAATCGATTCGCGACGCCATCGCTGCGACAAAGGGCTTTGAAGGCGTAACAGGCACGATCAATTACCCTCCGGGAAAGAGGGTGCCGCAGAAATCTGTTACGATCATTCAGGTTAAAAAGGGCAAGTTCCTATTTTTAAACGAAGTCATGCCTGAAAAGATCCCCGCCCCATAAGTCGGAGCGGAGTGAATGTGTTTTATGCAGCTTCATAACGGCAGGTGCGCTTTGTGTAGTGTATTTCCCGGGGCGCACCTGCAGACACAATGAATAATGCCGCCGGGTGCAAACTCCGGACTTGTTATACAACATGTATAATGCCGCCGGTAGAGCGGACACGTGCCGCTTTGCCGAGGCATCGAAAATGTTTATCGATTAAAAATCGAACCGTATTGAGATATCCTGTCGAACCGTATGCGAATGGAGAAGAGGAGAAACTTTTTCCACGATCGTCGAGAAGTGAAAAGAAGCCATGCACTGTTATTTTAAATCTAGAAGCACCGCCGGCAAACAAGGAGATACGATATGGATGAATATTTAATCGAAAAATTAACCTCAAGCAGGTTCAGTGAAAAAGGTTTGAAAGTCGCGCTTGTTGCAGTCGGCTCCACAGAAACACACGGCCCTCATCTGCCGCTCTCAACCGATACATACGTTGCCTACGAGATTGCGAAAGCGGTTGCAAAACAGGTAAAAAACGCGTTTGTCGCACCGCCCCTGTTTTTCGGAATGAGCGAGCATTACCGGCAGGGGGCCTTTTTTATATCATTGAAACCGGAACATTTGATCTCAGTCCTGACAGACATCTTCGATTCCATCTACAGCAACGGCATCACCCGTATTGTTGTTATCAACGGGCACGACGGCAATATCGCTCCCCTTGAAGTTGCGGGAAGGGATTTCAAAGTTCATCACAGGGATGTCGTCATCGCTGTTCTCGAAAAATGGTGGAAGCTTCCCGGTAAAGTGCTGCCGAAAGGATTTTTCGATGTGTGGGAGGGGCTCGGTCATGCTGGAGAAGGAGAAACTTCCATGTGTCTCCACCTGTTTCCGGAGCTCGTCGAAATGAAGAAAGCGAAGGGCAGGGTGCCGTATCTGCCGGAAAACCTCGATGTGAAATGGGATTTCTCCGAGTTGACCGACACAGTGGCAACCGGCGACCCCACAAAGGCCACGGCCGAAAAGGGCAAAAAGATGATGGAGGTGGTGGTCGATGCGGTGGTCTCGTTTATAAAAGAGATGGACGAAAAAAAATGGGTCTACGGGTTTAAAGCCCTTTGAAACAGCACGATTTGCACCTGAGAGAAATGAAAATATTTTGCAGGAAATTCATTCATATAAACACTATTTTTGGAGGTAAAAAATGTCTGACAAAAAAGCAGACCTGGCAGGACCGGGAATAGGAAATTACAAAGACCTCGAAAAAATCCTGCCGCAGGATTACGAGTCGATTCTCGGCACGAAAGACACGCAGAGGGCTCTTTTCGCCGTAAAGAACTATATCGAAGAGCACCTCTGCAGAGAGCTCAACCTGACGCGTGTTGCGGTTCCCCTGATAGTGGACGCTGAAAGCGGTGTAAACGACCTTCTGGATCGAGACGGCTCACGCCTTCCGATTCAGTTTCATATATCGAACGATTACGATAAACATCCGATCGACGCGCAGATAGTGCAGGCGGCAACCAAGTGGAAGCGGGTAGCTTTACAGGAGTTTTTGATGAAAGCTGGCGAAGGGATACTCACCGACATGCGAGCCGTGCGCAAGGACTACTTCCTCGATCACGACCACAGCGTTTATGTGGATCAGTGGGACTGGGAGCTCGTTATAAGTAAGGAACAGCGCAATTTGAAGTTTCTCACCGAAATAGTGAAAAAGATATGGAAGGTGCTCAAAGGCGCCCAGACACACGTGCAGGAGCTTTTTCCCCGGCTCAAAACCGAGAAATACCCCGGTCTGCCGGAAGAGCTCACATTTCTCCATGCAGAGGATATACTGGACATGTATCCGAACCTCCCGCGAAAAGCACGGGAAACGGAAGTGCTGAAGAAATACCCGGCCATTTTCATATATGGAATCGGATGGACTCTGAAGGACGGCTATCCTCACGAGCTGCGTGCACCGGACTACGATGACTGGTGCACCGAGACCGTTTCAGAGGATGGAAGACCGATGCACGGTCTGAACGGCGATATACTCGTCTGGAATCCCGTCACAAGGCGCCGCCATGAGCTGACATCCATGGGCATCCGTGTTGATGCGTACACGCTCAGAAGACAGCTGGAAATTACAGGACAGCTCGATTTTCTCAACTATCCCTATCATCAGGGAATTATCAACAACAGTCTCCCCCTGTCCATCGGCGGAGGCATCGGCCAGTCCCGCACCTATATGCTCCTTCTTAAAAAGGCACATCTCGGGGAGGTAAGCGTCACGGTCTGGCCGAAGATACTGAAGGACATGTGCCGCAACAAGAACATACATGTTCTGGAATAAAATAATCGCGGGGCATATTTCTTTACGCTCCGGACATACGTATGGATCCCATGCTGCGGTGCATGGAAGGTTCTAGAAGACGACGTATAGGTAACGCAGGCGGGGCACCAGGCTCGGCATCTTAAAACCGGAAAGCCCTTTCTATCCGAAAGCCCGGGAAATGATAGATGAAAGAGTTCCCTCTTCTCGATGTTGAAAAGCCCAATCTTCTGAAGAACACGTTTCCCCACTCTCTTCCCCCGCGCATACGTTTTGAGGAAAAGATAAAGGATACAATCGACGGCAGGCAAATCGAGTTCGATGCCTCATCGGTCGAAAAAAGAGACCTCTTTATCACCGATACCACGTTCAGAGACGGCCAGCAGTCTCGCCCCCCCTACTCCGTGGAGCAGACAAAAAAATTATATAAAATGATCTCCAGGGCCGGCGGTCCGCAGGGTATTATTCGCCAGTCGGAATTTTTTCTGTACACCAGGCAGGACAGGCTGAAGGTGGATGCCTGCAGGAAGCTTGGCCTGAAGCATCCTGAAATAACGGGATGGATCAGGGCGCAGAAGGGGGAGCTCGGGCTTATCGGGGACATGGGGCTGAAGGAGACCGGTATGCTCACTTCATGCTCCGATTACCACATATTCTACAAACAGAAACAGACCCGCAGGCAGGCTGCCCAGCAGTATATCAAGGCCGTGGAGGCAGCGCTTGAGGCGGGAATCAGGCCGCGCTGCCACCTCGAAGATGTCACACGTGCGGACATCAAAGGGTTCGTCGTTCCGCTCGTTCAGCGGCTCGAACGGCTCACCGAACGTGAGCCAGAATCCATGAAGGTAAAAATCCGCCTCTGCGATACAATGGGATTCGGACTGTTTCTTCCCGGCATACCGGAGCCCAGGTCCATTCCGAAGCTTATCTGGCGAATGATCAACGAGTGCGGCATCCCCGGTGCGCGTCTCGAGTGGCACGGACACAACGACTTTCACAAAGTGCACAGCAACGCCCTGGCGGCATGGATATACGGCGCGGACGTGGTGAACACGACGCTTTTCGGCCTCGGCGAGCGAACCGGCAATCCTCCGCTTGAAGGAGCGCTCGTGGAGTACGTCTGTCTCAAGGGCAGGCTCAACGGTATACAATTGCCTGTCATAACCGAGCTTGCAGACTACTATCAATCCTCAATCGATACCGTTATACCTGCGTGCTACCCCTTTGTCGGGCGTGATTTCAATACCACGAGGGCTGGTATTCATGCAGGCGGGCTTCGTAAAAACGAGGAGATTTACAGCATCTTCGATACGGTCAGGCTGCTGCACAATCCGCCGAAAGTCGCCATAACCGACAAATCAGGTGCTGATGGTATAGCGCTCTGGGTGAACACGTATCTCGGTCTGAAGGGAAAAGAGAAACTGACACGCACGAAGGTTGTCGGGATTCAGCGCTGGGTAATGGACCAATATGAAAAAAAGGGCAGGCTCACCGCAATCTCGGAGAAGGAGCTTGCCGAACAGGTGAGACTGCATTTCCCCGACCTGTACAGAAAAAAAAGGTGCGCGAAAGACAATATTCGAACCGAGCGGTGAAGTCGTGTGGTGTATAAACGCCTTCAGCCGGCCGCAGATCGGCTGCATACCAGGCAGCTTTTCACATTACTCCCTCGAAGATAATCAGTACCCGTCTGTTCTTCTGCCGACCTTCCCTCGTTTCATTTGTCGAAACAGGATACAGCTCGCCGAACGCCCTTACGCCGATTAGCTCCGGATCGATACCGAGCCCGGATACGAGGTATTGCATTACATTTTCCGCCCGCTTTTTTGAGAGTTTGTAGTTGTGCGCATCTGTTCCAACCCGATCCGCATACCCTTCAACAATAACCCGTGTCAGCCTGGCTGTGGGGTGAGCCTGCATAAACTGTACAGCTTCATCCCGGTCTTTGAGATACTCGGGCTTGATCCGGGCGCTGTCGATATCGAATTCGACGGTGTACTCTATTTTGAATTCCTCGCCTCTTTTGCTCGGGCATCCATAGGCGTCGACGATGGTTCCGGGGGCGGTATCGGGACACCTGTCAATATCATCCGGGACACCGTCGCCGTCGCTATCCACCTCGACAGCCGTCACCTGAGGTTCGGCCTCCGGCTCGGTCTTTTCGGGTTCCTTCTTCTCGGGCTGTTTTTTCTCCGGCTGCGGCTGCGGTTCGGCCTCGGCCTGTTCCTGCTGTTCAACAGCAGGCTGTTCCTCCTTGACACTTTCGGATTTTGTAGCACATCCGGAAAAAACAACGAGTATCGCAATCAACGCCATACCCGACATAAGCAGAAATCGCTGCAGTTTCACCTGTCCCCTCCTCCTTTCACCATACTCGGTAGAAAACATTCTATTACCCTTTCATCTAAAAGTACAGAGCTTTTTTGATCTCAATTTTTCATGCACGAATCGAGTACTTTATCGAGTTTTTCGAGGAATTCTTTTTGCGACAGCTCGTGTTTATTGATAAACTGCACAGTCCCGATCTGCAGCTTCATGCCCTCGGTTAAACTGGTTTTTTTTAAAAACACGACCAGTATGTTCTTGTTTTCGGTAAAGGCAAGATTGATCTCGTTTCTCACGTTTCTCGATACCGCTGCATGCGGGCTCATGAGAACGAGAAACTGCGTGCAGTTGACAATCGCCTTTCCGACGATCTCGGGCCATTCATTACCAGGTTCTATACCCTCGTCGTACCATATTCGGTAGCGCTTATTGTACAGTTTTTTAATGATATCGAACACCGTCTTCATATCCTGATGGGCGTAACTCGTAAAGAGGTAGGAACGGACCCCTTTGTACGCCTCAAAAGGCGGCTTGATAGGCGGCGCATGTCCCCCTCCCGCCCGCCTCGCAGGGGAAACTCTCTGTTGTGCGGAGCTCTTTGTCGCTTTTGTCTTTGTCTTTGCGGATACCTTCAGAGGCGATGTCTGCATAACGGGCTTTTTTTTCGGCGATTTCTTTCCCGCCGATGCCGTTTTCACCTTTTTTACCGCGGTTTTCTTTTGTGCTGCAGACGCCCTGGCCTTTTTCTGCGTTTGGGCATTTTTTACCGGGGCTTTTCCCCCCGCTGCCGGTTTCTTTGAAACGGAGACAGCTTTTTTCTTTGCAGGTGCTCGTGAAGCGGTCTTTTTGCCCGAAGCAGTCGATCCAGCCTTCCGGCCCGAAGATTTCGCAGACGATTTTCCCTTTGATACAGTTTTTGCTTTCGGGGCTCTGGCGGATGACGCCGGCCGCTTTTTTGCCGCAGCTTTCTGTGTGGAAGCTTTTTTTAATCCCTTCAGGGCTGTTTTTTTTGCAGAATCACCGGATGCCCCACCGGTGCGAGCGGACGCCCTCGTCGCAGGCTTTGAAATCTTTGTTTTCCCTTTATGAGCAGTTTTGCCTTTTTTCGCTGCCTTTTTATTTCTCACCACCATATGCATATCTCCCCTTAACCGATTTATCCGGCCTACCCGATCTCGTTCTTCCGCTTGACGAGATAAATCGGATAGGTTCCGAACTTTTTCGGCAGCACAATGACGCCGACATAAATGCACTCCAGCCTGTTGTCGCGATGCGATACAAGCAGTGAGGCAAACTGCTCGCTCGCATACACGTTTCCGGGGTTCGTAATCGGCTCTATGCGTGCTGCCCTGTTTACATGACGGCCGAAATAGTTCACCTTTTTTAATATCGGTTCTTTTGCCCCGAAAACCGGACCGATATGGAGACCTATCCGTATACTCAGGCTCTCAGAGAGGTGAAGGCTCTTCCAATCCTTTTCTTTCAACAAATCCCGCAGCTCGAGGGCATACTCGGCCGCCGAAATAAGGTCATTGTATACGAAGTACAGGGCATCGCCCCAGATGTTCTTGAAAATCGGCCTGTACCTCGTATTCTTCAAGCTCTGGGCGACGGCCCCCAGATAGTTTTTAATGAAAAACGGAACCTGCTCCTCCTTCAGGGCGCTGAATCCGGCAAGGTCGGCAAAGAGCATCGCCTTCACCGAACGTCTCACGTCCCTGATCGTCTCGGTCGGGCCGACCGGTGCGGGTTGTGACAGACCGTTGTCCGCAGCACCGCTTCCTGTTGCGCCGTTATGCGTTGCATCGACGTCCGCTGCCCCGCTGCCAGGCAATACGCCGCGATGGATTTTCCTTTCAGCGCCGTGTTTTGAACGGCGTTTATTGATCCTGTTTATATCGATAATCTCGACAGGAAACTTTTTATCTTCCCAGGTCTTTATAAAATCGTACGTTCCCCCGGTTTTTCTGCTCTTCCTGCCGTCCCACACTGCAACGAGCACAGGGTCCGTTTCCAGAAGCTCGCTCCGTAAAATAGTCTTCCCCATGATAATTCTGTTTGCATAATCGAACAACAGGTCGTCGCCGGCGTACTTTCCTTCCGTCGCCATAAGAACCTGTGTGCTCTTGCTCAGGGCACGCTGCGCTCTCTCAGCCCATCCCCGGCCCGCAAACTCGACGCTTGTACGCATGAAATCCTCAAATACGAATGGGAGAACGATATTCGTCTCGGCCCTGCGTTCGTGCATACACTCCAAAAAGAGTATATCCGATCCACAGGCCGCAGATGAGTAGCCTATCCCGGGATTGATCCGTTCGAGCACTCCGCATATCGCATTTTTCACGTCCTCTTCGGTGTCCGGCGAAAATCTGGAGTGCTTTCTTCCGGGTCGATCGAGCATGTGACCGGTAAAAGCAACAACAGGCGGTACCTTTAAAAGGGCGAATACCTCCTTTTCAATGTCGATATAATTCTTCAGCAGGCCCATCTGCTTGCGCGTGCTCGCCAGATATGAAAAATTTTTCCCGCTCACCCCCCGGGCGAATTTGAAGTACTGTAAAGCCTTATCTGTATCTCCAAGAAGAAGCAGCCCCTCCCCCATCGTTGCAAGTATCCAGTAGTCGCGTTTCTCCCCAGCCCGCATTCGATCCATACATATCTTCAGCACCATCCTTGCAAGCCGTCCGGCATTCTCCCTTTCACCGAGCATGCAGCTCATGCTTGCGGCATTTATTCCCGAGTAGTAGCCTCTACTCTTCTTGAATGCCTGCAGATAGAAGTTTCTCGATTTTTTCAGATACGAGACATCCCCCTCTGCACCGCCCGATATTACCCACATATCCTTGTATACCCGGCCCAGAATACCGAGCGTTTCTTCATCAAAGTGGCCCTTTTTTACCAGGCCGGTGAGTATCCGCCGTGCCCTGTTCAGAAAACCGCACTTTATGAGAGAGAGGGCATACAGCTGGATCAGCCGGAGGTTTTCGGGGAAGTATTCGAGTCCCTCTTTGAGAATATCGTGCGCAAACATCGACTGCCCGAGCTTGTCTGCGGTTTCTCCGAGCCTGATGTAGAAATAGGGCTGTGAGCTCCATGTCGAATCGTCCTTGGAAACCCAGAGCTCATGTATGACATTTTCTATGTCCGCGGATTTGGACTCGAGATAGGCGTCGAACTTTTTGGTACTCGTATTTTCCATTGTACTGTTCCCTCGCATATTATCCGAATACTTCGCGTCCGGATAACGCCGCCGGTGCACGCACCAGGCGGCATAATTCAAATCATAGCACATTTGAGAATAAGTGTGGATTTTTTCTTGCACATGTATTGCATTTTTCTGAACAATAATCCCGGATGAAAAATACAAGCTAAATAGGCAGGCGTTTCTTGACAGGTCGGCTCTGTGCTACCGCCGGATTATCTCCAAAGAGGGACAGAGCGCCGTATAAAACCGCATCGTCCCACAGCAGGGCCCGTTCAAGCGGCGTACCGGCATACCGTTTAAAAAAGAGCCTGCTTCTCACACGCTCCCGTATAAGTGCGACAATGCTTGATTTTTCCGCGGTGAGCCCGCCGCCGAAAAGTACGATATTCGGATCGATAATATGAAGAATCGCTGTTACTGCATCGGCCATGCAATCGACCGCATTGTTCAGAACATCACGCGCGGCTTCATCACCCCTCTGCGCCGCCTCGAGCACATCCTTCGGTCCGATACTTTTATTGTGCGGCTCTTCCGGTCTGCCAGTACTCTTTAAAAGATCGAGGTAGTTTTTCACAATGCCGGGACCGGACGTACTGTTGAGAAGTATATCGGGTCTTCCCATATTCTTTACAGAAAGCGCCCATATTTCGCCGGTGAGATCGTTTCGTCCGTTAATAATTCTTCGGTTCATCACAAGGCCGCCGCCGATACCGGTGCTCATGGTGATGTAGTATACCGAAGGGTAGACCTTCCCGCCTCCGTACAGCGCCTCTCCGAGTGCTGCGGTATTTGCATCGTTTTGAATCCGTACGGGCACAGCATACGCCTGTTCAAGTGAGGATTTGAGATGAAATCCCTCCCAGTACGGTAAATTCGACAGGCGGCCGAACACACCGTTTTCAATATCGAGCGGACCCGGCGCTCCCACGCCTATTGCCTTCAGTTTCTTCCTGTCGGCGCCGAGAAAATTCTGTATGAGGGCCTCGAGATCCGCAAGGAAATTCTTCGGATCCCCGCTCGTTTTTATCCTTACGCTTGTTTCAAGACGTCCGTTCTCAAAAAGTCCTATCCACGTCTTTGTTCCACCTGTATCAACGCCGAGAATCATCCTATCCGCCGATTGTAACCTGAAGGTTCTTATGCGCTTCAATAAGCCGTTTGTACGGTTTTAATTCTTCGGGGCATTGCGTTCTCATTTCGCACATATTTTCAGGACCTAAACACGCATTGACAGGGAGCTTCTTCCGTCCGGTCCCGCTCGCGGTCTGTATACCTTCTCCGAATGACTGGCTGCCCTGAAAAAGATTTTTATTAAAAAAATCGATTTCGTATGGATATTTGCGTCCGAGCAGCTCGCTTTTCGAGGACCCCAATGTGTGGTAGGGAAGAAGGTGCAGTTTTTTAACGCCTGCTTTCTGGGCATATTCGGCAATATCAAGGAGGTCCCTTTCATTCATATTAAAACCGGGAATAACCGGCATCCGAACTATAACCTCAGGCTTTGTATGCACTGCGATTATGAGGTTTCGGAGAACCTGCTCGTTTCCTATGCCGGTAAACCGCCTGTGGGTTTCACTGTCCATATGCTTGAGATCAAAAAGCAGATGATCGGTGTATGGAAGAGTCTGCCTTAATGCCTTCGATTCAACACTCCCGTTCGTCTCAACAGCAGTGAGCAGATGGTACTGCGCTGCCAGCCTGAGAAGCGCTATGGTGAACTCCGTTTGCAAAAAAGGCTCTCCCCCTGAGATGGTGAGACCTCCCGATTCACCGTAAAAAATCCGGTCCGAGAGCAGTTCCTCAATTACCACGCCTGCGGTCATCTCTTTGCCGACGGTTCGTATCGCTTCGGGAGTGCACTCCTTCGCGCATTCGAGACAGCGGCTGCACAAAGCCCGATCGATCTCCACCTCGGGGGAACCTGGCTTCCTTTTTATGGCTTTTACGGGACAGATCTCGATACAGGCGTACTCACCTATACACAGGGCGGGGTTGTACATGATTTCCGGCACCGTTTCGATGCCCTCCGGATTTCCGCACCATGGACAGCGCATGTTGCACCCCTTTAGAAACACTATAGTCCGTATTACGGGACCGTCATGCACCGCGTAGTGCTGAATGTCGAAAACCAGTCCCGTCACTGATTCAAGGTCCTTCATCATGAATGCAGCTGCTCCTCCCTGATGTAAAGATGCTCCGGATGCTGTTCAATGTACGGTATATCCCTTTAATTTCATCAGGCATGCTCGGTTCTCTCGATAATATCGTCCTGCAGCGCCTCATTCAGGTCCACAAAAAAGGCCGAGTAGCCTGCTACCCTTACCACGAGGTCCCTGTATTCCTCAGGTCTTCCCTTCGCCTCTCTCAGCGTTTCCGAAGACACGACATTGAGCTGCAGATGAATATTCTTGAGCGCGATGAATCCGCGGATCAGGTCCGAGAACCTGGCAAGACCTCCTTCGCCTTCCAGTGCCGAGGGGTGAAACTTCAGGTTGAGCAGCGCACCGTTTGATGCCCGCATCTGGTCCACCCTGCTTGCCGACTGGAGCACCGCAAGAGGACCTTTCCTGTCCATTCCCCGCATGGGCGAAAGACCGCCGTCTGCAAGCGGCTCACCGGAACGCCTGCCGTCAGGCGTGGCTCCCACAACCAGACCGAGCGGCACATGCGCCGACACCGTGTACAGCCCCGGTTGAAATCGTCCTCCTCTGGAATTATCATACTTCTCCACTTCGCGGTTGTACAAATTCGACCACCTGAAGGCGATGTCGTCAACCTCCCGTTCGTTGTTTCCGTACTTTGGAATGCGGTTTAGAATACGAAAACGGAGCAGCTCATGCCCCCGAAAATCTCTGTCCAGGATATCGAGCATTGATCGGTACTCAATCTCTTTTTCTTTAAAAACAAGCCTTTTCAGAACGTAAAGCGAATCCGCAATATTTGCAATACCAACAGCCTGGGGACCGGTAAAGTTATAATAGGCGCCGCCGCCTGAAACGCCGATCCCCTTTTCGAGGCAGTTGAATACCAAAGCCGAAAGAAAGGGAGTCGGGAGAAGGTCACGATGCGCGCGGTCCACCGTATTACATCCCCTGACCATCCGTTCCACATAGTGTATGAGGTTTTCCTCTAAGACATGTTCGAGAGAAGCAAAATCCCTGTACTCCCTCTCCCGCATGCTTACCTCGAGGAGACGGACCATGTTGAACAGGGCGGCGTCGCTGAGCCCGAGATATTTTCCCGGAATTCCCAGTTCAACGCACCCGATTGCAGCGTAGTTTCTCGCATCCTCAATTTCTATTCCCCGGTGAAGGAGCGCCGGTACGACAGCCTCGTCGTTGAAAACCTGCGGCATGCCGCTTCCCCTGCGAATCACAAAACCGACAGCGCGCAAAAAACGATCATCCGAACCCGCATGTACGCGTACGGAGAGATTCGGCTGCGGCAGTCCAAGATCGGCATGAGCTTTGAGAAAAAGATAGGAGAGATCGTTTACCGCATCATTACCCCTCTCATCGACGCCCCCGAGCATCACGTTAAATCCGATCGGAAACCCCGCAAAATACTTTGCCGCCTGCCCGCTTCGAAGCAGCACAACTTCGTTGAATTTTATGAAAAGAGCCTCTATGATCTCGAGGGCATTTTCGGTGGAGAGCCTCCCGCTTTCGATGTCGCCGGCAAAAAAGGGGTAAAGCGACTGGTCGAGCTTCCCCGGGGAAAACGAGCTTCCCACGGACTCTAGATGAAGGATCACGAACAAAAACCAGATCATCTGCACCGCTTCGCGAAATGTGTCGGGCGGCGATGAGGCAAGTTTTTCACACATCTGTGAAATCTCATTCCGCCCATGCCGGATGGCCTCGTTTCCGTATCGCATGATAAAGGCGGAAGCAGCTTCGAGAGTAACGAGCACTGCATCATAAAAAACCCGGATTTCAGATGTGCGGAGGCTCATCCTGAAATTCTTCACCTCGTCAACGAGCCCGCCGATCCCTTTTGAAAGCCACTTGGCCGTATCTGGAAGTATGTGCCCCTGGGAGTGGGTTGTCTGATTGAGGGTATAAATTCCATTTTTAACAGGTTCCATGACATCCACTGCAAGCATTTCCTGCAGATGGTCTTTCAGCGTCTTTCCCCTGAAAAAGGGAAATATTTCTTCTCTCAGAAGCTCTTTGTCTTCCGCTGCAAGCTCAAAGGGTTCCTGTTTCCGCACGCCGATCGTATCGATCTCATTTTCTAGCCAGTCAATCGCACCCTCGACGGCAGGCACACCCGTCCGTGGCAAAACCGTTCTCCCGCCGATGATGAGCTCATCCTCACCGACTGCAATGGGGATGTTTTCGAGTATACATTCAAGCGCCCGTGCACGCCTCAGGATTACAGGCTCACCCTCCGTTTCTCTGTAGCTCTTCATGTAGTACAAGCTTCTGTGGAGGGATATGCGTCGTGGTCCGTGCAGCGACTCTTTCAATTTCTTGATGCACGGAGACAAAACCCTTTCCTGCATCGGCAGGTACGATATCGTTTTCATGATTCTTCCTTGCCGCCGTCAAACCGGGTGAAAACCGGTTAGGCATCTCCTTATGTTTGAAAAAATGAATATGAGTCGATTGTTCCCCAGTAAATCCCCTGCGGCAGCCCTTTACGGTACAGTGTTTATTAATCATAGGGAGCAGAAAAGTCAAGAAAGACATCAAACGATGTCAATAATGCGTATTGTCTCTCACAAATAACCGTACGAAATCAAAGGATACTCCCTCAAGGCGGCCGATATGAAGCCCGCTGTTTCTCCGGGTAATAATTTCAAGGGACTGATCGTGTCTCCTGCCTGCAGGAACAACCAGAACTCCATCACTAACGCTCAATTGTGCGGTAAGACGGTTTAAAACACGGATTGCAGAAACGGATGCTGCCACAATAATTCCCTTATATGGTGAAAATTTTTTTAGACCGTATTGACCGTTCCCGTGAAAAAGACGAATCGGACCGCGGTGAGGAAAAAGTTTTTTTATTTCACCATACCTCTTTATCAAATCCCGGCTTTTGCCTGGATCGTTCAGCGTCCTATCGACTTTATAACCCAGCTGCGTAAGTATTCGATTTGCCTGATTTGCCAGAAACCCATCCACCTCAATTGAAAACACAGACACTCCCATCTCACTGAGGACGGCTGCCTCGTAGCCGGTTCCAGTTCCGACCTCGAGCAGCTTCTCTCCTCTCTCTATTCCAACCGACGCAACCATCACCGCAATTACCGAAGGAGCAGAAGTGGTGCTGTGCCCTGATGCAGGGAGCGCGTTATCGGTATATGCCATATACCTGTAGCTTCTGAGCACGAACATATGCCGTGGAACGTTTCTGATTGCGGATAGAATCTCCGGGTTTTTGTATGAGTCGGGGTAATGATTGAAGACCTGTTCCTCAAGGGATGAAATGTTACGCCTGTACAGATCGTAGTCTTCTTTTGAAAGCACATACTCCCAATGCATTGGTCCCCCGTGGATTGAACTGACACCGAACACCGGGTCAAAGAGCCTTATAGTGTTCTTCCACCCGCTTGAATCGGTGTATTCTCTTGCTCAGCCGGCACCTTCACCGGAAAGACCGAAACATTCGACCATGTCGATCCTTTTCAGATCTTCTCAGTTAACTCAACATAAAACTTTCGAACACCTTCTGCTTTTTGCAAAGCATAACTTTTCAAAGATCCTTTTGATCGGAGATCATCTCGATCTTTTACTTTAATCATAATAACATAACCTATCAATAACCCCTATCAATAAATGTCTGTGTGTGAGGTATGCGGGAAGTACGGTATTCATCCCAGAGTGGAGGAGGCGCTACTGGATACAGAACCGTCATAACGGGAAGATACCGAAAGAGACATGGCTGTTTGAGCATGAGAGGCAGGCAATTATCGAGTATGCATTGAATAACAGAGAGGAAGGGTATCGGAGGCTCTGTTATCGGATGACCCGTGAGGATGTGGTATATGCGAGTCCATCCTCGGTATACCTGATATTGCATACGGCAGGGTTGGTGTATAAGTTCATATATAGAAAAAATAAGAGTAAAGATCTTGGGTATGCACAGTGCGTTCTGGTATATAACACCCCTTGATAAATTGATTTGGAGGGATAGGGAAATACCGGCAGTACGAGAACAAAAGCTTGCAAAGGCCGGGGAATTACGGGTACAATACAGTACTAATTCCACCGTAACTCAAAACCCCGTACATTCCGATTCCCGGTGAACCGATACAATCACCGGTGGTAAAGGGATGATTAGCGTTTCGTCGAGAAGAGCAGGAAAAAAACTCATGCCTTCTGGCAGGGAGGACCCGGGCATCATTTCAGTATAGCATGCGAGGAATAAATCGATGCAGACAAGCACAGAAACAGCAGGTGCAGCCATACCGGGGGCCGGTAACGAAGGGAAAGGTCGTCTCTCATCGAGGCCGACCTGTTTCCTGCTGGGCAGGCTTGGCCTTATCATTCTACTGGCAGGTCTCCTTTTGGCTGCTTGGAATGGACAAACAATCGTTGTCATACTGCTTGGTTTGACATTCTCAGCTGCAGGAACGGCCAGGCTGTGGAGTCGATTTTCGCTGGCAGGTGTAGGGTGCGGGCGCATGATGAGTGAGATGCGTGTTTTCCCGGGCGAACACATCGAGCTGAAGTTTGAGCTCATCAATCGCAAGCTGCTCCCGCTTCCCTGGATTCAATTGAACGACGAGATACCGCTCAGCTTCTCTCCCGATGTTCCGCTTGAACCGGGCAGCAGACCCGGATTTGGTTTTCTGAGCAAATCGGCGGCAATACTCTGGTACACGAAAGCAAGCTGGAAAGAGCGCCTCTGTTGCCGTAAGCGCGGTTACTATCAGTTAGGTCCAATACGGCTGACTTCCGGCGATATTTTCGGCTTTTATCCCCGTTGTGTTACTCAACCGATCATCGATCATGTCGTTGTGTATCCGAAAATATTCCATATCGCCAATTTGACAATACCGTCACTGTATCCTATCGGAGAAACGACTGCCGCGCGGCGTATATTCGAAGACCCCATACGGGTCAGTGGGATACGCGACTACACTCCGCAGGACAGTCTGCGGTATATACACTGGAAAGCCACAGCTCGTCGTCAGGAACTGCAGATAAAGGTCTTCGAGCCCACCACAACGTCGAAGGGGGCGATTTTTCTCGCGATCGACAGCTTCAGGGCGGAGAATGAAAACGAGGGCAGCAGCGAGGAAGAGCTCGAGTTGAGTATCAGTGTTGCTGCTTCCCTGGCCAGCCATCTTATCGAGCACCACAGCGCGGTGGGACTTTTTGTCAACTCATGCCTGGCCGATTCCGGGCAGCCGGCCACGCTGTTGCCCGCAAGCAGCACCGGCCATCTGGTCGAGATGCTGGAAGCCCTCGCCAAAGTTACCCCAACAGCAAGCAGCCCGTTCGAGGAATTCCTGCAGGCAGAGAGAGCGGCTTTACCCTGGGGAACCACTCTTGTTTTTATCCTTTATAAATCTTCGGTGCGGTTTACGGAGCTGTTGGTAGAACTGAAAGAAAGCGGGCATAAATTGCTGGTTCTTCAAGTCGGCAACGCAGAAGAAAGCCGACTTCCGGGTGCAATTGCCTGGCACCGGGTAAGGCAGCCTGGAGATCTTGCCTTTATTGGTACAGGGGAAACCGGATGAAACCGGACTGGAAGCGAGGCGTTCTCTATCTTGCCGTAATGGGCATGGAGGTTTGCTGGCTGTATGTCCTGATAGCCCTGTTTAATACAAAAACGGCTGGCGGCCGCCTTTCCGTCGCCGGAATACTGGCCCTGTATCCGGTTTCTTTTTTCTTAAACAGATTGCTGGGGCGGCTGAAGTGGCCCGGAGCTCGCCTGCTGGGTGTGAGCTGGCTGGGGTGGATAATTGGCATGCTGCTCATAATAAAGGTGCAGCTATACGCCGATCTGCCGTTCTCAGAATCAGCCTGGCTCCTGTCAATACTACAGTCGACGACTCAGGTGATCTATACCCTCAAACCGGAATTTATCATTCTTCTGAGCACCGGCATTATCTGGTGGCTGAGCCAGCGCCTTGCCTCTCGCGATGTCAATTTCCCGATGATGCTCAGAAAATTTCAGTTCGGGCTCATCATGCTTGTGCTGACATTCTTTGCGGGTTCCCAGTTAGACGCCACCACCAGCAATCAGGTTGCCGCAGCCATGATATTTTTTCTGTTCGCCCTGTTTGGCATATCAATGGCGCATGCTTTTGAGAACACCAACCGGTTTTCCGGACAGAATCGATGGCCCTGGTCGGGTCTTTTACTGGTCAGTATAAGCCTTATTCTTCTTATGGGTTTTCTTGTTACTCTTCTGGTAACACCTGAGTTGCTACAGCTGCTCTGGGCAGTCTTCAAATGGGCCTGGAGACTGATTTGTAAACTGATCCTGAAAGTGATCGAGTTTCTGGCCGGACTTTTTCCGCAGTCAGAACCCGGAAAGCTGCCACCTGTAATGCGCATGCCGCCGATACAACCTGAACAGGGTAAGCCTTTGGCTATACCGAAGTGGATGCGAAGCAGTCTCCTTTTTACGATAAGCGTTTTCTGTATAGGTATGGTTCTCCTTGCCCTGTGGCGAATCACATCCGATGTATTTTACTGGCTGCGTCGCAAGCTGGCCGACATGGCCGACGCTGAGTTCGAGCCAATACCCGGTGCGCTCAAAGCCGATTTACTGAGCGTATTAAAACTCCTACTCTTTAGACTAGTTAAATTAATGTTTTTCTTCCGCTTGAGACATAAACAAGGGGCAGCATCTCCTGAGGCGGTCTCGGTCCGCAGGATTTACCGGCAGCTGCTTCGCTGGGCAGCCGAGTGCGGTTATCCACGGCATATTTCGCAGACTCCATACGAGTACTACCGCACCCTGAAAAGCCTTCTTCCGGATGCCGATAGAGACCTGAAATTCATTACGCAACAATACGTCAGGGCTCGCTATGGAATTTCACTCTCGGCGGAAAATACGCCGAATATACTGAGCCAGGCCTGGCATAGAATAAAGCAAACTCGCCTTAAAAGGGCATCCGCCGGGCTCTCTTCCGGCAAGGAGGGAAACCAACGTGAGTAAAACAGAGTCGGAAATAAGACCTGAGATGTCGAATGTACAGCTGGCAGCAAACAGATTGGTGAGCAATGTCGGCACGGTAATTGTCGGCAAGAAAGAGACCATTGAGCTCGTTTTGGTAGCTTTGCTCTGTGAGGGGCATATATTAATCGAGGATGTGCCGGGCATCGGAAAGACGATGCTCGCCAAGGCCGTTGCCCGATCGCTGAACTGCAGTTTCAAAAGGATACAGTCGACCCCGGACCTGCTTCCTTCGGATATAACCGGCATCCACTTTTATAACCAGAAGACCTCGGAGTTTGAATTTCGACCGGGTCCGATCATGGCCAACATCGTGTTGGTTGATGAAATAAATCGAGCCACTCCGAGAACGCAGTCAAGCCTGCTGGAGTGCATGCAGGAACGGCAGGTGACGGTGGATCTGGAGACAATGCCGCTGCCACGACCTTTTCTGGTTATTGCCACGCAAAATCCTGTCGAGCTGGAAGGCACCTTCCCCTTGCCCGAAGCACAGCTTGACCGCTTCCTGCTTCGAATCGGGCTTGGTTATCCTACCAAGGATGAGGAAAAAGCGATTTTGTCTCGATTCCGGCACTCCAATCCTCTGGACAGCTTAACCAGTGTAATAGAGACCGATGAGTTGATGAATATTCAAGCAGTATCCCGTCGGATGTACGTTGAGGAATCGGTTAGTGACTACGTCACTGCTATCACCAGAGCCACCAGGAGTCATAAAGACATTAAACTTGGCGCCAGCCCGCGTGCCTCATTGGGCCTTTACCATGCCTCTCAGGCGCATGCTGCCATTCGGGGGCGAAACTACGTAATACCGGATGATGTAAAGCACCTCGCCGTTCCTGCTCTGGCCCATCGTCTAATAGTTAAGACGGAAGCGCGATTAAGCGGGCGGTCCGCTGAGAGCATACTAAGTGAAATAGTGTCTGCTGTGCCGGTACCTGTTGAGGATCGATTATGAATATAATGCCGCCGTTACGTCTCCTGAAATTTCCACCTCATTGTGTCATAGCTGATCCTCACGACCCGCTTTCACTATACCTGCTCCCGGTTTTCCTTAGGTTCAGGAATTATCTTTGTGTTTTAAATGAACGATCGTCGCGCCCCATCCGCCGGCACCTTCACCGGCAAGACTGAAGGATTCGACCATGTCGATCTTTTTCAGAATCGAGTGCACCTTCGCCCTCAGTATTCCCTTTCCCTTCCCGTGCACGATCCTCACCTGCAGTATGCCCCTCTGTCTGCACAGGGCCAGATAATCGGAAACAAGCTCCTTCACGTCCTTCGGCTGAAAGGCATGAAGATCAAGCACCCCGTCAATGGGAAGCTCAACCGGCTCGAGCTCCGATTCGGAAGGATTCATTTCCGCCCATCCAAAAAACTTTTCACACGGAGAGATATTATATCAGAAAAACTCCAATTATAAAATACTCCCTGCTGAATTGTTTGAACATACCCTTTTAAAAGCCGGGTAAGTCACCCGGCATGGAGAATATCGACACGTAAATTTTCATGAAGCTCCCTTGAAGCGGAGTGCACCGCAGGGTGCCCTCATATAAACAGGTAACTTTACATGTAGGCATATAGAAGATACAATCGAAGAATTCTCAGGGTTTATGCTATTTTTAAAAAACAGGCAG
>CAZFTJ010000028.1:0-35482 GCA_964521865.1 uncultured Spirochaetota bacterium | reverse complement strand
CTCACTTTTTAATGAAATTCTGGTACAAAAAACCAGAATTTAAATAGATAAAACCTTAAATAAAAGATCTTTTTATGTAACCTAAGTTGCAGACTGAGCACGGTAATATCGTAATAATTAAATTAAGATATTAAAATGCTGGAAAGGAGTTTTGATTATGGTAGCGGTGAGTTTCATTTTATCACTAATTGCAATCGGCTTCTCGCTTTTTGCACTCTACAGTGTAGGCGGCATAAAAGAGTTGAAAGAAAAAAGTGCTGATGCATTGGAGAAAATGCAAAAAGTACTCAGAACTGAAGAGCAGCAGAGGAAAGATAAAAATAAATAATTTCTTACACTGTTGCTTTTAGGTTTACCTGTAAGAAAGACGCTAATTACCATAGCTTATACGTTTACGTATAGTAATTTATGCTCTATTTTCATTAATATTCTTCGAACAGGATTATTCGTAGGAAGAATAAAATCGTTCGTTAAACGAAATATTGTATAGCTGAGTTGTGGTTGAAAGATGCAGAATAAGGAGAGAGCGTATGCGGTACGTGTCGTTGATTATAGGATTTATCATTGTGCTGTTTGTTACCGTTCTTGGACTTCAAAACGGCATATCGGTTGATTTGAAGTTTATTGGCTGGAAATTTACAACTTCATTGCCGGTTATTATTTTCATTTCTACCACTCTTGGGATCATACTATTAGGAATTTTTACAATACCGAAAATATTTAAAAACCATTTGGCCCTCCTATTTTAAAAACATCACTCTCCAGCTTTGAAAAGACGCTTTGAAAGAGAAACGAATAGTTCCGAAGGCTCAAACGCGCTCGAACTTTTACGTCTGTATAATCGGCTGTCTGGTTTTCACGAGTCCACGAGCTAACTCGGGAATTCTGAGACGATGATGCCGATGACGGACTTCATACAGTCCTATTTTCAGTGCATTACGAAACCATTGCACAAATGTACGATACAGAAGTATACTGAGATTCAGTGTAGGCGGCAATTTTAAGTTGAAGGCTGACAGATCGTTTTATACCGTAATGCCTTTTGTTCAGCATGGGAATTGGTTTATGAATACACGCATAGTGTCATTGTCTTTTCTTTTCATTGCCATGATTTCTTTCTTCGAGACCAGGGTGACAGCCGAAGAAGAAGTGAGTGATGAACCGAAGACTGAAGAGGCTAAGAAGCTGAATGTGAAATATTCAGAGGTGCGGGCACAGGTGAGTCCGTCTCTCGATCTTGTCCTTCCAAGCGGCAATGTAACGCTCTCATTCACACAACCCTTCAATAGACTGGATCTCATCTTTTATCTTGGTTACGGCATTATCTCAAGCAATATCAACAGCGAGCTTACATTTGCCTATAATATCAAACGCTTCCGGCCCTATCTAAAATTTTTTCAGAGCACGGACTTCGAGAATCTGGTTACGCCGGGGATAAGCGGTTCGGAAATCGTGCTCGTTCCCACAGACAAGTACATACAGCGCAACAGGGGCTTTGAAGTGGGGATCGGCTATCGTCTGGCTCCCAAGCTGTACCTGGAGCCTGCATTCCTGCTTGACGACGTATTCAAGGGAAGCCTGACCGAAGCACGGGTCCTCGAGGATGGTTTCGATCTGGTGCCCAAGCTCAGCTTCATATACGACGGTGTGAGGGCGCTCGATCCAACGAACAAGCTCTACTTCAAAGGCCTCAGTTACCGCACGGCCTTCAAGGCACGGTTTCGGGACGGCTTCGACACACCGGTCGACATGCGTAACGAGAACCAGCTCCTATACCACTGCAATATCCGGAGCAGCTGGTTTTTCATTCTCAGGGGGACACTCGACTATCCGATCGCAATCTGGGAAAAGAAGCTTGCAGGTTATTACGAGCTCGGCGGCTTCGACACCATTCGGGGATATGAGAATAGATCAATCAACGCATTCAGCTTCAACCTTTTCACAGTCGATGCTGAACACGAGCTGTTCAGAGATAGAGAGCTCACTCTTTTGAAAAACCGCCTCAGAATTCACCAGTTCAGGCTGAAGCTGCTTATCGATTCGCTTCTCTATCAGGAAAGCATCGGTTTGAAGTCCGATCTGCACTATCTCGCAAGCCTTGGTGCAGGGTTTTCCTTTGTGCTCTCCGGGCAGAAAAACAGCCATTTCAAAACTGAGCTCTTCCTGGCCCGGGGGCTCCAGAGCGGAAATAAGCCCATCTTCTATTTTCGTACATCCCTTTTCAATCTCGAGAAGTCACTCTGATGAGCATGAGCTCCTGTTACGGGGAAATGTCTTAGAGATACTGTCGCATCTTCCTGGTAGAAATGCAGCCGACGAGTAAAATAGCTGTAGTATATGAGTCGGGACCTGCATCACATAGAAACGCTTTCGGAGATGAGTTTTTTGGAACGACTGAGCCATAAGCAGTATCGAGATCTGCTGGTAATCGGAAAATATACGGACATCAGGAATAGACTTAACATAGGAGTAATATTGCTTGTTTTCATTAAGTCTTTTTATTGCAGTATTAATTGAAAGAGACAATGTATTTTCGGTCTTTATTTTCGCTTCCCAAGCTTAATGTCGTGGGTTCGATTCCCATTTCCCGCTCATAAACAACCTTGATCGGATTCAATCCATAACCCGAATGAACGTCATTTCAACCCGTTTAAAACTCAAATGAAACCCGTTTCATCATACTGTGCCAAGTCACCGCAAAGGTAGAGAATGTTCGGGATCAGAAAAAAATGATCGAGCGGCTCAGGTGACAGATCCGTCATCACACGGACGCTGGGGAGGAGCTTCGACAAGAACCGGTTTGACATTCCAGATCTCCCGCGCATACTCTTGAATCGTGCGGTCGCTTGAAAACGTGCCCATGTGCGCCACGTTCAAAATGGACATCCGTGCCCATTTGCTTCTGTTCATGTAGGTTTTCATCACCTCTTCCTGGCATCGAAGGTAGTCGGTAAAATCGGCCAGCAGAAGATAGGGATCTCCCCCGTTAAGCAGCGAGTCGATAAGGGGTTTGAAGAGCGACGGTTCGTCGGGTGAAAAGTATCCGCTCGATATGAGATCGATCACCCCTTTTAAATGCGGATTGTCTTCGTAGTATTCCCAGGGATTGTACCCTGAAATCCCTAAGGGTCCAATCTGCTCGGTGGTCAATCCGAAGGTGAAAAAGTTTTCCTTGCCGACCTTCTTCAGTATCTCGACGTTGGCACCATCCATGGTCCCGATGGTCAAGGCTCCATTGAGTGCAAACTTCATATTGCTAGTCCCCGAAGCTTCGGTTCCTGCTGTTGAAATCTGCTCGGAAAGATCTGCGGCTGGAATGATCCGCTCTGCCAGTGAGACGTCGTAATTGGCGAGGAACACGACCTTCATCCTGTCATTCACATCCTTGTCATGATTTACTTTATCGGCAATGGAATTAATAAGTTTGATGATGAGCTTGGCCGTCCAGTATCCGGGGGCTGCCTTGCCGGCAAAAATAAACATTCGGGGCATGGACATCGGGTTGCTGCCCGTCTTTATAAGGTTGTAGAGGTACACGATGTGCAGGGCATTGAGAAGCTGACGCTTGTATTCGTGGAATCTCTTCACCTGGCAGTCGAAGAGTGCGGATGGATTGACCGTTACATGGTTCCGGATAAACTCCGCCAGCCTCTTTTTGTTTTTCAGTTTGACCTCCAGCCACGATTTCTGAAACCCATCATCATCGGCGAGGGGAACCAGCTGTTCCAGCTTGGACAGATCAGTGATCCACCCCTCGCCAATGTGACCGGTAATTAATTCCGCAAGCTTCGGGTTGCAGGCCTGCAGCCATCGGCGCTGCGTGATTCCGTTGGTTATATTTTTGAACCGTTCAGGCCAGAGCTCGTAAAATTCCCTGAAAAGCTCACTTTTGAGCAGCCCGGTATGGATCTCCGACACTCCGTTCACAGAATGACTGCCCACGATCGCGAGGTTGGCCATTCGAACCTTCTTTTCGGCCCCCTCCTCAATAAGGGAGAGGTTTTGAATCTTGAGGTCTTTGCCGGAGATGTGCAGCGACCGTACATGATCTAGAAAACGCCGATTGATCTCGTAGATGATCTGCAGGTGCCGGGGAAGAACGCGCCCCATGAGACTCACAGGCCATTTCTCCAGCGCTTCTCCCATAATCGTGTGATTTGTGTATCCGAAGCTCCTGACGGTTATATCCCAGGCCTCGTCCCAGCCTACCTGCTCCTCGTCCACGAGTAGCCGTATGAGCTCGGGTATCGCAACGGCCGGGTGCGTGTCGTTGAGCTGTATGGCGACCTCTTCGGGAAATCGCTGGAACCCTGTTGGATTGGTCTTCCTGAAACGCCTTATAATGTCCTGAAGGGTCGCAGACACAAAGAAGTACTCCTGTTTCAGCCTGAGCTCCCTCCCCTCGAACACGTTGTCGTTGGGGTACAGGACCATGGAGATGGTTTCCGAATGGGCTTTGTCGGCGACAGCCCGTTCGTAATCTCCGTGGTTGAAGTAGTCGAGATTAAACTCCCGGGTTGATTTGGCGGACCAGAGCCGGAGGTTGTTCACCGTGTTGTTTCGGTATCCGGGTATGGGCGTATCGTAGGCCATGGCCATGACATCCTGAGTGTCCACCCAGTCACAGTGAAAGTTTCCATGGTAATCGGTATACTGCTGCACCTTCCCATAGAACTTTACGGGATAGAGGTGCTCGGGACGCTCGATCTCCCAGGGATTTCCGTACCTCAGCCAGTTGTCGGGTGTCTCCACTTGATACCCGTTTTGTATTCTCTGGAAGAAGATACCGTACTCGTAACGGATACCGTACCCGTATGCGGGAATGCCGAGTGTGGCCATTGAGTCCATGAAACAGGCTGCAAGACGTCCCAGGCCGCCGTTTCCAAGGCCTGCATCAAATTCGATTTCCTTAAGAGACTCGATATCACAGCCCAGTACGGTCATGGCTTTTCGCATGTTTTCGTATATCCCCAGGTTTATGAGTGCGTCGCTGAGCATCCTACCGATCAAAAACTCCAGGGACAGGTAGTATACCCTCTTGGCCGCCTTTTGATAGTAGGTCTGCTGAGTTTCGGTCCAACGCTCGAAAAGGAGGTCACGCACCGTCATGGCAAGGCTCTTGAAGATGTCGCGTTGTGTAGCGCTGTACTCGTCCTTACCCAGGGAGTACTCGAGGTGATACCTGAAAGAATCCTCAAGACATGCCGGGTCTGTTCCCTTGAATGCCGCCACGGATAGTGATGGTCTGGTTTGTTGCTTAGATGTTATTTTTCTCATTGAGGGGTTCCTTGTAGCATACTCTCGATTGTAAAGTTATGAAGAGCCAATGGAAGTGAATATCTATTTGGCGGAAACCCATCGTTATGATAAACATTTTCAGACGATGAAGTCGACAAGTTTCCCTGTATTACTATTGGTATCGACTCCAACAGGTAGAAAAGTATTATGAATTATCTGCCGCCCCCTATATTGATTATAATTATAATCCTTATAATTACAAGTGGGAACCGTTGCGGTATCCGCAATTTTCTTTATTAATGCCTCGTATTGTACTTGAATTTTATTGAACGTCCCTCCAATGTGAGCATAATTATTGTAGGTTTTTGTAAATGCTGTGCGAAGGGAGGGTGTCCCGATAGATACTCGTATGGATTTTACCTGAATGCATGGTATATCTAACATGCATGGATAGAAGCTAGAATGGGTTTTTTCGCGCAGGTTTCATTTTGGTTCAACCACCAGCATCACTAAAATATACATACTTTTGCGACAGGTCGAAACAGGAGACAATTGCCTCCTCCATGCTCACCGGATTTGCCTTGCCCTTCCAGGCAATGTCGAATGCCGTGCCGTGGTCGACCGAGGTTCTGATGAAGGGCAAGCCAAGGGTAACGCTAACGGTGCGGTAAAAATCGTACGTCTTTGCCGCAATATGTCCCTGGTCATGGTACAGGGATAAAACCGCGTCGAACTCTCCTTCGAGTGCACGGTGAAAAACACTGTCCGCCGGAAGAGGACCCTCAACATCCGCTCCTCTCTCCTGCGCAGCTGAACGGGCAGGAACAAGAATCTCCGCCTCCTCGCTGCCGAAAAGGCCCCCGTCCGAAGCATGCGGGTTGAGCGCTGCGAGGGCGAGCCTTCTTTTTTCAAATCCCAGAGAGCGAAGACAGGTATCGGCGAGGAGTATGCTGTCTGTGACTCCCGTGATCTTCAATTCCTCGATCATCTTTCTGAGGGAGATGTGCCGCGTATGGAAGAATATCTTGAGCCGGTCTACCATGAACATGGTAACGCTGCTGGAGGAGCCTGCCATGTGCGAGAGCATCTCGGTATGGCCTATATATGAAAAACCCGCCTTCCGAAGCGCTTCCTTGTTTATCGGCGCGGTAGCGATCCCGTCAACCTTTCCGTCAAGGGCAAGATCGGCCGCTTTGCGTATGCAGGAAACTGCAGCCCTGCCGCCGAGCTCTGATACTTCTCCAACCCGGAGTGAAGAAACATCTCGCACAATTTCCATATCGAACACCGGAACAGCGTTTTCTGAATAAAAGGCCGCTTCAACATTCCGAACCCGCCTGATAGCGATATCCATGCCAAGCCGGTCCCGTACCGCTTCCATTACCGCCATGTCGCCGATCACGACACAGGTCCCCTTTGCCCTGACCCTTTCCGAAGCGCACGCCCTGAGCACTATCTCGGGTCCGATGCCCGAAGGATCCCCTATGGTTGCAGCGATTATCCTCCCCTTCATTTACTCCTCCATTTCTGGTGCATACCGCCGGCATTACGAGCACGCTTTTCGTTCGATTGGCCCAATTCATTTTTTCTTTTTTCTTTTCAGTACGTTTGTGAACCGTTTCCCAACCCTCGAAACCTGCACCTGCACCTGTTCTACTTTCTGTGCCATGTCGGAAAGCACGCTTTCCAGCTCCGCCGTACATATAACAAGCTCGAGTTCGTTTTTGGCATTCAGTACGGGAAAGAGCTCGAGCATGGCATCAAAATACTTCTCCTGACGATCCTCGTTTGATTTATTGAATAGATATGTTCTTTTCGGTGCTTCAATATAACATATTGTGACCGCATAGAAAATTTCAAAAAAGAACGGTATCCCCGTAATTTTTTATCATTTTTATCTATGATGTATTACTCGTATGAAAATATACGCGTATAGGATGGATCAACCTGCATCAGCCGGAATATTCTCCCGAATATCTTTTTTCAGGTTCTCACGACGGTGATGATCTCTCCCTCTATTCCCGTCATGCGAAAAAAACGTCCCTCCTCTTCGACGTAAAGGTCCTGTTATATCGTCATTGCCGCAGTAAGATATGTTTAAAAAAATGAATGGAATAGATATAATACTATATATTTCTTTTATTCGGAGGATACGGTGCTGCTTTGGGATTCGCATAAAATAGAAGTAAAAAAGGACTATCACTGGAAGATCGGGTCCTTGGATTTATGGGTGAGGAAAGCGGATGATGAATGGCTCATTGCCTATGCTCAGGTGTGTGAAGATCTTGATAGCAAAAAATCGATAATCGCGAAGCCTCAGAAAAAGCCTGAGGATATCGGGTGGAACCGTTTTGTCATAGATGATACATCGAGAATCGTTCAATTGGTACCTGTTCTCCAGGATCGAGCCATAGTGGTCGGTTCGGAAATACCGGTAAAGATTCTTCCCGGTAATAAGGCTTTGTTTTTTATGAGCGTTCCCATCTGGGTACGTGTGTATGTCGGCGAGAATAAAAAAGTCATGTTGACCGAAATACCGACTATTGTCCTTTCAAATACCTGGTTTGGGGATCCGATGACGGGTGAGCTGGGCTACACTCTTAAAACTACTGCTCGTCGTTCGATGGGAGAATTGCGCATCTCTCCCCAGAGAGCAGTCTGTCCGGTTCGGGTGAAAAATGATACTCAGTCGCAGTTGGATTTTCAAAGGCTTTCTGTACATGTGGAACACCTTAGAGTGTATAGAGGATCAAAACGTTTATGGACAAATGAAGTGCACATCGACTTTTTTGGAGACGATCTGCCGAGTCGTATCGATTTTTCGGATAAGATGCCCGATTTTGAAGAAGGCTGTATGCTCCTCAGTGAAGAACGAACGCCTGTAGATAAAAGTCTCTTGAAAAAGAGTGTCGGTATACTTAAATATTTTACAACTTTTGAATAGAAGGGGGGATGGGCTATGTTTGATATTTTTTCTTTTAACTTTGAAAAGATATTAAATCTCAACACTCTTCTTATTGCGGTGAGAGTTGTTATTCTTATTGTTGTGGGTTTCGTTCTGTTGAAGATCATGAATTTCTCAATCGGGAGAGCAACTAAGAAACGTTTTTCCCGGCAGACCGCAATGCTTATACGGAAAGCAATTTTTTACCTGGGGGTATTTATCATTTTGGTCACCACTCTCAGGCAGCTCGGATTCAAGCTCACTGCACTTCTCGGTGCGGCAGGCATTGCAGGAATCGCCATCGGCTTTGCTTCGCAAACGAGTGTTTCCAACATAATAAGCGGTCTCTTCCTTATTTCTGAAAAGCCCTTTGCAGTCGGCGATATCATCAGGCTTGGGAATACCACGGGCATTGTGCTTTCCATTGATCTCCTCTCGGTTAAAATAAGAACCTTTGACAATCTTTTCATCCGAATACCAAATGAGCAGATTATTAAAACCGAGCTTACAAATGTCACCAGATTTCCAATTCGCCGTCTCGATGTAAATGTCGGTATCGCGTACAGGGACAACATAGGTAAGGTGAAAGAGGTCCTTCTCGATATCGCACGAAATAATCCATATTGCCTCGATAATCCGGAGCCTCTCTTTGTGGTAAAGGAGTTTGGAGACAGCGGAATAGAGCTTCTCCTCGGATGCTGGTTTTCTAAAACGGATTATCTGGTGCTGAAGAATTCCATAATGCAGGAGATTAAAGAGAGGTTCGACCGCGAAGGTATTGAAATACCGTTCCCCCATGTAAGTGTGTATACAGGATCGAAAACAACACCCTTTCCCGTTGAATTAATCGAAGCGTCCTTCAATAAGGGTGAGCGGAACAGCTCTACCATCGGAGACAAAACTCAGAATACGGAGGGATAGCATGACAAAACTAATCAATCGTTTATCGAAAAAGAGATTGAAAACTCTCGGGCAGCCTCCCGGGACCCTTATATTTACCGGTGAGCAAAAGACGGAGGAAATAACGATTTCAATCATTGATTATGATGAAAATCAGTATCAAGAAAAGAAAGTAAAAACAGTTGAAGAATGTCTTCAATTTAAAGAAACCCCCACTGTTACCTGGATAAATATCAACGGGCTCCATGAGCCCAGCGTTATTGAACAAATAGGGGAGCATTTCGATATTCATACTCTCATCCTGGAGGATATTTTAAATACAACACAGCGTCCGAAACTGGATGATTTAGGCGATTATATCTGTATTATTTTAAAAATGCTCTCCTATGATGAAGAAAACAGAAGGATCGATATCGAACAGGTGAGCTTCTTACTTGGTTCGAATTTTGTCATTTCTTTCCAGGAAAAAGAGGGCGATGTGTTTAATCCGATCAGGGATAGGATTCGAACGGGTAAAGGCAGAGTGAGGAAAATGGGAGCAGACTTCCTCGCCTATGCGCTCATCGATGCGGTCGTGGACAATTACTTTATCATACTTGAACAACTCGGAGAAGAGTTTGAGCAGCTGGAGGACGAACTGCTCTCCAATCCCGTACCCGATACATCTGTAAAGATTCATGCAATGAAAAGAGAGCTCATTTACATTCGCCGATCTGTATGGCCCTTACGCGAGCTTATCAACGGTCTGGAGCGAGGGGAGTCCAAGTTAATAAAAAAGGCCACTCTTATTTTCATGAGAGACCTCTATGACCATACCATACAGGTCGTTGATAATACCGAAGCGTTCAGAGATATCATTTCAGGAATGCTTGATACCTATTTATCGAGTTTGAGTAATAGAATGAATGAAGTGATGAAAGTGCTGACTTTAATAGCCACAATATTTATTCCTCTCACTTTCATAGCGGGGGTATACGGCATGAATTTTCACTTCATGCCTGAGCTCGCGTGGCGCTGGTCATATCCAATTGTGTGGATAGTAATGTGCGCTATTGGTGTTTCAATGCTTTTTCTCTTTAAAAGAAAGAAATGGCTTTAGAATAGTGTAAGACGTACTATCATCGGCTTGATTTTTTAAAGAGAGAAGAAGCGAACGCGGATAAACGGAGGGGTGCAAACATGAGTGTGACTGTCAGGTGCCGTTCACCTTGACGTCGGCACTGTAGTCGATACCCTGCATGCCGAAACCGTGATGCCGCAGGAATTCATCCCGAAATCCGTGTATATCCGAAAGCTGTTCGATATTCTCAGAGCTGACCTTCTGCCAGAGCTCGAACACCTCCTCCTGAACATCCTGCCGAAGCTCATAGTCATCGAGGCGTATCCTGCCCTTTGTATCGAGAATCGGCGGTTTGCCTGCATAGAGAAAATCCCTGAAAAGCCGGTACATCTGTTCGATGCACCCCTCGTGAAGCCCCTTTTTTTTCATTACCCTGTATAAAAGGGCGATGTACAGAGGCACTGCGGGAATTACGGCGCTTGCCCGCGTTACAAGCGCCTTGTTCACCGATACCAGGGCTCTGCCGCCTTTTGTCGAAAGCAGCCGGTTGATGTTTTGTGCCGTTGATTCAAGGTGTCTTTTTGCCATACCGATTGTTCCTTTACGGTAGATGGGAGCCGTTATTTCGGGACCGATATAGGAGAAGCTGACGGTTGTCGCGTCATCGGCGAGTAAATCATATTCCAAAAGCATCCTGATCCACAGCTCCCAGTCCTCGCCGCCCATAACCTTGACGGTGGCCCGTACCTCTTCTTCCGTTGCAGGATCCGTGGTGATGGTCGTCACCGTCCCGCTTTCAAAATCAACCGTCTTCGAGGTAAACGCATCATCGACAGGTTTGATGACCGTCGAATAGAGCTGTCCCGTTGACGGATCGATACGGCGTGGTGAAGCAATACTGTATATAACCAGGTCCATCTTCCCCATTTTATCCCGTATCAGCCGAAGCGTTTTTACCTTGATGTCATGTGCAAAGGCATCGCCGTTGATGCTCCAGGCCGGCACACAGGCTTCATCCGCTGCATTTTCAAAGGCGCGGTTGTTGTGCCATCCGGCAGTTCCAGTCTTTTTTTCAGAACCGGGTTTTTCATAGGCAACTCCTGCCGTTGCATCGCCGCATGCAAAAGCGGATACAATACGGGCGGCTAGACCGTACCCGTTGGAAGCCCCGATTATGAGCGCATTGGCCGGACCTGTGAAAACACCCTTTTTTTTCACGTAATCGATTTGCTCTTTCACCTGTGCAGCGCATCCGGCCGGGTGCGCGGTGAGGCAGATATTGTTTCTGATTTTCGGCTCGATAACCATTGGACAGCTTTCTTCTTCATGAAGCGCTTCCTATTAAACATTACGGGAAAACGACCGGCAGGTCAAACCCATAATTTCACGCCTGTATAATTTCCATGCAGAGGTAGCGGCTGCAGGTTCACTTATGCGGCACAGGCGCATTTACGAATTATATAAATCGGAAGAAGGGTATATTCCAAGTCGGTTATGCGGTGCCGAATATTTCGGGATTCACAATGTGCCTCGGTCTGTAACCTGTCAGCACGCGGATAAGCTCATCCATTCCTTGCTCTGTGTCTTTTCTGAAGCTCTCCTCGGAATACCAGGCGATATGCGGAGTAACGATGGCGTTTTCAAGCGACAGCAGCGGGTTGTTTTTATCGGGAGGTTCCTTTTCGAGGACATCGATTCCTGCGCCGGCTATTATTCCTTCCCGGAGCGCGGCACACAATGCATCCTGGTCGATGATAGCGCCCCGTGCGGTATTGACGACGATCGCGTTCTCTTTCATGACGCCGAATGCATGGGCATCGATCATATGGCGGGTCTCGGAGGTAAGAGGAGCGTGAATGGTGATGTAGTCCGCTTCACGAAGCAGGTCATCGAGCTCGTATTTACGCTGGACGCCCGTCAGTACGAAAATATCGTCATCAACATAGGGGTCATACGCGATAACGAGCATTCCGAAGCCCTTTGCTTTTGGAACAATGGCGCGTCCTATCTTTCCGAGGCCTATAATGCCGAAGGTTTTATCCCGATAGTTGAATATCGGTTTCGTGTATTTGTACTCCCAGCTTGCGTTCCGTGTATTCGGAATAATGAGCTGTATTTTCCTGGCCAGGGATAGAATGAGGGTCATTGCATGATTGGCGACCTCATCTGTGCAATAAGACGGGGTATTGCATACTGGAATTTTTTTCATGGTCGCCGCTTTAAGGTCGACGCAGTCATATCCGACCGAGAGTGTAAGTATGAGCTCGCATTTCTCCATGCTGTCGAGAATATCCCGGGTTATATTTCTTGCAATCAGAACAAGGGCTGAAGCGTTCTTTGCCTCCTTTTTCAGCTCCTCGTCGTTTTCGCTTTGTACATAGGTAATCTCGAGTCCGGCCTCTGATGCCCGCTTTTCGAAATATTCAAAGTTTTTAAACTTTAAAAACACTCGCTGCCCGGTAAAAACCACCTTCTTCATGGAATTCCTCCGGTTTCAAACAGATTTTCTATAATATAGTACATTAGCCTGCCGGATCAAATAGATGTCTGATGTGAAAATGAGAACCTCCTCAGGCCACTTTCAAAAGCAGGGGAGCCCGCCACATGGTATAATTATGAGGTAGATACCCGCTATCCATAAGAATTAATTATAGTTTAGTATAAATTATAAGTATTTTTTATATGTACTTCTTCCGCCCTCCTTTACCTGAAGATAAATCCGGGTTACCCTTGTATCAGCTTAACTAAACAGGAGGTTGCCATGAAACATTCGAAGGGACTGGTAGCTGGTCTCGTCATGTGCAGTATGATTTTATCCACCGCTTCCGCTATGTTTGCCGCCGGGGAGCGTGAAGAGGTAGAGAAGTACCCATCAAGAAACATCGAATATATCATACCGTTCAACCCGGGCGGGCAGTCCGATATAACGGCGCAGTACCAGAAGGAAGATCTTCAAAAAGAGCTCGGCGTCAATGTAATCATAAAGTACATGCCCGGGGCCGGCGGTGCAGTGGCGTGGTCCAATCTGGTGAAGGCCAAACCGGACGGCTACACCATCTGCGGAAATAATGTCCCGCACATTATCATTCAACCCATGGTGCGGAACAATGCGGGCTATGAAACCGACCAGCTCGTACCCGTGTATATGTTTGAAACGACCCCGATAGGGCTTGCAGTGCTGAAGGACAGCAGGTTCAAAACTCTCGATCAGTTCATCGATTATGCGAAGGATCACCCGGGGGCGATTACCATTGGGGGCTCCGGAACACACAGCGGGCATCATCTTGCACTGCTGCAGCTCGAGAAGCTTGCCGGCGTCGAATTCACCTACATACCGTCGACAGGAGCCGCTCCCTCCGTTGCCAACTTCCTCGGTGGTCACACTGAAGCCCTGTTTGCCAACTCCAACGACCTCGTTCAGCATCGTGAAAAGATAATCATTCTCGCCATCGGAACCGAAAAAAGGTTTTTGCCTCACCTCCCGGATGTGCCGACATTTATTGAGCTCGGGTATGATATGACCGCGGGAATCGATCGGGGAGTCTGTGTTCCTCCCGGAACGCCGGACGATGTAGTCAAGCGGCTCGAGGACGCCTTTGATAAGGTATGCGAAAGCCCGACATTTGTGAATAAGATGGAAGAGCTCGGTTTTCTCGTACAACATCTTCGTTCGAAGGATTTCAAGGCATACATTAATAAGAAAAAGGTCGAGTACACGGAAATTTTGAAGGGTCTCGGCGTCATTTAGTATATGTCGCTGCTGTGCAGTTGTTCTGAATACCGTGCCCTGTAGAATACACGTTCAACCTGCCGCAGGTCGGCCGAATGGGGCTCGCAGCCGCTAATCTGCGCGAGAAGGCCGGCTTTCTGCATACTTTGCTGCAAGCTGAATGATTGCAGAGATGAGTGTCTGACATGAACGCGTACGTATGGACGTCCATCATCGGTATTTTCCATCCGATGAACCTGCTTTTCATTGTTCTGGGGGTGGGTTCAGGCATAATTGTGGGCGCTCTTCCCGGGCTGACCGCCACCATGGCCATAGCCCTTCTTGTACCCTTTACATTTGCAATGGCACCGATTCACGGACTCGTCCTCCTTGGCGGAATATACTGCGGCGCCATATATGGCGGCTGTTTTTCCGCCATACTCATCAACACGCCGGGCACGCCGTCGGCCATTGCCACCACTTTCGACGGGTATCCCCTTGCAAAAAAGGGGGAGGCCTACAAAGCGATTGTTACCGCCACCGTTTCGTCCGTCGTAGGCGGGCTTATAGGCGTACTCTTTCTCATATTCTTATCACCGCCGCTTTCCAGGGCTTCTCTGAAATTCGGGCCGCCCGAATTCTTCTGGCTCACCACCTTCGGGCTTACGATCATTGCCACACTTGCATCAAAATCCATACTCAAAGGGCTCATCGGCGGCGCATTCGGCCTGCTGATAAGCACTATCGGTATTTCGCCGATCGGCGGCAGTGTCCGTTTTACCTTCGGGACGGTCAGCCTGCAGGAAGGTATCGGCCTTATTCCTGCGCTTATCGGATTCTTTTGTATACCTGAAGTGCTCGGAATGATCGAAAGAAAGGAAAAACACTACCATGTAATTACCTACAGAAAACAGAAGAATGTAGTTATCAACGTACTGCGCAAGCTCCTTAAAAAACCGGTGCTCGTCATCAGATCGGCGGTTATCGGCACGGTTGTCGGAATCATACCCGGAGCAGGAGGAAATATCGCGGGGATAGTATCATATAACGAGGCGGTTCGTGCTTCAAAGTACCCGCAGAAATTCGGAAGGGGAATTGTCGACGGTGTTATTGCATCCGAAGCTTCGAACAACGCCGAAGTTTCAGGCTCGCTGATTCCACTGTTGACTCTCGGCATCCCCGGCGCTCCGCCCGCAGCCGTGCTCCTCGGCGCGCTTCTTCTGCAGGGTATGCGGCCTGGAGCGGACCTGTTTACCGTGCACGCAGGAGTCATCTACACCTTTATTTTTTCCCTGATACTTTCGAATCTGCTGATCCTGCCGATGGGAATCTACAGCGGCAAACTGGTATCGAAGCTCATCACCAATATTCCGGTTGCGTTTCTTGCACCTTTTGTGGTTTTTCTGAGCATTATCGGGTCGTACTCCATTAACAACAATATCTTCGATGTGTATGTGATGCTCTTCTTCGGTCTTGTCGGGTATATCGGGAAGAAAATCGGATTCGGACCGGGTCCTATCGTGCTCGGGCTGATCCTGGGGAAAATCTGCGAGCAGGGGCTGGTGCAGTCGATACTGATGGGCAAAGCTGCAGGTTCCATTCTTTCAATTTTCTTTACGCGCCCGATTTCGATCGTTCTGATTTTTCTTACCGTAATATCGGCATGCTGGCCCATTTTGAGAATGTACCTGGTTGGGGCAAAAAAGAAATGAGAAACGCGGATAGCATTTCATCGATTGTCATTCTCGGTATCTGCACGTACTTCTGGATAGAATCGACGAAATTCACAAAATTCGGCTCGCTCTTCCCGCAGGCAGTCGTCATCGCTCTCGGGCTTGCTGCTCTTGCGCTTCTGATTGTAAGCTTTTTCAGAAGGCGGGAAAGAGTGAAGGCCTTCGAGCAAACCGGTGTAAAATATCTCAATATCGTTATCACCGGGCTTCTGGTAGTTGCCTGGGTCTTTTTTATCAAACTCCTCGGTTTTATGGTAACGAGCATTGTCTTTTTCGCGGTCATTACAATTCTGTTCGACAGCAGGAAGAAAACAGCCCTCTATATCATAAAAAAGATTGCAGTCGTGGTTGCCACGGTTGGATTTTTTTATCTCTTTTTTTCGAAGCTGCTACTCGTCCCTTTTCCGAAAGGCGCACTCTTCTGATCAACCTCATTTAAAAACCCCTCCGCTTATCACAGTGATTCCGGAAATGCTGCATATCCCGAAAAGAAAATGCGAAATGCGGAATCCCGCCGTCTTTCATACCTGCGTATCGACAGGTAAGTGCGAGAAAAATTATCGCAGTTATGATATTCGAAACAAACAGGCATTCGGTTAATTTATTAAATACAAGGAGTTGTTAAAAGTAATCAAATATGGTATAGATTTTGCTATTTTACATAACGAGGAGGTGTACATGGCAAGACTTGAAGATGTAATGAACAGGAAGATGGTCCGGAATCTTTTCAATCACTATACAACTTCAGGCCGGAGGAGAATCGATGAGCTTTTCGGCGACGAGAAAGAACGTTCCCTGAGGGCTGCACTCGGCCGCATACCGGTGAAGACTGCACTGAACATAGGGATGAAGAAAATCGGTATTCCAGAAGATATGAAAGAGATTTTTTTCTCACGTCCTTTCAACAAACAGATGGTCCTGAACGTCATGACCACAATCGGAAAATACGGGTTGAATCAGCCGTTTCGGTTTGACGCACCCCTGGTTATTGTCTGGAATTTTACCAATGTATGCAACCTCAAATGCCGCTACTGCTATCAGAGTGCAGGAAAGCCTGCCCCCGATGAGCTCGGTTTCGAGGAAAAGATCGATCTCATCAATCAGATGGTCGAATCGCATGTTGCGTTTGTCGCCTTTTCCGGAGGCGAACCCATACTTGGGCCCAGATTCTACGATGTACTGGAATATGCGAGCAGGTTCTTCCACACGAGCATCGCAAGCAACGGCACCCTTTTCGGGAACAGAGACCTGGTCACACGTATCGCCGACAGCGGCGCACGGAATGTATTTGTGAGTCTTGACGGCGCAACGGTACAATCCCACGATTTTATCCGGGGTGAGGGAAACTTCAACAGGACAATCGCCGGAATAAAGAATCTTGTGACAAACGAGCATCTGCACGTTGGAATAAACATGGTAGTGACAAAGAGAAACTACGACGATGTGTCGAAGGTGCTCGAGCTTGCACTGGACCTCGGGGTAAACTCATTCAGCCATTATAACTTCATTCCCACGGGCAGGGGCAGGGAGGATTTTAATCAGGACCTCACTCCTGAGCAGAGGGAGGATCTCATGAACCTCCTGTATGAATGGCATTCAAATCGGAAAGACACGGGATTAAACATTATCAGTACATCTCCTACGTTTGCGCGGGTGATTTATGAGCGGTCCCGGGGACAAACAGCGGGAATGTTCCACTACACCTCCGACAAGGCCGACCAGATCGCGGGAGTTATCGAATACGCAGGAGGATGCGGGGCGGGCAGGGTGTATGCAGCCATGCAGCCGAACGGGCTCATGAGCCCGTGTGTATTTATGCCCGATGTTATAATCGGAGATATCAGGAAAAAGCGGTTTGTCGACATCTGGCGAAGCTCGGAAATATGTAAAAAAATGACGGATCGCAGTAATTTCGAATTCAGTTGTTCGAAGTACAAAACGATCTGCGGAGGCTGCAGGGCCCGGGCATATGCATACGGAAACCTGGTCGGTCCCGATCCGGGATGCCTCGTTTACAAGGAGCTGAATGAGGATACGGTGGAAGGATCTATGGAAGACGGGATCGAAACAGAGCTTATCGAAAGCATTGCCTGATAACTTTTTCTCCTCCGGCACACGCTGAAACATATTCCCTCCCGGGTATCTTTTTTTCCCTGTATACGGACGATCTTAGGCAGGCTGCGGTGAGGCGGTAAGGTCCTACGCTTCTGGTCAATTGTCTGTACAAAAGGAAAATTTTATGTCAGTATTTTATAGTGGGCGGCTTGCGGTAAACCAGTCCGTCTGCTTGAACTCATGACACTCAACTACCTTCATATTCAGACAGTCATCATTCTCCTCAACCTTACATTGGGATACATTGTCTGGACGTACAACTCAAAGAGCACCCTGAACAGGATACTCACCCTGATCATTCTTTGCATCCTCCTCATCGATGTGAGCCTGCTGTTCAACCTGAAGGCGGAGGAGCACAGGTATCTCAAGACAACGATAGTACTGGGTTCGCTTGGCTTATCCTTCTTTCCACCGCTCCTCTATACGCTGTCCCTCTACTATCCGATCGAAAAAAGCTTTCGCAGAAGACAGCTCGTGCTTGCATACGGGCTCTCCTTTCTGTTCTCATTTCTTATTATCTTCACCTTTCCGGAAGCCTACATCCTGAAAAAGATTGTAATCCCGACCGATATTCAGAATATTTCGTTAAAAAAACTTCCGGTAGCGTTCGTATCCCTCTATTTTCTTCTGTCTTCGTATTCGATCATCCTGCTCGTTCTTACAACAAGAAATCTGACGCTCTCATTCAGAGAAGATATCATTCCTTATGAAAAGCTGACGGTGAAGCTGCTCATTGTAGTCGGCCTGCCGCTTGCGTATTCTCTTTCACTTGTCAGCGTCATCAATTATTTCTTTTATATTCCCTTCCCCTGGATTGGAATTCTGCTTGCAGTTTTCACATTTTTCCTGGTGCTGCTCATATTCAGGTTTCATCTCGTTGATGTAAAAAGGCTCGTGAACGGCATTATTTTTTTTCCCGCGCTCATTGCCATTCTGGTTTTCATATATATCTTTTTTATTCTGAAAAACCAGCAGAAGATCGCCAATTCTTTTACCCTTCCGGTAAGCGTGACTCTCATTATCGAGGTGTTCGTCATTTACATGATGGTTTCGACTCTCAGGCGTCTGCTTGATATTCCTTTTCTGAGAAGAAGCTTCGCCAGGGTAGCGGGATTGTATACGGTTGATACCGACACCCTCTCTTATCTTTCCTATGCGCGAACGCTGAAGGGGCTTTCCAGGCGGCTCAAAACGGTTTTTCATCAGTTTAATAAATACGAGGATGTGCACCTGCTCCTCCTGGATACGGGAAGAGGTGAATACCGATGTGCTGAAGACGACGGGATGCCGGTGCTCAAAAGATCCAGTGATTTCATAAAGGTCTTGAAACGGCTCGATCGGGGCATTACTCTGGAAGAACTGCTCCTCTTTACCGATAAACGTAATGAAATCAGGCATCTCCATGAGACAGGAGCCGATCTGGTCATTCCGGTTACCAGGGGCGACGAGATTATTGCGATCATCCTGCTGCCTAAAAAGGGAATATTTCAGAGATGGAGCTATGAAGACATCTCTTCCTTCGATTATATCAGGGTCATGCTCCCGTCCCTCATCGATCGATGCGTCATGTATGAGAGCGAACGGGAGATCGAGAAGCACCAGTACAGGATGGAGCAGCTTGTGGTGATGGGGCAAATGTCCTCCGGGCTTGCCCACGAAATTCGCAACCCTCTCTCAATCATTTCGACCTCTGTCGAGACCATGATGCGGGAGGATATCGATGAGGAAGACAAAAAAAAGATGCTGCGCTACATCCAGGAGGAGGCCGGCCGGATTAATGTGCTTGCAACCAAAATGCTGAGCATCGATTTTCAGAAAAAGCCGGAATACGAGAAAATCGACATTGTCGCATTTTTTCAAAAATTAAAAGACTTTTTACGTTTCAAATTGAAGGAGAGCGCTATTTCCTTTGAAATAGTGAATACGCAGCCGTATTTTTTCATATCCGATTCTACAATTCTCTTTCAGATACTGCTCAACCTCGTATTGAATTCCATTGAGGCGTTGGGAGAGGGCGGCTCCATAGAGCTTGATTACACATACGATGACAGCACGATTTCGATCTTTGTGAGTGATGACGGTCCGGGCATTCCACCGCCCGACAGAGACAGGATCTTCGATCCGCTCTTCACGACCAAGAAGCAGGGGAGCGGGCTCGGTTTGACGGTCACGAAAAAACTGCTTGAAAACCTGTTCGGCGGAATTGTCCTGCTGCCGTCGAAAAAGGGAGCCTGTTTCAAATGTACAATCCCGCAATCGGTGACTGGAGATCAAGGCAATGACGAATAAAAAGAAACCGGTGATCTACATCGTTGAGGATGAGGAAAAGATGCGGGATATACTCAAAATCAACCTCTCGAACCGGTTTATGCTCTTTCTTTTCAAAGATGCCGAAAGCGCTTTCAATGATCTTAAAAAACATAAACCTGATATTATTGTGACCGATGTTCGCCTGCCGGGAATGGACGGGATCGAATTCATGGATATCGTAAAGGAGATGAATTCCGATGTTCCGTTTATCGTGTTCACCGGATACGGAAGCATCAACCATGCCGTGGATACGATCAAAAGAGGCGCGTTCGATTATCTGGCAAAACCGATCAAGATCGAGAGCTTGATAAAATCAATCGAACGTGCCCTTTCATATATCGAGGTTTCCAGATGTGATGTAATGATCGAAGACCGGTACATGGTAAGCATTGAAGGCAATCGAACGGAATTCATCACGCGGGATCCGATGACGATCCGGATGCTTCAGCTCGCGCAAAAGGCTGCGACATTTGATTCACCGATTGTTATTTACGGAGAAACAGGTACCGGGAAAGAGATTATTGCACGGTACATTCACGAGAAATCGGGAAGAACAGGTCCCTATGTTCAGCTCAACTGCGCCTCGATTCCGAAGGACCTCCTCGAAGGAGAATTGTTCGGGTACAAAAAGGGAGCATTCACGGGCGCGGTACGAGACTATACGGGCAAGATTGCCTATTCCGACGGAGGTACACTCTTTCTCGATGAAATCGGAGAGCTTCCTCTTGAGCTGCAGGCAAAACTGCTCAGGGTTCTGGAGATACCGGAATACTACCCGATCGGCAGCAATGAAAAAAAGCGCATCGATCTGCATCTTGTTGCAGCGACGAATAAAAACCTGAGAAAGATGGTCGACGAAGGCTCTTTCAGAAACGACCTGTACTACAGAATAGCGGTTGTTCCTATTGCGATTACATCTCTGAAGGACAGGAAATGCGATATTATCCCTCTCGTTGAATACTTTCTGAGCCGGAAGAATGCCGGGCTTGTCCTCTCGCCCGAGGCAAAACTGCAGCTTTTCAGATACAGTTGGCCCGGAAATGTTCGGGAGCTGAAAAATGTTGTAGAACGTTCGATACTTATGGCTGAAGACGGGCGTGTGGTCGACAGGATCATGATCGACATTGACGTGTATGAGTCGAAGGAAGAGCTTCCGAAATACAGGGATGAACACTTCCCGGGCACATGGGAGGAATTCAAGAGGTATAAATCCAGAGTGCTCAGAGAAAAGAAGACGGAGCTCGAGAGGCACTTTATCGAGAAGCTTCTTATAAGAAATGAGGGGAATGTGAGCGCAAGTGCGAAGAATGCCGGAATCGACAGGAGGCAGTTTCAAGATATGATAAAGGCGCTCAACATCGATGCATCGCTTTTCAGAAGCGTCTGACAACAGAATAGTGCCGCGAAGAGAATTTTACCATTGCTGCACTTTCTCCCGCACCTCTTCGGCCGAGCTGCATCGGAGCGCCTCTTCGGCCAGCTGTTTTGCATTCCCGATCGCTGTTTTCCTGATTTCAGATTTTATGCCGGGTATGGAAGACGGGTTCATGCTCAGCGCATCGATACCGAGGCCGAGCAGGACCGGCACCGCTGTCGGGTCGCCTGCAATCTCTCCGCACACACTCACCGGTATTCCGGCTGCATGGCCGGCCGAGACGGTGCATTTTATCAATGAAAGCAGTGCGGGATGAAGCGCATCGTTGAGTGATAAAAGGTCGGGGTTCGTCCTGTCGGCGGCGAGTGTATACTGGCTCAGATCGTTTGTTCCGATGCTGAAAAAGCTGGATTCCCGAGAGAGTGGTGCGGCGCTGAGTGCTGCTGCGGGCACCTCAATCATTATCCCGAGTTCCGTTGAGCGGTCGAATGGCCTGCCCTCGGCTGCAAGCTCTTCCTTCACCTCCTCGAATATTTTTTTTGCAGACCGCACCTCGTGAACAGAGGTGACCATGGGCAGCATGATCTTCAGAGAATGCCCGGCGGAAGCAATAAATACGGCGCGAATCTGGGTTTTTAGAATATCCGGCCGATCAAGGAGCAGCCGTATACCCTTCTTCCCGAGGGCGGGATTGTCCTCTGGTCCTGCCGTGAGATAGGGAAGCGGTTTATCGCCGCCGGCATCGAGAGCCCTGACGGTCACCGGCAGTGTTCCGAAGACATCGGCAATAGCGGTGTACGCCTCGACGTGCGCATCTTCCGCCGGAGGCGCCTCGCGCCGGAGAAAGAGAAACTCTGTTCTGAGCACACCGATACCATCCGCACCTTTTTCCCGCGCCGGAACGGCTTCTGCAACAGACCCTATATTGGCGAGTACGGGGACTTTCTTTCCGTCCGCCGAGACGGCGGGCATGCCCGCATCTTGTTTTTCCCGTGCAATCGAAATCAGCCAGCTCTTTCGCTTTTTCATATACAATGCGGTATTTGCAGGGTCAACGAGGAGCATACCCGCAGTACCGTCGAGTACGACAGATGTTTTGTCGTGAATTTTCATGATGTCGATGCCCGCTCCGACAACCGAGGGAATGTCGAGCGAACGGAGAAGTATCGAGGTATGGGAATTTGCCGCTCCGTAGGATGCGCACACTCCGATCACTTTTTTTTGATCAAGCCCCGTAACATCGGATGGGAAGAGACGTGAGGCCAAAATGACGGAAGGGACGGAAACTATGAAATGAGGACGTTGGGCCTGTGTGAGTATGTGGAGAACCTGAGCCTTTATGTCGAGGATGTCCGATTCCCGTGCCCGGATATAGGAAGAATCGTCGGCACGGTAGGATGCGGCCAATTTTTCCACAGCAGCATTCCACGCGTTCTCTGCGGTGTATGATTTATTGAAGACCATCATCCGGGCCGGCTCAAGAAGTGCGGGATCGCTGAGGACCAGTATATGGGCGTCGAATATCGATGCTTCGTAATCCCCTGCTTCGGCGGCCATGCGCCTTCGGGTACGAGATATCTGCTCCCGAACCTTCTCAAGAGCGGCCTCGAGCCTCGACCATTCTGTCTTCGGGTTCTCCGGTTTTCTTTTATCTGTGCTCTGAAAAGCAGGCCGGTAGCGTACGGAGGGGCCGACGGCGATGCCGGGTGAGGCCGGTATACCCCTGATTTGAAATTCCCCGACCACCCCGGCCGGTGCTGTCGCCGCAAATGTCGTCGTTTCATCTTCGGGTTGTCCGGCAAATGGTTTTGCCCCGGATATTTTTTTATCAGATGCGGCCTCCCCTGTGGTTGATACATGCCGTTCTATTGATGCAGTATCGTCCCCGAAGCCTGTTTCGATCATGTTTTTCAATGCAGACAGCGCTGCATCTGCATCCGGGCCGTCCGCCGATAAAGAAATTTCGTGACCATATCGTACACCGAGGGTCATCAGCTCGTTGATGCTCTGTGCACCGGCAGGTCCGGTATTGCGGGTTATGTTTCGCACGGTGATGTTCGATCGAAATCTGGAAGCGGTGCGTATAAGTTGTGAAACGGGCCGGGCGTGAAACCCGAGCCTGTTTCGAACGGTTAAACTGAGCTCTTTTGCCGTACCTGAAGCAGCAGAAGGATGAGGGACGAATACCGCACCCCGGGCCTGCTCCGATATTTCTTTCGCGTAGAGGGGGAAAGAGCCGGTCGTGTCTACGGGTCCGGGCTCCGGCGGTGTTCCTGGTGCAGCGTAAGTTTCGTCGAGTTGCGCCTTTTTTGCGTCTAGCGAACGTCTGGCCTCGTCGGCGACCTCGGCAAGACTCCCGCCGCCTTCTGAACGCACTGCGGCAGCAGCAGCACCTTCGACAATCGGCGCTTCGCACAGAAGCACTTTTTTTCGTTTTTCTTCAGGCAGAAATTCCAGAGCGAGCCCGGCGCTGAGCAGGCTGCTTCCAATGTCCATCAGCACGAGCACGCCGTCATCGCTGTATACGGATTCAATTGCCGCCGAAATCCGGGTTGCATCCGTGCCGAATGGATGTTCTTCATCATCCATACCTCCGGCAATCCCGATAGGAACCCTGCCGGAGACCATCAGCCCGGTAAGCTCTTTTACCGACTGCGCGAGAAGCGCGCTGTGAGTGACAAGGACAATACCGACCACTATCTTTTCCCGTGAACTTTATCTTTCCGTCGATTCGACGTCTTATGCCGGTTTAATAACAGCAAAAATACCGCTCTCATTCACGGCCCGTTCAGGCTGCCGCCTCGCGCAGGGTTTTCAGCAGAAGGTATGTCGAGGTAGCGCCCGGGTCCTGGTGGCCGATGCTCCTCTCGCCGAGATAGCTTGCCCGGCCCTTTCGCGCCTTCATCCCGATTGTTTTTTCCATCCCCTGCTTGGCAGCCCGCACGGCTTCGTTCAATGCGGATTGGACGGAATCCTGCGCACCCGCCGCTTCCTCGAGCGCCCTTACCGCGGGCTGTAGCGCATCGACCATGGTTTTATCCCCTTCCTGCGCCCTTCCGCGCTGAATGAGAGCATCGGTGCCCGCCCTGAAAGAAGCGGCAAGTTCTCCGGTTGAGGCCTGTGTTTTCCCGATCAATTTTGTTCCAGCAGTTATGAAGAAGGTCCCGTACAAAGGGCCGCTTGCACCGCCGACCGAGGAGATGAGCGCCATCCCCGTTTCACGAAAAATCGTCGCAATGTCTTTTTGTTCGCCTGTCTTCAGTTTTTCAAGCACCTTCCGAAACCCTCGTTCCATGTTGATACCGTGGTCGCCGTCCCCGATTGCGGCATCGAGGCCTGTAAGGTAGCTGCTTTTCTCCTTCATGACCGCGGCAGAACGGGCCAGCCAGTTCACGATCTGGTTTTTAGTCAGCATACGGCGTCTCCCGTTCACATGCCCCAGCGAAGGGAAGAGGAGTGCACCGGAGCATCCCAGAGTTCCAGAAGCTCATCGTCCATTTTGAGCAGGGTGATGGAGCATCCCTGCATCTCCAGGGATGTGATATACGGACCGATGAGATTTCTGACGACGGCAAGACCCCTGCTTCTGCAGATATCTTCGAGTGTTTTGTATACGATATAAAGTTCTGAAAGCGGTGTTCCTCCCATGCTGTTTACGAATGCGAGAACCGTGTCCCCCTTTTGAAACGGGGCATCCGTCATCTCCTCTTCGATCCAGGTTCCGGTATCGCCGTCCCACAGACGATGCGTCCTGGTATAGGCGGGGTCCTCGATGATGGAAAGGGCGAGAATCCCGGCTATTTCCTCGGCTGTTTTCAAACCCGTCCGCTCCCTGCCGGGTTCCCCGTGAATACCGATGCCGATTTCGATTTCATCAGGCCCGAGATCGAAGGTCGGCTTTCCGCGCGCGGGGACGGTGCACGAGCTGAACGCCATCCCCATACTTCGTCCGTTTTTACTTACCCGCAGGCCGAGCTCTGCAAGGGATTTCAAATCGTATCCCCTTTCAGATGCAGCACCGCAGATCTTTTCGGCGAGCACCGTTGTGCCGACCCCCCGCCTTCCCTGTGTGTAAACGCTGTCCTTGACCGCGACATCGTCGTCGATGAGGACGGTCGAAACCGGAATGCCCTCTGCATGGGAGAGCTCAACAGCCATTTCGAAGTTCATGACATCGCCGCTGTAGTTCTTTACGATAAAAAGAACACCGTTTCCGCTGTCGACCTTCCGGGCCGCTTCCAGCATCTGATCGGGTGTCGGCGAGGTGAAGACCTCACCGGGACAGGCGGCATGAAGCATTCCTTTACCGACAAAACCGGCATGCAGCGGCTCATGTCCGCTTCCACCGCCGGATACGATGGCGACCCTGCCTTTCACCGGTGCATCCGCACGGTAGATAAAACGAGGCTCCGTGTGCACCCTGACGATGTCCGAATGGGCCGCCGCCATACCCGCCATGCTGTCGGATATAACGGTCTCGGGGCTGTTGATGAGCTTTTTCATTCCTGCACTCCATAAGATGTTGTCCGGGCGCTTTGCGTCAGAATAATGCCGCCGGTGCACGCACGGGTACGATTCCCGATAACGCATCGAGGAGAACACTATGTCTCCGTACAGGCAGAGTACCCCTGCATATCAATGAAAGTCAAGACAATTTCTGATAGTACGTATATGTAAAAGATGTCATAAAAAACAGTTGAATTTTATACGGAAAAAATACAATGTTTCTAGAGGGGATGTGTATCGAACGTGCCTGGAAACACCCCGGGGGCCGGCATGAAAAGGTTGAGGGTGATTTTCAGTTTTGTAATTGCCTTCATGGTAATATTTTGTATTGCCGTGCTCATGTACGGGCTTATCGAGGCGCAGTTTTCAATCGGATACTCTATGCGGCGGTCCGAGATCATACTACCGTTTTCTCTCCTCGGATTTTTAATCCTCCTCTTCATGCTGTTTCAGCTTTTTTCAGGGGCGTCCCGATGCCGCGCCTTCGGAGCGCTCAAAATAGGAGCGCTGATCGGCCTTTTGTGGTTTCTGCCGCAGAGCCATCTCATCATCCAGAGGCTGTCGGGGTTCGTGCACAGCGGGCTTTTGGCGTTTGTCGTCTATAACGTGATGGAGGCGGCGTTCGGGAGATTCCTCTTGATGCTCCTGTACGGCCAGAACAAAAGTCCTCGCCAGGATCTAAAGCGACTCGAATACCATCCATAAATCGAATAACCCTGTTATCGGCATTGACTGTTGCCCCACCTGCCTGCTACTGTGCACCCGCATTCGGGGCATTTCCCTTTTTCGATTCCGCACCTTAGTACGTGTGCTCTCTCGATGAGAAGGCTGCCGCATTCCGGGCAGAACGTATTCTGGGCTCTATGGCCGGGAACATTGCCGATGTAAACGTAGCGAAGTCCGTTTTGCATCCCGATGGCTCGCGCGGCCTCTAGAGATCGAACCGGCGTGCGGGGGATATGACTCAGCCTGTGCCGGGGCACGAAACGGGTCACGTGCCAGGGTACGTCGCTTCCGAGCGCATCCACGATCCACCTCGAAAGGGAGCTGAGCTGGTTTTCATCATCATTGCAGCCCGGGATGACATTGGTCACGATTTCGACATGCATGCCCCATCTGAGCTTCGCCCGTTCGATATTTTCGAGTATGCCGCCGAATCTCGTAATATGGGCAGTGCGTTTATAACAGAGAGGTGTAAAGCACTTGACGTCGGCCCTGAATGCGTCCATAAAGGGGCCGATTGCATCGAGCGCCTCTTCGGATATATAGCCGTTCGTCACGTAGTTCGTCATCAGGCCGGCCTCTTTTGCGAGTCGCGCACAGTCGAGGGTGTACTCGAACCACACAGTCGGCTCGTTGTAGGTGAATGAAAGGCCAAGACACCCCTCACGTTCGGCGGCAGCGACCGCATTTTCCGGAGACAGGTAGTACGTTTTTGCCGTCTGAATTCCTGCGTCGTCTATCGTCATACGGGCATGCGCGATTTCCCAGTTCTGGCACCCGGGACAGAGAAAGTTGCACCCAAACGTGCCCAGCGAAAGCCACCTGCTTCCCGGGAAAAAGTGAAAGAGAGGTTTTATTTCGGCAGGCGCAATCGAGCTGCTTGCAACTCTGCCGTACGCGAGCGTATACAGGGTTGAGCCCTTATTGTACCTGGTATGGCAGTACCCGTACCCCTTGTCGGGTATGCGGCACCGGCGTCTGCATACACGACACAGAACGTTGTTTTTTTCAAGGCGCTCGTAGAAAAGAGCTTCCTTCGGTTCGATACCTTCACCCATTGATTGTTCCGCCTTCATGTATTATAATGAAATACGGCTTCATTCCTGCCTTTATTTCACTTCGAACCGGCTTCCCTGTCAAGGAGATTGACCGGGACATGACTGAATGGAAGCCGGTCTCCCGTCAGAGTTATACGGATTACTACTGGCTTAATCGCCCGTACCATGATACAATAGAACCGCAGCTAGAGGCTGCCGTTCGAGAAAAACGCTGCAGACGAATTCTCGGTATGCTACAGGAGCTTCACCCTGATCATGATCGGTACATCCGGCTGGACCTACAAACACTGGCGGGGTGAATTCTACCCGGAGGGCCTTGCTCAGAAAAACTGGCTCGGATACTACGCCGAGAGATTCGGCACTGTTGAGCTGAACGCATCTTTCTATCGTATACCCAAAAGCAGCGTTGCTGAAGGGTGGTACAGGAGAACACCCGAAAGTTTCAGGTTTGCGGTTAAGGTGTCCCGCCTGATCACCCATGTGCACAGGCTCAAGAACTGTGAGGACAGTGTAGAGTGGTTTTTCAGGGATATGGCCCCGCTTTCGGAAAAGACATCCGCGTACCTCCTTCAGCTGCCCCCATCGTTTGTCCCGGATGAGGAGCTTTTGCGGCATTTTATGAAACAGCTGCCCGCTGGAAGATATGTCTTTGAATTCAGGAATAAAGACTGCTACACCGACCAGATAGCGGATGCATTGAGGGAAATGGGAGCAGGATTCTGTATACATGATTTTCCAGGCAGGGAAAGCCCCTCCTGGGTTACTTCCGATATTGTGTATATTCGATTTCACGGCTACAGGCACCGCTACGGCGGCGACTATCCAGAAAGAAAGCTGGAAGACTGGGCGAAGAAAATTGTTCAGTGGTCGGATGGCGGGCGGGATGTGTTCGCCTATTTCAACAACGATGCGGAAGGAAATGCGGTGAAAAACGCGGTCTCATTGAGAAATATGATCGGGAATGCGCGGTAAGTCTCGAAAAGGTGTCGACGGTTGGTATTCGATACAGCGTGGGTTGCAAGATGTATTTTGTTCCGGTATTTCGACGAATTAAATACTAACTGGAAATAAGGAAGGTAAGGATATGACAGATGCAAAGGTTGCTGCTGTTGCCGGTGCATCATCCGGAGTGGGAAAGGCTGTTGCCCTCCATCTGGCGGAGAGGGGATACTGTGTTTCTCTCTGCGCACGTCGGGAAGGCCTGGTAAAGGAGATCGCCGGAGCCATAGAAGAAAAAGGAGGCAGGGCATATGCCGTAAAGGCCGATATGGCCGTATGGGAGGAAGCCGACTCCTTCATAAAGCGTACGGTTGAGTATTTCGGCAGGATCGATGTGCTGATGAACAACATGGGCGCGGGCATCAGGTTTACGGATTTTGAGAACATGAGTATTGAGGAGATACAGAGCGGTATTGCGGTGAACCTGACATCGGTTCTCTACGCCTGCAGGGCGGTTCTTCCTGTCATGAAGAAACAGAAGAGCGGTTATATTATCAATGTGTCGTCGATTCTCGGGAAGAGGGCGAGGGCCGGTTTTGCAGTTTATACCGCGGCAAAGCACGGTGTTGAGGGTTTTTCCAGGGCGCTCTACAACGAGGTTAAACCGCACAACATACGGGTGAGTGTTATCAGCCCTGCCGTCATCAACACCGATTGGGCGAAAAAAGCGGGTTTAAAGACAGCTTTTGCAGAGGGAAAGGTAATCGAACCGGAGGATATAGCAGCTGTTGTTGAGCATCTCATTGCATTTCCAGAGCACGTCACCCTGTGGAACGTCGATATCATGGCCAAACCGCAGATGATCAATCCCCTGTAGCACAACGGGCACGTCCGTCTCGTCGGCAGGCATGAGCTCGAGGAAAAAGCTGCACTCATCGCCTGCGTATACCCGGGCCGTAGAGGAACCGTTTCATCAGTAAAAAAGGTATTCTTTCGCGAAGCCACTGCGTAAAATCACTGAGGGAGATATCTCCAACCGCAGTATGGAGATAGCGGGCAAGAGACTTTGTATCCTGGAGCGCCGTTTCAAAGATAAGATCCCGGTGATTTTTCAGATATTCCGTTATCCTCATGGCGCACCGGAGGTCGACTCCGAATGTGGAATAACATGCCTCCTGATAGCCCCTGAATATTTTTTCCGAGAAATCACCCGAGTCGTTTGCCTGTATGGCTGTCTGCGCGGCAGCCTTTCCGGAGAGAATTGCATAGCGTATGCCCTCCCCGCTGAAGCCGTCGACAAACCCGGCCGCATCGCCTGCGAGCATAATTCTGTTTCCATATACAGGCCTCTTGAAATGTGAAACGGGAATAAAGTATCCTCTGACGCGAACATTGGTATCGAGATTTTTTTTCTTCAAGAAATCAATCAATCGTCCCGAAAGATTCTTCGAGCGTGCCTCCTCGACCCCTATTCCGACGGACACATAACCATTTTTTGGAAAAAGCCATGCATAACCGGTCGATTCAAACCCGTAGTAGATGGAAACAAGGTTTCCAAACCGCCTTTCGATTTCTTTATCCGGCAGCGGTATTTTCGCCGTAACGCAGAGGTGAATTTCGTTGTGGTCAAAACCGCCGTGAAGGTCCTTCAAAACTCTGCTGTATACTCCATCCGCACCGATGACAACACCTGCAGTATAGCGTTGTTTGTCCGTATTCACCCTTACACGGGTTTTTTCGGTAGAAACAAGAAGGCATTGCTCTTCGTCATGAAGGCTGGTCCCGGCCTCAACCGCTTTGTCGGTGAGGAACGCATCGAATTGTTTCCTGCTTACCATGAAAACAAACGGCTCTTCAACCTGTGCCGTACTTCTCACCCTTTCGTATGTGATTGATATTTTTCTGCATGTACGTTCGATGAGGTGTTCGGGAATCGGAAAATCAAGCGCATGTGCCGCCGCCGAAGTGACGCCGCCGCCGCACGGCTTGTCCCTCGGGATTTTTTCCTTTTCAAGGAGAAGAGTCTTTAGATTGTGCTGTGCACACACTCGAGCGGCCGTAGCGCCTGCAGGACCGGCGCCAATTACAATGACATCATAATCGTTCATACACAGCCTCCATTGCGGTGCAGATCAGTACGTTTGGTAGTTCCCCTTCATTTTTTCGACAAGGCCCTCAAGCTCCCGCAGGGTGTGCGGTCAGTCGTCTTTCAGGATTCGTGCAAGAGAACGGTCTGAAAATATCCTGCCGTCTGTCTGACATGAAGGGCAATAGTTGCATTCGTTTTCACTGTATACGATACGCTGAACATCCTTTTTGAAACTACTTCCGGCCGGCTATCAGGTCAAGTACAGCCTGTTGCTATATAAAAACAAGTTGATAAAAAATAACAATAAGAATACTATTGGGATACCGGCATTATCATGCCGGAGAAGGACGGTATATTACACCGGAATTTCATCAGGATAAAACCATAGTAAACCGGTTTCGGCAAAAAGATGATTCTGAGTGCGCCTTTAAACCTATTTAAAAATCATTTTATTACAGGAGGTCTTGCATGAAAAGATCATTGGTTTTTATTCTGGCTTTTCTTATGGTCATGCCGGCGTTTATGCTTTTTGCCGGCAGCGAGGAAAAGGGAGCTGAGGAAGCAGGGGTAATAAAGTACTACACCGACAACGATGAGTCCGAGCTCGACCCCCTTGCGAGCGCAATCTCAAAGGGAACAGGGCTGAAGCTCGAACCGCTCAGGCTGTCGTCGGGAGAGGGATGGGCCAGGGTCGAGGCTGAAGCCCCGAATGTGGGTGCCGATATGCACTTCGGCTGGCCGCTCTCTTTTGCGCTCATGGCAAAGGATAAGGGACTGTTGATGAAATACAAGTCCCCTGCGTGGAAGAACATTCCCGATCAGTACAAGGACCCGGACGGCTACTGGTACGGCTGGTCCTACTGGTTCGCCTGCATCGCGGTAAACACCAAGCTTCTTGCAGAAAAAGGGTATGACATGCCGAAATCCTGGAAAGACCTGCTCGATCCAAAGTGGAAGGGTGAGATCGTTATGCCGAATCCCGGCACGTCGGGCACGGCCTTTTTGACTGTGTCGACCATTATGCAGCTCTACGGAGAGGATGAGGGCTGGGATTACCTGGCGAAACTCAACAAGAACGTAGCGCAGTACACGAAGTCGGGTTCCGCACCCGGTCAGCTTGCAGCGCAGGGTGAATATATCATCGGTATAACCTGGGATCAGGCCGTCCAGAAGAGGAAGGATGAGGGGTATCCGGTCGAGATGGTTATCCCGGAAGAGGGCACGGGGTATGTACTCGATATTGCCGTGATATACAAGAACACGAAAAATCCCAAAGGCGCCAAGAAGTTTATCGACTATATCGGTACCAAAGAATTCCAGGAAGTTGTCGCCCAGTACCGGTCAAAGGTGACCTATCCTGGTGTCGAAGCGCTGGTAAAGTTCAATCCGAAGCTCATCGATTACGATGCGCGGTGGGCTGCTGACAACAGGGATAGAATCATGAGTACCTGGAAGGAGAAGTTTGCACAGTAGGGCTCCGGTTCGAAAAAGACGATTATGGAGAGAGGCGGGATTTCCGCCTCTCTCAAATTTTAATGCATAAAAAAATCAGGGAAGATCAAGATGGGAAGCTCTGTTCGTGAAAGAGGCGCTGCGCTGGGGATGAAAAAAGACCCGGTATTCATCGGAATAACTGTTGTCATGACGCTGCTTTTGCTGCTTTTTGTGGTGTACCCGGTTTTTTCCGTGCTCGTGAAATCGTTCCGGTATAAAGGCCGGCTCTCTTTTTTGAGCTACGCAAGCTTTTTTAAATACTCCTACTACTACAAATCGATGATCAACACGCTTCTTCTCGGCGCTGTAACAACGATGATCATTCTCATTATCTCCTTTTCCATATCCTATACAATCAACAAGACGGGTCTCCCGTTGAAAGGATTTCTGAGAAACATTGCGATTTTACCCCTTATTGCCCCGCCCTTCATATTTTCCCTTGCGCTGATTATCATCGCGGGGAGGCGCGGTCTGATCTATCTGTTATTGAAGATAAGCCCCAACATCTACGGCTGGCCGGGTCTTATTACGGCGCAGGTTCTCTCGTTTCTCCCCCTGGGTTTTCTGATGGTGAACAATGTCCTGCAGTCCCTTAATCCCTCGCTGGAAGACGCATCTTCCGATCTCGGGGCAAGCCAGGCGACAACCCTGTTTAAGGTTGTACTTCCCCTCTCGCTGCCGGGGTTGTTCAAGGCTGCGCTCCTCGTATTCATTATGTCGCTCGCAGATTTCGGAAACCCGATGCTCATAGGAGGCGGCCTTCCCATCATGGCGACAGATGCCTATAACCTGTGGATAGGAGAGCAGAACGTTGAGATGGCGTCGGTGTTCTGTATACTGCTCATTATTCCGTCCATAGTCGTGTACGTCATACAGAATTACATACTGAAAGAGGGGTCGTTTGTAACAGTCGGCGGCCAGATGACCGGAACGGAGAGCAGAAAAGTCGCCTGGTTTATCAAGTATCCGTTCTTTCTCGTTGCGCTTTTTGTGTGCCTCGCCATTCTTGCCTGTTTTACCGTCATTTTTCTCAGCTCGATAACGAAACTCTTTATGATAAACAACATGCTGACCTTCAAGCATTTCGCAAGCTACGCCGGGTGGCGTGCTCTGAAAACATCATTTACGGTTTCAACCGTTGCGGCGGTCATCACCTCGTTTACATCGATTATTTTCGCGTATTTGCTGATACGAAAGAGACCAATGGCCAGGCAGCTTCTGGAGTTCATTGCGCTGTTGGGCTTTGCCGTACCCGGAACGGTTATGGGCATCGGCTATATTCTCGTTTTCAACCGACATCCCCTGCTGCTGACTGGCACTCTTCTCATCATTATCATCAATATTTCCTTCAGAGAGTTTCCGGTCGGCCTTGAAGCGGGGATCAGCAAGCTCCACCAGATCGACGCCTCGATGGAGGAAGCGTCCAGGGACCTCGGCGCGAGCAGCTTCAAAACCTTCATCAAGATTGCCCTGCCTCTTATGAGCTCCGCATTTGCGGCGAGCTTTTTGTATACCTTCATGGTGGGAATGATTACCATAAGCGCGGTTATTTTTCTCATTGCACCGGGAACGAACCTCGCCTCACTCCTCATTTTGAGGCTTGCGGAGACGGGAAATATCGGGAAGGCGTCCGCAATGGCGGTGATGCTCACCATCGTTGTCGCGCTCAGCCTCGTGCTTTTAAAGCTTATCTCACAAAAATCGAACGTGGAAATGCTGAAAGGGTTTTAACGATGGGAAACGATACGGTTTTGACGCTTCGAAATGTTACGAAACGGTTTGGCGAGGTGGTTGCCGTCAATCGCCTCGATATACCTTTCATAAAACGAGGGGAGTTCGTGACTTTTCTCGGCCCCTCGGGCTGCGGCAAGACAACACTGCTCAGAATGATAGGGGGCTTCTACTACCCCACGGAAGGCGACATCATCATGCACGGTGAGAGGATAAACGATATCCCCCCTGAAAAACGAAAAACGAGCATGGTATTTCAGAACTATGCGCTCTTTCCCCATATGAGCGTTTTCGATAATATAGCCTACGGTCTGAGATTGAGAAAACATTCAAAGCGTGAAATAGAGGAGAGTGTTAAAAACATACTCGGCATCGTTCAGCTCGAAGGACTTGAGAGCAGAAGGTCGAATGAGCTGTCCGGCGGCCAGCAGCAGAGGGTTGCGCTCGCGCGCTGTATTGTACTCAGACCGGAGGTCATCCTGCTCGATGAGCCGCTCTCGAATCTCGATGCGAGCCTCAGGGTCATGATGAGGGAGGAGATACGGAAGATCCAGCAGTCCCTCAACCTGACCACGATCTTCGTCACCCATGACCAGGAAGAGGCGATGAGCATGTCGGATAGAATAGTGGTGATGAACAGGGGTCAGATCGAGCAGATCGGAACACCGACCGAAATTTATGAGAGGCCTGAAACGCTCTTTGTCGCCGGATTCATCGGCTACATCAACATGGTACGGGGCAGGGTGCGGGCGGCGGGCGGCACGCATTGCAGTATCGATACCGACGTTGGTGAGCTCGTAACCGGGGGCGAACGTGAAGCACTACTGAAGACAGGCGACTTCGTGACTGCCATCATCAGGCCGGAATCCGCATCTATTGAAAAAAAGCCGGAACCGGCCATCCGCAATGCGTTCGCGGGGGTGGTGCAGAACGTTACCTACATAGGATCGATTGCCAGGTACAGATGCTCGGTGCAGGGGCGCGAAGAGCCGTTCATAGTCGATGTATCCAATCCTCTGGACAGGGGAATGTTTGGAAAGGGAGAGAAGGTGACGATTGTCATCCCCGGGAAGTTTCACTGTATCGGGGAACAGACATAAAAAAATGCCGATCCATCCGGATATCACGGCGGAGGCAGTGATACGAAATATACGTACACGGCGGACGGCAGCGGAAGACCCGGTCAAATTCTCGTGCAAAACGGCGACCATATCGCTCCAAGCTGGACAAACAACATGAGGGTATCGATAACCTACGACGACAGCGGTGTGCTGTCGAGCCTAGTGTTTGAATCATACGACGCCGAGTTCTCGTCTTGGATCAATATGGGCAAAGTCGATTTTACGCAGCCTTCGGACATTCCCCCAATAAATATCGAAGATTTCTTTTTCGGGCCCTGGAGAGAGGGGATACTCCCCTTTATGGACTAGGGCTTTTGCCTTTATACAGGATATGAATGATTTTTCAAGAGGGCGGAGTTGGAAACCGCCCTCTTTGTTATTGCGCCCGGCAGGGTGCACTAAAAAAACAGGCAGCAGAGGGTCTCTCTACTGCCTGT
>CAZFTJ010000027.1:0-42106 GCA_964521865.1 uncultured Spirochaetota bacterium | reverse complement strand
TAACCGGGCTGCGCCATTTCTTTAAGTCTTTTTACAGGAAAATACCTACATCACCCCAAAATGCGAATTGAAATCTCAAAATTGCCAAAACGTAAAGAAATCCTATATTATCAATGAGTTAGGCTATTTCAGCCTCGTTAACTTGGACACGAGTGAAATATTTAAACTAATTAATTAAATAAATATAGATTAATGCCCTCAAAATACATATTTTACAATTAATTAAATATTGAGAGATCACTTATAATTTAGTGAAGCTGTACCTGATTAAATATGTCATCCATAATTTTAGTAGTAAGAAGTATTTCTCTATATGGGATGGGGGGAGGATTATTATTTTTGATGGAATGGTAAAATGATTCAATTAAGAATTTTAGTCCAGCATCTAAATGAAGGTCTCTTTTAATAAATTTAAATATATTACGGGAAGAACCACTAAGATACTGTTTTGAATAGTTTAAGAGTGGAATAAAATAATTTAGCTGCGCTTTATAATTTTTATTTGGTACCTTTATTACACTTTGATGAATTTGATCAACAATAATTGTATTTTTTGGACCATATATATAGAAAATATTCTGGTGTGGACGTATTCTAGATGAGAATGTAAAATATGCCGTTGTAACATTATTTGCATTGATGATAACTCGTAATTCATCTAAAATATTGGTTTCCCCCATTTCTTTTAACAAAGGGCTTACAAAAGCATCAACAAGAATCTTTAATTTTTTTTCTGGAAGAAATTCGACAATTTTACTTATACCATGACTAATCAAGTTATGTAATAATGTACCAGGTAATTGTCTCACCCAATGCTTTTTATTTCTTAAAAAAGATTTTGCATTGCTTCCTTGTAGATCGTAGCAAAAAATGCTTTCCATGTGAACTGGTATACCTCCAAGAAAACCATTGTTTACTAAATCACGCATTATTCTTGATTCTTGGCTAAATTGTATATTATGTCCAACCGTAATTTTTAATTCTTTGCTTTTAGCAAGATTAATTAGTTCTTTTGCTTCATTGAAATTTACTGTAAAAGGTTTTTCAATATAAACATTTACACCAGCTTTTAAGCATTGCTTCCCTATTTTGTAATGCCATTGTGGTGGAGTAGTAATATGCACAACATCAAGTTTTACATCTTCAAGCATATCAGTAACTGTTTTGTATACGTTAGAGATAGAAAATCTATCGGCAAGCTGTCTTGCCATTAATAAATCTTGATCACATGCAGATACTATTTTACAATCGGAAATTCGTTGAATCTGTGTCGCATGTTGATCTGCAATTTTACCACAACCAATTATGCCAATTTTCATCATTTTTATTTATCATCAATGTTTAGCGAGATTTCTTTATTTATATGAGGAAAAATAACGTGAAACTGCATCAGTTAAGCAAATTCTTGGCATCCAATTTAACATCAATTTAAGTTTTTCATTAGAATAAGTATTACCTTTCCAGAAGACGGAACAACTTCTTCTATTGAACACAGGCGGAAGCTGCCCATCTGACCAATTTGAGTATGATTCCCATATAAAGCAGAAAAGGTAAAAAATATAATATGGTATTCTTATTGAAAAAAATGCTTTTACATTTTTTTTATATAACTTTAAAAAATCACTACTCTTTGGTAAATCATCATCCACAATATTAAAAATTTCACCGTTAATATTTGGTTCTATACCCCCTAGTACTATCGCTTCTGCACAATTTTCAACATAGGTAAAAGGAATTTTATTTAATCCACCCAAATGAAAAAAAACACCAAATGTGTTAATTCCAATTCTTCCTGGTAATTCCTTTTTCCCAGGACCGAAAACATTACCCGGACGGAAAATTACATATGGAATTCTAAATTTCTCTCCATATTCCATTAAAATCTTTTCCTGTTGCAACTTTGCGTAGGTGTAAGGTTCAAATCGTTTCATTGGTTCATCTTCTATAGGGCTTTCTTCATTAATTACTTCTCCTCTTTTCATATTAAAGTTCGAATAAACTGCAAATGAGCTTACAAGAACAAAACGAAGCAATACTTTACTATTTTTAACTGCGTCTAAAAGATTTCTTGTTGTTATAACAGAATTCATAAATGCTCCAGCAAAAGATTTCTCTCTCCCTGCTGCTAAATGGTAAATAACCTTTATATCTTTAACAGCATTTTCACAATCATTCTTATCAATTAGATCTCCTTTAAAAATATCAATCTTACTCTCTGCATTTTCCATACTAATTGTTCCCAATTGATATGTGTCACTGGAAGGCCTAACAAAACATCTAATATTACAATACCCCATTTTAACGAGGGTTTTTACAACATAAACTCCGATAAATCCATTAGCACCCGTGACTAATATTGGATCAAAAGTATCAATAATTATTCTTTTCATAATTAATTAAAATTCAATTACTTATGTATATTTCTTTAATTAATTTAATTCCGATTGAAGCTAATAAACGGCCAATATGATCTCCGATCTTAATTAAGTATTTCATAAAAACGTGTTGTCCAATTAATAATGTGAGAGGAAGGAAAGATAAGTAGATAATGATTGCTATAATTGATTTTATGACTTTTAATTTTTTATTATCTTGGTTCAACAATGAAACTTGACCACGGAGAAGAGCTCTTTTTAACAAAGTTAACCTACTATAGCGGTAGGGTAAAATAAGTTCATATACTGGTGCTTCCTGACACCATACAAAAGAATAACCTTCTAATATCAGTCGATAGAAAAGATCTCGATCCTCACCTCCACTGCTAAAAATATTATTAAATCTATTTTCAAAAGTTGTGAATATTTGTCGTTTAAGTAATACATTACCAGTTCTTGTATTTGGCCAGTCAAGATTATCTCCAGTAGAATGGCCAGGTCTTTCAAATATATTTCCTTTTAGAACCCAAGCTGGAGGTTGGCTTTCAAATTTTGGTATTACCGGTCCTAAAACCCCATCAGTTTTATACATCTTTATAGTATCATATAAAGTTAAAAGCCATTCTGATTTTGGTATTTCATCATCATCGATAAATGCTATATAGTCACCTTGAGAGTAATCGATAGCTTTATTGCGAGCCTTAGCTATATTTCTCTCTTCCTCTACACAATAAAATAATTTAAACTTTAATTTTTTTCTAGCCTCTTCAACAATATTAAACGCTGATTTCTTGTTATCATTATCAACAATAACAATTGAAACGGTAAACTTATTTTTAGTTTCAAGTAAATTTATATTCGAAAGTAATCTATAAAGGCATTCAGGTCGACGATATGTGCATATACATATTGTGATATGTTCAATATCATTTAGTTTGCCATTAAAAGACTGAATTAACATTGGACCTTGATGATTTCAAATCATAGTTTTTTATTATTAATAATTTCTTCAAAAGTTGATATTTCAATCTTTTTCTCAGACAAATAATCAAAAAAACTTTTCAGAGTAAAAAAATCCATCAAGTCTTTCGTATGCCCTATTGCAATAATGGGTTTATAAACCTCGGGGCTCTTTTTATCTTTTTTGATAGCAAACTCCATCAATTCGACAAGTTCATTTATGGTCATTCGACAAAAATCAAGTTTCATCGGGTAAAAGAACCGCATTAAATTAAAAACACGATCATATTTATTTCGATTAAATTGTCTTTCACCAATATTTTTTTGTTGTAGCCCGATTCTTTTTTTTGTAAACATTTTCCAGAATGGCACCATTCTGGTATATATCGGTAATTCAATAAGCAAGCCTTCTGGGTCTGGTTCATTGATATCATCCGTAAACGACCAATAATAATCGTTTTTAAGAGCCTGCCGGTAATCCAACTTGTAATGCTTTTGCACACCTCCTTTAAATAAGGATGAATCAACTTTTATACTCTTATCAGCTAATACTTTAGCAAGCACATGTGAAGGTTGAAATAGCCAGTTACCCGCCCTGAATGAAAGTGGTGTAAAATCATCAGAACCAAGTAAAGAACGGATATAAACAATAGAACTGTCAATGATTTTAACTATTCTTCCTCTCGGTAATAGACATAGATTATATTCACTGTAATCAAGGACCCACTTCTCATTTGTAAAATGCGCGTTATACCACTGTGGATGTAGATGCAGACCGATTTCATACCCCATTTGATATAATGTTTTAATTTGGTTTTTTACCTGACCTATATAGTTATCAGTCCCCTCAGATTCAATTTTCTCAAATTCAGCAAGTTCGACAAAAGTGACAAATCGTCTATTATATTTTTCAAATATATTCATCAATTTTTCTGTGGGATCATATACATGTTTTTTTAGCGATCCCTCACCATTACCGTAAATCTCATAATCGATAGTGAATACAAAATCAATCATTTAAAATAAGTATCAAGCTTATTAATTACAATGCAAGTAGTCATGAAATCTTGATTTTTTTTTAATTATAAAACCAATAAGAATGGACAGTGCGTACAGCATCCATGCTTGGGCCCATCTCATGTATGAAATCTTATTAGAACTTAGGCGAGTTTTTTGATAAAAAAAATAGCCCTTATCGCTTTTTAAGTTTTCAATTGACCAATAAAATATCTTTTTTACTAAAAGTGGTGTTGATTCATGTAAATCCGAACATTCACATAGTGTTATCAGACTCTGTGCGACGGAGTGAATATCCACAGGCCAGACACGATCATGATAATATTTTGCTATACCATCTAGTGTAAAAAAATTTTTTATATAAAACTTGTATCCCTTTAAAAGTGATTCACTAACCGAACTATCCTTCATGATATTTTTAAGTGCGTTCAAAGCAACAAGGTTATACCCAGTATGAAAATTATCTATCCAGCTTTGCGCCTTGTTTTCTCCATATGGCCATGATCCATCTCCATTCTGCTTATTTATTGAAAATCGTGCAGCTTTTTCAGCAATTTCATAAAATATCCTTTCTCTCGTTAAACTAAATAGCCTTCCTAAAAAAGCAGCCCCCAGTAAATTAGCATTATGAATATGACTGTGATCAATTGGAGTATAGCTGAAACAGACAGTGTCTTCATGTTGTGTGATATTCAATCCATTAATAATAAACTTTCCTGCACTCACTGCTGTTTCCAGATACTCAGTTTTCCCATATTTTACATATGCGTCAAGCAAAGCATTTCCACTAAATGTTGTACAAATTATATTCGGAGTGAATTTTGGCAATAGAAATCCCCGTGACTGCCAATCGAAATTATAACCCCATCCAAAATATGTATATCCCGTACTCCTTAATTCAATAAGACGACTTAGCCTCGAGATAACCAGAGAATCATCTGTCACGACTCCAATATTCGATAGCCGTATTAAACTACTACAGAAAAGCGCACACGCTTTTGGGTTTTCTTCTTTAGGTATAAGGAATAACGGCCTTAAATTTATTGGAGACCTTTTCATCACTTGTGTTAACATCAATCTGAACAATCGACTTTTTGAGAGTGGAAGAACAGCGAATAGACGGCTATTCAGAGCATCATATGGGTCATAACCTGCCCAATTCTCTGTGATACAATATTTTAATAATCCCAAAATCACATTTTTGACTATGTCGTTCATATAAGATTACCAGCGATCTTTTAAATTAAATTAACAATTTACTTTTTAAAGTATTCTTTCAACTTGTAATTAAAATATTCAATTTCACTTTGTTTTAGTTCCGCAAACATCGGTAGGGAAATAAACTCCTCTGAATACCGTTCGATCGCTGGAAATGAACCTTTGTGGAAACTAACTGATGTATACGCATTTTGTAAATGGACCGGCACCGGATAATGTATTCCACAAAATATATTTTTCTTCTTGAGAGCCTCAATCAAGACGTCCCTTTTCTGAGTTCTGATCGCATAAATATGATAAACATGTTTGTTATAATCTGCTTCTTTCGGAACAATAACACTATTAATATCTTGCAATAATGAATCATACAGATGGGCATTCTGTCTCCGTTTCTTATTCCACTCCTCGAGGTGCTTCAGTTTAATTCTCAAAACAGCAGCCTGAATTCCGTCCATCCTAGCGTTCCAGCCGATAATATCGTGGTAGTACTTCTTGCTCTGTCCGTGATCTCGAAGCATCCTGATTTTCTGCGCGATATCTCTGTTATTAGTCGTAACCGCTCCCGCTTCACCGTAGGCACCGAGATTCTTCCCGGGGTAAAAGCTGAAGCAGCCGGCTTCACCGATAGATCCTGCCCTTTTTCCCTTGTACTCTGCTCCATGGGCCTGGCAGGCATCTTCGAAGACGTATAGCCCGTGTTCTTTTGCAATCTTCATGATGGGGTCCATGTCGGCCATCTGGCCGAAAAGATGAACCGGGATAATCGCCTTTGTCATAGGTGTAATGGCATCTTCTATAAGAGCGGGATTCATTGTATAATAGTCTTCGTCGATGTTGACAAACACTGGCGTCGCTCCGGTAAAACTGATAGCCTCGACCGTTGCAATAAAGGTGTTGGGAACTGTTATCACCTCATCCCCTCTGCCGATGCCGAGCGCAACGAGCGTGAGCCAGATAGCCTCGGTGCCGCTGCCCACCCCCACCGCATAATACGTCCCGCAGAACTCGGCATATTCTTTTTCGAATTTCTCCACGAATGGGCCGCCTGCAAATGCACAGGAATCGATGACCTCCTGTATTGCCGTATTGATCTCATCTTTTATCGTTTCATACTGTGCTTTGAGGTCCAGAAACGGTACTTTCATTTATGTTATTCCTTTATATGTGTGTGATTATCGATTGACACGGACGTTTATTCGGAGGGCTTTTTAGGGATTACGGCTCTCCAACTTTTCTCATTACTCGCGCCGGGTTGCCAGCAACAATGGTTTCGGGGGGAACATCCTTTGTTACTACACTGCCTGCACCGACTATTGCGTTTTGTCCGATGGTGATTCCGCACAACAGGGTCGCACTCGACCCGATGGATGCGCCTTTTTTAACAAAAGTCTGTATACATTTCCAGTCTTCATCGTTTTGCATTTTGCCGTCTTCGCTCGTAGCGCGGGGATATATATCGTTTATAAAGGTCACGTTGTGGCCTACAAACACGTTGTCTTCTATTGTTACACCTTCACAGATAAATGTATGGCTCTGAATCTTGCAGTTTTTGCCGATTTTTGCCCCCTTCTGAATCTCAACGAAATGACCGATCTTCGTATTGTCTCCGACCTCGCATCCATACAGGTTTACGAAATCGTAGATAATGACATCTTTCCCAAGCCTGACATCCCCGGCAATTTTTTTCATTGTCACTTCCATCCTCCCTCCGGTTTTTTCCAGAATAAACGTCAGCCAAGCTCCGTTATTTCAACACGCGCCCCACCCTTTTGAAGCGACCTGGAGGAGGCCTCGAGGATCTGCACAACGTGAAGCCCGTCCTGCCCGCTCGATTCAGGAGTCTCTCCTGTTTTTATACAGTCAAGGAAATGCTGTGCTTCATTTTTTAGCGGCTCCTCATGCTTTATATAGGGGGAGTACATGTCACCGTAATGGTAGGAGTAGTGGAACTCCGCAAAGGTATCGTAATGGGGGGGTACTTCCACCCTCTTGTCGTAGATCTTGATTTTTTCAAGCGGCTGTGTGTCGTCGTATACAATCATCCTCCTGCTGCCCACAATAACCATCTCTCTGATCTTGTTCGGGTCGAGCCAGCTGTTCAGAATGACCGCAAAGCTGCCGTTCTCGAAATCGAGCGTCATGCTGGTAACGTCTTCTATGCCGGAGTGCACGTGACACTTACCCTGACAGTTAACCGCAACAGGCTGGTCTCTCATTATATAAAGAATTATCGACAGATCGTGGGGAGCGAGGTCCCATGCGACATTTATATCCTTCTGGAAGAGCCCCAGATTAAGCCGCCTCGAATTGATATAGAGGATATCCCCGATATCACCGTCCTCGATGATTTCCCGTATCCTCCGTACAGTCGCCGTATACACGAATGTGTGCCCTACCATCAATGTTACATTGTTATTATCCGCCAAATGGATGAGCTCTTTGCACTCCCTGGTCGACGTTGCCATCGGCTTTTCAACAAAGGTGTGTTTTTTTGCTGCAAGGCATTTTTTCGCCTGATTGAAATGAAGATTGACAGGCGTTACAATAGCAACGGCGTCAACCTCATCATCGTTTATAACCGTAGTAAAGTTTGTTGTTGTTTTAATCGCCGGGTAAAGCTCGTTGATGTATTTGAGCCGCTTTTTATCCGTATCGCATACATATTTTACCCTGCATCCTGAAAGAACGTTGAAATTCCGAACCAGGTTGGGTCCCCAGTAGCCGCATCCTACAACAGAAACGGTCAGCACTGTTTTCTCACCTCCTGTACATCCTCATTTGCATATGAAATGGGTATAGGACTTTTTCATTGGCGACCCGTGTATTTACCGAAAAGAGTATGAGCAAAAAATAGTATCACTATCGGACCGATCTGAGCTGTGATTTTTTTTCAAAATCGATCAAACGTGAGATACCGAAGTAGCGTTTTGCTACATTGTACGACGGACTCAGCCTGTTGAGCTTTGAGAGCAGCACAATGAGCTCCATAAGATCGACCTTCTTGTCTTTCAGCTTGTCATCGATGAATTCGAGCCTGTCGATGTTGTATATATCCGAATAGTATCGCTTTATAAACTCCTTGAACTGCTCTTCCGGTATTCGCTTTTTCTCGACCTTGTTGAAAAAGGCGTCGATGGCGAAGCGCTCGATGACCATGGATGCAACAGACGGGATTGTTTTAATGAGTATCTTGATATCCCGCCACAGACTGAGGTTCTTTGCATACTGAATATCGAGGCGTATCATTTGCTTGAAGCTCAAACGATTTTTACCGCTTACCTGCCACAGCCCTGTCATTCCCGGTTTTATATCAAACCGGTACCGGTGCCATTTCAGGTACTCGTCCGCTTCGTTCGGCAGGCACGGCCGCGGCCCGACAAGGCTCATCTCACCTCTCAGCACATTAATCAACTGTGGAAGCTCGTCAATATATATTTTTCGCATCAATTTGCCCGTGGGTATAATCCGTGGGTCATTCATTCTGTCCATCTTGGTCATCGGCTTATCGGATTTAATGAGATCGCTCAAATACTCTTCATGGACACTTCTATCGATATTAACACGCATCGTTCTGAACTTGAAAAATGTAAAGATGCGACCGCCGTATCCCACGCGCTCCTGCCTGAAAAATACCGGCCCGGGGGAAACAGCCTTGATGATAAGAGGCACCAAAATAAAAAGAGGCGATGCAAGAACAAATGCAGCGATGGATCCGACAACATCGAGCACCCGCTTCCAGGCGGGAATCTTCGCCGCAAAAAAGGGATTAAAGCCGCTGATATACGTATATGCACCATGATGCTTACCTTTTTTACTTTTCAGTTTTAAATTGTCTTCCACCCATTTTGTCGGGTAGGTGTAGATTTTATACGGCAGGGGCTGCGCCTTTTTTTCGACCATCATTTCACAGATATCATGGGCCACTTTAATGCCACCCCTGTATTTTGTGTTTGGAAGTATAACGGAAATATGTTCTTCATCAAACCAGCCGTAGCGGTCGATCGTGCGCGATCTGTTTTTCAATGCCTTTTTAAGAGACCCCAATGCCTTTTCATCCTTATTGTTTTCTATTTCAAACATGATAAGAGAGAGCTCATGACCGTTTCGGTCCGACCTCGCTCTTTCGCGTTCAAGAATAACCCGGAAAACCTCAGGCCGGCATATTCCGGACCTGTCAATCTCTCTTCCCGTTCTTTGTCGGTCTGCAAAAACACTGTTTAAAGCATTCTCGGCATGGCTGTGTTGTATAATTGCTGCTGCCCGTTTATTAGCGTCGGAAATAATCATTTGCGCTTCTTCCTCGGCCCTCTTTCTGACATTGTCCGCGACCTCGATGAGCAATTTGATTTTTCGTTCAGCATCTGAAGTATTTTCGGTATTATTCCGTACCTGTTCAGCCATAACGGTTTTCCTTTTTCCTATGGAATTTTTACAGTGGATTTAAAACTTTTTATACACCCACTGCGGAATATAAAACCTTCTTCTATTCAGCACTGCTCCGAAAATATTTGCCCCCGATTTTTCAAGACGAGCCTTGTGACGGGAAGCGACCTCTCTTCGAACTTTTTCTGATTGAATAACCATGATGGTACCGTCAGCGACTGCTGCAGATTGCACGGCGGAAACACCCTCGCTTATGGATGGAAGATCGAGTACAATGAGTTTGTAGTTGAGTTTCTCCATTGAAGGTAAAAGCTCATCAACCAGATTCGGCCCCTTGACGTTTGACACATATTCGCTTAAATGCTCTTTTGAGAAAAAATCGAATGTTTCGGCAGACGCCTCCTGGAAGGGCTGTTTTTTAACCTTCATCTCGTACAACCCTGAAGGTCTGTTTATACCGGCAATCACATCGGCATCCGGATGGTGCAAATTCGAATCGACGAGAAGCACATTCTCCCCTTCATACAGGGCAACAGCGTACGCAATGCCGGTGGCTACGGAGGTTACGCCTTCACCTCTGTTGCTGCTTGTTATTGCAAGAACGTAGGGAGAATTTGGGGCATTTGTTTTTTGCATGTTCTTCATGTCATCAAACAGATAATTTTTAATATTATCAAAACACTCCCTGATTACCGGTAATAGAAAAAGCCAGACCGTTACATTGCCGGACATTTTTTTGGGCGGGAGCAGGAGTTTTTTCTTTGCACTGTCCTCCTGTTTTTTGAGGGTATGCAATACCATCTTCGTATCGACTGTGGGAATCGGCGTGACGTTGTGCAGCAGGAGCCTTTTTTCTACATCCTCCACAGTTTTAACCTTGTGATTGAGGTAATCAAGAAAAAATGCGAGACCTATACTGCCCGCGATTTCCAGAAACAGCCCCAATGCCACGGTTTTTTTCCGCTCCCTGCTGATTGGTTCCAGTATCAATGTGGGTTCTTCCATTATACTGACATTCGATATCTTCTGGCTCTCGAGGGTTTGAGCGATTCGTGCCTGTTCAAGGCTCGACAGGTATCTCCTGTAGTTTTCATCCTGCGTTTCCACCTGCCTCTTGAGATAGAGGTATTTCTGTTCGTTATCCCTGAGAGATTCGAGCTCCTGCTTTGCAGATTCGAGCTGGTTTTTAAGAACATTCTGCCGTGCGTAGAGGGCTTCGAGCTGTATTTCCGCTTCCCGCATCTTATCCCGCATATCGATATTGGATTTCATTTTTTCGATCTCTGCGAGTGTGCTCGAAATATCAGCCTCGGTTTCCTGAATCGCAGTCTGCTGGTTTTCGATGCGCTGCAGGAGGAAGGTCTGCTGCTCCGGAAGAGACACAATGTCGATTTCATCCTGAAAACGTCTCATCTCGCTCTCACTTCTTGCAAGCTCTTTCTTCAGCTTGTCTGTTTCCTCCTGCAGGAACTGCAGTGATACTGCCGAAGTATGCACCTCTATGTGTTTGTCCATGTATACATTGAGCGTGGTTTCAAGTATTTCTTTTGCCAGCTCAGGGGTGCGGGCCTGGTATGATATATTGATAACACTGCTTCTTGGAACAATACTGAAACCGGTTGTATCGGTATATGTCTTTATTGCTTTTTCACGCTGCTCAACAGGGTCGGTATTCTGAATGTCCTTTTTCATGATGCCTATAGTTTTCAACAGGTCCCTTGCCTTTTTTTGAAGGGCAAATTCCTCCTGGGGAACGTATAAAATCTTTTCAATACCGGCCTTGTCAACAACCGCTTCTGCAAACCCCCTGCTCTTCAGCAGCTCGAGCTCTGAATTGATTTCACTCGGCCCGGTCATTCCGGTCATTAACTCCACCGGACTTGTCTTACCGGCCGAAAAGAGTATCTTTGCGTTCGATTCGTACATCTCCGGTTTCAAAAGAGCAACGGCAAGTGTCGTGCCGACGGCAATAAGAAAAACAATGATAATCAGTACTTTATACCTGAAGAGTACGAAGAGGATATCCCTCATCGATTTCTCTTGTGTGGGTGTTGTATCAGACATTCTCCCTCCTCGCGCTTCCTCCAGCCTGAGAACTATTGCGTCTTACTTACAGGGTTGATTGTTGCGGTAATGCCGAGTGTGTTTGGCGCTCCCGGGACGATCGTGTAGGTAAATCCGACATTCGGCAGTATCCCGTTGATATTCTGGTCGATCCAGCGATCAATCCTCACAATGCGTCTTTCCGGAACATACACAATATCCTGCGGGTCAAGGTAAAAAGGCTTTGTATTTTCGCCGTCCAAGGCTTTTTTTAAATCAAGTTTTGCACCGATCCATTTTCCGTTCTTGTTCCGTATTATGATTACATTTTTGAATGTGCCGTTTGTAAATGTTACGCCTCCTGCGAGCATTATGGCCTCAAGCGCTGTAAGCTTGCCCGGCATCGGAATGCTTCCCGGTGCCGTAACCGCACCACCGATATAAACCCTTCTGTTCGCAAACGACTGCACGATCACCGTTATATCCAGCTGATGTATATGCTCGGAGTATTTCTCAAGCAAATATTCCTTTAACTCGGAAGGCGTTTTGCCCTGCACATTTACATCACCGACGAGCTGCAGCGATATTACTCCGTCGGGCCGCACAGTCTGAATGGTGTTCAGCTCCGGTGTATAAAAAAACTTCAATTCCAGAACATCTCCGGGAACAAGCCTCACTTCCTGCTGTGGAGCCGTTTGTTCGGTGAATGCAGGCGAGTTGTAAACATCCTGAGTCGGGAGGGTTTGACATCCTGCAGTTACGAAGAAACACAGCATGCTAACCGATAAAATGCCGGAGAAAGCCTTTTTACTGTTAGGTTTCATAGTTGAATACCCTGACCGAATACCTTGATTTAATGCCTTATAAAATCAAAGACAAATGCATACTAATTTTTGTCACGTTCCAGTACTCTATTTATCCACGATTGAAAAGGCGAAGACGAATTTCCCCTTTTGATGTGTAGTAATAATCGATAGCCGTAATGTCAATGAGGGCCGCCGCAACAGGCTCCTCATCTATATCATTACGTATTTTAGTGCTCCGGTAATCACGCACTTCGCAGAGGTATTATTTCATAGTTCTTGTCAAATCGAACGGCAAACCCGTCGGTTTGCTGCCGGAGAATCTCTCCCATGAGCTGGATACAGCTGTTCATTCCTTTGACCTGCACCAGTCTTTCAATATTCAGAATTAAATCCAACTTGACCCGTGTCCCAACAGGCAGTTTGTAACCGGTATTGAAAAACGCACCCTCGGAACATATATCTTTTGTTCGGAGCTCAACTATCTCCCTTCTATCGTGCGGCTCGGTGATCATCAGGCGTGCGGGGATGCTGAGACGATACCGTGGAGATGTCCGCATCTCATTCATGGATTTATATAATGTTAGGTGTGACAAAAAATACAATCGGAAGATGGTATGATTTTTATTCGTATTTTTTACGCCGATTGAGGGAAAAAACTAGTAATAAAGTAGTATAATATTGAAATATTATTTTATTATTTTCTTTGATCGATATTATTGGCAGCCCAGAGTGCTGCTTGAAACCTGTTTTTGACATCGATTTTTTTAAAAACGTTGTACAGGTGGGTTTTAACGGTGTGAGGAGAGATAAAAAGTTTTTCAGCGATATCCTCGTTTTTCGCACCTACCGTAACAAGCCCCAATATTTCTATTTCTCTTTGAGTAAGGTGGAGTTTTAAATTCTTCGGAGGTTTTATTGGCTGCTTAGCGTAGGCCTTTTCATGCTCTAGTATAAACTTTGTCAATATGCCCCGCGATATCCATAACTGCCCTGAACAGAGTGTTTTTACGCCTTTGATAAACAGGCTTCTTGAGTCCTGTTCGTAAAAAAAGCCGCGCACCCCTTCTTTGAGCGCATCCTGTTCGATATCGGCGTTCAGCGGTGTGTTGAAAAAGGCAAGCCATATTTTTTTCAATAATTCATCATCACGATCTTTGATATCGTAAAGCAGATTCGATATACTTTTATTCGCAATATCGTATAATACAACGTTCTTATTTTTGCTGTGTGAAGTTTTTATTATGGATAAAATCGGCCAGAGCGCATTACTCGACGAACATTTAAATCCCGTTTCTTTCAGAATGAAGTACTCCATGAGCTCATTCTGAAACCTGTTTAATCCTATGATGAAGATATTTTGTCCGTCGCTCCTGTTCTCATCATGTAATTTTTCATCATTGGATTTATCCATTCGAGCTCCTGATTTTAATTGTTACCGGGTTAACTTTCTGGTACAAATTCCGAGATGCAGCATGTATAGTATATGTACATTATATTATTTGATTATTATATCCCACTATGGTGATATTTCTATATAAAAGTGATAAATTTTTCGAATAACCTGCAGTCTGCTTCAACCGGCACACATATAAATAGCAAAGTGAGGGATTGCTATGAAAAATCTATTGGTACTGTTGTTCTTACTACTTCCTGTAATGGCGTATGCACAGTATACGGAGCCTGCAACGAAGCTTTCTCCCGGTGATGTTATAGAAATACGGTTTTTTTACACTCCCGAATTGAACGTCGTGCAGACCATACGTCCGGACGGAAAAATCTATCTCCAGCTTATCGGCGAGGTGACTGCAAAAGATAAAACGCCCCTGGAACTTGAAAATGAGCTGCATATACGATTCAGTAAATATTTCCAGCAGCTTGATATTGCTATTTTTGTCAGCTCGTACAGCGCACGCCACGTGTATGTCGGCGGGCAGGTTAATGCGCCCGGCATAATCCAAATGCCGAGAAGCCTTACGGTTCTTGAAGCCATTATGCTGGCCGGCGGAATAGATACAACCAATGCAAGTTATCAGAATGTGGTCATTGTACGGTATGAGGACGGCAAGTGGAACAGGCAGCAGATCAATCTCGAGGAAGTGCTTCGCGGCTCGAAAACAACACCAACCTTTCTGAAGCCCCTGGACATTGTATACGTGCCGGAACGTATTTCCTATAAGTGATACGCGCCTGATGAACGACTTTGCTCCTTGACAAAACGGTAAATTACCATGCTCTTTCAATAACAGGCCTTAACACTGCCGCATATATTAATTACATTAACTGAATATATCAATATGGAACGGATAATGAATTGGAATTTACTTTACGGCAATTGACGAAAATCTGGAAAACAAGCGCAGGCGATCGAAACGTATTCGGTTGGATTATAACCATTGCTTATGCTATTGGTTTTATCCTCTGCTTTGCTGCCTGGATTGTGGATAACAAGAGAAAAAAAATCGGCTCAAGCGCAGGATTTCTCCAGCCCTGGTTTGTAATTGCGACACTTTTACTGTTATTGGGCATAAACAAGCAGCTTGATTTCCAAACCCTTTTTTTTCTGGTGGGAAAGAGCATGGCGCTTAAGGAAGGATGGTACGCCAGACGGCATTTTGTTCAGGCACTGTTCGTGGTGACTCTAACTGTAATTCTTGTTCTGCTTCTCTTATATGCAATTCGTAGAATGAAGGGCAGATGGAAGAAGTACGGCCTTCCTTTTGCAGGAGCAGTTTTTCTTGTTGGATTCATTCTGGTGCGCGCAGCCTCGATGAATCATCTGTCCCTACGGCTGGCATACTCTTACAGAACCCGCTACCTGCTACGGTCATGCGTGGAACTTACAGGAATACTTATTATAAGCTTCAGTGCTTTACTTAATTTCAGAATAAAAAGCCTCAAAAAGCAGCATTAAGACGGACCCTCTGTTACATCCTACACTAAGTAATCGAGCGCCTCTTCAACCGTGTCAAACGCATGCAGTATCGATGAAATCTCCATCATATCGTACACATCGTACACGTCAGGGCACATACCTATCAACACCAGGTCTCCGTTTTGCTCCCTTATTTCTCTTATCTCACGCAGAAATACGCCCCAGCCGGAGCTGCTGATATAACTGACTTTTTCAAGATTCATGACAATTCCGCGCCTCTTTCTTTTTACCTGTTCGACGATCTTTTCTTCCAGCATCCGCACGGTTGTTTCGTCGATATATCCTTCGACCGATAGTACAACGATATCCCCATTTATTTCTGCCGGCATTTCGATAATACGAAAATCGTTCAATAGCTGCACCTCAAATGCTTCCAGTTTTATACATATCGAATTATTTTACACTTTCCAGGTATCCGCTTGTTCATCATATATTTTCATGCTGTCTGCTTCAGTTTTGTGTGTATCGCCGCATCTTTTGCCATCCGGCTGACTGCTGTTGAATCTTCTACTTCCAATCAAGCGACTGTATCTCCGGCATCTCCCGTATAGCCCTCAATATAATCTTAAACTGCTGCTCATCCGTGACCTGCAGGCGGAATCTTGCCTTAGCCATGCCGTCATGCTCGGTTTGGAGATGAAGCTCGACGATGTTTGCATTCGATCCCGCAATCACCGTCGCCAGATCCATGAGAAGGCCGGTTCTGTCCTTTGAGGAGATATCCATGGTGTATGTTTTTTTTGCCTTTTCCTCCCACTCTACGCTGATAATTCTTTTTTCGAAATCACGGGTCGCTCTGAAGTTTTTACACTCCGCCCTGTGCACGGTGATGCCCTTGCCCCGCGTGATGTACCCGACGATATCGTCGCCTGGATGCGGGTTGCAGCATTTTGCAAGATGAAACTGCACGTTCTTTTCACCTTCTGCAACGAGTCTGTATTCGGCAATTGTCTCTCTGTGCCGGGGCAGGTCTTTCGAAGCCCGTTTCTTTTTTACCGGTTGCTCCCTGTCCGATTCCTGAGTCTTCTCCTCTTCCTTCAGGGCGTCCATTTTGCTGAAGTATGCACGGATCTTGTGGCGGGCACGGGAGGTCTTTACCACATCGAGCCATTCACGGCTCGGCTTTGCATTTTTGGTAGTCATTATTTCAACGACTTCACAGCTGTGAAGCGGCTTTCTGAGCGGGACAATACGACCGTTGCTCTTAGAACCGATGCAGTGGTGACCGATTTCGGTATGTATCTTGTACGCAAAATCGATGGGCGTCGACCCGACAGGCAGCTCTATAACATCACCCTTCGGTGAAAAGACATATATCTCATCGACAAGCAGGTCCTTTTGCAGATCTTCCATAAAACCGGTGGGGTTGTCGAGATTTTCCTTCCAGTTTTTGAGTTTTTTCAACCACCTGAGGTCCTTTTCGATGCTCGTTATCTCCCTCTTCCCCTCTTTGTACGCCCAGTGAGCCGCTATGCCCTCTTCGGCAATAAAATCCATATCGTATGAACGTATCTGCACTTCGAGCGGCCTGCCTTCGGGACCGACAACAGTGGTGTGCAGGGCCTGGTACATGTTGGTTTTCGGCATGGCGATATAGTCCTTGAACCTGCCGCGAACCGGCTTCCAGAGCCTGTGCACGATACCGAGTACCTCGTAGCACTCACGGACGCTTTTTGTAATGATGCGGATCGCAAAGAGGTCAAGAATTTCACCAAGTGACCTCTCCTTCTCCTTCATCTTGTTGAAGATGCTGTAAAAATGTTTCGCGCGCCCGTTGATCTGGGCGCCGATGCCGTACTCTTCAAAGGCTTCATCGAGTATCTCCTTCACCCGCTCGATATAGCGCTCCCGGCTCTCCTTGGTGTTTGCAATATAATTTTTTATATCTTCATAGATATCGGGCTCCAGGTTTTTCAGGGCGAGATCTTCCAGCTCTACCTTGATCCTCGCCATACCGAGCCTTCCGGCAAGAGGTGCGTATATGTCGAGGGTCTCGCGCGCAATACGCTGCCTCCTCTCGTCATCCAGATACTGCAGCGTTCTCATGTTATGGATCTTGTCCGCAAGCTTTATGAGAATAATCCGTATATCGTTCACCATGGACAGGAGCATCTTGCGGATGTTCTCCGCCTGCGTCTGCTTGATGTTTTCAGATTTTATAATGGAAATTTTGGTAACACCGTCAACCAGATCCGCTATACCCGGTCCGAACTGTTCCCGTATAACATTCAGCGTAATACCGGTATCTTCAACGGTATCATGGAGCAGGCCTGCAGAAATGACCTCCGCGTCGAATCCCATCTCGAAAAGCATTCGCGCCACATGCAGCGGATGGGTTATATAAGGCTCACCAGACAACCGTTTCTGGTCCGCATGGGCTCTTGCTGCAAATTCCAATGACCTGTTTATACGTTCGTTTTCACCTTTTGAAAACCTCTTGATATCGATGTATCTACCGATTCCGTCGATGCCCGGAATCCCCTTCTTGACGCCTGTATTTTTCATTGAATGGCTTTTTGTCAGTCTCCTTCGGACAGTTTTATTAATAATCCGTTTCCCGTCTGTCGAGTATGTTCCCGTACGACACGCGGTTTCCTTTCCGCCGGTACAATAAATGTAGCATATTTGAATCTCCATGAACAGGTTCTTTTGTGCAGCCGCTGCGGCTGGGCAATAAAACCTCTTCATGCGGGGGCGAGTGTCATGACCCGGTCATTCCCGGCAAGATCGGGAACAACTCTTTCAACTCTCCATCCATGATTCGACGCAAGGAGCCCGAGCGCGTCTTTGAGCTCGGGACTTATTTCAAGAATAAGCAAGCCGCCTGGTGTGAGGTAGTGTTTCGACTGGGCGAGCAGAACCCGGTATGCCCTGAGCCCGTTCTTCCCGCCGTCAAGCGCCCCGGCAGGCTCGAACAGACGTACCTCACGCTGCAGCCCGTCAAGCTCCCCGGTCTTGATATACGGGGGGTTGCTCGCAACGACGTCGAAGCGCTGATCTGAGAGCCGTTCGAAGCAATCGCTCTTTAAAAAGACAATCCTGTTCTTTCCGAGAATAGCCCTCGCATTGCCTGCCGCAGTACGCAGGGTTTTTATATGTATATCAATCGCCGTGACCCGGCAATCGGGAATGTGAATTTTAACCGAGACGGCGATTGCGCCGCTGCCCGTACCGACGTCGAGCATCGAGGCGGGACGAACCGATACTATCTCTTCGACCAAGGTTTCCGTTTCGGGACGCGGAATCAGTGTATGCCTGTTCACCTTAAACTGCAGGGAATAGAACTCCTTTGTACCGGTAATATAGGCAACCGGCTCTCCGGCGTTGCGCTTTTTTTTGACCTTCTCCCACCGCCGCGCCTCCGATTTCGACAGTACGTACTCAGGGTGGGCGAGAATATACTCTTTCGGCCTTTTCATCACAAAGGCAACAAGAGGCAAAATATCCGAATCGGCAAGAATGCCGCGTGATGAGGCCAATATGTCGGATATGCGGTTCTTTTTTCTGTCGTACGCCATACTCCGTCTTTCCAGGCGCGTGACGCGCCTGCCGGCCGCCTCTGATCCCCCAGTCCCATCTTGATACCATCGCGAATCAAATCGAGTTGTGAAGGCAGGTAAACTATGTACACGTGGTTTCGATTTCATAAACAGATTCCCTGATAAAGGATTTGGGGACGTGCTCAGTGCGAGATCCCGACTTTTTGCAGCCTCTCGGCCGCCTCTGCTTCGGTAAGACCGTCGATGAGCTCGAAGAGATCACCCTCCATGATCAAATCGAGCTTGTACAGCGTAAGCCCGATGCGGTGATCGGTTACACGGTTTTGCGGAAAGTTATAGGTGCGGATTCGCTCCGACCGGTCGCCGCTTCCGACCTGGCTCTTTCTCTGCTTCGCCTCCGTATCCTTGCGCTCGCTTTCCGCCTTCTCAAAGAGCCGGGCGCGTAAAACCTTCAGCGCACGTTCTTTGTTTTTCAGCTGTGACTTCTCGTCCTGGCAGGTCACCACCATCCCTGTCGGAATATGGGTAATGCGTACAGCCGAATCTGTGGTATTGACGTGCTGTCCCCCGTGCCCCCTCGCGCGGAAAACATCGATTCGAAGATCTTCATGCACTATCTCGATATCCGTCTCCTCGGGCTCCGGAAGCACCGCAACCGTAACTGCGGACGTGTGGATTCTTCCGCCCGATTCCGTTACCGGAATACGCTGCACCCGATGCACACCCATCTCGAACTTCAGTTTCCGGTACACTACCTTGCCGGAGATATTGAAAATTATCTCCTTGAACCCGCCGACGCCGATCTCATTGCTGCTCATGATCTCGACATTCCATCGGTTTCGCTCGCAGAACCTGCTGTACATCCTGAACAGGTCGGCGGCGAACAAGGCTGCTTCATCGCCGCCGGTACCGGCCCGAATCTCCATCATGATATTCTTTCCGTCCAGCGGGTCCGGCGGAAGGAGTGCGAAAAGAATTTTTCTCTCGGTTTCCGATTTGAGGCGCTCGAGTCTCTCAATTTCACCGTGTATTTCTTCCCTCAGCCCCGCGTCGTCGGTCGAATCGAGCATCTCTCTGTACTCCTTGATATCCTTCTCGACCTTTTCGCGCTTTGTCATGTCATTGACAATTTTCGAAATGCTGTTGAACTCGCGAGTCAACTCGGCATACCTGGCCTTGTCCGCCGAGACCTGTGGATCTAGAAGCTTTTCTTCGAGGGATTTGTATTTTTCCTGCAGCTCCTGTAATGTATACACGCTGTTCTATCCTCCGGTTTACATCCGACTGCTACAGCCCGCTTCTTCCGAAAAGCTGCACAATGAGTCGCAGAATTCTTGGAAGGAAAAGATACCGCACAAGGATAATAATAACCAGCGCCGCAAAACTGTTTATATCGAATCTTCCCTGCTCCTGCACCTTCAGGACATTGCGGATGGGACGGACAACCGGTTCGGAAATCGCGTACACCGCCGCAATGAACGGGTTGTTCGTTCTCGGCCGAACAATTTCAAACACCAGCCGAAGACCTGTGGCAGCCATAAAAATAAAAAGTATGAAGTAGACGAATCGAAACAGAAGAACAATGACGAGGGAACCGAACAGAGCCGGTGTGATGTGGCCTCTCAAAATCAGATTATACACCAGTTCCTGCAGGAGGTAGAGGAGGTAGAATGCAAGAATCGGGCTGAAGTCTAGGGTCCCTATTCGAAGAAAGCGAACATTCGCAAAGAGCCTGAGATACGGATCGGTCAGAGCGCAAATAAACCGCACGATCGGATTGAACATGTTCGGCCGAAGCCAGGCGAAGAGCACCCGTAAAAATATCAGTATTATGTAAATCGAGAAAATCAGGCGTACAATATTCGCAAGGTATATCATACAACTTGTCCCCGTATCGGATGTACACCAAATATAGCACCGATAAATAGCTATATCAAAGCAATTATTGCTGCCGTACGCCCGTTCGAGCCCTTCGGTCGACTTTGTATTATCCGGATGCTTCGAATCCGGATAATGTCGAAGATGCCGTAGGTGCTGAAAGTACCGCCGGTACATGCACCGGGATTTGCTGTACGTCACTCAAAAGCCGAGCAGAAGGCGGGCGAATTTGATCGACATAACCTTCGTCTTCGTATCATCGGCCCTCGACGGAACCACGATCGGACAGCTTCCCCCGAGCACAACGCCTGCTGCGGGACCGCGCTGAAAGCAGGTAATGGTTTTCCAGATCACATTCCCCGTCTCTATATTGGGCACAATGATGACATTCGCTCGGCCGGCTACACGTCCTCCTATTCCCTTCTCCGCCGCCTTCTCATAGTCGATTGCATTATCGAATGCGAAGGGACCGTCGACAATGCAGTCGCCGAACCGGCCTGTTTCGGCGTATTTCTTCATGAGAAAGGCGTCGAGTGTCGCGGGCATTGCCGGCAGCTTTACCTTCTCGACAGCTGCAAGCATTGCAACACGTACTTGACGTATTCCAATCCGCCGTGCCGCATCGACCGCATTTCGCACGATCTGTATCTTTCGTGAAAAATTGGGGAGTATGTTTATCGCTCCATCGGACATGAGGATAACCCTTTTTGTTTCAGGTATCTCAAGCATCGCGATATGGCTCAGTATCCTGTCGGTCCTCACCCTCCACCGCGGATCCAAAAGCACGTGTATAAAGTCTCCCGTTCCGACGAGTCCTTTCATTATAAAATCCGCTTCGCGGTCGTGAAGCATTGAGGCCCCCCGCTCCAGTATACGGTCGTCGGCTGCGTCAACAAACTCGAACAGGTTTTTTTCGATGCAGAGCTTGTCGATCAATTCACCCATTGTTTTGCTGCTTCCCACGAGCATGGGCCGGGCAACCTGTTCCCGCGAAACAATCGCCGCTGCTTCCATCGACGCGGTATCATAGGGACGGGCGATTACCAGGCGCGCAGGCTTCAGGCTGGCGCATCTTTTGAGTACCGCATGCATATCGTAAAGATCGCCGTTTTTCACGGCAACGCTCCCCGCACGTTCTTCCATGGATGCCTCCGTACGTACATCGTGCTGCCCGCCTCCACCGGTCTCAGGATACTGTCGGCATTGAGGCATCGGCAGGCTTCTACTGTTTGAGGGTATGCGACCCTCTGTGATGAAACCTCTACGACATTTTTATTCACCGGTCTGCATACCGATATACGCTGTGCCTGGGACAGGCCGGGCTACAGACCGGCTGTCATGGTGCCGTTACGGCTATTGTTCCGGAGCGGGACATCTCGATAATTCCATGCGACTTGAGCATCCTGACCATACCGTTTACCCGTTTTTCCTCCGCATGGAGCGCGAGAACCATCGCTGTATCTGAAACAGCGATCACATGCGCATTGAATAGCTCTGCAACCTGAAGCACCTGTGGTATCTCCTTTGCCTTTATCCTGATTTTTATAAGGAGAAGCTCCATGGCTATGAGCTCACCTTCCTTGAAATCATGGAGCTTGATTACGTCATCGATATTTTTGAGACGCTTTTCAGCGCCCCGTATCGTCTCCCTGTCGGCATCAACGACAATGGTCATTCTCGATTTATCCTCTTCTTCGATTTCACCGGCTGCAAGTGAATAGATGTTTATACCCTCCTTCGCAAACGATTCGGAGATCTTTGCAAGAACACCAGGCCTGTTATATACGAGACACGACAACGTATGTTTCATCTTCTCCTCCGTTTTATGCAGGTCGGATTCCCCTGTGTGCCGACAGGTTCACATGTTCCCGTTATTGACAGAAGCGGACCAGCACTGCTATAATGTAATACACCCATTACGATTATTCGACTACTTTATAGTATGATGCAGTGCCGGCAGTATTTTAAATATTGGACTCGTCAACATATATAAAAATCCGGCCCGTACGCTGCACAAATTCTGATGGAAGGCCGGACGACATCCTGGAGGACTTTATGAAAGACGTTGAACAGGAGGCCCGGGAATTCTGGGTAAAAAAAGAGCAGGAGAAAGGCGGCAAAGTTACGTTTTATACCTTTGCCACATATATGGGGAGGAGGTCCGATCGGAGCGTAACACTTGGGGGCCTTGTATACATCATAAAAAACAACATCTATTTCGAGGATTTTGAAAAGGAAAACTGGATTTTAAGAATTGTGCAGCGGAAGAGCACCTACGAAAAAACGGAGTTCAGTATAAATATGGACGAAATTTCAGAAACGAAGATCACCTCCAGGAACAGCGCATTGAACTGCATCGAAGGTTACATCGAGCCGGAAAATACAAAAACCCTTGCCCCTCTCATGAAACTGCTCGCCAAACCCGTGGTGCAGATCAATCTGAAAAACGGATCCGCCCTGTTTTTCGAAATCATGAAGGCGGGTGAATTCATCAGCTCACTTCACCGTGCGTAAAAAGTTACCGGCGAAGCCCCTTTTCATCTTCCTTCTGCAGAGCCCTGAACTTTTCTTCGCTGAATGCCTTTACCATCGAATTCAGTTGTTCGTACATGTTGAGGAGATATTTCGCCCGGTCGGTAAGCTCGGTATACCCTCCGCCTGGGCCGCCCCGTGTTCGCTCCAGAAGCTTGATCCCGAGATTTTCCTCCGTTCTGCCCAGATGCAGCCATGCGCTTTTAAACGACATGTTCAGTTTTTTGGCAGCCTTTGAAATGGACCCTTCGCGCTCGATCGTTTTCAACAGGATGTACCTTCCCTCGCCGAAAACCGGCCTGCCGTCTTCTTCAAACCAGATCTTCACTTGCGCGTTCATGGCAATCCTGTATACGCACATCCGAGCATATGTAGAGCCAGGCGGAGCGGAAAAACTACATACGTGGAGAGCACAGAGGAGATTCCATGAAACAAACCTCCTATGCTATACGGTTACCTCTACAGAAAGACCGGGAAACTCCTTCTTGAACTCATCCACCATCGTGTGCATCGTGGTTTCCTGCAGAAGTACTGCTATGACGGAACAGCACGTGGGCGCAGGCCGAACCGGATTGATAAAGATAATCAGCTTTTTGTGCGATTTACTGTACCGGACTCGTCTTACCAACCCGAGCTGCGCCAGATACAGCTTGCTTTCAGGCTCCTTCACCCTCTACAACACTGCCTCTATTTTATCGATCATTTCTTCCGTCATAACGGTAATCATAGTATATACCGGTGCATTTGTCAATTGCCAGCAATACTCGATGTAAGAAATTTGTCAGTTATACAGGAGTAAGCCGATCGGGACAGGTTCTTTAATTCATTTCGTTACGAAAAGGTTTATTGGTTATTTACTTTTTCATACTTTCCTGTATAATCAGAGGCATTGCTGAGCCTGTCAATCTATTTTACAAAATGAATCTGTTACCCACATAACATACAACCGGGAAGTACAGTGAGAAACCAAAAGCTCAAAACGTTCGTTGTACCTGCAGAGGCCGCCTATCTTACCCGTATCAGAGACTCTGCGATCAAGTACGGGGAGAAATTCGGTTTTAATATGCGACAGCTCAACGGCTTTAAGCTTTCGCTTGATGAGATCTGCACCAATATTATCCGCTACGCATATAACGGTATGGAACGTGGAGATATTCGTATTGAAATAGAAAAACACAATGAGAGGGTAGTAACCAGGATTACGGACAGCGGCGTCGCCTTTGACTACAATATCGTTCTGAACCCCGATCTCGACCTCTATGTGCGTGAAAAACGAAAAGGTGGGTTTGGTATATATCTTATCAGACAATTGAATGACGAGGTACATTATGAACGTATCGGTGATACCAATGTACTGACCCTGATCAATAGTGTCGAACCGAAACCGAAGCTGATCGATCAGGTCAAGCAGAATTTCAAACCATCCGGAATGACAATACGGGTCAGATTTGCGGTTGTGGCGACTCTTATAATTTCCTGTATCACAGCAGGCACCTTCTTTATCGCAACATTCTCCCAGAAAAGAACCTTCGCACGTCAATTTGTGAATAGTTATGTGGCATTGTTGAAGGGATTTGCTTCGACGACGGCGGATTATATTCTCAGCGAACGGGATCTCCTCATAACTGAGCAGATATACAAGCTGGTCGAGGAGGAACCGTCCATAGTGCGACTTACTGTAATTGATAGAAACGGGATAGTGACTGCCGATAAAACCGTGACAAACATCGGAAAGATTTACAAACCGCCGGAGGGAGTCGCGTCACTCATTGAGCAGGATCAGCTCGTTGACGAGTATGTGGATCCGATCTATAAAAGTTGTGTGTATATTGCGGTGCCTATCAGAATTTCAGATATGGTGATAGGAAAGGTGTTCCTCTCAATTGAAAAAAAAGTGGTGGAAAAGTCTGTCGCAGTACGAATGAACAGGGCGAGAATCGTCCTGTATATGATCGTTTTCTGGATTATAGGCATTGCAGGCATCAGTTTTATGGGCAATATGTTCGTTACGCCTATAAAAAAGATTACCGAGGAGATCGACCGTGTGGGCAAAGAAGGTGCGGCCGGCAGCTTTCACTACGCGGGATTCGGGGAGTTTGCGGAAATATCCACCGCTTTTAACAGAATGATGCGTGAGATAAAGCAGTCACAGGTCAGACTGACCGACCAGGCCCGCCTGAAGAGAGAGATGCAGCTTGCGCAGAATATTCAGCAGACCCTGCTTCCGCGCCAGGTGCCGGAAACAGAAGGATTCGAGATAGCAGCTAAATACGATGCAGCAATGGAGGTTGGCGGCGACTACTACGATTTTTTTTATGTAGACGAAAATTCAATAGGGATCGTTGTGGGAGATGTTTCTGGAAAAGGGGTGGGAGGCGCCTTTGTAATGAGCATTGTTCGCACAGCGTTACGTCTTGAAGCGCGTGGAAATAAATGCGCAAGCGAAGTGCTGAAAAAGCTAAACGCCACCCTGGACGGAGAATTCAAAAAGGGGATGTATATTACCCTTTTCTACGTCATACTCGATTCGAAGAAACATATCATAAATTACGCGAGTGCCGGACATACGCCTATGGTGCTGTACCGATCTGAGACGGATCGATTGTATAAATTGAATCCAAAGGGGTTTCCAATAGGATTGAATCTCGGCGACAACCGTGTGTTCAGAAAGAATATCTCAAACGAAAAAATAAACCTCAACATGGGAGATATTCTCTTTGTATATACGGACGGTATAACGGAGGCGATGAATTCAAATCGTGAGGAGTTCGGCGAGGAGCGGCTTATGAATTTTATCCGGGAGCACAGGGAGCTTCCAGTGGACGACTTTTCACAACAGCTTGTCGACGGGATAAAAAACTTTACCCGAGGTCATCCTCAGAACGACGATATTACATTTGTGGTGATAAAGGAGAAGAAGAAATACGACGAGCTCGAGTATGAAAAGAGGCTTATGCTTTTCGACTTGATTGAAAAAAAAGGCGTATCCGTTACCGACGCATGCAGATCGGCAGGTATTTCCAGGAGCAGCTACTACAAGCTGAAAAAGCTTCGTGACGAGAAGGGGATAGAGGCGATTGTTCCTGAAACTCAAAAAAGGGAGATGGAGGTACTTGATTTTGAAATCAGCCGAAAGATTCTCAACGTGATTGCCGATTATCCCGAGTATTCCGCAGTGAAAATCGCCAAAGCGCTCGCATCGCAACGTTACGGCGCTCTCGAAATCGACCCGACACTCGTTTATCGTGAGCTGAACAGATTGAAGCTTTCGACCAAAGAGAGGCGCATCGCTTACGTTAAAAGAAAGACAGCCGTAGTAAAAGACCAGGATCGCCGATAAAAAACCGCACAACCCGGCTGTCAGGGCTTTCATCGGTGTTTCAATATGATTATGTACGTCCATTGTCCTGCCGCATGCGGAAGTACGAGAACGATGTTATTTTAAGAGTGCTGTGATCGCATTTTTCAGAATACGCTACAGCATCCCTTCATCAATGGGAATTTCCAACCCTGAGAGCGTATCGATCCCCCGGATCTCTTCTCTCTGCTTTTCGAGCACCCCTATGTGCGTGCCTGTGAATTCCTTTTTGAGAATTGAAAGAAAATCGGTCTGCCCCCCGTACTTGTTTACGATTGCGAACGATATTGTTATTCCAATGCCTTCAAGCTCGTTTTTTATGGAAATCGACTCAGCGAACGAAAGTCGGTCGGGGTTGAGAACAACAATGATCCGCGTCTTCCTCGGATCTTTTAAAAGCTGTGCAAATCCGCCATACCTGTCCAGAAGCTGTTTAATCCGCAGCAGCACAGGGTCTTTCTCGACAAGCCCCTGTTTTTTGCCTGATCGTATCTTTGTCATGATATCTTTTTTATCGAGTATAGTCTGCCTGAAACCGGACAGCTCATTGAGCCAGTGCAGCGAAACGCTGGGAAGGGCGAGAAAACGCAGAGTCAACGCTGTCGGCGGTGTGTCGAAAACGATGTAATCCTTTTCTTTATTCCGATTTACTGCATGCTCCAGAGCAAGAAGCACTGCATACTCTTCAATACCGGGTGAATATTTTAAAATTTTAAAATATTTCTGGAGATTCAGAGCCTGCTGGTATTTATAGATCGATCTGAGCTCTTTTTGTGTATCTTTCAGGTATTTTTTTACCCACTCGCCCGGTTCAGTCTCCAGCACTGTAAGTCCGGGAAAAATCTCTTTGGGCCGAGACCCTATCTGCATTTTAAATATATCGTGGAGGTTGTGCGCCGGATCTATCGAGTTTAAGAATACCGTACTCCCGCCTGCAGCGAGTTTAACCGAAAAGAGAGCGGAACCTGTTGACTTGCCGACTCCTCCCTTGCCGACAAAGATAAGTATCTTCACTATACGAAACCCTTACGGCTCGCCCAGTACACCGGAAATAGATGCGAGGGCGTCATGTGAAACATTTATTTTTTCATACATCATCGTAACTTCCTTTTCCATCAATGCAAGAAGCGGCAGGGTTATATACATCGGAGGAGACGGCAGACCGACAAATGAACCGAATAAAAGAAGGGCAAATATATTCTCAAGCTCGTCGATTTCGTACTCCAAAACATTGGTTGCATTTTCCCTGTTTACCGTCCGCATATCCTTTAAAAACTCCACAATACATTTTATTATCGCGTGAATGTTCAACCCTAGTCCTCTTCCCCATCCTCAAGATTGTAAAATCTCATCTCTGCGGTTATTTTTTTCCGGGTGGGTATTGCTCCGTACACGCCGTAAATTGCGGCCAGAATACAGCCGTACACATAAAACTGCCCGGCGAGAAAAAGATACGCGAGATCGGCTATAAAAGCTCCTGCAAAAGTCGTCAGGATAATACCTTTCTGGTACTTTTCAAACTGTGCACGCGTAACATTTTTATTTTTAACTGCCCTGTCATGAAAACCGGTTCTTATCAGTATAGGTGTTGCAATGCAGCATAATGCAGTCAGCAGTAAAAAAAGTATCCCCCATAAACGCGGGCTTCCGGGCGGGACCTGTACCGTTATTCCGTATTTATGGAGGATATATACTGCTGTCAAAACCGCCGCCACAAAAGATGCAGCAGTCCAGAATGTCAGGTTAAGTTTTTTTTGCACCACTGGAATATACATTCTCCGATCTGCCGTGATTCAATACCGCCGTTGCAAGCACCAGGATTTATCAACAAATCCAGTTGGGCGGACATAATACCGCCCCTGGCGGTACTGACAAGTCTTCGGCTCGACGCTTAGAACAAGCCGCTTGGCGGCGGCATCAGGTTTCGGCTGCTACCTCTTTCGGCGGCTTTTCCGCAGAGAATACGGTAATCCACCCTTCAATCGCCACCCAGATTGCAATCAGTACAACGACAGCATTGATAACTGAAAGAAGCGTGTTTCCGGCAGTTATAAAGTTGATCTCATTCTTAACCAGAGCCCAAGTCGTCATGATCATCATAAAAACGGCGGGCAGACCGCTGATTAAGTATGACATCCTGCCTTTCTTTTTCAGATATACCGTAATTACCAGCAGGGCGAGGCTGGCTAAAATTTGATTCGTCGCGCCGAAGAGCGGCCAGAGAGTCAATGCGCCGCTTCCCGAGGCGCCGTTCGCAAAGGCAAGTACGCCGGCGGTAACAACTGCGACAGCCGTTGCGACAAGCATGTTCTTCAGGAAATTGATCTTTGCATCGCCTGAGAGCTCCTGAATAACGTATCGCTGTATTCTTGTCGCGGTATCAAGAGTGGTACCCGCAAAGGATGCGATGAACACACCCATAACAACAATCGCAATATTTTTCGGGATGCCGAAGGAAGAAATCAGATTCGCGCTGCCCACAACAAACGCGTCGATCTTCGAGCCGAGTCCTGCCGCTGCTGCCCAGGACTTGTAGTGCGCAGTCCATGCTGAAGTGCCGGTAAGCAGGGCACCTTCCGAGCTCTTATACGCAATACCGATCCACAGCTCAAGAAAAACGATGCTGAAAAATATTGTTCTCACTCTTGGATTTATATATTGTGCCGTTACTTCGGAGATGGATTTACCCTGATTCCGCAGCGATATAACCAGGGAACCGAAATCATGTACTGCGCCCATAACAATGGTACCTACAAGAACCTAGATAACTGCCGGAAGCCATCCCCAGATTACGGCGATGGCGGGACCGACAATCGGGCCGGTACCTGCAATAGAGGTAAAGTGGTGACCGAATATGATATGCTTGCGTGTCGGGACGTAGTCCTTGCCGTCTTCAAATTCTACTGCAGGAGTTTTGTTGGCGTTGGTAAGAGCAAATATCTTTCGGCCTACAAATTTGCCGTACAGGTTATAAGCAACGATGTAGCCGACAAATACCACCACCATCAGCAGTATCGCATCCATTTGACCTTCCTCCTTTCGGGAATTTATTAAGAATCGTTTTGCCCGAATCAGGTTTTGGATAAGTCAAATAGAGTGGTTAGGGCGGGGGAAACTCATGTCTGAAATATTATCTTCAATTTTGGAGGGATGTATTCTCAAATCCGTATCCAGTACCTCATTCGGACAAACGATTCGAATACATTTCTAGTAGGGCTTCAAGGTAATCCTTTGCTTGAAAAAACCTTATTAAAATGGATAAACTGAAATTAATTATATACCCTGCTTCCTGCTCTGTCAAAGGAATTATTTATGCGTATAAGACCTGTTTCTATCTATTGCCGCCGGGAAGCGGCAGGCCGACCGGCCTTTTCATTTCCCGCCGACAGCCGCCCGAATAACGGCAAAACCCTCATCTTCCATCGCCTTCGCAACCCTTTCCTGGAGATCTTTGCCCGGGGTAAGCGCAACCATGTAGCCCCCCATGCCCCCGCCGGTGAGCTTTGCGCCGAGAGCCCCTTTTCTTCGCGCGAGGTCGCAGAGGTGTATCAGTCTTTCATGGGAAAGCCCCATATCGATGAGTATCGTATGGTTTTCGGTCATGATCTTTCCGACAATTTCAAGATCGTATGCCTCGAGCGCCTTCTTCATGTCGAACGCCTGTTCGGTGATGAAGTCAAGTCTCTTTCCGAATCCTTCAGGATCTTTATTCTTTTCCCGCTCGACGAGCTCATCGAGTTTTCGCGTATCCGCCGAAATACCGCTATTACCTAAAACGACCTCAATCGGCCTCTTTACCCGAATCTTCTCCACTGTTTTTTCTTCTTTTTTTCCGTCCCTGAGCTGAAAGAGCATCAGTCCGCCGTAGCATGATGCCGTATTGTCCACACCGCTCGGTTCGCCGTGATAGGCAAACTCCCCTTCCCAGGCGATCCGGTTGATTTCATCTATTGAAAATCCGAGAGCAAACTCGTCGTTCAGCGCGCGCGCAAGCGACACACAACCAGCCGCACTTGCGCCGACACCGCTTCCGGCGAGGAGCGTGCCGCCCAGGGTTATTCTGACCGCTGTTTTATCCGTATCGATACCCATCACCTCGAGTATTTTGTTGATCGATTGAACCTGGAGCTTCTCCTTGCTCTTCTTGTATCCCGGCACTTCTTTTCTATCGTCTTTCAGCTCCCATCCCCTGCCCTCCATCCGTTCAACCGCCGATACCGTCTCATAGGGTATTGACGAGACAATGGCAGGAACTCCTTCCAGGACGAACTGGTCTCCGATCAGTATCGTTTTTCCGTATCCTGTTCCTCTACCCATACCTTCCTCCAATCAATTGTTTTATGCAAAGACGTCCGTTCTTTTGTCTGATTCTCCGGTGCTGCGCTCGCCGCCCGCCGTTTACGAACGGTTTCACATATCTTCTTTTTCCTTCTATTTTCCGAGAATCTTCTCCATTTCCCCGATCACCTGCTCCTCTTTGCCGACATCAACGGTTGTAGCTGCGGTCAGACTGTGGCACGCATCGGAAAAACCCCCGAGCCGTCTCGTCGCCTCGGGCAGGAGCACATTCAGGCCCATTCTTTTACCCGTTCTGATATCCTTCTCCATTGCAGGCGGAACACGCATGGATATCTTTGCCTGATTTAATTGTATATTCCCGAACCCCGGAATTACATCGGGTATCGCCTGGAATCCGGCAATATACTTATCCTTGTCTATAAAATCCATACGCCTGACTGCATCGCAGAACGCCCCCACCATTTTTACACCCATCGGCGAAAACCGGTTGTGCACGTGAAACCACTGTATATGGGGCGTATGGTGCATTTCTCCGTTTTCAAGTCTATTGATTTCATCAGTAAAGATACGGTCCTTTACCAGTTTGAGATTCTCGACCATTGCATCCGACTGCGGAAAGAATCCCTCGAGGCAGACCTGCACGCCGATATCAGGACCGTTCTTGTAGTAGCCTGCTCCGCCGAGAACATCCAGGTACTCCTCAAAGGCATCTCCCGTTATGTTCCCCTTCGAGGTGCGGAAGATGTACCTCTTTCCCTCTCTTCTGCTTTCGTCGATCTCGAGGCGCCCCTGTTCGACTGCTTCCAGCGCCGCATTCAGGTTTTCACTGACGAGCTCGCCATCAACAAAAAACTCATCGCCGACCGCGCCCAGCGCCGCGAGAGACGCAAGATCAACGTTCTTTTCATCCATAACCTTCGCAAACAGAAAGCAGGTCGTCGAAGCCGCTATATCCCTGTCGCCTTTCAGGCCGAAGAGGTCCGGGTCGAGGTTGAGTACCTTCGGATCCCCGGATTCTTCCGCCACATGATGGTCCAGAATAATGATGAGATTTTTCCCATTATTCATATCTGCAAGCAGCGGATCGATCCTGCCTGCAAAATCGGCGAACACCAGCAGTGCTCCCTCCATGCAGAAGATTTTCTTCAAAACCGCGGGGTATGGTTTCTCGAGCGCGATACGTGAAACGGCATAACCCTTTCTGACGAACGCTCTCGTTAAGATGGCGCCCGATGTAAGGCCGTCCGTATCGTTATGATGGAAGAGGTGTATATCCTGCAGGGGCAATCTCTCTATCGATTCCACCGCATGTTCCATTGCATGAAGCAGAGCGGCTTTCATAGTATTCCCCTATTCCCGCAGAAAGATCGGCCCGCATGCTTTCGACTGAACGGTGACCGTGGTGTTAAACCGGCGTATCGGTCCGCACACAGCCGAATAACGGACGCAGACAGGCGAGCACACTCGCCACCGATGATCCGCGAGCCTCAATAACCGGTTCGAACACAAAAAAATTGCAGTCATCAGACTGCATTCTGCGAACATAATGTACTCACCGTGCAAACAAAATTTCAAGCGGAATCAGTAAAACAGGATAGTATCTGCATCCGTATCCCGCACATTCTTTTTCCCGAAACAGCTACAGGCTGTCGACGCCCATCGCGTCGTACAGGTCGTAGAGGGCCATGTTGTAGTTGTATATCGCACTCAGGTATCCAAGCTGGGCAGCATTGAGGTTGAGCTGCGCGTCCTTGAGCCGGGTATTTGAAATCAGGCCGTTTGCGTAGCTCTGTTTCGAGGTTTCAAGAAACTTCCGTGCTACTTCAACGCTCTTTTTTCCCGACCCTATCTTCGCCTTTTCCTCTTCAAGGCTCAAAAGGATATTCTGTATGGAGAGTCGTATACCGCTCTCAACCGAGTCGAGACCTGTTGTGAGACTTTGAGCGTCGAATTCGGATTTCTTTGCTTTCGCGTTCTCGCTGCTCCATGGAAAAAGCGCCGATAACGGCATCTGCACGCCGACGCCAACGGTCAGCAGGTCGGTCCAGGAACCTTCACCTGAGTATTTGTTCTCACCGGTTGATGCATCGTACCCGCTCTGTACGGAGTAATTCGCAAAACCTGCAATGGTGGGATATTTTGCCCGTGCTGAAAGGGTTTGCCGGTATTTCGCGGCACTGATGCCCGAGCGGTACTGTAGAATATTGTAGTTATTCTTCATGGCCGTTTTAACGAGCTCATCACTGTTAAGTCGGTGATATTCCGGCTTGAGCTCACCGACGAGCTGGACATCGTATGTTTTTCCTCCCTGCTCCTCGAGACCGAGGAGGTCCATCACCGCTAAAATGGCGAACTTTACCCGGTTTCGTGCCGATATGACCTCGGGCATGAAATTCTCGACGTCGGACTCGGCGCTCAGCACATCCAATTCAGAACCGAGCCCCGCCTGAAATCGCTTCTTCGCGATATCGAGCGCCTCCTGTTTATTTCCGAGGGTCTCCTCCTGAACCGAAACAATATCCCGGGCGAGTATGTACCCGTAAAACGCCCGTTTTATCTTTATGATCAGCGAACGTTTCTCCTCCTCCAGTTCCTGCCTGGCAAGGTCCAAACCCTCCTCGGCAAGCTTTATACCTGTTTTAATCTTACCGAAAGTATAGATCGCCTGGTTTGCACTGAGCTCCAGCATGATGGGGTCCTGTGCGGAAAGATACATCCCCGGGATGGTGACAGGGCCCTGGCCGAGATCGAATGTCGTGTCTTCCATCTTCGGCTGTTCGAAGAGATGAGAGTATGACAGCGACGCCGACACATCGGTGTATCGTGCCGCTTTTGCGCTCTGCAGGTCCGCACCGGCCGACGCGACTTTGAGCATCTTCTGCCTGAGGCTGCTGCTGTTCTTGAGACCGAGCCCGATCGCCTGCTCGAGCGTGAGGGTGATGGTTTCAGCCCGCAGGATATGCGGACAAGCTGCCAAGAGGAAGATTACAGGCATCCCCGCAATCAGGATTTTGATCCTTCTATTCCATCTTCTTTCGTGAATTTGTGCCGTCATACACGCCCCTCTTTTCTTCATTAATAATAGGCAAGTGAACTTTCAAACCTAAAAAGTAAAAACCGACACTTGCCGTATGGTTTTTACCTTTTAAATGTATTGGCAGGTAATTGCAACATAATATAGTCGGTTAATTATAAAATTCTGTTACAAAAGGAAAATATATCGCTTCGCTGGACCGGAGTTTTAATGGATAAAACCATGAACTCAAACGGGTCTTATGAACCGTACAGCGGGTTTCCCTTCACACGACTGCCTCCTGCTCACCGGCATGCTCCGCGGTCGTCTATTCGCTTTCTGCCGCTTTTTCCCCTGAAAACAGGTTGTACAGTGTCGGAATGATAAACAGGGTCAGCAGAGAGGAAACAATCAGCCCACCGATGCTCACAATCCCCATCGGCTGTCTCAGTTCGGCACCCGAAGTCCCGATACCGAGCGCGAGCGGCAGCATGCCCAGGATAATGGCCGTCGTCGACATAATAATCGGCTTGAGCTTTACCGGGCACGCCTCCAACAGGGCGGACCTCGTGTCTCTCCCCCCCCTTTTCAACACATTCGTATAATCCAGAAGCAGTATGGCGTTGTTCACCACGATTCCGACGAGCATAATTATCGCCATCATCGATACCATATTCATCGTCTGCCCGGTTATAAACAGCGCTCCGAATACCCCGATCAGCGCAAGCGGCACCGTGCCCAGAATGAGAAGCGGCTGAAAGAGATTTTCCAGAATTGCTGCCAGGAGCATATAGGTGATGAGTATGGCGATCAAAAAAGCCCTGCCCATATCACGGGCCGTATCCTGCATCATCTGTGCGCTGCCGCCCCATGTTATGTCGTACCCTTCAGGGAGTTTCAACAATCCGATTTTCTTCTGTATGGAACCCACAACGGCCCCAAGCGGGTACCCCAGAGCGGGAGACCCGGTGAATTGTACGACATTGTACTTGTTCCTGTGCATGAGTTTGCTGTATCCCTGGGTATACTGCACATCTGCAAACTGGGCGAGACGGTACACCCCCTCCCTGGTCGCTATGCTGATGTTCTCTATCTTTTCCGGGGTATCGACGGAGTTATCCGACATCATTACCCGAACGTCGTAATCCTCACCACCTTCCCGGTAGGTTGTCGCCACTATTCCCTCAACCGCGCCTCTCAGGCTGAGGGCGAGATCGTACATGTTCACACCCGCATTTTTCATCTTTACCCTGTCCGGAATGAGGGTTATCTCCGGCTTTCCGACCCTTGAGCTCGTGGTGAGGTTCACGAGCCCCCGTACATCCTTCAGCTCATCGAGAATTTCAACCCTGTATTTTTCGAGTGTATCGATATCCTGTCCCTGCAGGTAAAACTCGACCGGGTAGCTTCCCGACCCTGCGCCCATGCCGACCGACTGAACCCTGATCTTGGCATTTGGAATGTCGGCAAGCTCTCCCACAATAAGATTCGAAATCGCCTTGTCACTCAGGCCTCTCTTCCGGGCATCGACGAGCCGCACATCCATTGTTGCCATGTTGGTGCCCTTGTCCAGATCGCTGATACTACCCAATGTCGTCACCATGTGCTCGACTTCCGGATGCGCCTGAATACGCTGTTCTATTTCTGCCATGAGGTCGGCTGTTTCAGAGAGGTTGTACCCCTGCGGCATCTCCACCTCAATGCTCAGGGCGCCCTGGTCCATTTCCGGCGAAAATTCGAATCCAATCCGGGTCGCCAGAAAGAAGCTTCCGAAAAAAAGAATCACCACACCCGAAACAAGCAGGATGCCGCGGGATTTTTTCATGAAAATTTTCGTGAGAATGCGCCGGTATCCATGTCCCCATGAACGGAACATAGCTTCGAGCCGCCTGCCGAGAGGATGTTTCTTCCTGTCGTGCTCGGGCAGCATGAGAGATGCGAGCATGGGGGTAAGGGTAAACGATACGAGGAGAGAGAAGATTGTGGCGAATACAACAGTCAGGGCGAACTCTTTTAAAAAAATACCCACCATTCCTTTCACCAAAGCAAGCGGCAGAAACACCGCGACATTGGTCAACGTTGAGGCTAATACCGCAGTTGTAATTTCCGATGTGCCCCTGTCAGCCGCCTCGATCCGGGTATTCCCCATTCCCATGTGCCGAAATATGTTCTCGAGCACTACTACGGAATTGGTGACGAGTATTCCCACCGAGACCGACAGGCCCATGAGCGACAAGACATTCTTCGTGAATCCTGCTCCTCTGAGGAGGAGGAATGTCGAAATTATGGAGACGGGCATCGCGAGTGAAGCGATAAAGGTGGAACGGAGATCGTGCAGGAAAAAGAGCAGTACGCCTGCGGTGAGAACGATGCCCAGGAAGATATTCATGAGTGTATCGTTGACCGTGCTCCTGATAAACACCGAATCATCGTTTACTATGGTAAGATTGCTGCCGGGCGGCAGGTCCGCCTTCAGCGAGGGAAAAATTTTTTGTACACCGTTTGCTATCTCAACCGTGTTGCCGTCAGGCGCCGGAATAATGCTGAGCAGCACGACGTTTTCATCCCGTATCTTCGACCTGTTGTCGAAATAGACCATGCGCTCCCGTACATCGGCGGTCGCATCCCTCACACTGGCAAGCTGTCCGAGCTTTTTTGCTCCGAAGGGAGTCGGCACCTCGAGAGCCTTCAGCGCATCGACAGACCCGAGCTGCCCTTTCATGCGAACCGAGTACTCCTGCGAGCGCTCGTTGTACTGGCCGCCGGGCATATCGATATTCTGCACGGCAAGTATCTGGCCGAGCTGTGTCAGAGAAATGGCATTCTGAAAGACAACGCGGTTGTCGAGCTCGACGCGGATTTCCCTCTGCTCTCCACCCTTGATATCGACCCTGGCGACACCTTTTATTTGGGAGAGCCTGTTCTTCAAATTTTTGCGTGCAAGGTCGTTGAGTTCCTTCATTTCAAGATTTCCTGAAAGGAGGATATCGATGATGGGCCTCGCATTGATATCAACCTTTTCCACAACAGGAAGCTGGGCATCGTCGGGAAACTGGTTGAGTATAGAATCGATCTTATCCTTCACCTCCTGATTCGCCACATTCACATCTTTACCGAGCTCGAACTCTATGAGCGTAATCCCGACATTTTCCATTGCATACGAAGTAAGGGTTTTGATACCGCTTATGGTGGAAATCACATCCTCGACAGGTTTTATTATTTGCGTTTCAACCTCCTGAGGCCCGGCGCCGGGATATACAACCTGTATGGTAACGTAGGGGAGCTTGATGCTCGGCATCAGGTTGAGCGGCACACTGAAAAAGGCGAGCAGGCCGAACAGCACGACTGCGAGAATAATCATGCTCATCATGATAGGTCTTTTAATCGATATATTCGAAAGAAACACGGCTCTTCTCCTGTATGATGCCGCCGGACATAACCCCGCTTACATACTGCAGAGAACATGCCGCCCGGCGGCGGCATTACATGCTTTTAATTCTGCCGCCGTCTTCAAGAAGCATCTGCCCCTCGACGATGAGCTGATCTCCCGGTTTCAAGCCTTCGGTAATCTCAACATCCGGACCCTGACTGCGCCCTTGGACAACAGGTCGCTTTTCAGCCTTTCCGTCCGCTGCGACGTACACGAACTGCCCGCTTTTGTCCTTAAAAATATCCTTCCTCTCAACCACAACCGCATTGGGGTTTGTGTAGGTAAAAATGCTGACTGCGGCGGTAATGCCCATAGGTATACTGTTTTTCGGGTTGTCGAATTCGACAACCACACCAAATGCCTGCGTATCGCGGTTGAGAGCCATATCCACCTGAGTGACGGTGCCGCTGAGGAGCACCCCGTTCCATTCTGCAGATGCCGGCTGGCCCACTCGAATATCGAGAATTTCTTTTCCCGTTGCCCAGACTTTCGCCTTGAGCCTGTCGGTCTGCGAAATGGTGAAAAGCTCATCGCCGGGTTGGACATTGTCGGATTCGCTCACGTTAATCTTCGTGATATACCCGCGTATCGGGGCCTTGACCTCGACCGTCTGACGGGAGGTGTTCCAGTTTGCAGAGGCGACTTCAAAGGCTGCCTTCGCATTGTCCAGGTCCTGGCGCGATACACCGCCGCTCGAATAGAGGTTTTTTAACCGTTCGTAGGATTTCTTCGCACTCTCGTAGGCCACCTCTGCCTGATAATACTTCGCCGCCGGATTGTCGGTTGGAAAACTCAGTATCACCTGATCCTTTTGCACGTAGTCGCCGACTTTCGCGTAGATTTTATCCACCCTGTCGGCAACCATCGAGTTTCCGGAAGACTCCTCTATACCCGCGAGCTCTGCGTTGTACAGCAGCCAGGTTTTAAAAGAACGGGGTGCAATCTGCTGCGTCTTTACGGGCACCCCCTCCTCTCGATAAATCTGCTCAAGATTGTTGTTTGCGACCGGATCTTCGCTGCAGCCGGTAAAGGCAAACGAAATCAATGCGGGCAGCCATATAAGATAGAGTAATCTTTTCATTGTATTTTCCTTGTATTTTCCCTTTATTCCTGATGTCATCCGGCCGCAGGCCGGACAATAAACGCATCGGCCGGCACGTTCGTCGTTATCAACGCTCATCCGCGAGCTTCGCTATAGGGGCCGTTATACTGCGGAAATACTATTCTTTTGTAACAATCCCCTTTAAAAAAAGGTCAACAATATCCAAAACACCGTCTCTCATTTCGGCAGGCGCCTGCTTATGCAGATTTATTCCGATTGCTCCCGCAACGAAGAATGCGGTAAGCCATGCTGCATGGACGGGGTCGACATCCTCGCGTACTTCACCGGCTGCAATTCCCTCCGTGACGATTTGCGCCAGCACCTTCATGTACTTTAGAGCGGTTTTTTCGCCTTTTTTTTGGAGTATATTCGATGTTCTCATAAATTCAAAATTGGACATAGCCGCTATCTTCATCTGCCTGAATCCCAGCAGTATCTCCTGCCTTGTAATCATATTGACAATGAACCACCGCAGACGTGAAATCGGAGAAGCGGTTTGCTGTTCCGATTCTGCTATCAGCTTATCGAGCCGTTTCTCAAACATTGTGAATATATATGAATACAGATCGATTTTTGTTTTGAAATGCCAGTATACCGCCCCGCGCGTCAAACCCGCCCTTTCTGCAATATCCTCGATTCGCGTTGCCTCATATCCGTTTACTTCAAAAAGCTCGACCGCTGCTTCGACGATATTTTTTTTCGTTTCCTCGGCTTCATCTTTTGTTCTTCTCATGTACGATTCCAGTTTACATATACATACATACATGAATGTATGTATAAAATAAAGTCGAGTCAAGAAAAAATATCGAAACTTTTTTCCATCTGATTTTGTGAATCTCACAAATGAGCTGCTGCAAATCTGCAAGCCAAAAAGAAAATTTGCCTCGTATATATTAATTGACTATGTTCTTGAAAACCCTTTGTTCAAAGTTTTCCACAGCACGGGTCAAATGAGAGGACAGGATAATGAAAATGAATATAAGAAATAAGGCTATCTTCGCCGGCGTCGCCGTTCTTCTGGTTACGTGTACCATGACGGCCCAAGGAGCTGACCGTAGAACCAAGAAACTCCTGAAAGATGCAGTTGCCATCGTAAACGGCGAACCGATTTCAAGAACGGACTTTGAACGACAGGTTGCCATAGCGCACCAGCGTTATCTCAGCCAGGGCAAGAAAATAGATGAATCGCAGATGGGTGAATTCAGAAAGAGCATACTCGAGAATCTTATCGACGGCGAGCTCCTCTATCAGGAAAGCAAAAAACGCGGCTACATCGTTGATGAGGAGGAGGTTTCGAATCAGTTTGAAGGGGTAAAAAAACAGTTTTCCGATGATAAGGAATTTCAGGCCGCTTTAAACAGGATGAATTACACGCCCGATTCCCTAAAAGAGGATATACGAAGAAACATTGCAGTGCACAATTTCGTTGAAAAAGAAATCTATTCGTCGATAACCATCCCGGAAAACGAATCGCGTGAGTACTATGACAAGCATCCCGAGGCTTTCAGCCAGCCTGAGCAAATCCGGGCGCGGCATATCCTCATCCTGGTTCCTGAAGGGGCGGATGAAAAAGCGGATGAAAAAGCGCTTAATAAAATAAAAGATGTGCAGAAGAAGCTTCAAAACGGAGCGGATTTCGAAGAGCTTGCAAAGGAATATTCCGAAGGTCCGAGTGCCGAACAGGGAGGCGATCTCGGATTCTTCCAGCGGGGACAGATGGCAAAACCATTTGAGGTTGCCGCATTTGCACTGCAGCCGGGAGAGGTAAGTCCTATCGTCAAAACGAGGTACGGGTATCATCTCATACAGGTGACCGACAGGAGGCCTCAAGTAACCGCTCCATATAAATACATGAAGAATAAAATCGAAGAGTATCTTAAACAGGTCAAGACGCAGGAAGAGTTGGACGCCCTGCTGAAAAAGATCCACGCGGAGTCGAAAATAGAACGTCTGCTGCCGGAAATACAAGACGGCAGTTCGTCTGCAGAATAAAAGCAGTGGAAGGATGTAGAGGTTTTTTGAAAACCCGGCGGCGGGCAATAAAAAAAGACCTGGCAACGACCTACTCTCCCACACAGTTACCCGTGCAGTACCATCGGCGCTGGGGAGCTTAACTTCCGTGTTCGGTATGGAAACGGGTGTTTCCCCCCCGCTATGGTCACCAGATCAATTAAACGTAATAATGTACTGAGAACGGAATTTTCAATCAAAAGCGTTTCCGTTAGTTATTACCGGAATTTCCCGTTTTAAGGGATTTTTTATGCCCCTTCACAGGAAAGATAAAATAATATGGTCAAGCCTCACGGTGTATTAGTACTGGTCGGCTGAATGCATTACTGCACGTACACCTCCAGCCTATCAACCTCGTCATCTTCAAGGCACCTTCAGTTCTCTTAAAGAGAAAGGGATATCTAATCTTGAGGTGGGCTTCCCACTTAGATGCTTTCAGCGGTTATCCCTTCCGTACATAGCTACCCAGCAATGCCCCTGGCGGGACAACTGGTACACCAGAGGTACGTCCACCCCGGTCCTCTCGTACTAGGAGCAGCTCCTCTCAAATATCCAGCGCCTATGGCGGATAGGGACCGAACTGTCTCACGACGTTCTGAACCCAGCTCGCGTACCGCTTTAATTGGCGAACAGCCAAACCCTTGGGACCTGCTTCAGCCCCAGGATGCGATGAGCCGACATCGAGGTGCCAAACCTCCCCGTCGATGTGAACTCTTGGGGGAGATAAGCCTGTTATCCCCGGAGTACCTTTTATCCGATGAGCGACGGCGCTTCCACACGCAACCGCCGGATCACTAAGGCCTGCTTTCGCACCTGCTCGACTTGTTTGTCTCGCAGTCAAGCTCCCTTATGCCTTTACACTCTACGCACGATTTCCGACCGTGCTGAGGGAACCTTCGCGCGCCCCCGTTACAATTTAGGAGGCGACCGCCCCAGTCAAACTGCCCGCCTAACACTGTCCCGTTCCCGGATAACGGCAAACGGTTAGAAATTCAATGTGATAAGGGTGGTATTTCAAGGGTGGCTCCACCGGAACTGGCGTCCCGGCTTCACAGCCTCCCACCTATCCTACACATACCACATCAAATTCCAATATCAGGTTACAGTAAAGGTTCACGGGGTCTTTCCGTCCAGCCATAGGTAATCGGCATCTTCACCGATAATTCAATTTCACCGAGTCTCTTGCTGAGACAGCGCCCAGACCGTTACACCATTCGTGCAGGTCGGAACTTACCCGACAAGGAATTTCG
>CAZFTJ010000026.1:0-48346 GCA_964521865.1 uncultured Spirochaetota bacterium | reverse complement strand
TCACGACCTCACGGTCCCGAACCGTGCGCGCTACCAAACTGCGCTATAGCCCGATATTTTTCGACCGCTTTGCGTCCGGGTAGTACCGCCCGGCGGCGACAATGGTCTTCTCTTGAAACTTCAGAAATGGAAGCACATTAAACGAATCGGGCGAGGTGAGCACCTCACCGCACTTCGGGAGCGACGGGAATTGAACCCGCGATCTCCGGCTTGACAGGCCGGCGCGATAACCAAGCTTCGCCACGCCCCCTCTTTTCAGCAGAGGGTAAGATACTGGATTCTCTTGAAAGTGTCAAGAGTTTTGTACTCCTGTAGTGCCAGGATTGGTCTGAGCGCTCTATTTGCGTTTAATAAAAACATCCCATGTTCCGATGTAAGAAATAGCACCTGTGTCGGAAACAACAGGTTGAAAAATATCATCGGATGAGAAACCGAAGAGAAGCGTTATGCGGAAAAAACAATTTCTTTTTTTAGCATTTTTCATTCTGTTCTTCATTACTTCATGCGCCACCACCCAGCAGGTTGAAAGAAGGGATGTGCGTGCCTCCGTACGGGGCGTATGGCACAGGGTGCGGGAGGGACAAACGCTCTGGCGAATAGCAAAGACATACCGGGTAAGCCTCGAAGAGATAAAAGAGGCAAATGATATTGAAGACGTGGTACATATAGCGAAGGGCACCTGGATATGGATACCGGGAGCGGATAAGGTTCTGTATGTTCAGGGCAGTGTGGACAAGTCCGTTGATGATACGACGAAAATCGGATTGATCTGGCCGGTGAGGGGTGATGTCGTACGCTCTTTCGGTAAATTGAAGAATGATTTTTCGTTCGGTATCGATATACAGGCTCCTGACAACGATGATGTTGTCGCCAGCCTGGGCGGTGTGGTTGTCGTTGCGGGGGTAGTCCGTGGATATGGCGAAACGATAATCATTGAACATGAAGGTAATTTTTGCAGCCTGTACTCCAAAAATATTAAAAGCCTGGTGAAGGAAGGTCAGACGGTGAAGAAGAATACCGTTATTGCAAAGATGGATTCGAATCGCAACTCGGCAGATGAGGAAATGCACTATGAGCTGTTTTATAGAGGCAAACCGGTGAATCCGCTGTACTACCTGCCGTAATCATTCAAGGAATTAATGCCGCCGTCAAGCGACATTAAACAGTGGATTAGTTTTGCCGTTATGCTTCGATGTTCCAACACAGCTGTTTTCTGAAGAGAGGAATTCTTTATCCATAACTTTCGATGTATTTATTATATTAAGACGAGACGATCAGGCAGATGATAACTGTTAGCTTTCTCGTTTGATACGTTCATGTGGCGATGTTTATATTTTGACATGCATGACAGTATAGTGCATACGGCTCTCCGCTCGCTCCTGAATATTAAGGCGAATGTCGAATTCCAAGTAAATTGGAAATAATTATCATGTAATGCTCCAAAAACCGACACTGTGCTGCGAACTTCGTAAATATTTTCATGGAACTTATATCTTTTCAGTGAAGATATGGTCATTTTTAAAGAAAAGAAAAAATTCGAAGTTCGCCTAATTAATTAATGTATATATATAAGTGTCCGTATACTAGTATTAAGACGAACATGTCGGCTGCAGTGCGATGCGATTCCGGTCCGTAGTCGGGGCCATACACAGTGTGATATGTATGATGGAAGATAGAATCGATTTTGAACAGGATTCCCCGGGAAGCGAGAGCGGTAGCGGTGACAATCCGCTTACCTATTATCTGAAGCAGATCAATAAAATACCTCTTATGGACCAGGAAGATGAAAAAAATTGCTACATTAGGATAAAGTACTACAAGGATAAGCTTAAGGAGCTTGGCCTGCACCTGAAATCAGGCGATATTACTGAAGTCCATTATGAAAAAGAGCGGAAGGAGTTTGAGAAAAAATTGACCGAGGTGAAAAATTATGTTATAACGGCAAACCTGCGGCTCGTTGTGAGCATTGCTAAAAAATTTCAGCACAGAGGGCTCAGTCTAATTGATCTGATAGATGAGGGCAATATCGGTTTGATCGAAGCAATCGATCGCTTTGATTATACGAAGGGCTACAAGTTCAGTACCTACGGTACATGGTGGATCAGACAATCGATTATCAAAGCTATTGCAGACAAGGGAAGGCTCATACGGGTGCCGATACATATGTTGAACGCCATTAAGAAGTGCTATTATATTTCGAAACAATTAACCCAGCAGTTCGGGAGAGAACCGACGGCCCTGGAAATTTCAAAAAAGCTTGGAATATCGGAGGAAAAGGTTCTCGAAGCTTTCAATATTTCCCAGGAGCCGGGTTCCCTGGAAGTACACGTGAACGAAGACCATTCCACGGAGCTCGGCGATTTCATTGTTGATTCGGCAAGTACCCTTCACGAAGATGCGCTGTTTTTTATGGCTCTGCAGAAGCTTATCAGGGAGGTCCTCAATAAGCTCAGCTCTCGTGAAAAGAAGATAATTGAGCTTCGTTTCGGACTCGACGGGGAGGGACCGTATACTCTCGAAGAGACCGGCGGGATACTTGGTATAACAAGGGAACGTGTGAGGCAAATTCAAAACAGCGCGCTGAAAAAGGTGAAGAATTTTACGCTCTCGGACGAGCTTAGAGAGTTCATTGTAAGCGATTAAATGCCTGTAATGAAAGTACGGAATACGCCCTTCAGATGCTGCAGATTGTACGGATGCATATGCCTGAGCCTCTTGCGTGTAGCGGAGAACATGCCGCTCACAGAGGGAATTACATCCAATAAGGAGAGTGTATGGACCTGAAACGACAAGTACGAAACGTGCCTGATTTTCCCAAACCGGGGATTCAATTCAAAGATCTTACGACGCTGTGGAAGAACAGCACGGCGTTTAAATATTCAATCGATATGCTTTATGAGCGGTACAGTGATAAGCACATAGATAAAGTCGTTGGCGCTGAATCCAGAGGTTTTATCGTTGCAGGGCCGCTCTGCTACCTTCTGGGTGCCGGATTTGTTCCCGTCCGAAAGAAAGGCAAGCTTCCGTACAGGCAGGTTGAAGTAACCTATGAGCTTGAATACGGTACGGATACACTGACAATGCATGAAGATGCGATTGAAAAGGGAGAGCGGGTACTCATCGTGGATGATTTACTTGCAACAGGCGGGACCCTGACTGCGATGGTAGAGCTCATCAGGAAACTGGGCGGAGATGTGATAGAGGCTGCCTTTCTTGTGGAACTTTCATTTCTAAAGGGCAGGGAAAAGGCAGGAATTCCCGTGTTTTCTCTGATCCTGTATGAAAGTGAGTAGCCGTAAAGTTATGTATATAAGAGCGAGCCGGGGTACAGTTTTGCAGCAGGGCCAACTGTATCCGGTCGACGGAATAAACGCTTTTAAAAAAGGTTCAATTTGACGATATATATAGTTAAGACGCCGGTTATTTTCATAAAATGGGGTAAAATTTGCTTTAAAAAGACTCTATTCCGAACGTTTAAGGGTAAAAATTGAAATATATTGACGTAGGGAGCGTATTGCCCTATAATTTGACAATCTGAATAAGGAAATTTCCCAATGAATGCCGAGTTTTCGCTCAGTGCGATTGATATTGTTACTCCTGGTGAGATAAAGGCTGATTCAAGCATACGAATAGCGGACGGGAAGATTGCTGATTTTTCGCGGTCAAAGATCAAAAACTTCGATATGGGTGGATCCTGCACTCTTTTTCCCGGAATCGTCAATTCACACGATCATCTGTTCGGTACCTACTATCCGAAGATAGGCGAGGGAAACTACGTGTGTTGGCTGCCGTGGGATTATGATCTCAAGGCCTCGGAGATTTACCAGGAGCGGAACAAGAATACCGCGCTTGATATCTACCTCCTCGGCGCATACAAGAATCTGATATCCGGCGTCACAACGGTTCATGACCACATCCCGCATCAGGTAAATGAGCCGCATATCGATAAGCTACCGATTAGGGTACTGACAAAATATTCCCTCTCGCATGAATGCTCTTCATACGATTTAAAATGGGGAGATGGAATCGATATCGAATATAAAAGGGCTGTTAACAACAATATACCCTTTGTTACTCATATCGAAGAGGGGTGGGATACCGAGTCGCTTCGCGGTATTGATATTCTGCTCGAGCATAAAGCGCTCAGCGAGTATACGGTGCTCATACACGGCATCGGGTTTTCCGAGCATGACATCGGGCAGGTGGCAAAGAAAAGAGCCAATTTCATCTGGTGCCCCGGATCGAATATGTTTATGTTCGAAAAGACGGCAAAGATAAAGGAGATACTTGAGGCGGGGATCAATACATCGATCGGAACAGATTCTCCGGCTACGGGAGAGCTGAACATTCTCAAAGAGATACGTTTCGGAAAAGAAATATACAGAAAACTGTACAATGAGGATCTTCCCGATGAGCAGATCGTCAGGATGATAACGGTTAATCCTGCAAAAGCCTTTCGAGTGCAGGACGTGCTCGGGTCTATTGAAAAGGGAAAAACGGGCGATCTGCTGGTGGTGCGCGGTCGTAGAAATGATCCCCATGCTCTTTTGGTCAATGCAACGCTCAAGGATATTGCCCTCGTCTTTCTGGAAGGGAAGCCGATTTATGGAGATGATGATTTCGATGAAGTATTCGGGGAACTCGGTTCCGATTTCTCTAAAATAAAGATAGAGGGAAAAAACAAGCTGATAATAGGAAATCCGTCCGCCCTGATGGAAAAGATACGGAAAGCGGTTGGGTTTCAAAAAGAGCTCCCATTTCTGCCTATTTAGGATGGAATCGTGCCTGGAATTTTAAGGAACTATAAAGCGGGGAGTATAATCTACTTTCATGGCGATATCGGTGACAACATCTATGTGTTGAAATCCGGTGCTGTAAGCCTCATCTATCATTCTATTGAAACCGGTGAGGAAGTTCGGGAAACCATCAAGAATGGTGAATTTTTCGGGGTCAAGTCTTCACTTGCCAAGCGTCCCCGTGAGGAAACCGCACTTGTCATAAAGCCTTCACAGGTCCTCGTATTGACCACCGAGGAATTCGAACGGCTCGTTACGAAAAATGTCAAAATTATCACCAATTTTCTTCGAGTATTCAGTAATCAGCTGAGAAAGGTGGGAAAGCTCGTTCATAATTTTCTCGACGATACGGAAATCGGCGATAATCAGCTCGAGCTTTTTAAAATCGGGGAATACTATCTGAAAAATCACAAGTACAGTCAGGCACAGTACGTGTACGAGACATACCTGAAACACTATACGAACGGTAATTTTTCAAATCAGGCGAAGGAGAGGATAGCAGCCATCAAGGATGCCATGGAGGGGAAGGGCACGGGAACCTATGCGGATATTACGGACTCTTTGAAAAGTATGGCAAAGCCGTCTGCCTCTGAGAAGACTCCCGAAGCTGGCGGGGAGTCGATTGATATAGCAACTAAGTATTACGATGCAATCAGCCTCTTCTCACAGGAGAAGTACGAAGAAGCGTACACTCTGTTTAAAAAGCTTCATGCATCCGGAGCTCTTGACGAAAGTGCGTCGGAATACATCCCGAAAATCGAGTTCGAAATGGGACGCTGTCTCATTGCCCTTAAAAAGTACGGGGAGGCGATCAACATTCTCACGAATATGATCAAGAAATATCCAAGAGACGACAACCTCAAGGATGCGTTGTTTAATATCGGCATTTCCTATAAACAGCAGGGTGACAAGGTGCGTGCCGCATCTTTTTTTCAAAAGGTATTGAAGATGCTTCCCGAAAGCCCGATAGACAGGAGGGCCAAGCGGGAGCTCGCAAACCTAAATGTATCGAAGTAGCATGAAAACCATTTGAGACGAAGCGTGCAGCAAGCTCAGTATCGGGCAGTCGGCCTGATGGTGGGAAAATACCGCAAACCGGCGGCAACAGACGGATACAATGATGGCAAAAGACGATATGTTCAGTAAATTCGGCGAAACCTATGAGCCCGATGCCATACTGTTCTGCGAGTATGAGCCTGGCAAGGATTTCTATATACTTCAGGAGGGAAGAGTCAAGGTAACAAAGATTGTTTCGGACATGGAGAAGACTCTGGACATTTTCCATCCGGGAGATATTTTCGGTGAGATGGCCATACTTGAAGATGAGCCGAGAAGCGCATCGGTCATCGCGATCGATAAAGTGAAAGTTTTGAAATTCAACAAGGAAAACTTCGATCTCCTCCTCCAGGGAAACCCTCAGCTCGCCTTTAATATTCTCAAGATATTTTCCAATCGAATATACGATGCAAAAAGAAGGCTTTTGATACTGACCCTGCCCGATATAGAATCCAAGATCTGTGATGTGTTTCTTATGCTTGCCGAAAACCAGAATATATCGCCTAAAACAACGAATCCGGTGACTTTTAACAGCAAGGTCGAAGAAATTGCACACTGGTGCGGTGAGAAGGTGAGCAAGGTCAAGGAGATTCTTCAGAATTTCGCGGACACCGGAAAGATACAGATATATGAAGATAGAATCGTGGTGAAGAACCTGTATGAGATGTTTCGTATTGTAAAGAATAAACGAAAAGCCCAGAACAAAGAAGAGTAGCCTAAAACCACATAGAGCCCCCGGCGGTATTCGATATTTTATTCCCGTGAAACGATTGTATGAGCTCGAGTCCGCACACTCACCCGGACAGCGCAGTTAGCGTTTCATGTTCCATTCAGGTGTGGAATACTTCCTGCTAATGAGGTTGAGGATCAGCATCTGCTCGTAATTAGAGAACTCCCCGTCCTCCATTGGAATGCAGCGTGAAAAACCCTCTTTCAGCGCCGGGAGCAGCATCTCTTCGGCAACATCGATGCCGGCAGCCTCTGAAAGGGACGATGCGCTTTTTGTAAATTGAGTTGGGTGCCTCAGATACTTCGAAATTCCGATGTATGAACGGGTCATGGGAATTGCGCCGTGCTGCAGGACCACTCCGTCCCGAATGAGCTGCGCGCTTCCGACAAGCTTTCCTCTGTTCGATGATTCTACTTCGTACTGTGCAGGTGAGGCAAAGCAATTCGCCGATCTGAGATCGCCTCTCGTTTTCCGGGCAATCTGCGAATGTATCCCCACTATTTCAAGGGCATCGATGAGACACTGAGCGATGAAAACAAATATGTCTTTTTTCCTGAATGGCTGAAAATCCTCCTCTGAAAACAATATGCTGTACGTCAACTCCTCGTTGTGAAGCACGGCCCTCCCGCCCGTCAGCCTCCTCACAACCCCGATACCGTCTTTCTCGCAGAGCGAGACATCGATGTCTTCAATACTCTGGAAGTAACCGATACTTATGGTTGGCGGGACCCACCGGTAAATTCTCAGTATAGGCGAGGATTTATGTTCTCTGAGGCCTATAAGCATCGCTTCATCGATGGCCATGTTTGTGTAGCTGTCCCGGGCACCTGAGTATATGAAGCGGAAAGGCCTTCTTCCGGTCGGCGGCATCGTCAGTTCCCCTCTGTAGAATCGGTGTCCGCAGTGGGAGCTGTTTCAGCGGAATCGGGCGTGGAGACGCTGCTGTCTACAGGAGCGGCCTGCGTTTCTGGACGCGGGGTATCGTCTTTTACCGTGGAATCGATACTGCCGTTTGTCGGGGATTGATCCGTTGCCGTTTCATTTGGGGCGCTGTTTGCTGTACCGCTGTTTGTTTGCGGTTTACCTGCCGCCGCTTCGGGCCCTGCGGCGGGTACGGTATTTTCAGTATTGCTTCCTTCCGAGGGCGTAGCCGATGTGACGGACTCGGAGCGCATGTTTTCAAGAATGGAGCCCTCCGGGTTTTGGCCGGTACCGGTTTCGGAAAATCCGCCGGTGGATTCCGGTGCAGCGGGCTCATTTCTCGAATCCGGACCCCGGAAAAGCTCGTCGGAGGAGGATTTTTTCCTGCGAAAGATTTCTTTGTTGAATGATTCGTTTTCAGATCCGGATTTACACTCGGTGCAGTACTCGGTAGGGATGGTTCCTTCGAGAAAATATTCAGTTATCGTATTCTTACAGTACTTTGTCGGGAGCAGGCCGGATTCTTTGCAAACCTTTACCGCATATACACCCTTCGGACGCGAATACCATGTCGCCGGTTTGTCCTGCAGAGAATCCCGCATGAACTGGGCCCAGATCGGAGCAGCCACCACACCCCCGGCCTGCCCCCTGCCGAGAGAAATACTGTTTCTGTCAAAGCCCACCCAGACCGATGCGACGAGATCGGGTGTAAATCCGGTGAACCAGGCGTCATTCCAGTTCTGTGTTGTCCCTGTTTTTCCGGCGGCAGGCCTGTCAAAGCCGTATGTTGACGCTGCCCTGTACCCTGTCCCGCCGGGTCTCAGCACATCCTCCAGCATGTCGACGATTATGAAATTCGTCTGCTCCGATATAACACGCTGCTGCCCATCCCGTATCTCTTTTTTACGCAAGCTTGCTTCGTAATTATCAATAAGGTTTCCATCCCTATCCAGCACATAGAGAATTGCTATCGGTGTTACTTCGGTTCCGTTGTTGGCAAATGTGCAGAATCCGCGCGCCTGTTCGTAGGGTGAAAGCTCTACAATGCCGAGAGCTATGGAATACACGCGCGGAAACCGTTTATTGATCTCATCGGGGTCACGAATGCCGAGTATGCTGGAAGCATATTTGATAACAGTATCGACCCCGAGCCTGTCGACGATCTTTGCGGTTACCACATTCACCGATTGCCTCAGCGCCTCTCTCAGTCTCAATTTTCCCTTGTACGTGCCGCTGTAATTATCCGGAATCCACTTCTCATCCCCGGTATAGAATACAACGGGGCTGTCCACGATAATTGATGCAGGCGTGAATATCTTTGTATCGATTGCAGCCGTGTATATGTAGGGTTTGAATCCCGAACCGGTCTGCCTTCGTATCTGAACGGCTCTGTTGAGCTGGTTGTTTTTTGAAAAGGCGCTGCCGCCGACCATCGCCGTTATATAACCGGTTTTAGGCTCCATGGCAATAATGGCCCCTTCGACCTTTTGAAACTCGCCGGTATTCTCTTCGATCGAGTACGAACTTTCGATAATTCTGTTGATATCGTTCGTCCCGAAGAGAAAAGAAATCATATCGATCGGTGCGATGAAATTATCCTGAAGATTGGAGAGCACGCGCTCTTTGTGCTTTGAGGTGCTGATATCGATATTTTCAAGATTGAAACAGAGCGAGAGCATATCGAGTGAATCGAGGATCTTTTTATCGAGCGTATCCTTTACGACGTTCATTGTCTGTTTGTATATGCGATTCTGGCGATCGAGTCCCTCTGTTAAATACTTTTCTGCGTAAGACTGCTGTGTAAGATCGAGCGAGGTATATACCTTCAAGCCGCCGGTATATATCCTGTTGGACCCGTATATCTGTTCAAGCTTCTGGCGTACGTATTCAACAAAGTACGGGGCCTTGTTTTCAGTGAGCTTGTATACCGACTGTGAGGGTGAGCGCATCTGGAGCCTGAAATTGATCCAGAAATCCTGAAACGATTCGTACGCCTCCTTCATGCTTATCATCTTGTCCTTGACCATGGCTTCGAGTACCCGTTCCTGCCTCTTCCGTGCGAGTGTCGGGTTTTTTATGGGCGACAGCCTGTTGGGCGATTGCGGCAGTCCGGCGAGCAATGCACATTCCGCGAGCGTGAGATCCTCGACTCGCTTGTTGAAATAGAACTGGGAGGCTGCTTCGATACCGTATGCCCCGTGGCCGAAGTATATTTGATTGAAGTAGAGGGTGAGTATCTCGTTCTTTGAATACTTCTTCTCTATCTGCAGGGCAAGCCAGCTCTCCTTTATCTTGCGCACCCAGGTTTTTTCCCTGCCGGTAAAAAGCGTGCGTGCGAGCTGCATTGTAATTGTGCTTGCCCCCTGACTTCTTCTGCCTGATTTGATATTCGCAACCAGTGCACCGAATACCCGTTTCAGGTTGATCCCGTGGTGCGAATAAAACTGGGCATCCTCAATTGCAAGCAGTGCATTGATAAGATTTTTCGGGAGCTGATCGAAGGATACCGGTTCTCTTTTTACGGTGAATATCTCACTGATGAGTTTTCCGTTTCGATCGTATATCTTGGACGGTATCTCCGGTTTGAAGTTCTCGAGCTCCGCAATGTCGGTCATGTTGTTGAACGCTGCTATGAATATACCGAGTCCTGCGCCCAGCACGATTGAAAGAAACAGGAGAATAATTATGAGTACGCGTTCTAATTTTTTCAGTTTTCCCATAGATGAGACAGCTTTTGAGGTCAGTTTATTCAGAGGATTTTATCAATCAGACTGTAATAAGGGAGAATTAAAAAGTCAAGCCAATAAAAAAGACTAGCGAAGCGCTAGTCTTTATCGGGTACAAAAAAATAGTAACTGGGAGGGGAACTATAATATTTGTACCGACACCCATATTGTCGGAATTAACATAATTTTTCTTTAACGGATAGTTGCTGTTTTGTTTTGCTAATTTTTTCCCGATACTAGTATATATTCATATATATGGGCAGAAGTGAAAACCATGCCGTAAAAATACTGCATAAGCACATAAGAAAACCACGCATGAAAAAAGCTGTAGTGTGTATCGTGAGCCTTGTAAGTATACTCTGTTTCTCATGGATACCGGTATATGCCGTTTCTCGGGAAAAGCCCGCTTTTCCCGCATATATTGAGCGGATGTGGGATGATATTCGCGGCAATTATCTGCTCTACGATACCCAAAAGCGGTTTGAATATCATGCAGATGAAATTGATGCGTTTTTATCCCGAACCGCCTCTCTTATGCAGGAATCTCTCTTCGACGGGGAAGGGTTTTTTGAAATATTGAAAGAAGACGGCATTATCGACGCGGCCTACATACGCACGGACGGGAAGGTGCGTATAATCGGAAGCATCAGAACTTCATCACCTATTACCGGCAGCGGGTATGCAGTGGATGATAAGGATGCGCTTCGGTTCGTGTGCATGGATGAAGCGTATCGTGCCGAAGCCATACTGAACGAGGGCTCTATAAGAGACAATCTTCCGGCGGGCATCGGTGCCTTTTTTCTATACGATCGTTCGAGCGGAGGGTTGTTTGCGCTCACCAGGGGAGGGAAAAATACCGTTACCGGTATTGATTTTTCCGGGTATCTTGACCGAGGTCCCGTTTTTTTGAAAGTCAATCGAGTATTTATTGCCCGTCCCCTGAAGCTCGGCGGAGACGATGTGTATATTGTATACGCCGGACCATTTATAGCCGGGTATAGATTTTTTCGTACTGCTGCATTGATTGTGTTACTTGTTTCTGCTATACTTCTATTTATAAGGGTTGTTTTGTACAGCGTGAAAGTGAAGCCCCAAAAGGGCAGAGGAGTTCGTACAATGGATGAAAAGTCCGATATAATTCGTGAAATAGACATGGAAATCTCGGATATCATAGAGGAAGAGACGTCCGGAGAGCCGAAAGAAGCAGTGGAGACGAAGTCAAAAAAAGAAGATGTAGAGGATGTAAAAAACAGATTGAAATCTGACGGAATAATTATCAAAAAGTGACGTGTGCACCTCGACCGGTCACAGTGGTAGATGTCGCAGACTCGGCTTCGTGATTCCGTAAGGCTTGTGGAGAGAAAGTGAAAAGAATAGTGGTCATCCTGTCTGCCGTACTTATTTTGATGGGGACCCTGTTTCTCATATTCGGGGAGAACGGCACCCATCTCAAAAAAGTGCGTATTCGGGACATCATCGGAACGAGCATTGAGCGCGAGTACCTTGAGCAGGCAAGTGTCCTGTCGAATATTTTCGTACGAACCGTTGCAATCGAGAATAAAAAGATCGATTTTCTTCTCAGGAGAATCGGGCGTGCCGAAACGGGTTTGAATGAATCGGCCCGAACACTTATACGGCGTTTCGTTCAGGAGGAACGAAGCTGCGTCAAAATACGTCTTGTCGATCGAAAAGGTACAGTTATATTCAGTACCGATACTCGCGACACCGTCGGGACCGTGCTGAAGGACGGATTGTACGACGACCTGTTTCAAAAATCGTCTTCCGGCGACATCTCGCCTGCGGTAGACACGTTTGAAAAAAACTTTATTTTCTACAGACTTCTATCTAAAACCTCAGAGAATATGCTGCTGTTCTACTATACCGATGCATTGCTCGATACTGTGTTCAAAGAAGCGGACGGCATCGAGTTTCAGGAATTTTCGATTCCTGAAGCCGGTGTGATTGTCGTTAATTTTCCGCCTGTTGATGTGAGCGAACAGCAGAACCTCCGGAATCTTGCAGACATGTTTTTAAAAGAGAAGAGCGGAGCGCTTCGTGTGCAGATGAAGGGGTATGATAAGACGGTGTATTTTGTGCATGCACCCGAACCGCTTTCAAAATGGGTTGTCGCATATGCCGTTGACACCGAAAAAATGGGAATCTCCTCCATCGGTACTCTGGTTCTTGTCGTTCAGGCGGTTGTAATTCTTGCCATTGTCATTTTTATACTGACGGCAGTCCGAACACGACGGTTTGCGTTTGATAAAGGTGCCGGACGTGACGAAATACAGGCGATGGCCGTGCGGGAGGCAAGGGGAGCCGGGGAAGAGCCGGAAAAAGAACCGGCTGAAGCTGCGCAAACCCCTGAACCTCGCGGAGAGGAGTTGGAGGCTGAAGAGGTTTTAGAGCTTGAAACCGGTGTTATTCCACTTGCGGGTGTTGAGGAAGTGGTCGAGCTCGAAGAGGTTGGAGAAGCGGAAATTGCCCAAGAGCTGGAAGAGGTGACGGAAGAGCTCGGCGAGGGTGCTGAGTATATGAAAGAGAGCGGTGCGGGGTCTTTCGAAGCGGGTGCGGGCCGCGCAGAGGAGACCGCCGGTGCAGCGGCAGAAGCGCCAGGATCTGTGAGAGAGGAGGGGATAGAGGAAGCCGAGCCGGTGGAGGAACGGACGCCTTCGGATGAAAAACATCCAGAGGGACCGGCATCGGCTGAACGGCCCGAGCATATTGATTCTTTCGAAAAATCCGGGCCTGTGAAAGGGCATAAGGCCGTCGAAGAGAAAGAGTCAAAAGAGGAAATCGGCCACAATGATGCAGTGCATGAGCAGGGCGAAAAAAATGAATCCGATGCCATAGACGCATCCACGGAAATTGAAGAGACGGTTGCCGATGATCTGCCGTCAGGGATGAGTCCGGACGATACGTCAGCGCTTCCAGACCTCGATACGCTCGTTGGAAAAGAATACACAGCTCTGAAGGAAAAGATGCTCGATGAAGACGAAGAGGGGATATTAGATGAAAGGGGCGGGATTTCAGAGGAAGTTCCCCCAATAATCCCGGATGAGGCGTATGAGGGACAGATCGGTGTTTCCCGTGACGACGAGCTTGCCGAATTGATACAAACGATTGAACAGGGTGAGCCGTCCGGTGTTGAAAAACGAATCGACAAATCTATATCTATTTTCGGGGAATTCTTAAGCGTGTTCGATCTGACCAGGGGTGCATTGCTCATAGCGGACCGTCATAATAACTACAGGCCCATTTTTATGAGGGGTTTCAATGAAAAAACAGGGAAGAAACTTGTGTTCAGAAGCGGCGAAAAGATCATTTCCGATATTCTCCGAAAAAACAGGATACTGTTTGTCAGGGAAGATGCATGCATGAGCCGATTTTTTCGTACAAAGTTCGATCTCTTTGACTCATCGACAATCAAACGGTTGTTTCTGGTGCCGGTAATGAGATCCGGTGATGCGTCTGAAAAGGGTGAAAAACCACCCGCTGCCGTCATGCTCGTCTGTCTGACAACTGAGGATGAAAAGGTATCGAATAATATTCTAAAAGCGCTTAAAAAGATAAAAATAAAATTATCACATATAGTATGAATGTCTATTTTTCTTGACGATAGAAAAAATGGATGTTACTGTATTGGAGTAGTGATAATACTATAAAGGGGACTATGGTGGTGTATGTAATGCTACAGTACGCACTGCCATCCCTCTTCTTTGGTTTAGTAATCGGTTATTTTCTGCGCCGATATATAGCTCGGCTTAAGATAAATTCTGCCGAATTGACTGCTGAAAAGATTTTACATGACGCGCAGAAAGAAGCGGAAGCCAAGAAACGTGAAGCTATTCTCGAAACAAAAGATCAGCTTTTCAGGGAAAAGAGCAATTTTGAAAGGGAAACAAGGGAAAGAAGGGCTGAGCTCCAGAGATGGGAGAAGCGTCTTCTTCAAAAAGAGGAAAATCTTGACAAACGAGTTGATGTTTTAGAGAGAAAAGACAAGGCACTAACAAACCGGGAGAGGGTGGTAGATTCCAAAGAGGCGGAATTGAAAGAGGCTCAGGAGGAAATCCGAACCGAGCTTGAGAGAATTTCCTGCCTTTCCGCAGAAGATGCAAAATCCATGCTCATAAGGGGCATGGAGGATGAGGCGCACCGCGACGCGCAGAACGCAATAAACACAATCGAAAGTGAAGCGAAAGCCACAGCCGAAAAAAAGGCGCGTGAAATACTCGCCTACACCATTCAAAGACTGGCTTCAGAAATCACCTCAGAAATAACCGTAACATCGGTGTCGCTTCCAAGCGACGAGATGAAGGGGAGGATTATCGGTCGAGAGGGGAGGAATATTCGCGCCCTTGAAACCATTACCGGAGTAGATGTCATCATCGATGACACGCCTGAAGCAGTGGTCATCTCGAGTTTTGATCCCGTTCGCAGGGAGATAGCCCGTATTTCTATGGAGCGGTTGATCGCGGACGGACGGATTCACCCTGCACGCATCGAAGAAGTAACCTCAAAGGTTACACAGGAGGTGAATCAGGTAATCCTCGAGGAAGGCGAGAAGGCGGTGTTCGACCTCTCGATACAGGGGATATCGAAGGAACTCATCCCCTATATCGGCAGGCTTCATTACAGAACTTCGTATGGACAGAATATTCTCGCACACAGCAAGGAAGTGGCCAATGTCGCGGGTATGATTGCGTCTGAAATCGGTGCGAATGTCGACCGCGCAAAGCGCGGCGGGCTGCTGCACGATATCGGCAAGGCGATTATTACCGAAGGCGAGGGGAGCCATGCTCTGGTCGGTGCTGATCTTGCGCGGAAGTTCGGTGAGAACTCCGAGGTTGTGAATATCATCGAATCTCATCATGCAGACAGAGAGCCGCAAACTGTTGAAGCCGTTATTGTGCAGGCTGCTGATGCAATATCCGCATCGAGGCCCGGTGCGAGACGCGAATCCATGGATACCTATATCAAACGCCTTGAAACCCTCGAAGAGATTGCAGACAGTTTTGAAGGCGTGGAAAAGTCCTTTGCCATTCAGGCCGGACGTGAAATTCGGGTGCTCGTGAACAACGACCGAATAGACGACAGCAAGGCAAAGGAAGTTGCCCGGGAAATTGCAAAGCGAATCGAAAAAGAGCTGAAGTACCCGGGAAGAATCAAGGTCACGCTGATTCGCGAAACCCGCATTGTTGAATATGCCAAATAGGCGTACCGGGTGACGGAACGATTCAGGGATATGGGTGTGCTTCTCGTATGAGATTTCCACGACACGTTTTAAATCTCCGGAAAGATAACAGGTCTGCTTTTGAACAACGGGCTCGTACATGTTGCAGTGATAGGTGATATAATCGGTGAACCGGGCCGAAAAGCGCTCTTTCTCTCCCTTTCCGGACTCATCAGTGAAAAGAATGTCGATTTCGTTATTGCAAACGGTGAAAATGCAGCAGGGGGGTTCGGCATTACCGGGAATATCGCCGGCAAACTCCAGTCGTACGGCGTCGATTGTATCACGACCGGGAATCACGTATGGAGGAACAAAGAGGTATTCAAGGTAATCGAAAGCAACTCCAGGCTGCTCAGACCCGTGAACTATCCGGAGGGTACACCCGGCAGAGGGTGGGCCGTTATCGAAAAAAACGGCGTCAAGCTGGCTGTGATGAGTCTTCTCGGACGGGTGTATATGGAGCCTGTCGAAAATCCCTTCAGGGCGGCGAATAAAGAGATAGCCCGGATTCAAAAAATAACGAAAAACATCATTGTCGATTTCCACGGTGAAGCCACGAGCGAGAAAGTGGCGATGGGGTGGCACCTCGATGGAAGGGTAAGCGCCGTCGTCGGCACCCATACCCATGTCCAGACCGCCGATGAACGGATTCTCCCTGAAGGGACCGCCTATATTACCGACGTCGGGATGACCGGCCCCTTTGATTCGGTCATCGGCATGAGAAGAGAAAACGCACTCAGGAAATTTATCACACTTCTTCCCTCGAAATTTTCAGTTGCTGAAAATGATATACGATTGAATGCTGTTCTGATCGCTATTGACCCTGAATCCGGAAAGGCTCGGACAATTGAAAGGATCAATACACAGGTATTCGAGTGAGAGATGCAGTACCGGCGCTCCCTCCTCTTTCCTGTCGTACAATTATACCGTCGCGCGGTATGTTGTTCGCAACACGTAAGCGGGGGCTATGTCCGCCTACCGGCGGCATCATCCGGAAGCAGAGCATTCGAATAACATACGCGTATTGCCGGCTATTCCGGGACGGATAATGCATGAAAGAGCGGCTTGACAGGCTTGTTGTTAAAAAAAGACTCCTCGATTCGAGGGACAGGGCAAAGGCGTATATTATCGGAGGGTATATTAGCGTCGACGGTGAAAGAGTTACAAAGCCGGCGGCGATGATAGACGAGAGGTCGGATATTGATGTACGTATCCCCAATCAGGGGTACGTAAGCAGAGGAGGCGTGAAACTTGCCCGGGCGCTGGAAGCATTCGGCATCGATGCACGGAATAGATACTGCCTTGATATTGGGGCGTCAACCGGCGGTTTTACCGATTGTCTGCTGCAGCGGGGGGCGTACCGCGTCGTAGCGGTTGATGTGGGCAGGAATCAGATCGCCTATTCATTGAGAGTCGATCCCCGTGTACGGGTTGTTGAAAAGTTTAATGCCCGGCATATCGATGGGCTCGATCTCGACCAAATGCCTGAAATCGTAACCATAGACGTGTCCTTTATATCGCTTGCGAAGATTACAGGACCGCTGGCGAAAATCGTCGACAGCAGATCCAGCATTGTCTGTCTTGTCAAGCCCCAGTTTGAGCTGGAAAAACCGTACCCCGGCTTTCACGGTGTGGTTCGCGGCGCAGACAGCCACCTCAGTATTCTGAAGCGCGTATGTTCGGATGTTCAGAAGCAGGGATACGACATAAGAGGCAGCTGTTTTTCGCCGATCAGGGGTCCCCGGGGAAATATAGAGTTTTTTATACATATGAAAAAACGAAGCGGATCTTCAATCCGAAAACGGTGCATCGCTTCGGGTTCCTTTGATTGGGCTGAAGAGGTTGTAAAAGAGGCGCATTCTTTTTTCAATTCACCCGATTTTGACAACCATGGACGTAGGGGGTGATTCATGACACGCTATATATTTGTCACCGGCGGTGTGTGCTCTTCACTTGGAAAAGGTATTGCTGCTTCATCACTCGGCTGCCTTCTCGAGCACAGGCAGTATAAAATATCCATTATGAAAATGGACCCATACCTCAATATCGATCCCGGCACGATGAGTCCCTATCAACATGGCGAGGTGTATGTTACAGACGATGGTGCCGAAACCGATCTCGATCTCGGAAACTACGAACGGTTTACATCCCAGAGCACATCGAGCCTGAACAGCGTGACCACCGGTCAGGTATACAGCACGGTCATCGAGAAGGAGCGTCATGGAGACTATCTCGGACGAACGGTTCAGGTAATTCCTCATATCACAAACGAGATAAAGCGGAGAATTACCATTGTTGCGGAAAAGGACAAACCGGATTTTATTATTGTGGAGATAGGGGGAACGGTCGGTGATATCGAGGGAATACCGTTTCTCGAAGCGATCCGCCAGTTCAGGCTGGATGCTGGCAGACAGAACACGCTTTTTATACATGTGACGCTGATTCCCATAGTGGGTGTTTCCAAGGAGCCGAAAACCAAACCCACACAGCACTCCGTAAGCAAGCTGCGGGAAATCGGTATCGTCCCCGATATTATCCTGTGCAGGGCAAAGGATGAGCTGAGCACCGAAATGAGGAGTAAGATTTCACTTTTCTGTAATGTCGAGGAGGAGGCGGTTATTACTGCGCGGGATATAAAAGAAACTATCTATGAAGTTCCGCTCATCCTTCACAGAGGAAGGCTCGACGACAAGGTTCTCGAGAAATTCAACATGGACAAGAGGAAGAGCGACCTGTCCGGATGGGAGAAAATGGTCGAGCGGCTCACATCTGCGACGGAGGAGGTAAATATTGCCGTTTCCGGCAAGTATACCGAGCTCCACGATGCGTATAAGAGTATCTTCGAGGCGCTCATACATGGCGGTATTGAGAACGATGTAAAGGTGAAAATACGGAAAGTAAAGGTCGAAAGTCTTGGCGAAAAGTCCCTTGACGGCGCCTTCAGGGACATACACGGTATATTGATTCCGGGAGGGTTCGGCGACCGAGGTATAGAGGGCAAGGTGCAGACCGCACAGTATGCGCGAACGAAAAAGATACCGGTTTTAGGAATCTGTCTCGGCATGCAGGTGATGGTTATAGAGTTTGCCCGGAATGTACTCGGCTTTGAGGACGCCAACTCAACGGAATTCGATATCGATACGCTCCATCCGGTAATCAGCCTGATGGAAGAGCAAAACGACATCAAAAATCTCGGCGGCACGATGAGGCTCGGCAGGCAGCCTGCGACGCTGAAAGAGGGGACGAAAATAGCCAAGGCCTATCAAGGCACCCGGATCGACGAGCGCCATAGGCATCGGTATGAGTTTACAAACAAGTACAGAAATATCATGGAAAAAAACGGCATGTTAATCTCTTCGACGTCCCCCGACGGCCTGCTCGTAGAGTCGGTTGAATACAGGGACCACCCATGGGGAATCGGTGTTCAGTTTCATCCTGAGTTCAAATCCAAGCCGGTCAGGTCACAGCCGCTGTTCAGAGAATTCATCAGAGAGAGTGTACGCTATAAGAATATGCATTCGCAGGATTGAGGCGCTTTATTGTAGAGCTCGGCATCGAAGCCGCGGGTTTTACGGGCTGAAACATATAATGAAGGGCTGTGCGGGTTGTTGTCCGGCATACTCGGCGGCGTTGAGCGTGGAAGTATTTCCGTGTGCCGTTTATGCCGCTTGAGTCGGACAAAATGCCGAAATATTTTCCGGTATACAGGGCGTGTATGAGATACGTTATAAATGCGCTATTCGTTGGGCTGATCGGCATGCTGTGTGCTGTTTTTTTTACCGGGTGCGAAACTGAAGAACAAAAGCAGGTTTCCCGGACTCAGCCGGCGGGAAAAGAGCTCCCCCATTACAGCCTGACGAATGTTACGCACTATCAGTACGAGCAAAATCATCTCCGGTTAACGGTTGTTTTTGAGCACGGAGAATTCTTTTCACAGGAGAATGAGTTACATGTTGAAAATTGCAGCTTCGTATATTATGATAGAAACGGCAAAAAGCTCTCAAGCGGCAGCTCGAGGCGTGCCGTGCTGTATCAAAAAGAATCGCTGCTTATTGCCGAAAATGATGTGGTGGTAACCTCTGCTGTGAACGGCGCACGACTCGACACCGAGTATCTCGAATGGATCGGCAAAGAGGACCGCTTTTCAACGGACCGGTTTGTGACGATCACGAGGGAAAACGGTGATATTCTAACGGGGATGGGTATGGATGCCGATGTTGCCCTGCGCTTCATTACAATCAGGAAGAATGTAAAAGGGAGTATCAGATCTGAATAAAAGAGTTATATCTGTCTTCATCTTTGTTTTCGCGCCCCTGTTTTTTTCAGTAAACGTGTGCCTGCTTTTTGCGGATGCCTACCTGGCAGAGGATAAAATCTACTACGGAGCGGACTCCTACAGTATTAATTATGAAAAGGAAATTATTACTGCCCGGGGTCATGCGTTTTTCAAAAAAGGAGATGTAACTGTTCATGCACGGACTATTGTTATTCACTATGCCGATCGGGAAAAAAGAGCCTTCTTATACAGGGATGTTCGGGTTGAAAACCCCGTGAAAAACTTTGCGATAACGGGCGATTACGGAGAAGCCCACTATTTGAGCGGGTACTACTTTGTAGAGGGGAACGGCAAGTTTCGGGACACGAGACGCGTGATCGAAGCCCAGAAGATCGAGAGTGTGAAATGGGAACGCTATATGTTCTCGGGAACGGTGATATACACAGACAGGGATGTACGGGTCACTGCTCGCAGCCTGCAGGTGGACGAACGGAATATCGCCCACTTTGATGATGATGTGCATGCTGTTTTTCTTGATTCGGGTGATGAAATATTCTGTCGTAAAATCAGGTACTTTACCGAAACGGGCAGCAGTGAATTCCACGGCGATGTGCTCTACATTCAGAATGAAAAAAAGCGAAAAAAAAACGGGGGCGGGGGCAACGCTTTTATTGTTCGATCAGGTGTGATGCGGTACGACAGCGGTTCGCAAACACTGGTTCTGATTGAAGATGTGTATCTGATGAACGGCGAGTATACGGTTTACGCGCCGCTCGCCAGGTATGACAGGAAGCACGGTCTGTTCCGTACCGTCGGGGATACAGTGGTGAATAACGGCAGGGATACCGTGTATTGTACGGGTCTCGTATCGGAGATTGAAACGGGGAAAGTTGAGCTCACAGGCTCCATTGAAGGTGTGTTTGCTAATAGAGGCGGCAGGTGAATACAATCAAGACCCACAACCTTGTCAAGAGCTTTAAAAAACGAAAAGTTGTGAAAGAGGTGAGCCTTGAGATACACGATGGGGAAGTGGTGGGTCTGCTCGGTCCGAACGGCGCAGGCAAAACAACGACCTTTTACATGATCGTCGGTTTTATCGGTGCGGATTCCGGGCATATCTACCTGAACGACAGTGAAATAACACAGATGCCCATGTTCAAACGTTCGAGAATGGGAATCGGCTATCTGCCGCAGGAATCTTCTGTTTTTCAAAAATTGACGGTTGAACAGAACATGCTTGCCGTACTGGAGAATACCAGCCTGAGCAGGAAAAAGCGTCACGAGAAGGCCGATAGAATTATCGAAGAGCTCGGAATAGAACATGTCAGAAGGCAGAAGGGGTATACGCTCTCCGGCGGAGAGAGGCGCCGCACTGAAATCGCGCGCGCACTTGCAGTCGAACCCAGATTTATGCTTCTTGACGAACCCTTTGCAGGAGTCGATCCGATTGCCGTGTTCGACATACAGGGTATAATCGAACGGTTGAAAAAGCAGGGGCTCGGTATCCTCATCACCGATCACAATGTGAGAGAAACGCTTCGAATCACCGATCGCGCGTATATCATGAATGAGGGTGAGATACTCGTATCGGGCAGCAGTGAGTTTCTGGTAAATAATGAGGAGGCGAAAAGAATATACCTTGGTATCAATTTTACAATATAGGAGAGGTGTTATCCGGACGCTTCGCACCCGGATAATGCCGAAGGTGCTGATAAGTATCGAAGATGCCGTAGGTGCTGCAAAGTACTGTAAGCACCGCCGGTGCAAGCGATGGGATTAGTTAACAAAACCAGTCGAACGGACACAACCCCCGCTTACATGTTGCGGAGAACATGCCGTTTGACGGCGGCATTTCATTCTGTCGCCACGGACTCTCATGAACCCCGCGAGCATGCCCGCAGGGTATGAAAATAGTCGGAGACAGGAAAAGGTTGATGTATACCTTGTTTGTGCTATAAAATAGAAGTACAGTTTAACTGGGAAAGGGGATTTCAGGAAGGGTTGTGCCGTGGAGCTTAAACCGGAAATACATCTTAAGCAGAGTCAGAAACTCGTCATGACGCCGCAGCTGCAGCAGGCCATCAAGATGCTGCAGCTCTCAAACCTGGAGCTCAATGAGCAGATAGAACAGGAGCTCATGGAGAACCCGGCCCTCGATGTCGAGGAACAGGAACGCGGATATGATCCAAGCGATGAGGATATCAACGACCGGATTGAGAAGTCGTCGGACGAAAAGCCCGGCGAAGAGTTTAACGAAGAATATTTTTATCTTGAACGGTCATATCCGAAAAGCCAGCGGGATTCCGGTGAGGATAAAAAGAGAGAGTTTCTGGAGGGGACTGTTTCCCGTGAAGAAACGCTGAGGGAATACCTTCTACAGCAGATACACATACTGAAGATCCAACCGGATGAGCTCGAAGCTGCCGAGCTCCTTATCAATCACATAAATCCGGAAGGGTATCTATCCAGGGGACCTGATGAGATTGCATCTGATTTTGGATTGGACACCGGGACTGTGAAAAAGGCTCTCAGCACTGTCCAGACTCTTGACCCGCCCGGAGTGGGTGCGCGGGATATACGGGAATGTCTCCTTATACAGCTGAGGAACAGGGGGGATTATCCGGTTGCTGAAAAAATTATCCTTGACTATATGAACGAGTTGAAGTTGAAGAAGTATGATGAGATAGCAAAAAGATGCGGAATTTCCCGGAAAACGCTCGATCGGATGTTCGAAATTATTTCAAGCCTCGAACCATATCCGGGGAGACAGTTTTATACCGAGGATATACGCTATATCATCCCCGATGTGATTGTCGAAAACGGTGACGACGGCTTTCACGTCATTGCCAACAGCTCATCCATTCCCCGGTTGCGGGTGAACAGTTACTTCGAACGGCTCATGAAATTGAAGAGGAACGACAGGAGAGTGCGCGACTTTGTGAATGACAGGGTTCAGCGGGCGAAGTTGTTTATTCATGCCGTTCAACAGCGCGAAAGCACCCTCATCAGAGTCACGCAGGAGATACTCAACAAGCAGATGGACTTTTTTGAAAGAGGGCCGATGTATTTAAAACCTATGACACTGAAAGATATAGCCCAGGACGTCGGTCTTCATGAATCAACGATAAGCAGAATAACCTCCTCAAAGTACGTACAGACGCCGTTCGGCGTGTATTCCCTGAAATATTTCTTCTCGAGCTCGATTCCCGCCCAGGGGAGTGAAGATCTGTCTTCAACGAGTATAAAGGAAATAATAAAAGGGATTATACAAAACGAGGGGTCGAGGATGCAGCTCAGTGATCAGAAGATAGCTGACCTTCTTGCAAAGAGAGGGATTAAGATAGCACGAAGAACGGTTGCAAAGTATAGAAAAGAACTGCAAATTCTACCATCAAATCTAAGGAGGTCGTGATGAATGTTTCAATCACAGGCAGAAAGGTGAAAATAACACCTGAGATTCGTGTGTACATCGAGAAAAAGATGAAAAAACTCGACCATTACATAGATCATATCTATGACTTCAAGCTCATTATTAAAAGAGAGAGACACATTTTTTTTGCGGAGGTCAATATAACCGTAAAGAAGAAGATAATCCACATCTTTGCGAAAACATCGGACATAAATAGTGTTTTGGATACGCTTTTCGACAAAATAGAGGTGAAGCTTCGCAGGTACTGGGACAGGGTCACCGATAAGCGGGTTATCCCTTTGAAGGAGGCTGCGGCCGAATCAACCGGCTCCTCTGCTTCGCTTCAGGGTGAAACTGCGGTTTAGAAGCGTCGGCCTCGACCGAAGTAAGACAGAACACGGTTTCGCCGGTTCGGTTGATGCGCCGGTAGTGGGTATACGGATGCACATGTGCGCTGATTTGAAGCGCGGAATGCTGCAGACCCGGACACACATGGATGTTGGATTACTTACGTGAAAAAACGAGGTGGGAATGGCACGTGCGGAAAAACAGACGGGAATTACCATCGAGCGGCTCCTCGAACTTGCGCAGGAGGGAGACATCCTTCATCTGCGAAATATAACCGGCGACACAATTCTCCAGAATAGAATACAGAACAGCGATATCAACAGGCCGGGTCTTTCGCTTACCGGTGATTACGATTACTTCGACTATGAAAAGATACAGGTGTTCGGACGCGGCGAATACCACTATCTCCTGAAGCTGATCAACAGCAATGATTTGACAAACGTCAAAAAGTTTTTCAGTTATCCCGTTTCCTGCTGTATCTTTTCACACGGGCATGAGCCGCCTCCCCTCTTCATCGATATGGCTCGCAATGCGAATGTGCCCGTGCTCGTCTCTTCTCTGCCGACAAATGTAATGACGACGCGTATAATCAAAATTCTTGAGGATGCCTTTGCTCCCAGAACGAGCATTCACGGAGTGCTCGTTGAAGTATTCGGTGTAGGGATACTGATTGTGGGAAAGAGCGGTGTGGGCAAGAGCGAATGCGCACTCGAGCTTATCGAGCGGGGCCACAGACTCGTTGCGGATGATGTTGTGGACATCCGGTCAATTTCCAATACCCTCATTATCGGCAGCGGTGCGAAGCTTATCCGGCATCATATGGAGATACGGGGCCTTGGAATAATCAATATCAAGCAACTTTTCGGAGTAGGAGCCATCCGGGACAAGAAGCAGATTCAGCTTGTTGTGAGCCTCGAGGCCTGGGATGTGAAGAAGGAATATGACAGGCTCGGCCTTGAGGAGTCGACATATTCCATCCTCGGGGTTGAAGTACCGCTTCATACCATTCCGGTGAAGCCTGGAAGAAATATTCCCATTCTTATTGAAACAGCGGCAATGAATTTCCGGCTGACAAAACTCGGGTACAATACGGCAAAGGAGTTTAACCGGGATCTTATGACTATTATAGAAGAGGAAAGAAAAGCTGAGTAACGGGCGGTGATTCCCTTGTACGCAAACATGTGTATACAGCAAGGGTGGAACAGTTTTATGGTTGAAAAAGAGATCGTCATTAAAAATAAGAGCGGGTTGCATGCGCGTCCTGCTGCGGTCATCGTACAGAAAGCGAATGAGTTCAGATGCGATATTTTTTTTGAAAAAGATGAAGACAGGGTAAATGCAAAGAGTATAATGGGAGTAATGATGCTTGCGGCAGGACAGGGTTCGAAAATCAAGATTATAGCCGACGGAGACGATGAAAATGATGCCGTCGCCAGTATATCCGCACTGCTGGAATCAGACATTGACAGTGGGGTGCAGACATGAAAAAAACGTTTGTCATTATATGTATCATTCTTCTTGTTTTTACCTATCCCCTGCTTCTGTTCGGAGCTGAAGCCAGACCGTATAACCGTAAAGACCCCATCCTCGCCGGTGCACTCTCCTGGTATGTGCCGGGCCTCGGACAACTCTATGCAAGTGCATATCTAAAGGGGGCTGCCTTCTGGATTATTGAGGAGGCTTTACTTGCGAGCGCCATTTTGACGATCGCAGAGCTCGAGCTGAATGTTACAGGGGATATAAATCTCGGTATTGATATAAAATCCAAGGATAATCCCAACAACAGGGAGCGGAAAACCGCAATCATACTCGGCTCATCGTTTGTTGTTGTTCATTTTCTCAATGTCATTGATGCGGTAAATACGACACGAAAGTACAATCAGACCCAGGAGCGAAAGGTCTATGCGGACATGACGTACAGTGATGATGAGGATTCCTACAGCCTCGGTATCCACCGCAGATTTTGAATGAAGGGGATCTGCCGCTTATGGTTTTATGCGCCGGTATTCGGGTTCATCCGGTCTCAAGCCGGCTGGAAGGGGCTCATCGGTCGGCAGACGGCCTGACCATGGACACATGTCGACGGATTCCGTTTTTACACCGGAAATTAGATTTCACATGACTTTATACCGGTCCGCTGCTATACTGATACATACGACGGGTAAAAGCCATCGGGCGGAGCGATACCCCCTGCATTATGCTCTTGATGTGTTCACCGGTCTGTACATTAACCGGGTGCATCGGTGAGCGATTGCCGGGGGTTAATGCCGCTGGTGTTCGCATCGACGGTACTTACAGTACTTTGCAGCACCTTCGGCATTATCCGGATGCGAAGCGTCCGGATAAGAAAATATTTGTCGCAGGTTGTTTTTGTATGAGCCTGAAGGACAGATGCGGAATGAGACTGAAAATTACAGCTATAGCAGCCGTTATCGGCCTGGCAGTTATGATTTCAACTGCACATGCAGATGGTATCTGGAATTCTGCGGCCGGTGCGGTTTATCCGGTGAATACGAATACGTTTGAAAACGGCCTTCTGTCCAGTGCGTATGATTTTCCCGCAATCGGGTCCTTCGTCACGACGGGAATTGACGGAGGCAGCATACCGTATGGACAGTACGATCCGTCGGCACCGCTCGACGTTGCATATACTGCCGAGGACCTCTCGCTGCCCGGAGAAAAAGATCCATTTCTTGCGGGCCTGCTCTCATGGTTCATGCTTGGTATCGGACAGATCTATGTCGGGGATTACACAAAGGGCTCCATGTTTATTGCAGGAGGATTCATGGATAAAATCGCGCTCGTGCTGCTTATATCCCACATCAATACCAAATACGCGCCGAGTGCCGACGAGATCGTGAATCTCAACTGGAAATCTTTCGACACATCGACGAAAGTCTTGATTGTATCGTATCTGGTAAGCTCGTTTGGATTACGGTTCTACAGTGTCGTGGATGCGGTTCATTCTGCGAATGAGTATAACAGGCGATTGCGTGCGCCGTTAAAGCGCGAAGGCCTCTCTCTCGAGATGGATCGCGACGCATATTCAGTTATATACAACTTTCAATTCAACGATTGATCAATGAAAAAAGTATTTTTTTTTGTTCTTGTTCTTTGTTCGTTCTGTTCGGCTGCCGCATTACCGGACTCGCTCACGGTCAAATTTAATACCAGTAAATTCGTCGACGGAAAGATTATAACTCCCATTGCCCTGACCGGAACAATCTCGTATGACACCATCGACGCAATACGCAACGGCATAACCGCAAAACTCTTCATTACCTTTCAACTAACGCGGGCTTCCGGCTTCATCGGAATGGGGAAGAAGGTGTTCGAACAGAGTCTTGAAACATTTACCATTTCCTTCGATGTGTGGGACAACAGCTTCATACTGGAGGATAAACGGAGGAAAGACTCGTACAATGCAGCGAGCTCATCCGAAGTCATTACACATGTCAATAAAATAATCAGTCCGCTTACTTTCGAAACGTCCTCAATAGAGGATACGGGGCCGCTTCTGCTCAGGGCGCGCATCAAGATACAGTCAATAAAACTCTTTCCTCCGTTCGGAATCTTTCTCGTCTTTTTCGATCCCTGGAATTATGAGAGCAGCTGGATTCAATCGGATGTATTCACCCTGAAAAAATGATAGAATGAATGCGAAAAAAACACGAAAAAGAGAAACTATTCTTTTAATTGCTCTCATTGTTATTTTCTCTATCTATTTGAGTTCTCTGTTTTTTTTCAGCTTTGCGGTTGACCCCTTTGTGCTCTTTCAGGCAATTGCGGAAAGAAGCATCCTCTTTTTTTCGCTCATCGCCCTTCTTGCCGTTATATCGTTTCTCGTTATATACAATATATATCAGATAGTACGGGACAGGCTGCAGGCACGGGAAGGTTCCAAGTTTCGCTTCCGTCTCACCGTATTTTTTCTGGTCGTAACGCTGATACCGATTATTCCCCTTTCACTGATTTCCAACAATCTCATTTCGAAGAGCATAAACCTCTGGTTCGTTCGCGATATCGAGGAATCTCTTGTCGCCGGACTAAAAATGTCAAAGGAGCTGTACAACCGTCTTTCAGACGAAAGCAGGGCGGAGTGGATGAAGGTATGCGGGTACTGCAGCGAAGATCAGATGCGTTCGGCCGATTTTAAGATCATAGACGGCATATTCAGGTATGATCCCGATAATCACAAGATAAAGCCCGTCGTTGAGCAGGACAAAGAGCTCGGTCGGGAGCTCGCGCGAAATATCGAAACGGGAGAAATAGACCTGAATGAGTGGCGGAAGATCAAAACCTCACAACATGAATATCTGATCACTCCAATTACCGCCGCCGGAGGCGGGTATTATCTGATATCCAGAAGGGTTCCTTTCCTTGTTGCAGAGTACGCCGCGTCGATTTCGAGCGGGCTTCAGAGCTACAGGACCCTTAAAATCGTGAGAAAACCGCTGACAGGGGTTATAACGCTCGTTCTTATCGTGATTGTCATGCCTTTTTTTATGCTCTCGATCTATCTGAGTCTCGTTATTTCAAAGGAGGTGACTGTCCCGATTCGGGAGCTTGCAATCGCAACACAGAAAGTCGCAGACGGCAAGCTCGATTACAGGGTGGAGCATGAAGCGAAGGACGAACTGAAACTATTAATTGATTCATTCAACGAGATGACGGAGGAGCTTCGCATCAACAGGCAGCTTGTCAAGCATACGGAGAGAATTGCCGCGTGGCAGGATATTGCCCGAAAGATTGCCCATGAGATCAAGAACCCTCTCACACCCATTAAACTGTCCGCTGAACGCCTGCTCAAGCGGTATTCGGAGGAACAGCGGTTTTACGATGTGCTCGTTAAGGGAATCAACACCATCATCACCGAAGTTGATAACATCAATGAAATGCTCAATGAGTTTTCACAGTTTACACGTTTTCCGGAGACAAAGGTGGGAAGGTATGATATTGTACCCATCATCGATGATGTGGTCACATTATTGAAGGATTCGTACAGAAATATGGTTTTTACCTTCATACATCCTGAAAAAAGTATATATCTTAGAATTGACGGAATGCAGATCCGGAGGGCTCTTCTCAATATCCTGTACAACAGCATCGCCGTGGTGAACGAACACGGTTCGGTAACGGTGGAATGCTATCCGGGCGTTGAGGATGCCTCGGCAGGAATACGCCGCTACGTCATTGCGGTTACCGACAACGGGCCGGGAATCGCCCCGGATATCAAAGATAGAATATTCGATCCCTATGTGTCCAGAAACGGATCAGGGTCGGGTCTCGGACTTACAATTGTCGAAAAGATCGTATTCGACAACAGGGGAAGAATATGGTTTGACAGCGAGCCGGGCAAAACAACCTTTTATATGGAGTTTGAAAAAGCATGAACACAGTCCTCGTTGTTGATGATGAGAAAAACATACGGGAAACCCTGAAGGATGTGCTCGAGGATGAAGGGTACGCCGTATTTCTTGCGGAGAACGGGCTTGAGGCGCTCAATGTAATAAAACGTAATGCAGTGGATGCGGTGCTTCTTGATCTCTGGCTGCCGGAAATCGGCGGTATGGATGTGCTTCAGACCATCAAGAGCGAGCACGGTGATCTGCAGGTAATTATAATTACCGGCCATGGATCGATCGACACCGCTGTGAAGGCTACCAAGATCGGTGCATTCGATTTTATCGAAAAGCCCCTCTCGATTGACCGTGTGCTGAATGTTGTTGACCACGCCGTCAAGATCAGCGGATTGAAGAAAGACAACAGGGAGCTTCGTCAGCAGAGTGAAAAAAATTATTATATGGTGCCCGGGAAATCAGCGGCGTTCGACGAGATAGAAAGCCTTATAGAGAGTTGTGCACAGAGCAATACCCGGGTGTTTATATGGGGCGAAAACGGAACGGGAAAAGAGGTCATCGCCAGGAAGATTCATATCAAAAGCTCGCGGAAAAATGCACCCTTTGTTGCCGTGAACTGCGCGGCAATACCTCAGACCCTCATCGAATCGGAACTCTTCGGATACCGCAAGGGTGCGTTTACAGGGGCGCTCCATGATAGAAAGGGCAAATTCGAAGTGGCCGACACAGGCACCATCTTTCTCGATGAAGTGGCGGATATGAGTCTCGAGGCGCAGGCCAAGGTGCTGCGAGTGCTCGAGGAGATGCAGGTTGAACGCGTCGGCGGTGTGCAGCCGGTGGAGATAGATGTGCGGGTAATCGCCGCAACGAATAAAAATATTACGGAAGAGATCAGAAAGGGCCTGTTCAGGGAGGATCTCTACTACCGGCTCAATGTCGTGCCCATCTATGTTCCGCCGCTCAGGAAGAGACGTGAAGATATCCCGAACCTTATCGAGTATTATTTGCAATTTTTTGCCGATGAAAACAACAAAAAGAAAAAAGGCATCACCGGGGAGGTGCGAAAATTTCTTATCGAGGTCTATACATGGCCCGGCAATATACGGGAGCTGAAAAACCTTGTCGAAAGGCTTACTATCCTTACAACGGGAGATACAATCGAGCTGAGCGATGTCCGGAAGGCCGTGCCTTTTGCGGAAGCACCCGGTTTTAGTGAAGAAGCCCTTGAGGAGGTGCTGAATACAAAAAGCCCGGGAGGCCTCAAAGCGGCGAAGGAATATTTCGAAAAGAGCTTTATAGACAGAGTGCTGCGGGAAAATGAATTCAATATTTCGAAGGCTGCGAGAATTCTGAAGGTGGAGCGGTCCAACCTGTACAAGCTGATGAAGAGGCTGGGTATCGGAAAAAGAAGATGATTACATGAAAAATACCATGCCTGAAAATCGGGAGCCGGTGTGCCGTTTCGGCAGACAGAATGTCGGGAGACGGAAGTGATTCGTTCAAAAGAGATGCTCAGAGAGCTTTCTGAAGGGACAATTCATCCTGTGTACATCCTCCTTGGCGAGGACAGCGGTGCAAAAGAGGAGTTCATCCGTTCGCTCATCGGCAGGCTGTTCGGACATAAAAAGCGGGAGGAACAGGATCTCAACACCGCAGTTTTTTACGGGGATGATACGCTCATTACAACCGTGATCGAAGACGCAAATACCTACTCATTCCTCTCGGACACGCGTGTGATCCTCGTACACGACTTTGATAAAATGGGTAATGTGAGCCTTCTTTCCGAGTATATGAAAGCGCCGAATTTTGAAACAGTACTTATACTTCTTTCGAAAAAAAAGTCCGTCTCTAAGACACTTGAAGCATCCGCAGCCCGGCACGGAAGGGTTTCGATCTTCTGGCCTATGTTCAGGGATGAAGGTGAGCGGTGGTTTTACGGAAGGCTGAAAGAGCTTGGTATAAAAGCTGAAAAGGATGCGGTGGAGTATATTTTCGATGTATCGGGGACGGGCAGAGACGAACTGAACGGTCAGCTGCAGTTTTTGTCCAGTTATCTTGCGGATGGTGAGGTTTTGACCCTTGAAAAGGTACAGGATGTTGTCGCCCGTTTGAATACCTATACCGTCTTCGATCTCTGCAACGCCCTCTTTATAAAAGGGTCCGAAGAAATTCTTTCTATCTACCGTCAACTCATCGATTATGGGGAGGACCCGAGCAAAATAGTGTATTTTTGTACGAGGGAAATTCTGAAACTGTACGACTGTTTTGCAATGGGAAAGTCGGGGCATGATTTCGACTCTATCAAAAAAAAGTTGAACCTGCGAAAAATGGAAGCGCAGCGTGTGCGGTCGATCATGGCACATATGAATCGACGGCATTTCGGGAAGCTTTTTTCAAAACTGGCAGATCTGGATTTTACGGTAAAGACCAATCCGAGGGACTCGGCGCGTGGAGAGCTTGAAGCATTTCTTGCGGGGCTGGGAAAATAGAAGAGCATCGTGTAAGGAGGGGTGCCATGCCCGATATCGTTACAATTGGAGAAGCGCTCATAGACTTTATTTCAGTTCAAAAGGGCGTGCTGATTGAAAACAGCTCTGGTTTCACCGCCGCCCCGGGAGGCGCGCCGACCAATGTAGCTGTCGCTGTTGCGAAGCTCGGCGGCAGTTCCGGTTTTATCGGCAAGGTCGGGTCAGATTCCTTCGGAAATATGATCAGAAATGCGCTTGAAGAGGCAGGAGTGGATCTCGAATCGTTCAAAATGGATCCGGCGGTAAATACGACACTTGCGTTTGTCGCAACCAGGGAAAACGGAGAGCCTGATTTCACCTTCTACAGGAACCACTGTGGAGCTGATATTGCATTGAGACCCGATGAGCTTGATGAGGGATATATCAGTGAAGCCAAAATATTTCACTTCGGATCGCTGAACTTTACCAATGAACCGCTGAAAAGCGCGACCATCAGAGCCGTTGAAATAGCTGTAGGAGCGAAAAGGGTTATTTCGTTTGATCCCAATCTGCGACCTTCTCTCTGGGATAGCCTGCAGACGGCAAAAACGGAAATGGAAAACGGTCTGGAATACGCCGATATTGTAAAACTTACGGAGGAGGAGCTCGAATTTCTTACGGGAACCACGCATCTTTTAAAAGGGACCGATCTGATACTCAAATACGGTCCTCGTCTGGTTGTTGTAACACGGGGGCCCAGGTCCAGTTTTTTAAATAACGGAACGATTACCTGTGAGGTGCCTGCATTCGAAGTGGATTTTGTCGAGGCGACCGGCGCGGGTGATGCATTCGTGGGAGGTATGCTTGTACGTATACTCGATAGAATGAATGAGGAGCTTCCTTTCTATGAGCTGGGGGAGGACGAAGCACGCCAAATTATCATTTTTGCCAATGCGTGCGGCGCGCTGACGGTTACACAAAAGGGGGTGATACCGGCGCTGCCCTCCCTGAAAGAGGTTGAATCCTTTATCGATCCCGAAAGCCGCAATTTTTAGCCAAACGGACGTTTTATACCGCCGTCGGACGGTATGAAGTTGAGCTGTATTCCAGAGAAAGCAGACCGGTTGCTGCACCGGTTTACTTTTTGAGCCATACCATCATATCACGGAGCTTTTTTCCCACCTTCTCGATGAGGTGCTCTTCTCCCATTTTTTTCAGCTTGTTGTATACCGGGCGGTTCGCCTGATTCTCAAGAATCCATTCGCGTGCAAACTCTCCTGTCTGCACTTCGTGCAGAATCTTTTTCATTTCGTTTTTAACGTGATCGTCGATTATCCGCGGCCCTCTCGAATAATCCCCGTACTCGGCTGTATTGCTGATCGAATAACGCATGAGCGACATGCCGCCTTCGTTGAGAAGGTCGACAATAAGCTTCATTTCATGCATGCATTCAAAATAGGCGATTTCCGGCTGATACCCTGCATCGACGAGGGTTTCAAATCCCGCCTGTATCAGAGCGGTAACTCCACCGCACAGGACCGCCTGTTCGCCGAAAAGGTCGGTTTCGGTTTCTTCCTTGAAGGTTGTTTCAAGCACACCCGCTCTGGTTGCGCCTATGCCCTTTGCATAGGCGAGGGCGTGCCGTTTTGCATTTCCGGAGGAATCTATGTACACGGCAATGAGGCTTGGAACTCCCTTGCCCTCCTCATACATTCTCCTCACCAGGTGGCCGGGTCCTTTTGGGGCCACCATGATAACATCCACACCGTCAGGCGGTACTATCTGCTCGTAGTGTATGTTGAAACCGTGAGAAAAGACAAGTGTGTTTCCGGCCTTTAACCCCTGCTGTATCGATTCCCGGTAGATCCGCGCCTGCAGCTCATCCGGCAGTAATATGTGGATAAAATCCGCCCTCTTCGAAGCTTCCTCCGCCGAAAGCGGGTTGAAGCCGTGCTCTTTTGCGAGCTTCCAGTTATCGGTTCCCTCGAGCTCAGAGATAATAACGTTCAATCCGCTCTCCCTGAGATTCTGGGCCTGGGCGTGTCCCTGGCTTCCGTAGCCGATAATTGCAAGTGTTTTCTTCTGTAAGAGCGCCAAATCAGCGTCTTTGTCATAGTACATTTCAGCCATTTCAACTTCCTCCAATAGAATTAGTCAGAATAGTACTACGAAAAAAACGCTTCGTCAATTTCATATTCCGAGGGGAGCACATAAATGTGTTGTATTTCAGGACCTCGTATTATACTTTTATTACCCGGACGCTTCACATCCGGATAATGCAGCTTGACGGCGGCATTCAATGCCGACGCGAAATATGTACGGGACAATAAAGTTTCTTGACTGCGGCTCAGAATTACTAGTAGGTTCTTATTGGTGCTCGGGGGTCGGGGGCGAACGAGGTGGGCGTACCCGACGACGTGCGTTCGTTCAAGCCGTAGTTTCCATCGCCTTGAATCGACGGGCTCCATTCAGCAGGACGAAGGCGTGCTGAACAGTACACTATAGCGGGCAGGGGATATGAGTGATATTGTAAATGACATTATTAATACGGAAAAAAAGGGTGAAGAGATTATCCGGAAGGCAAATGAGGAGTCGGAAAAAATAAAGTTCGAAGCAGAAAAAACCGCAAATCAGGAGATCGTTCGGGCCCGGGAAAAGGCTCAGAAGATACTTCAGGAGGCTGCTGAGGCTGCAGAGCAAGAAGCCCGGAAAATACGGGAAAAGGAGCTTGAAAAATCACAGAATGAGGCCGAACAGTTTTTTGCCGAGAACAAAGAAAACATTGAAAAAGCTGCGGATGATGTCGTAGCGATTGTTTTGCATACGGACTATGCAGAGGCACAAGGCAGATGAAATCCCCTATCCGCACCTATGGCTTTATCAATGCAAAACTTCGCGCGCGAATAAGCATGCTTATCGGTGAAGAGAAGATACAGCAGCTTGTACAGGCGCGATCTCTTACCGAGACATTGGGGCTGCTGCACCAGACGCCGTATGAAGTTGTCGACGAAGTGTACAGAAAAACCGGCGACCTGAAGCTCGGAGAGCTCGAGCTCTTCAAAATAGAAGTCGGTATATATGAAGAGATTGCCAGATACATGGAAGGCTTTCTCCTGCGGGTGGTCAGGGCGCTTCTTCTTCGATATGAGATAGACACCCTGAAAAATGTAATACGCCTCTTTTTTGATAGAAATATACGACAAAGGTCGATTGAGACCGCTCAGTACTACATATACCGTGAAAAAATTGTGCATGACATTTCAATAGACGAGATACTCGGTGCAAACAGGGTAGAAGGAATAATTGAGGTCCTGAAAAAAACCCCCTATAAGGTTATTGTCGAAGAGAACTGGGAGAGCGTTGAAAAAACACAGTCGCTATTCGCTCTCGAAATTGCCTTCGACCGTTTTTACTATCAGAACCTCCTGAATGAGACGGCGCATCTCTCTCATACGGACAAACGGATTGTCGAGAGGCTTGTCGGAGTTGAAATCGACCTGCAGAATATTTACTGGATAACGCGGTATATCGGTTTCTACGACATATCGTCCGACCGGCTGCATACGCTCGTTGTACCGGGCGGCCACAACCTGAGTGCCGGTACCATTGAAGATGCCCTCCATGCCGAGAACGTGACGCATTTTCTGCAGAGTCTCCTGAAGAGCAAGTACCCCGATATTTCGATGCTGCTGTCCACCGACACCCGTGACAGAAGATCCCGTCTAATTCTCATCGAACGCCTGCTCGAACAGATAATGATACATGAGGTGAAAAAAACCCTTGCGGGTTTTCCCTTCACCATTGGTATCATCCTCTCGTACTATATACTGAAACGAAACGAGATCAGAAAAATACAGACAATCCTGAATGCAAAGCACTATGAGCTTTCATCGGATCGTATAAAGGGTGCCATGTCATGATGTTTACCGAGCCCATGGTGAGTTTGATTGCAGTGGTGCGTGACAGGGATATGGACAGGGTGACTCAGGAGCTTCTGCGTCAGGGCGTTCTGCAGTTTATCAAAGTAGAGGAGATCAAAAAGGATTGGGCGGAAAAACTTGAGGATGTCGACCCTGCGGTGTCACAGGCACGGATTGCCGAAATGAGAAAACGTATTGAAGGATTTTTAGTACCTCTTGCAATACCCATGCGTATGCCGAATGAATTGGATTTGAAGAAACGAAAGCCGGTAAACCTCGACGAAACGGAAAACGGCATCAATGCCGTTGCTGACGAGGTACAAACGGTTCGTGACAAGCAGCAGAAGATTCAGCGGGAAATCATGAAGCTCGAAAACATAAAACAGAAGATAGGGACCTACGGCATCAATGTCTCGGATCTGGTGTTCTCCGGCACCTATTCATTTATTTCTATCCGCATCGGAAAAATCAACACGGACCGGATGGCTCATTTCACCGAACGCATGGAAACGCGGCCCTGTGTTGTCATACCTTTAAAAGAGGAAAAGGAGAATACCCACCTGCTTCTCATTTACATGAAGCAGGATGATGAGGAGGTGAGGGGGATTCTGAAGGAAGCGGATTGGAGTGATGTACAGGCCCCCGACGGTCTTGAAGACTTTAAGGGGGGGATTGGAGGGGATATAGATAAAAAGGTCGAGGCCCTCAGGTCCGAGCAGCGTTCTCTTTCCGGCAGGGCGGACGCCCTCATACGGAATAAATCGGCATTCCTCAATGAGCTCTGGGTCCAGCTCCGTGTAAATGAGCTGTACTATAAAACACAGTCGAATTTCGCAAAAACGGCCCGAACGGTCGTTTTTTCAGGGTGGCTGCCTGCAAAAAAACAGAGCGATGTACATGAAGGAATAGTTCGGGCGGCAAAGAAAAGATATTATATGGAGTGGCACAGGCCCAGAGAACTGGCGAAAGAGCCTGAAGCAACTGTCAGGGCCCCGGTAAAGCTTAGAAACCCGCGTTTTTTGTCTCCGTTCCAGATGCTTGTAACGACGTACGGTATTCCTGAATACGGCACGATTGACCCGACTCCGGTGGTCTTTATCACCTATCTCATCATGTTCGGGCTCATGTTCCCCGATGTGGGGCATGGAGCGGTGATTGTCCTGCTCGGTATTCTGGGGCATATCTTCTTGCGGGGAAAAAAGGGGAAATTCAAGAATCTTTTGAACCTGATGATATACTGCGGGGCAACGGCAGTTGTAACGGGGGTGCTCCTCGGGTCTTATTTCGGATTCCCCTGGCTCAAGCCGGTCTGGTTCGACTTCCACGGGATACTCTCGGGCCACCCTGAAAAACAATCCTTTATCAACAGCATTTTCGATGTTCTTGCCATATCCATCTATTTCGGCATTGTCGTCATTGAAATAGGGTTTTTATTCAACTGGATCAACCTTGTCCTCAAGAGGAAATGGATCGATCTGCTGCTCGACAAGGCGGGTCTGCTCGGCGTATGGATTTACAACGGAGGCATCTATGTATCCCTGTACATGATACATCACGATTACCGTTCACTGCCTCCGTTTCCACACATTATTCTGCTCATCGCTGTCCCTGCAGTACTGTTGATCCTGAAAAACCCCCTGCAGAAAACGCTCGAACGGAAAGAAAGGCTGTTTGAAAACATCACCATCTTTACACCGGTCAACTTTTTGATGGGATGGGGTGTGGAGCTCATTGAAATATTCAGCGGATACCTTTCGAACACACTTTCATTTTTCCGGGTCGCCGGGTTCGGCATTGCACATGTTAGCCTCATGATGGCATTTTTCCAGCTTGCCAGGATGGCGGGCGGAGGCAGGGCGAATACCCCTATCGGCGTCGTTATTCTACTTTTCGGGAACGTGCTTGTCATCGTACTCGAAGGTCTGTCCGTCGGTGTTCAGTCTCTGCGTCTTAATTACTACGAGTTTTTTTCCAAATTTTTCAGAGGATCCGGAACCCTGTATAAACCAGTATCCCTGACGGGGGGTGTCCCTGAACAGGAGTGATTGAAATAAAATAATACAGTCAGTTAGGCCTGGAATTTCGGTTCAAAAGGGGGACTTGTCGGCGCATGTCCATTCTTCGGCCTGCTGCTGTCCGATGAGCCCCATTCAGCCGAACGCAGGCGGGATGCACAGTTAAAACAGAAAATGCGGAGGAAGGTGATGAATAACGCGCAGCGTGGTTTAAAAGGTAAAATTCTACTGAGTCTTGTTGTTATTTTTTTTGTTCTCGTTGTAATCGGCGTATTTGCGGGAGGGAGAATATTCGCACAGGACAATCAAGGGGCTCCCGCAGCCCAGGTGCAGACTGCGGCCCCTGAAAAAAGCGCCGGCGGTATGTTAGGATTCGGGCTTATCGGTGCTGCGATCGCGTTCGGTTTTGGTGCAATTGGCGCCGGTATCGGTATCGGAAGTGTGGGGGCTGCGGCAATGGGGGCAATCGCAGAAAAGCCCGAAATGGCGGGCCAGGCGCTTATTTTTGTCGCCCTGGCAGAAGGGCTCGTTATATTCGGTTTTATTACCGCGTTGATGATACTCGGGAAGGTATAATGCCGGATGCATGTACCGGCGGTATGAGGCGTCTGAACAACGATACGTTCGTGCGCTGCGCATTGAATGAGAGGTTGTACCGGTCTCCAAAAGAGGGTGAGATGCGGATCGGATGGGCAGGCAGAGGATTGTACGTATGAAGTATTTTATAATGGGTGATGAAGACACCGTACTGGGTTTCGGTATGGTCGGAGTTGAAGGCAGGACGGTGGATAGTGCTGAAGAGGCCCGGGCTGTTTTTAACGAGGTTCTTCAAAATGAAGAAATCGGTATAATCATTATCACGGAGAGGACTGCAGAATCGATACGAGAGCTGATACAGCAGTTTATTTTTACGAAGAATTTCCCACTGATTGTGGAAGTTCCCGACCGAAGCGGTCATGCCCCCGGCTGGGTTGGTATACGTCATATGGTCAATGCGGCTATTGGCATAAAGCTGTAGCCAGTGCAGACTTTTTTCAATCTATACTCTCGGTACCCGTATATGGAGCGGGTTTTTTAGGATTGTAAATTGTATTTTTTATTGGAGTACAAAGCGGCCTGAAAGATGCCGCTTGAGTGAAGAAGTGTCTATTACGGGCAGTTAACAGTTATCGCCGAATTCCGGAGAATCGTAATTATGGAGAAGTTCGAGCAGGGGAAGTCGGAGCTGATATCGGGCATAGAGAAGGATGCCAGAAAACGGGCCGAGGAGATAATCGGTGAGGCCCGAAAAAGGGCTGAGGAAAAGATTCGTTTCGCAAAGCAGAAGGTGAAGTCAATTCTCGATGAGGCCGATGCACGGGCGAAAGAGCAGTCTGAATCGGTCAGGAAGAAGGTTTTAGGCGGTATGAGCCTCGAAGCGAAGAGAAGGTCCATGAAGCTGAGGGACAGCGTCCTGCAGGCGGTTATTGCCAGGGCGCGCGAGAAGCTGAATGCCCTCGTTCAAAAGCCGGACTATAAAAATATACTCAAGGATTGGATCGTCGAAGCGGCGTTGGGACTCGGTACCGATAGAGCAGTGGTACATACAACGGAAGTGGAAAAAAAAATGATTGATGCAAAACTGCTTTATGCGGCTGAAAACGAGGTGAAAAAAATCACGGGGCGGCCTGTTTCAATTTCTCTGCCCGATGGACCGCCGCTTTCCGGGCAGGGAGTGTTGCTGTCTTCATCAGACGGGAAAACCGCCTTCAATAATCAGGTTTCCACCCGCCTGCTGCGAAAGCAGAGGGATATACAGATTCAGTTGTATAAACTGCTTTTTGGCGGTAATGATTCATCCAGGAATACGGCGAGCGAGGGATTGTAATGGCGGAAAGAATCATAGGGCAGGTGGGCAGGGTAAACGGTCCGGTCATTGAAGCGTGGGATGTGAAGGATGCGAAGATGTACGAGCTCGTCTGGGCCGGGGAAGAGAATTTAATCGGCGAAATCATCAAGCTTGAGGGAGAGAAGGCGGTTATACAGGTGTATGAAGACACAACCGGTATTGCTCCGTACGATCCCATCTACGGATCCGGCATGCCGCTTTCAATCGAGCTCGGTCCCGGCATGATCGGCACGATCTACGACGGGATTCAAAGGCCCCTTGAAGAGATCAGAAAATTGTCCGAAACGTATATCCAGAAGGGAGTTCAGGTTCCGGCCCTGAACCGGGAGAAGAAGTGGCGTTTTTCTCCTCAGCTGAAGCCGGGATCAACTGTCAGCGGAGGTATGATTATCGGTACGGTTCAGGAAACCGAACGCATCGAGCACAGGGTGCTGGTTCCTCCCGATATCGATGGTACGGTAGAATCGGTCGTCCCAGAGGGCGACTACACCGTGGAAGAACCGATTGCCATTATCACAGGCGGGAATGAGGAAAAAACACTCACACTGATGCATAGATGGCCAATTCGAACCTCCAGGCCCGCTCGGGGGAGAATTCCTCCGTCGATACCGCTTATAACCGGCCAGCGGGTTATCGACACCCTTTTCCCCGTTGCGAAGGGCGGAACAGTCACGATCCCGGGCGGTTTCGGAACAGGCAAAACAATGACTCAGCAGGCACTTGCGAAATGGTCCGACGCCGATATTATCGTTTACATAGGGTGCGGTGAACGCGGGAATGAGATGACCGACGTTCTGACGGAATTCCCGAAACTGGTCGATCCGAAAACCGGAAAGACGCTGATGGAACGAACAATCCTCATTGCCAATACATCGAACATGCCGGTATCTGCGCGTGAGGCAAGTATTTACACCGGCGTCACCATGGCCGAGTACTACAGAGACCAGGGGTACCATGTCGCGATCATGGCGGATTCAACCTCCCGGTGGGCAGAGGCTCTGCGCGAGCTTTCCGGAAGAATGGAGGAAATGCCTGCCGAAGAGGGCTTTCCGGCCTACCTGCCGACGAGGATTGCGGAGTTTTACGAACGCGCCGGCTACATGAGCACCAATTCCGGAAATCCCGGCAGTGTATCCATCATCGGGGCAGTGTCCCCGCCCGGAGGCGACTTTTCAGAGCCTGTCACCCAGCACACAAAGAGATTCGTCCGCTGTTTCTGGGCCCTTGACAGGGGGCTCGCAAATGCACGCCACTACCCGGCAATATCCTGGCTCGAGAGCTACAGCGAGTACCTTTCGGAGATCGGATCGTGGTGGGAGCAGAACGTGAGTCCGGACTGGCATGCAGACAGGACCGAAATCATGGACCTTCTTCAGAGAGAAGTGCGTCTCCAGCAGGTGGTGAAACTGGTCGGCCCCGATGCGCTTCCCGATTCGCAGCGCTTTATTCTGGAGGTCTGTACACTGTTCAAGAATGCGTTTCTCCAGCAGAATGCCTTTGATGCAATCGATATGTATTCAACAGTCGAGAAGCAGTTCAAGATGCTTCATATCATACTTACGTACTGGCGGAGGGGCTCTCAGGCTATAAAAGCGGGGTCGACCCTCGTCAAGGTAAGAAGGATGAAGGTCTATCAGGATATCATGAAGATGAAGTTCAGTGTGCCCAATGACAGGGTGTCGCAGCTTGACAAAATAGAGGCCCGACTGGAACGTTCATTTGATCAGATGGAGTCCATTTATGCCGATCAAAAATAAAGTCGACGAAGAGTACAGGGAACTTTTGAAGGGCAGGGAGTACATAGGGCTCGAGAAAATCGACGGCCCGCTTATTTTTATCGGTAATACCCACCCCGTCGGGTACAGGGAACTCGTTGAATGTGTCGATGAGGCGGGGCATATTCGGCTCGGCATGGTGCTTGAAACGTCACGGGATGTTGTTGTGGCGCAGATATTCGAGGGCACATCGGGTCTTACCCTTCCACATTCGCGGGTCAGATTCAGGGGAGAGCCGTTGAAGCTCGGTGTATCGCGGGATATGCTCGGTCGGGTATTCAACGGGCTCGGCCAGCCTGTGGACGGCGGACCGCCGGAAAAGGGTGATGTTGAGCTCGATGTGAACGGTACGGCAATCAATCCGACTGCACGGGAGTATCCGAGGGACTTTATTCAGACCGGAATATCCGTTATTGACGGAATGAACACCCTGATCCGGGGGCAGAAGCTGCCGATCTTTTCGGGAAACGGCCTTCCGCACAACGAGCTCGCCTCCCAGATCGCGCGTCAGGCGAAAATAAAGGGTGGAGCTTCGGAGTTTGCAGTTATCTTTGCCGCTATGGGGGTCAAGCACGATGTGGCCCAGTATTTTATTCGCTCCTTTGAAGAGAGCGGGGTACTCGAGAATGTCGCTCTTTTTCTGTCCCTTGCGGACGACCCCTCTATTGAGCGTCTCGTAACGCCGCGCGTCGCCCTGACTCTGGCGGAATATCTCGCATTCGACAAGGATATGCATGTCCTCGTCATCATGACGGATATGACCAATTACTGTGAATCGCTGAGAGAAATCTCAACGATTCGGGGTGAAATTCCGTCGAGAAAGGGGTATCCGGGTTATCTCTACTCGGACCTGGCGGAGGTGTACGAGCGCTCGGGAATGGTGAAGGGATGTAACGGATCGATCACCTCTCTACCGATACTGACCATGCCGAATGACGACATATCGCATCCAATCCCCGACCTCACCGGCTACATCACGGAGGGACAGATCGTATTCGAACGTGAGATGTACGCGCGTGGAATCTACCCCCCTATTGCCGGCCTGCCATCTCTGTCGCGGCTGATGAAGGACGGTATAGGCGAGGGAATGACAAGGGAAGATCACGCGCATCTCGCGAGTCAGCTCTTTGCCGCGTACAGCTATGTGAAGGATGTGCGAAACCTCGCTTCGGTCATCGGAGAGGAAGAGCTTACCCCTCTCGATCACACGTACCTCGAGTTCGGAACCTCGTTCGAGAGGAGGTTTGTCACCCAGGATATAAATGAGGACAGGAGTATCGAACAGACCCTGGACCTGGGGTGGGATGTGATGAAGATTCTTCCCACAGACGAGCTGCACCGTATTACTGAAGAGGAGATCGAGAAGTATTACAATAAATAATGCAGGATGAGTTATGCCGCAGTTCGGAATTGCGCCGACAAAAACCAATTTGCTGAAAATGAAAAACGAGCTCAAGTTTGCGCGGCTCGGGTATGATCTGCTGGATCAGAAGAGAAATATATTGATCGTGGAACTGCTCAACCTCGTCGATCAGACCGTCGACCATCAAACACGTATCGAAGAAGCGCTTAAAAATGCGTATGAACGGCTGGAAGAGGCGGTTCTGAAGATGGGCAAACTCAGGGTGCAGCAGCTTGCCGGCGCGGTCAACATTGAGGCGCGGGTGGATATACGAACCAGACGGGTGATGGGTGTCGTCCTGCCGATCGTTGATACCGAATTCAAGGAGCATTCACCGTATTTCAGCCCGATGGATACCAGCTTCTGGATAGACAGCTCACTCACAGCTTTCAAGGATGCGCTCGAGCTCATGGGAAAGCTCGCAGAGCTGAAGATATCCGTGCTCAGACTATCCGATGAAGTGAAAAAGACCATACGGAAGGTAAATGCGCTTGAAAAGATAGCGATACCGGATTTGCACGAGACGGTAACATTCATCGAGGGCAGACTGGAGGAAAACGAGAGGGAGATGTTCGTGCTCATGAAGATGGTAAAGGAGCGGCTTGAAAAGAAGATAGAAAAAGACTGACATATGGTACCGAACTGCTCTGCAATACCGCAGTTATGCGGCGCGAAGCTGCGGATAACAAATTCGGTGCCTGCACCGGCGGCATTGGTTGGACGTGAGGTTTCAGAATAATCGACGCTTGGTGAGCGATTGTTCGGCAGGGAGTTGCCCGTAAAGAATTGCCGTGGAGAGAAAATGTGAAAAACCCGATTAAAAAGATTATGGTGTATATAGACGGGACCGAGCAGTCGATAACGGCTGCCCAGTATGCAGTATGCCTTGCCGGATATCTTGAAGCTGAGCTCTCTGCTCTGTATGTCGTCAACACAAAAGCTCTGGAAGACCTTGTGCGGGCGCGTATCTTTCTACGAGAGGAAGAGGAAGAGTACGAGAAGGATTTGAAAGAAGACGCGAGGCGGTACCTGAATCATGTAAAGGAGCTCGGCCAAAAAAAGGGACTTTCCGTCAATGTGAAGAGTGCGATGGGAAACGTGCATCAGGAGATCGTAAAGGCAATCAAAGAAGATGAAATCGACCTGCTCGTTGTGGGAGAGATTTCAAAAATAAGAAGCAGACGGGATGAGTTTTACGATGAAACGGACCGAGCGATGCGGTCTTCACCGTGCCCGGTTCTGATCGTTAAGGATGAAGACCGGGTGTGGGAACTGTATGAGTCGCTCTAGCAGCAATAAGGTGTACATTATATGTATTATCGTAATACCGCCGGTGTAAGAATTGGATTTGGTGCGCCGGTTCTCGGTGCACAACAAATCCGGTAAAGTGGATAAAAACTCCTGCTTACAAGTCTTCGGCTTGGTGCGGAGAATATGCTATTCACTGGTAGCGGTATGCCGATAATTTCTATCCAGCGCAAGTGAGGTGGAGTATGGCACTAGTAGACCTGATATCCGAGGAAGTGGTAAAGGTTCCGCTCGCATCGACGGACAAACCGGGCGTTTTGCGGGAGCTTCTCGAGATATTGAAAGATGCGGGTATGATCAATGACTTAGACAGGGTGTTGGAGGCGATATTCAAGAGGGAGGAGCTGGGGAGCACCGGTCTGGAAGAGGGCATCGCCGTTCCTCATGCGAAAACGGATGCGGTGAAATCACTAACCATCGCTATCGGGATCTCTCCCCAGGGCATAGACTTTCACTCCCTCGACGGAAAACCGTCACAGCTCTTTTTTCTGATGCTCGCCCCGCCGGATCAGTCCGGCCCGCACATTGAAGCACTGGCGGAAATAGCAAAGCTCTCTAAATCAAGGGCATTCTGCAACGCTTTGATACACGCGCAGTCGGCGAAGGAAATCGTTGCGCTGTTCAGGGAAGATTAAAAAGGTGCGTCGAACCGATGCACCGTGCAAGCTGTTCGGCAAAACCGGACTTTAACAGGGCACACCGAATAGATGTTTCTGTTTTTCCTGGTACGGCACGCCGTTCTTCAAGGGTGCCGTAATCCTGCAAACCGATTTTATCCGGGAGGTTAAACCACCTCATTCATCAGTCGTTCGGCTTTATTACCACTTTCAGCGCTTCCCTCCTGTTGATAAGGTCGATACCCGTGAAGAAATCGTCGATACCGAGCACATGGGTAATCAAACAATCGGTGCTGATCCCGCCTGCTGCGAGGAGATTCATTGCCTCGTAATGATTTTCCGCTGTCGAATCCGACGCCCCGTAAACGGAGAGCTGCCCGTAGTGAATGCGGTTTGCGTCAATCTCGACCAGAGGATTGTCCTTCGGAACACTTGCGAAGAGGCTGATCCTTCCCGCTTTTGAAACAAGCCTGAATGCGAGCTGTACCGCTTCTCTGGTCGGTGCAGCGTTTATTACCACGTCGGCGCCGAAACCGTTTGTAAGGTTCAGAACATACTGTTCGGGGTCGGTTTCCTCACTGCAGACAACGTGATCGATGTTGAATTTCCTGGCCAACTCGTACCGTTTTTTCGATCTCTGGATCAAAACAGTTTTCAGGGCGCCGCGCGCCTTTGCAGCTTCGGCCTGAAGCAGTCCGAGAGGCCCGCCGCCGATAACTGCGACGGTATCGGGAAACCCAACCTCCGCAATGTTCTGACTGTTGACGACACATCCGAGCGGCTCGCTGATCGAGCCGGCGATATCCGAAAGATTGTCGGGAATCTTCATGAGGTTGCCGTGCTCGATACCCCTTGCAGGCACTTCGAGATACTCGGCAAATGCACCGTTTATATAGGTGCCGACAGGTGATTTGTCCATGCACAGGTTCGGCAGCCCCCTCCTGCACAACAGGCACCGTCCGCACGGCAGGGTCGTGGCCACGGTTACGCGTTCACCCGGTGAGAACCCCTTGACCGATCCGCCGACCTCTGCAATGCTTCCGATAAATTCGTGTCCGAGAATAACCGGAGGCTTTATGCTTGCAATACCGATATTGTACGCCTTCACGTCGGTTCCGCATATTGCGCACGAATGCACCCGTACGACGACGCTGTCGGCATGAACAGACGGTGGATCGACCTGTTTGATGGTCAGTTTTTTAACACCTTCGTAGACAACGGCCTTCATGCGATACTCCTCGATACGATGTTTGTCCAACAGGATGTCTCTGCGATCCAACCCGATCTGCTGCCTGCCGATCGTTCAAAAGAGCGTATTAGGATGGAAACGTAGTGTCGAACGAATTCGGCATTCATCCATGGAATATTCTGTGAAACATCCCCATTTAATGTATATATTCTTCCTCTGCAATTCAAGGAATGTTGCTTTTTTGGTCTCAGGTCTGCTATACTTATGCTGTAGCGTTTTTTATTTACGTACCCGGCAGACCCGGAGCGTGCGAGTGCCGGCGGGCAGGTGGTAAAAAACTGTCATCGGGTGTATCATGCGAATTAATTGAAGGTTTTTTTGCTTCCGGTCGAATATGGATCAAACGGTGGGTTGAGTTATGCCTGAATAAAAAGGTGTAAGAAGTAAAATGGCTTTCATCAACGGCATATTTGAGCTTGCTTTACGGATTCCCATCGGCGTGCTCGCCGGAGCGGGGGTTATTTTCATCTGCGCTGTCGCAGGGTTTTTTATCTTTCTACACCTTGGCAAAAGGATGAATCCCTACAAAAGGGCTCTGAGGTTTTACGAAAAGGGGTATCTTAATAAAGCACTCATGCTTGCGGCACTTGAGCTGGACAAGAATCCGAATAACAGAAAGGCTCTCGAGTTGAAAGCTGATGTCGAGGTGAAGCGGAATCTCGATGAGGCGGCCCTGAATGATTACTACCGTCTGATTGGATTCAAACGGCCGGGCGACAGGATTAATGTTCTGGAGATCAAGAAAAAAATGCTTCTCCCGCTGCACAGGAGCGAGCACCTTCTGGAGCTCTATACAGTGTGTACCGAAATACTGAAAAGTGAAAAAAACGATCCGGACGCTCTCTATTACATGGCGGTTTTATATACTGGGCAGATGTACTACAGAGAGGCGGCTCGCCTGCTGGAGAAACTGCTTGTGCAAAAATCGGATATGGCGGAAGCACGGTTTCTCTATGCTGTGATTCTCTGTCAGGAAAAGGATTTTTCAAAGGCACTTTTCGCAATAAAACAGGCGCGCGCTTCGTATGACGGGGAGCTCTACCGTATCGTTCATGCAGCGGTTTTGTACTTTACAGGTAAGTTTGGAGAAGCTCTATCTATTTTACGGACCGTCTCATACACCACTAGCGGAGCACACAGTCAAAAAAGATACTTTTTTATTACGAGGCTGAATGCGTTTTGCCTGTATAGTACCGGTGAGTATGAACGTGCTGCATCGTCGTTCAGATCCCTATACAATGATATCGTGAGATGGAGGGCGCAGGCAAAAAGCGGCGTTAAAAAGGAAGAAGTACAATCGTCCGGCCTTTCGATTTACGATGAAACAGGCAGAGTAGAAACCCGTGAGCAGGTTTTGCCGGGAGAAGCCGTTAACGCTGAAGAGACGGCGATCGGGGATTATTATCGACTGAAAGAGGTCGCATTGGAGGAACGGAGGCTCGGCATGCTGAAAACTCCACCGACGTTGAACAGGCTTCTCGATATCGAAGGGCTCAATGATGAAACACAGGCTGCGCTCGATTATGGATTTGCAGTGATGAAATCCGGTGATTTTTCAAAGGCCGTTGAGTTTTTAAAAAATGTCCGCATGGGACATCCTGAGGTAATCGGTCTCAACCGGCTCGTTGCCCTGGTTGAGAGCAAGGGAAAAAAGGGAGGTTGGGCCGATACTTCTGCAAGCGGGCATATACAAAATGGCGTGTCTGCAGAGGGTGATCGGAATCGGTCGTCTGCGGGTGCAGCCGGAAAAAATGCCATCTTTTCCCTTCAACAATACATAAAGGAGTGGGAAAAAAATGCAATCAAACCCTATCGGATTCTCATTATCGGCGATCTGATATCGCGAAAGCAGCTCAGCCCCGTCATGCTTTTCGGCGGTAAAAAAAAGTAAGGGGAGGGGAGCGCTGGCAGACTGCTCCCATTCACAGGTCATGATTATTACCACCCATCAGCCCCTTTTCCTCCCGTGGCCGGGGTTTTTCTTCAAGGCAGTGAACGCAGACTGCATGGTCCTGCTCGACAATGTGCAGTTTCCCCTTGGCAGGGGGTGGATGAATCGCAATCGATTGAAGTGCGACAAGGGTGAGTTATGGCTGACGGTGCCGATTTCCCGGAAGGGGAGGGGTCTGCAGATGATCAGGGAGGTCGGGATCGTTTCGGACGTCAGGTGGTGTGAAAAACACCTCCGCGCCGTACGGCAGAACTATGCTCATGCACCTTTCATGAAAGAGTACTCTCCGGCAATCGAGGCGATTTATCGAAAGCGGAGAAACGCACTGGTTTCCCTGAACCTGGATTTGATTCGGTTTTTCATGGATTCTCTCTCTTTGAAAGCCGAGCTGGTTTTACAATCCGAGCTTGGGGTGACCGGGGCCGGAACAGATTTAATTGTTGCTATCTGTGAAAAGTGCGGTGCTGAAGAGTACGCGGCATTTCCAGCAGCTCAGAGCCACCTCGATAAGGAAAAATTCGAAAAATCCGGTATACAGGTCGACTTCATACGGTTTGTCCCGCCCGTATACCCTCAGCTGTGGGGAGATTTCATATACAACCTTTCAACCCTTGACATGCTCCTGAACTGCGGACCGGAGAGCAGCACCATTATTTTGGAGGCCGGCGGACATGTATCCGGCTGATGTTTGGCTTGACGATACACGGAGTTTGCCGTATATTTTTTCTCTGATTGGGGGATTGTGTAATGGTAGCACGGCAGATTCTGGATCTGCTTGTGAGGGTTCGAATCCTTCTCCCCCAGAATGGCGCTATCGTCTAGGGGTTAGGACAGGAGATTCTCATTCTTCAAACCGGGGTTCGATTCCCCGTAGCGCTAATGAGGGGGATAAAAACCCGAAACTTTTCAAGGGGTATTT
>CAZFTJ010000025.1:0-64293 GCA_964521865.1 uncultured Spirochaetota bacterium | reverse complement strand
AAAATAATTTCTTAAATTCTCTTAAATTCTGTCCAACCATTGGGGTCCACCTCAGCTTACGGTGACAGTGAGTCGGAGCGGCGGGAGGAAATAAAACTGCTGGATGATGTTTTACAGAACGTGGACGAACACAACGGCGGTGAAAAAGACATTATTCTTCTTGGAGACTTCAATTTCGACAGCAGTGATCCCGGCTGGCAGCTCACTACATATGAACCGGTTGTCTCCCCTTCTACAATGACCACGATTACCGATTCAAGCAGTTACGATAACATTTGGATCAATCCTACCTACACTACCGAATATAAGAAGTTCATCGGGGTTTATAAGTTTGACGAAATAGAATTCAATAATAACGATAAGGCGGCGAGCCTGGCAGTAAGTGACCACAGGTCGGTTGCGGTACTATTTAAGACAGATACTCCGGACGATGATAACGGTAACGGCTGCAGTAATCCGGATTATAATCCAGTGTATCCCGGAACTCCTGACGTTCGAATATACTCAGTGACTGCTACCCCTACGGATTCTGAGCAGGTTACATTGAAGAATTATTCCTCCTTCACTGCCGACATTTCACACTGGACGATCGGCGACTTGAATAATCCGACGGACTACACCATTCCGTACAACACATATCTTGGGGCAAGTGAAACGAAAACATTTCCCCATTCAACTCTTGGATTTGGTATCAATGATACAGGTGAAATTATCTATTTGAAAGATACTACCGGCACGACGATTGACACATGGAGTAACTAAAGGGAGGACTTCATGAGTAGAAAGAAAAACAAAGGATGGATGGATATATATAATAGAGATGATTCGGATGAAGATTATTTCATCTGCCAGAATTGCGGAAGAAAAATATCGGAATATGATTTTTATAATCATGATGGACTTTGCAAATACTGCAGGGGTATAATTACCCAGGAAGGATTCCCAGGAGGACCACCGGGGTTTCCGCAATCATAAGAACTACTAATCATTTGGAGGATATTTCTATATGAGTTATGAAGAATTAGGATTCTTTGGGGATGATACTTCCGAGATTCGAGAATTAAACAGGCAGGCTTATTTCAATGTATTTGTGAAATGTAAAGAGGTTAGCAGATTAGCCCATCAGGTCCGTAACTCAATAAAACTTGATTATGATAATGATCTACACATTACGATTATTTGTCTTTTACAGAAAATCATGGATAGTTTTCAATCTGTTGTAATGTTAATGGAAATCGGTCTTGAATCAGATAGTAATATTATTATGAGAAGTTCACTGGAAGCTATGTTTATTCTAAGAAAATTGACTGAAGATGAAAATTACCTAATTAAATATCTTGGAACTGACCAACTGCATTTAAAGAAGATTCTGAATGCTTCAAAAAATGATCCCCAGAGTGTACTTCGCAGAGCATTTACTAACGCAGCCGTAGAACATAAATTGTCAGAAATAATGGAAGACATAGATAAGTTCAAACTTGAAGATATTAAGATTGAACAATTAGCACGCGATGTTAAACTTAATGATTGGTATCAACTACAATATCGCATTTCAAGTAGCGATGTCCATTCTTTGCCTAATTCCTTAGTAAAATATATGCTCTTTGATGAAGATTGGAATTTCCTCAAGTTCGACTTCAATCCAAAAACTGATAGGGTTAAGCCAATATTAATCACTCATTGCAGTATTCTATTGATAGCTCTTGATAGTATTGAGAAAATATTCCATACCGGATTTGAAAAAGATATTGATATATTATTTCAGTCAATTTTACATTTCGAATAATTGTTTTTATATTAAAAATTATAATAAGACATATGAAATTCTTTAGAGCATTCATTGGATTTATCTTAATATTTATTTATCATATTCCTAGATTATTATTACAATTTTTACAAATTTCATATTCTTTCGTATTTAACAAACATGAGAATTTAACTGCAGATCCCAAAGAACATTTAAAAAGAGCGAACGACCTTTTAAAAAAGAAAAAAAATTCTCTGTTATTATACGCTGCTCTTGAAATACGATTTGCTGCAGAAAGGATGATAGACAATCAACTTGCATTTGCTGAAAAAGTCTCAAAAAAAACTTTGAAAAAATACGATCCTGTAAAAAAGAGAAAAGCAATGACTGTTATTGATCCTAATTCAGATAATCCTCAAAAAATATTATTATTAGATCGAGAAACTGGAGAAAAAATTCTATGGGGGATATATAAACCTATTGAACTAGAAAAACTAAAAGAAATTAGAAATAAATTAGGTGACTTACTTCATCCAAAGGTTGGATTAAAACTTGGCAACAGCAATGACCCATGGTATATTGAAACTAGAAGATTTTTGAAAGAATCAGCTGAATATCTTTCAGATAAATTAGCAAATAATGAATATTATTTTGCATATAAAAATCTTAATAACTTCGAATTAATAAAACTAGAACATTAAATCTGCAACATAAAAAGAATTTAATTCATACATAGTTTCCGGTACTTAGAAAGATAAGGGATGAATCCAGATATCCAAACCTTATACAATCAAAATCGAAAAATTGTAGAAGGTTTTAATTTGTCAAAATCCATTGTCGTCTATCCCGATAACTGTCTTCATTTATTAAAATCAATCCCGGATGAATCTATCCAACTCGTTGTAACGTCGCCCCCTTACAATATTGGAAAAGAGTATGAAAAGAAACTTCATATCGATCAGTACCTCCAACAGCAAGCACAAGTAATTACCGAATGTGTACGAACTTTGTCATCTCAAGGTAGCATTTGCTGGCAAGTTGGCAACTATGTTGACAGAGGAGCGATCATCCCCTTGGATACGGTTCTTTATCCTATCTTCTCGGATCTTGGTCTTAGGATGCGTAATCGCATCATCTGGCACTTTGAGCATGGACTTCACTGTAGTCGCCGGTTTTCTGGACGATATGAAACAATCATATGGTTTACAAAATCTGATAAGTATGTTTTTAACCTTGATGCCGTACGTGTGCCTCAGAAATATCCGGGGAAAAAGCATTTCAAGGGTCCAAAAGCTGGTCAGTATTCATGTAATCCTCTTGGGAAGAATCCAGGAGATCTATGGGTGATTCCGAATGTAAAAAGTAATCATGTCGAAAAAACGGAACATCCCTGCCAGTTTCCGGTAGAGCTAATTGAACGGCTAGTCCTATCACTCACAAATGAGGGAGACTGGGTGTTGGACCCATTCTTGGGAACAGGGACCACGATCATTGCAGCCATTCGCCATAGGCGTCGAGGTGTTGGTGCGGAGATCGTATCCAAGTATGTTCAACTTGCTCGGCAGAGGATTAAACAGGAAATGTAAGGAACACTGCGAACCCGCCCTATGGACAGACCTGTTTACGACCCTATTGAAGCAGGAAATAATCTCACCGTTGCCCCTTGGAATAAGGACACTATGCAAAGTACGCTATTAGAAAGCGGCAAGAAATAAAATATAATCAATGAAAATTTCCGAAACCTACTCTCATCTAAACGGGCTTGAATTTCTTCTTGTACATAAACCAATCCTTTGGAAAGAGATTCAATCTGTTATTTCTGATGTGGATGCAGAAAAGTGCCGGACCAAGGTTTCTAAAGAAAAAACGATGCGAGGTAAACTGTTATTCAGCCCGATTGACATGAATATTGCTTTCAAAGACCTTCTTCAAAAAAAGTCTTGGAAAGAAAGCCGAGTGAACTATTGGGTTACCCGAAGCGAAAAACTAATCCGAAAAACACTTATGATGTCAACCGAGGACCAGAAGCAGGAAATAGAAGCCGCTGGCGAGACACCGATCTTTAGTTATAACCAGACAGACTTTGTTAAAGACCGAGTGGCTGTTGAGGTTCAGTTCGGAAAATACTCGTTCGTTGCATATGATCTTTTTGTTAAACACCTTGCCTTTTATGTAGGTGATCGTATCGATGTTGGAGTCGAAATTCTTCCAATGAAATCCCTACAGAGTGAAATGAGTTCTGGTGTCGCATATTATGAGGGCGAGTTTTATAATGTTGTTCGTCAGGGGCGAGGAGTACCTGCGGTTCCCCTTGTTCTAATTGGTATTGAACCCTGAAGACATAAGGTCTAAACAACCGATTCCAGTGAACGGCGCTATCACAACACCACTGAAAGGAATGGGAAGATATAAAGACAGAAGCAAAAACAGGAAAATTATCAAAAAAGACCATAGCTATACCAAAATACCACGGAGTAATAATCAAGAAGTAATAAATACTATTACCGTATCTATCGTAATGGCACCTAGAGAGAATATGAGTGACCAAAATCTTTCTGCAAGGGATGGGACAGACGGTTTATCAGATTAATTTTCTTGTTAGATGAGCATGCAACATGCATCAGTCCTTCTTGAATTTATAGTCCGACAAGAAGCGAGTGAGATTTCGATCTTTGGTTGTCGGCCCACGACCAGAATGAGCCTGAGCACCGGTTCTCCTTGTTGCATAAAAAAGCATGAGGGCATGTCTTGCGCGCGTCATGGAGACATAAAGCAGACGCCTTTGGTCACCCTCCTGCTCGGGGTCATCATAGTTGCCGGGGATTAGCTCGTCCTCAAGACCCGGGATGAGGACACAATCGAACGTCAAGCCTTTTGCCTGGTGCATAGTCATTATGTTCACCGAATCCTTACTTAGTTGCGGCTCAAACCGATCACCCACAGTAGATGTTTTCGCGAGGAGATCGGTCAGCGATGCCGATTCAGTCTCGGATACTAGCTGTATAAGATCATCGACCGCATGAGTGGAAAGTCCCAATACTAAAGCGGCTTCAAAGAGGGAGTTACGAAGCTCGTCGGATATAAGACCATCCTCTTCACTGGGAGCTACAACTTTCTCTAATTTGTGTACAGCAGCTTCGATGTTTTTCCATGCTGCAGCCACTCGAGATCCGACATTCGCCAACAATGAAACATCCTCTGCAACTGCTCGCGCGGTGTTAGAGTAGCGGTCACCACGTTTTACTGCAAGTGATTCGAGGGTTTCAATGCAACTATCGCCGATTCCTGGAGTCAGTTGCAGAAGAGTACGGACAGCAAGAGAATCATCAGCCGAGACAGCTAGTTGGGCGAGTGCGTAGAGACGTCGTGTATTTTCCTCTGATAGAGGGTTTGCGATCCTGTGCTCAGACACGGGTACGCTACCCTCAGAGAGAGTGTCGACGATTGGCTGTGAGAAGCGGCCATGATAATCAGAGTGCACGAGTATGGCGATTGCTGAGTATTCGTATCCCGCCGCGTGAAGACGCTGGCAGACAGTGGTAATCATCTTTGCTTCTGTGTATTGGTCGGACGCAGCGAAGATCCGGACCAAGCCTCCATGATTCTCCGCCACCAAATCCTTCATCTCTCTATCCAGATCCTGATTTGCGACATATTCCGCTGCTGCCAGAATCTCACTGTCGCAACGCTTGCACAACGTCATCTTATGATCCTCAGCATCCGGATAGGTGCCAACAAAAGCACGTATTCCAGCTGGCGAGGCCTTCCGAAAACCATAGATACTCTGGTCGTCGTCACCAGCGCAGAAGACCGAGGCTCCCAATGAGCTAAGCGCCTGTACTACTGCCAGATCGCATGCGTTGAGGTCCTGAAATTCATCGACAATCACATGCCGAAACTGACCCTCTAGCTGAAACTTGTCATGCTGCTCCATCGCACGCTTGAGCCTGTATACCATTTCAGCCCTGAGTGTGAAGCCGTACACATTTCGAATACGTCTCCAGGCTGTGATGAATTGCGGATCCACATTGAGTTCTGCGTCCGTTAGCGTATCCCAGTTAGATGACATAGCATCGAGAGCAGCCCTGATATCCTTCTTGTTTTTCTTCAACAAGCGTTGCAGGTCCGGTATAATTATCGCGTCCTCTTCCCAGTCGTCAGCAATCCTGAGGGGAGCGGGCAGCGTCTCCACCAGGTTGGAATTTCTGAGAAGCTGACGAAGGGCAAATCCATGCAGCGTCGAAATGCGCGGCGGTTCAACACTCTCTGGGATGCAGGGAAGGATTCGATCGCGGAGTTCCGTAACCGCTTTGCGCGTAAATGTCACGATGAGGATACGCGAGGGCGTTACATCGAACGTTTCGATCAGGTATTGGACACGCGCTTTGAGAGTGAACGTCTTGCCGGTACCAGGGCCTGCGAGGATACGAGCGTGACCGTCGTGCGCGCTTGCGACGATTCTCTGTTCCTGTGTCAGATCGTCATCCCACGCCAACTATTTACCTCCTAGGGTATCCTATCGTATCTCATCTAACACGTGGGATGAGCGGCGCCGTTATCTGGGACTGAATCAAACTCTTTGAAATAGTGGATTAACAATTTTTAAATAATAGCAAAGGCGTCAGTTCCATCCCGATATTAGCCTCCATTTGTTCGTTTAGACCGCTCCAGTAAATCCTCAGCAAGTTTCGTCGTTCCAAAGAACAACGCGTCCAATTCGTCCCCTGTGATCGCCTCAGACCTTATATATTTCCTCCCAGAAGCCAGTACTGCTGAAGCTCCAGGAATAGCTCGCGCTGTCTCCAAGTATTCTTGGTACGCTTCGCCCGATATACCCATTGTGTCGGCATCTTTCTGTCTGATGATACTCGCAGCCAAGTCAGGATAGGCATCAAGGATGGTCTGCAACTTCGCGTCAATGTATACTCGGACACTGAATCCTACCACACCCCAATACACCACAAACCCCTTTGATAACCACCTCCCAATCCAACGCTCGTAGACCGGGGAAAGATCGGCAGGCAGCTTCGCTAGGAACTCCTCTTGGGTGGTTTTCCCCTTGGCCATGGATATTTCCTCCTTTTCCACGTACTCAACATCAGCGCAAGGTCTCTCCTTCTCGTACCGGATCTTGACTACGCCCCTAGTTTTCTCGACCGTCCTGCCGATAATGTCCGGAACGACCAACAGTGGCCATTCGCGGCCAGATTCGAGCAGATAGATCTGCATTTCAACTAGACCGAGACGAAAATTGAGTCCAGGTGCACTACTAATCCAGTCAGCAAGAAGTGTTATATTTGGTGAGATGCGATCACCTATGATCAGCAGAACGAATTCTCCTTCGGCAAGCTTGCGTTGAACCCGCTCCTGAAACTCATCAAAGCCGATGCCGAAATTCTCAACATGTTGCCGAAGAATGTCGTAAAGCCCAGCCTTGGTCTCTACGGTAATTGGTTTTGACGATGCCCTCCTAACAGCCTCATCAAGTTCATCATACGTCCACTTACACAGTTCCTTAGCATAATCGATTATCTGTGCGACGACAGTTCTGTGCTTCTCAGGATTCTTCCAAAGCTTTGTTTCAACGATCACAATAGTCCCGTTGGGTGCTATGAAGAAGCCATCAATGGATCCCACAGCTGTCGATAGCTCTCTGGCAACGGAGACTATATCTTGCGCAGAATCGTCAAACTCGCGAACCGGTAGGATTTCGGGATGCTCAAATATCAAGTGCTGTAGCCATGATTCATCCAGGTCACTCTTTGGCATAGCTTCCACCCGGGGAAGTAGTGAACCGTGGTCCGTCGGCGTTTCAATCAGTATAGGGTCAGTTCTCATCTTCACTTGTCCTTAGTAGGTCTAATATCCTGAATAACTGGAAATAGAGAAATGATGTAAATCGATCGATCAATAACAAAAGATTGTCAGGGGTATTTTTATCCCTTAACTTTGTGGGCCTTATATGTATTAGAGTTACTATTTACAATTAGCCCAATTATTCCCAATATATGAATGACACGCTCTTTGGTTGAACAAACCGGAAGCTTCTGGTCTTACCGTCCCCTTCAAAACGCGAAATATATTTGCCAAATGATGCACTGGCTGTCTTGGACCATCCGTGCTTGATTGAACCATACAAACCGGAATTCAAGGATTCATCAGCACCTTTCGACGAAATAATTCGCAGCGTTGACCGTGAGAAAGGATGCTCTTCACCGAACGTATAAATAGGTAGCCTAGCAGCAGCAACGACGGCCTTGGAAAGCAAGGTGGATTTCACATCAACTGGTCCTTCTGTCTGCGTGGCTGTATCTCGCAGAAAGAATGCCAGATCACGCGAGCAATTCAACAAGAATAGAATAATTTCCCAAACAAGCGTGGTAATGGAGAAAACATCCTGGTTTTTGTGAAACGAGCTGCTTGGGCAGACTACGCCTGCATCAACTCCTTCAATAAAGTATCCGTGCAAGCAGCCGGAAGAACCGCCATGAACGAACTCCATTGAAAAAATCCGAATCCTTGATTGTTGATGCTTAATGTGATTGGCAGCAGCGGAGACAAGCCGCTTATTTCCTTTGACCGCCTTATCAAATTTCTTGTAGGCAGTATCCTTAATTTTTATTGCTTTGGTCTTGAAGAACCCTGATGTTATGGAGTAAATGTCATTAACATGATCTGCAGCAGCGTACAGTGATAACTCGATATAGTCGAGGATTTCTTGCATCAAATCATCATATGTCTTCAAGCCCTCTATGGTATCGGAGGCCCGAAAGTAGTCTTCTAAGCGCCTACAAAGCCGGATGATCTTGTCGCATACCCGTGAAACAGAGACATTGTAGATTCCGAGGGGCATGCGTAGGCCTATAGCATTGTGAAAACAGCATGAGTCTTTGATGAGAGTTAGAGGTACATGCGCCTCTAGACTCGAATGAGCGTTACTCGCGATGTCAATTTCAAATAAGGGTTTCGACATAATAGTTGTATATCTTTTGTGAACTCAAACAATTGAATGAACTGCAAATATTATAAAGCATATCCTGGTAAAAAACTTCATTATTGCAATATATAATCACCCCGAATAAGGTGCTATACGTCAAAAACGCAGTGTAAAAGCCAGAATTTTTACAAAAGAATCAGACAATTCTGGCCTAGTTATCAATATTTTCTAAAATGGCATCCCTACTTTAATTTTAAAATATTCCGTATTGAAATTGCAAATTTTTCAATACGAAGACTGTTTTTTTAATTCTTTAGCTCAGTTTATTTGATTTACCAAGGAGGAATAGTTTATGCTTTACATAATGGGAAGCTCAATCATCGGGAGGAAAATGAGTAATGAAAGCTGATGAAAGCGTATAATATATAATAAGAAAACCGCTGCGTTTGCAGTGGAATGTATCCTCACGCGATTGTTGTAGTCTGGGTTCCGTTTGCATTCATGCTTGACGCCTTTTTTTCTTTTTGTTGGAATCGGCCACCATTGGTTCGATGGAATGTACATTATTGTACCGTTTTACTTAAGGCATTTGGAATATAGCATCTCAATGAATTCGAGTAAGGATAACTTTTTCATTTTGATTATATCCAGGGAATATTTATGAAAATGCTTATTTGTTATTACCACCTAAGTAAGAATTAGTACTTATATTGGAGGAATAAGCCGCTCAGTATCAGATAATTCTAGACGAACATATTCACGTGCAATTTCAGGAACTTCATTATCGATCACAATAATTTGGAGGGCAGTCCCTATTTCTCTGGAAGTTTCTATCAAATATTCATAAATGGCTGTTAATCGTTGTGGATCTAAGCCTTCTTCTCCTAAGTGTTCGCTGAGCCCATCAATAAACAAGATATTAGGTAGTTTTAAATCAAGAGTGATGCTGGTTCGCTGATGCGCTAAGGCATGAGCTACATTAACCAGCGTTGCCAATCCAGGAGAACTCAAATCTTCAAAACGCCGGCCATGATATATGGGTAAATAAGTTCGAGGATCAATGGAGGACTCTCGCTGTTCTCCAAATTCAGGGGCTTGAAATCGTTGTAGTATTTGATTGAATAATGATGTCAAATGTTTAATACGATCCTGTGTTTCGGCCTCCTGACCGGCAGCCGCTTCTAATTCCTGTTGCAAAGCCTCTTTCTGTTCCGCAAGTTCTTTGACCCATTTGCGAGTCACATCAAGCTTTCTATAAAGATCAAGATACTCCTCAAATTGCTTTATCCGGGTCTGAAGCTGAGCACGGCGTGCCGCAGATTCAGAGATTTCGCTGGCCTTAGCAGATACAAAAGTATTCGTTTGAAAATCTAGTTCTTTCCGTAACTGCTCACTTTCTGTTTTTAATCGCTCGATTTGACTAGTTAACCGCTCGGTACGTACCTGATGCTGGGAAAGCAATTCATGAGTCTCAGATAGTTGAGCCTCCACTCGAGAAAGTTCATCAATAAGTGTTTGTCGAGAGACTTGCGGCATAGGCTTCTGCAAGCATAAATAACATAGTTCTTCCTCTTGACGTCGTTGATCCAATGCAGCGCCGCAACGTGGACATACTACAAAATCAATATCAAATAAATGTTTTTGGGCTACGATAGAACGTGTTATCTTCCCGATCTGAGTCTCAAGTTGTGCTTCCAGCATCTCCAAGTTTTTCTTAGCTTGGCGTTCTGCTTCAAGCTCAGCCTGTCTCTCTTGTATTCTTTCGTCAGTTGTCAAGATTTGTTTTCGCAAAGAAGCTGTCTGGGAAAGTGTTTGCCCTTGAGAAGATGTTTCGGCTATCCGGGCTTCCAAAGCAGATAAATCTTCTTGGGTCACTTGGAGGTTATGCTCAAGTTCTGCCCGGTTTTCAAGAATTGTGTCACTTAAGAAGCGAGAAAAGAGTACATCTTGGTTCTTTAGTTCACGTAGTTGAGCTTGAACATTTCTTAGTTCATCTTGGATTCTGGCCGTCTCGATATTATAAATACCATAGGCAATTTCAAATACATACTTTCTCTTGATATTCTTAAATGGATCTGTATGGCCAAAAACCGAATACCCTATCTCTTCTTGATGTAGTGTGCAATAGAGCAAGTAGTCATTGATACTTACCGGAGTCGGTTCACTTTCTGGTTTTGTAGGGGCAGACGGAACTTCAAGCCGCGGCAAATCAAGTTGTTCAAGAATCCATCGTAAATAGGTTGTAGGAGATTCTTGTTCAATTTGTGCAAATGGTAAGCGCAAGGCTACTTCTTCGCCAGCGATTTCCACCCTTGTTGTACGGGTAGTGATGGCTGGCCGGATAATAGAATAACTTTCATTTTGGAGAATCACTTCGCCTAACACAGAAATAACGGATTCCCTAACTTCCGGAGGCAAATGGGCCAATGATCCGCCTAGAAGAGATCGGACAAGACGCAGCAATGTTGTCTTCCCGCTCGCAATAGGACCTGTGATTATATTAAGTCCCGGCTCAAATTCAACCCGGCGAGATGTTCCTTGGAGCGAAATATTGTTGATACGAATTCTCATAGGACTTGCCCCCAAGTCGCTTGTGTTACTTCCGGGAAGTTCATATAGATGAAATTCTTCAAAGTGGTGCCCTGAAGATTGAGATACTGTAAAAGCAAAGCGATTTTTTCCGTTGTTTCTTGCCATGCCGGTTCAGTCATAATGTCCCGAGCAATCGTCCGTCCCTGATCCGTTGCTTTATAGCCAATCCCTTTACTGATCGGAACTGTTTGCGCAAGCCTTTTGCCTATGAGACGCCCAAGTATTGCATAATATGCCGGATCCCATGGCCCATATCGATATCGAACCATCCGATCTTCTATATTTTCTGGAGTCTTGATTTTTTGTTCTTGTTCAGGAATAGCCCCGCGTATGTGTAGAGCTCGGCGGAAATACGTAGGATAGCGGAGAAAAAAATCAAGCTTAGCCAACTTGGTACGTCCTTCAAGACGGTGAACGCCGCGACTGAAGGCCTCGATGAGAAGCAGAATCCGTGCTTCTCCTTCATCGGTAGGTTGAAATAGGTCAATCCTCATTTGCTTCCCCGAAATCCACAATACAAAGATCAGCAAGCTCACAAACTTCACCTACCAGAAGCATCGGATCAGATTGCAGAACTTCATTCCGGTCGATAGCTGATGGATTGGCGGTGAATTGATTTAAAAGTTCATTCCAGATCGCTATCGCGGGTTTTATAGAAGACCGCTGTGCTGCACAATGTGCCTCCATATATGTCTGCAAACGCACTTGCAAGTCTTCTTTAACTTCGGTGATCGCTCCTAATGAACTCGCCTGCAGCTTTATCCAATGTAATTGGGTATTGGCTCGTAAGATACGCGCTTGGTTGATAATACCCAATGTTGCTCCACCGATAATCAATTTACTCTCTAAAGAGGAAATGCTATTTGAGGAAGAATTACTGATTCGCCTAAGAAGATATCGCGGGGAGGAATAAACAGGAGAAATAATTGCTCTTAAATGTGAAGCCGTAAGACGCTTAGCCTCCAGGCGCTCTTTGACCTCAGAAATCATTTGTGATGGATGTGTTAAATAATGTGGCCATTCAGGCTTTGGCCGCTCAGCCCGCATTGCACGTTCAATTTCCCTGATGAGTTTATCATAAATTGTAGACACTGTATTATGATCCAATGTTGTGTTTTGGTGATGAATCAACTGAAGATTGCAATCTCGAATATGCGGCCGTGGTGGTGGGGATTTTACAAGAATCACACGGCTAAGAAAATCAATTGCTTGGTTTTCTGTAATTTCAAATGTTCCCATTACTTGAGACACTAGTGACGAATCTCGATGATTATAGTCATGCAGCAGACATTCTATTGGATCTTTCCTTTTAATAGCCCCTTCTAACGCGATCTCGAGTGTGGCATTGACATCTATAGTCTGTTGATAGGTTCTAAATAGAGAGTGTAGTGCACCTTTGGGTCTAAGTAAATCTGATAGCTTCCATAATCCACGCTCAGGATCTCGGCTCTTCACTTGAATGAATCTCCAGCGATCTTTGTATTCAATAGCAATATCTTCTAAATGTTCAGGAATTACTGCAGCAATTTCTTCACCAAGTGCACATAAAAGACAATAAGGAAGTGTTACATCCGCTTGATATCTAAACCTTGCGAAAGAATTGCTTCCCGCATCAGTTTCTGGAACAATCGAATTTGAACCAGCCATTATTCGTATTTTAATACTCGTCTAATTTAATATTAAAGTATAATTCCGTTTAATATTCCGTTATATCACCTACGAAATCAACATAGTGTAAATTTTGGACCCTCAGAAAAATCGTCAATGTATGTTGAAAACGATCTCGACGGATGGCCACTTTTTAGCCTCCGCAATTATATTTAATCCCTAAGATAAGATTAGCGAGACCATGATCGTTTGATAGGAGTTATTATAATTTGAGATTCCTCGAAATTCGAGAAAATGAGCTGCGAAAGGATATTAGTTTGCCCATATAATACTCACAATAGCTTTTTTTACCAAAAACAACATTCTTTTTGATCATATCCTATTCATATATAGCACATTCTGTCAAGAATAAATAAAACGTGAACTTTCCAAGTCATCTCTGGAAATATGGAAGGACATACTTCTCCATCTGTTATTTCTTCTCTCATTCATGGATAAGAAAAAGAGGAGTATGTGGCTATTATTACAACCTTATTGAAGAAAAAAGCGTGATATCTTTTCATGTATTTTAATAATTGGTCCACTTCGGAAGGATCGGTTTTAGATGTAAGGATTTCAGAAAATCGACAGATCGTGGATTTCGTCAAGATATGCTAATAACTGGGGCGCGTTTCAAAGCTTGTAAGATATTAATCAATGAATATCATCCAGAGATAGAATTTATTGGAGCATTTCAGGCAAGGCCTATTTAGCCCGATATATAAAAATTAACTGAAATATTCCTCCTGTTTTTCCCTCACATCCCTGAAATCCTCAATATTGAAATGGGTATAATGTTCTGTCATTTCCTGTGTTCTATGACCGGTGAGCCGCTGCAACTTCGAGTCATGAATCTTTCCCCGCATCAGGCTGTTGAATGTGTGCCGCCAGGTATGAAAACTGAGCTCGCGCTTCTCTCTTTCCTTCTCTGAAATACCAATCTCATAAAGCGCCCTGTACAACCTTCTTCTTATTGCTGAACCGGAAACCGGATGTTCCCTTTTTTCTCCCCAGAAAACAAAATCTTCAGAATCCTGAAACGGTGAGATGTCCAATAATTTCTTCAAGCATTCGGACGTTCTCGAGGGGATCGGAATATCCCTGTATGATTTCCTCTTGGGACCGCCGAGACCGTACTTGTCGCTCCATTTATTGTGGATTGAAATGTAGTAGTCGAACACTTTGAATCGTCTCAAACCTCTTGCCTCGCCGATCCTTATTCCAGTGGAAGCACCGAGGATGTTGACCGTGTAATGCAACAGATCCCCCTGCCAGAGCTCTTCGAAATTTTCAGGACTGAAAAGTTTCCTTATTTCATCAATCGTAAGAATATCCCTTTCCGGCGTGCTCTTTTCCAGCGGTTCAACGGACAGTGCCGGATTGTATTTCATGCGATGCTTTCGTACCGCTTCGTTGAACATGATACGGAGGGCTTTCAGACAGTGATTTGCCGTTGTATGAGAGAGAGGCTTTCCATGAGCACCCTCTTTTTCAGGAAGGCCGAGAAACCAGTCCTCGACTGTCGCATCGGTTATTTTCTGTAACTTTTTATCCCTGAAATATGGAAGAATATGACGCTTTGAATATATTCTCATGGTATCGACATAGCCGCGAGTAATGCTCTTTCCACGTGCCAGTTTCCGCCTGATATATTCGCATTCTTCCCAATCCCACCAATGCTCCATTTCATAATACCTGCCGAAGGTGATGTCTTTCTCCAGAGAAAGGGTGCCATTTTCTAACTGCTCATACGCCCAGTTTTGTGCCGCTGCCTTTGATGACTTCCCCGAGCTTTTTGCGGTCAGTCTTTTGCCGTCCTCATCATAAAATTGAACATAATAGACGGCTTTACCATCTTTTGTATAGCGTTTATGGAGGTTAAATGAGGAATGTGCCATGAAAAACCTGAAAAAAATTGCTCAGTTTTTTGCTCAGTTCTAAATTATTTGATGAAATCCGGGAAGGCAAGTAAAATGAGTGAAGGTTTAATTAATTGAAATAAAAGCATTTACCTTTGCCCGGAGGGAGATTTGAACTCCCATGCCCTATCGGGCACTAGATCCTGAATCTAGCGCGTCTGCCAATTCCGCCACCCGGGCGTTTCCTTAATGTACTATTTTTTTTGAATATTATCAATATTACATATCGTATGAATGAAATAATGTTGTCGGCAGCGGAATATTCTCCGCGACATGAAATAGAACCTGGTTGCCTAGTATAGTGATAAACTATTGATCATTTAAAATTTTTCTTGACATTAGAATTAATATATTTTACTTTTCAATTAATAAGTTAAATAGTAATAATATATTATTACTAGGAGATTTCATTGAAGGGAAGAGAATTCAAGGATACGGTATTTCAACTTTTCGCAATGATAGCACATGGTTTTAGTAGTCCAAAGCGTCTTGAAATTATTGATGTACTCATACAGGGAGAGAGAGATGTTGATACGTTATCCAAAGAAGTGAACATGAGCATAGCAAATACGTCGAAGCATCTACACATATTGAAAAACGCGAAATTAGTAGAGAGTAGAAAGGAGGGAGTGAGAGTTTTATATAGAATTGCTGATGAGTCGATTCAAACATGCTACAAAAATCTCCAAGCGCTGGCTGAAAAGAGATCGTATGAGTTGAAAGAAATAGTACGAATGTTCTATCAGGATCGAGATAAGATGGAACCCATCACAAAAAGAGAACTGCGTGATCGTATCAAAAGTGGGAACGTTCTTGTGCTTGATGTCAGGCCGATTGAAGAGTACAGGAGCGGGCATATTGCTGAAGCATTCTCAATCCCCTTATCAGAATTAAAGAGAAAGATTGATGAAATACCTAAAAATATGGAGGTTGTAGCGTATTGTCGAGGTCCTTACTGTGTGCTCGCGGTAGAAGCGATAATCTCTCTAAGAAAAGCTGGAGTTAGGGCAATTCGCATGAAAGATGGGTTTCCCGAATGGAAAGAGTCAGGATTGCCTGTTGAAGTTGGTTAGAGGGCTATAGAAAAAGGGATCTATGAGTGTAGAATCAGATCAGGCGCCATTCATGGGTGGAGAAGGCCGGGCTCCGAATCCGATTCGATACTGTCTGTTTGGAATGGCTGCATGTTTTACAGCGACTTTTGCCGCTATCGCAGTCGAGAAGGGGCTTGAGGCTGAGTCTTTTGTAGTTACAGCGGAAAATAAAGCGAACTTAAAAAAGGCATTTGGTTTTTCCGAGGATCCTATAGTGGAAAAAGTATTTTTGAACATTGAATTAAAAAGTGATGCAGCCAGGGAAAAAATAGAAGAAGTCCGGAAACTTGCATTAGAAAGATGCCCGGGGGTTTATTGTCTCACAAGGGCTATTCCATTAGAGTCGAAAATCAAAGTTTCATAAGTGAATGAGATATTCTGGTATTAATAGACCCTTACAATGATAAATTGAGGAGGTACATACAATGGGTATGATGGGACCCGGGATGATGGGTAATTGGGGATATGGGATGATGGGAGGCTATGGATTTCTCAGCATATTCTTCTGGATACTCGTTATCGCCGCTATCGTCTTATTGGTGTTATGGCTAGTCAGAAAGGCACCGCATTGGCAGCAAACCAGAGTTGAAGAATCAGCCATGGATATACTGAAAAAGCGATATGCCAGGGGAGAAATCAATAGAGAAGAGTTTGAGGAAAAGAAAAAGATAATTTCGTAAACGAACGAATCATTTGGGACCCATTCTCGTCATATAAGACATAGTTTTGCTAACAATGACGCAAATCTATATGAGATCTCATCTTTACGTAAAACAGTTATATGCAACACTGAATATGTCATGCATAGAGGAAGCACAAAATGAAGACACCTGTGTATTTGGATTACAATGCAACCACACCCCATGATCCTGATGTAATTGCTGCCATGAAACCTTACTTGACTGAATATTTCGGGAATCCTTCCAGTTCGTATCGCTATGGTGTACAAACGAGGGAGGCAGTAGAGAATGCGCGCAAACAGGTTGCTTCGTTGCTGCACTGCGATCCATCGGAAATTGTCTTTACAAGCGGAGGAACCGAATCGAACAATTACGCTCTCAAAGGAGTAGCTTTTCATAATTACAATCAGGGCAATCATATTATAACCGCACAGATCGAACACCCCGCTGTTCTGGAAGTCTGCAAGTTTTTAGAACTAAATGGATTTAAGATTACCTATTTACCGGTGGATGAATACGGCATCGTATGTCTTACCGATGTGGAGAAAGCCATTACATCAAAAACGATACTTATCACGGCAATGCATGCGAACAATGAAGTGGGTTCTGTCCAACCCATTGCGGAGATAACTGCTCTGGCAGAAAAAAATGGAATACTGGTTCACACTGACGCTGCTCAGTCGATTGGGAAAATCCCAACTGATGTCCGGAGCCTTGGCGTCGATCTTCTGTCGATTGCTGGTCATAAAGTATATGCCCCGAAGGGTATTGGTGCACTTTACATTCGCAAAGGAATTATACTCGATGGGATCATCCATGGAGCAGGGCAAGAGCAGGGAAGAAGGCCGGGGACAGAAAATGTCCTGGAAATCGTTGGTCTTGGAAAAGCCTGTGAGATAGCTGAAAGAGAATTACAGGATAATATGCATCATATGAAAGAAATGAGAGACAGATTACACGGCAGATTAAAAGGCAAGATTGAAGGTCTGAAAGTGAATGGCCATCCTGAAAAGCGTCTACCAAATACGCTCAGTTTGAGCTTCAAGGGTTTAGATGCAAATAACATCATTTCACATATTATGGACGAAGTAGCAGTGTCCGCCGGGGCTGCCTGCCATTCCGATAAAGTCGAAATCTCCCACGTTCTCAAGGCAATGAATGTACCAATAGAATGGGCTCGTGGAGCGATCCGCTTTTCTACGGGCCGGATGACTACTGCAAAAGAAATAGATCGCGCCTCAGAGATAGTCACTCATGCCGTTCAAAAACTTTTACAGGTTAAAAACGTTGGTAAATAATGTGGTGATAATCTTTACATACTGGGATTCGATACGGTGCTGAACCAGCAAAATCAATGTCTCGCATAGCTGGAAAACGGGGAATAAAAATATATGAGACTTTGGCAGAACAGCTCCCTGTGATTTAAAAACAATTGAAAAGGTATAAGACGGCTATGGTGAAGGTATTTTTGCTGTAGTTTCTAAAAGAAAGGAAGTCGGAAAATGAACATCCTATTTATTATCAATGATGCCTCCTATGGAACGGAAAAAGCCTATAATGCATTACGTCTTGCGATGGCTTTGCAGAAAGAACATTCTGACATTGTAATCCATATCTTTCTTATGGCAGATGCTGTGACCTGCGCCTTACCCTCTCAATCAACACCACAAGGCTATTACAACATAGAGAGGATGATAAAATCCGTTATTAATAAAGGAGCGCAGGTCAAGGCTTGTGGAACATGTAGCTCGGCTCGAGGTATTTACAATATACAGCTAATAGATAAAGTCGAAGTGAGTACAATGAAACAATTGGCGCAATGGACTACAGAAGCCGACAAAGTTTTAACGTTTTAGTACTTCCTTCTTTATATACAGTGGATATCAAGTTCATGTTGTCATGGTGTATGCGAGGTTTCATAGTACAGGCTTTATAAGTTATTATAAGAGAAAAAAGAGGATTTGGATCAAAAATAGAATTAACAGTAAAACCCAAAAGAATAACAGATAAAATGTTTATCATTAAGGAGTCCAGGCTATGGGGAAAAAAATCGTCATTCTAGGTGGAGGAACAGGTGGTTTAGTTGTTGCGAATAAGTTGAGCAATTCACTTTCCAAAGATAACGAGATTATCCTTGTGGATAAGGAGAAAAATCATTTATTCAATCCATCCTTGCTCTGGGTAATGGTTGGTTGGAGGAACGAGCAACAGATACAAAAACCTCTTTCTTTATTACAAAAGAAGGGAATCAGGTTTATTAATGCTGAAGTTTCGAAAATAGACTTCGAAAACAAAATTGTGGTTGCCTCCGAAGAGGAATTGGATTTTGATTATCTTGTTCTTTCCCTCGGAGCAAGTACCATTCCCAATAGGACGAATGGTTTCCAAGAAGCCGCTTACAACCTTTATGATTTATCAGGTGCGGTGAAGATAAGAGAAGCGATTAAGAATTTTGAAAAGGGCAAGATAGTCATCCTCATTGCATCAAAACCGTTTAAATGTCCAGCCGCACCATATGAAGCTGCCTTACTTCTGTCAGCATACTTCAAGAAAAAGAGAAGGGATGTAGAGATCGAGGTTGTAACCCCAGAACTGTTGCCGATGGGTGTTGCAGGCAAAGAGGTTGGTCGCATGGTGGTTTCGCTTCTCCAAAGTCGAGGAATTCGTTTCGTGCCTCAATATCAGACTGACCGTATCGACCCATCTAGGGGAGAAATATATTTTCAGAATGGAGAGAGGTTATCCTATGATCTTCTCATTGGCATTCCTCCACATGGATTGCCGCCGGTTTTACAAGGTTCGCCAATATTAGGTGAGAGTGGGTGGGTGAAGGTGAATTCAAGAACCCTCGAAACGGACATCGAGCATGTCTATGCACTGGGGGATGCGATAGCGATCCTGCTCCCGGTGGGAAAGCCCCTCCCCAAGGCTGGAGTGTTCGCCCATTTTCAGGCTGAGGTGGTGGCTCACAACCTTGGTGCCGAAATAAGGGGCCTTTCCACCCGCAAGGAGTTCGACGGACGGGGATACTGTTTCATCGAACTCGGAGATGGAAGAGCGGGGTACGCCAGGGGAAGGTTCTACGAGGAACCCGGACCGACAGTGAAACTGAAAAGACCGAGCAGGTTTCGACACTGGGAAAAGGTCCTTTTTGAGAGGTGGTGGATGAGAAAGTGGTTTTGAAAAACTTAAAGGAGGGATGATTGGAGGGATAAAAAGATGATAAATATATCAAAGATGATAAAGTATGCACTCGCAGCTCTTTTTCTATTCGCTGTGGCGCTTGGGGGTTCCGCGGTCGCCCAGGAGATGGGGACTGGATACCGCGGGGGTATGATGGGAGGCTGGGGAAGGAACTATCCCAGGGGCGGCCCGTGGAGTATGACGGGCCCCGGCATGATGGGAGGAATGATGGGAGGCATGACGGGAATGATGGGAGGCATGACGGGAAGCTACTCAAGCATTCCCGCACCGCTTTCCCATGAGAAAGCCCGGGCCATAATCGACGGCTATCTGGCGTTCTTTAACAACCCGGACCTTGAAATCGACGAGTTTGAGGAGTACTCCCACAATTTTTACGTGTCGCTGGTCGAGAAGAGCACCGGACGAGGCGCCATCGAGATCATTATCGACAGGTATTACAGCAGTTATCATCCGGAGCCGCAGAGCATGATGTGGAACATAAAATACGGCATGATGGGCGGAAACCAGCAGGAGAAGATGTCGGTTACCCCCCAGCAGGCCAAGAAAATCGCCCAGGACTTCCTCGATGTCGTGTATCCCGGTACCAGTGCCGATGAGACAGTCGCCTACTACGGCTACTATACCATAATGACCGAGCTCAATGGCAAGCATTACGGCATGCTGAGCATCAATGGCTTCTCCAAAGATATCTGGTACCATACATGGCACGGTATGTTTATATCAGAAGTGGAGGAACATGAGTAAAGCAATACCATCACTGAATGTATGATTTTATAGGGAAATCCCGACGGCTACAATTCTACAATCAACTTCTGTTATCTTCATATCCATAGACTAATTATCTATTTAAGCCGGCCTAATAATTTTCTTGCTTCCAGGTTCATTCAGTTGAATAGCCTTAAGTGGACATGCAAGAACGCACTTTGCATACCAAGCTCAATTACCTGTCTGCCTCTTTGTGTGAAAAAAACCCCCGCATTGCGTAAGAATTTGCTTGACAGGAATCCGATTACTCTTTAAAATCATGCAAATTGCATAAATATTCTATGCAAAAAATGAGTTAATATTTCGCAAGGAATTAAGTTTGATTGACGATTATATCCTTACTCTTGACCTGGGCACGACGAATATCAAAGCCGGAATTTACAGCTCGAAACTTGAAGAAGTCGCGGTTTCATACTCACCGGTGCGGTATATAGCCTCGGATAGTACGGTCGAATTTAATGCGGAAGAATACTGGAATTCATGTAAAAGGGTAATAGGGGATATTACCGCAGACTCCGGTATCGATCCGAGGCACATTGTCGACATTTCTCTCACAGGACAGGCGGAATCGTTGGTAGTCATTGACGGCAGGAATCGCCCGTTGAGAAACGGAATATCGTGGATGGATACCAGGTCTGTAAAAGAATGCGAGCTGTTGAAAAGAGCATTCAATCCCGGAGATGGATACCGTGTAACCGGACAGCCGGATATTATTCCCACATGGCCCATTACCAAGATTCTCTGGATACGGCGGAATGAAGACGATGTGTTTCAGAGAGCGGGCAGGTATTTACTGCTGAAAGATTACATTATATACAGGTTAACCGGAAACCTGTTTGGTGAATGCACGATTTATAACTTCTCTTACTATTTCGACGTGCTGCATAAGACATACTGGGAGGACATCCTGGAATTTGCCGGCATAAAAAAACAGCAGCTTCCCGAGCTCGTGGAGCCGGGCTCTTGTGCGGGCAGGATAACGAACGAAGCGGCTCGGGAGCTTGGATTTCAGGAACATGTTACCGTCAACGCCGGAGCACTCGATCATTTTTCAGGTATGGTCGGATCGGGAAATGTGAGAGAGGGCCTGGTGAGTGAAACCACGGGAACTGTTCTTGCAATCGCAACGATGACCAGCACATCGTCGGTGAGTGATGAGTATATGATACCGCGTCATTACGGCGTATTAAAAAACAGATATATCCTCATGCCGGTTTGTGAAAGCGGAGGGATCAGCCTTGAATGGTTTAAAAATAATTTTTATCCGAACTGTTCTTTTACGGATATAAACAGAGAAATTGAAAAATCAATGAATGACGAGGTGATATTTCTGCCGTATCTGACCGGCACGAACTCACCCGAGTATGACATAAATGCACGGGGTGTATTTTACGGGCTCAACGTAACGCATACGCGATCCGACCTTGCCCGGGCCGTTATGGAGGGAGTGGCGTATCTTTTGAAAAAGAACATCGTATTTCTCGAAAATTTGGATGTGAAGAGCGAGACCATCATTTCGATCGGCGGCGGATCGAAGTCGAGCGTATGGAATCAGATCAAGGCTGATATTACGGAAAAAAAGATTATGGTACCTGAATATGAAGAGGCAATTTCCCTGGGAGCGGCGATTCTTGCGGCGGTTGAGAAAGGTTATTTTAAAAATATTGAAGAAGCTTGCAGGAAGCATGTGAGAATGAAAAAGGTTTATTCGCCCGTGATTAAAGATTTCTACAGAGAGGGCTACAGCAAATTTATTGATATTTATGAGAGGCTTACACCTGTTTTTAGAGGAGAGCGCGTCCGCTGAATTTTTGACGCCGGGCACAGTATATACCGGAGTACGGCATGATGTGAAATAGTCGGAGAAGAGGAATACCAGCGCAATTTCATACTATTGCGTTTATCGCCATACGTAAAGGATGTCAAAGATGTCGATTACCATGAAAGAAATCGCACGGATTGCCGGTGTGAATGTATCCACTGTTTCCAGGGCGCTCAACAATGAGTCCACCATATCGAGCGATGTAAAGAGGCGAATTATACATATTGCTCAGAAAAACAATTATAAGAGGCGCAGACAGGCAGGTAAAAACATCTCCTATGTAATCGACAAGCGGTTTTTCCATCTTACCAGCCACTTCTACAACAGGGTGATCGAAGGCATAGAAGAAGAGTTGAAAAACAATAATCTTATTTTCCGATTTAATTCTCTCGATCCGGAAGAGTTTTCATTAACAAAAATCAACGTCAATAATCTTGCCGGGATGATCATTACGAGCTGCTACCACGATGATTTCATAATCGAAGTAAAAAAACTGGGGATACCAATCGTTCTGGTGGATTACTATCTGCCGACCGAGGATATAAGCTCGGTGCTGATCGATAATATCGACGGGATCATTAAGGGCATGCGGTATTTGGCCGGCCTCGGGCATAAAAGAATCGCGTATTTGAAAGGAGATGTCAATGAAATAGGGAGCTACGACAGGTTTATCGGTTATAGGAGGGCCGTTCAGATGTTCGGCCTCCATGACGATGAAAATCTCATCGTGGATTGCGATTTCAGCATTAAAGGAGCCTACAGTGCAATGAAAAGGTTTCTTGAATCCGCCGTCGATTATCCGACTGCGGTTTTTGCGGTAAATGACATTGTTGCGATTGGAGCAATGGAGGCGATCAAGGAAAAAAACCTGAGCATACCCGAAGATATATGTGTTCTCGGGTTTGATGATATCGATCTGGCGAATGAGGTAATCCCACGATTATCAACCATGCATGTGAGAAAGAGAACGATTGGCAAGCTTGCCGTTCAAAGACTTTTGCAGCTTATCGGCAACGAAGAAACCGAATACAGCAAGATACTCGTTTCCCCTGTCCTCTGTGAAAGGGAATCGACTAAGAGAATAAGCGAGGAGGGCTGAGTCATGGAGAATGCCGATCTGGAGCTGGTAGGCGATGAAAAGGATAAGGCTCTTGAAGAATGTAAGAAAAGCTTTGCCGTGTGGGGACTGACGCTCCCCGATGTGCCGGCGTGTGCATTGCATTTCGGATTGCACGATTTTTATAAAATCGGAGAGATTGAGTTCGATATCAACAACAATATCGAAGAAGGCTACTGTGGAAAATTAATTTTCATTTTAAAACAGCAAACATGTCCCATGCACTACCATAAAATCAAGCATGAAACATTTTATTTAGTAAAGGGGAAGGTGGAAATGGAGGCCGGGGGGAAAACGGTTGTTATGAATCAGGGCGACATCAAGATCATGCCGCAGAATACGAGGCATCGTTTCGTGGGCCTGGAAAACAGCCTCATACTGGAGTGTTCAAAACCTGATATTTTGAGTGACAGCATTTTTGCTGACGGAAGAATAGCGAAGATTATTGAGAAATACTCGTAAATGTCATTTCGGAAAAAGATAATATAGATAATAAGATTTATTTAAGATATTTTAATACATTGTATAGAAATATAAACGTGCCCTGTAAAGGAGCAGCTGTGTGAAAGAAAAACTTCTGGTCATACCTTTTTATTATCCGTACTATCCCGAGAAGATTATTGCCGATCAGATCAAACGCTCTAAAAAACTGTTGGGAACACTTTCTCCGGTATTTCTCGATGCCGTGTCCGGGAGAAAAGAAGCTTTAAAGGTGAAAGAGACCATACGGAATGATAACCCCGATCTTGTTGTTGCGCTCCTTGTCTCATGGATCGAAGCTACGCATCTCATCGATGCGCTCACGGATTATTTCGGAAAACCCCTGGTTGTCTGGAGCCATACGACAATACAGGAAGATGGAAAAAGACAGACACTCGGCGCATTTGTTGCAGCGGGTGTCGTAAAGCAGAGCCTTGAAGATTTTGAAGTTCCGTTCGAATTCATATACGGCAATCCGGACGATAAAAATATTTTATCGAAAATTGAAACGATATACAGGTCTGCCGAAGCAGTGCGAAGATTAAAAAACGCAAGAATCGGCCTTGCGGGGTATACGGCGTTAGGTATGTACACGGGAACGCTCGATCATATAACGATGAAAAAGAAATTCGGCCCGGAGATAGTGCATTTAGACCAGTATCAAATTATTAAAAAGATGGAAGAAATACCTCAGGAGGAAGCGCACAAGATAAACAGTTCGATAAAAGATATCGCCGAAATCCCGAATGCAATTAGCGAAAATGATCTTATTCTGTCGTCAAAGATGTACCTCGCGTTTAAGGCGCTCATTGAGGAAAATGAGCTGGACGCACTATCGGTTAAGTGCCAGTACGAATTGTCTCAATTGTTCAGGCACACCCCCTGTGTGGCTCTCTCCTTATTGGGCAATGAATTAACAGCTTCATGTGAGGGAGATCTTTTAACAGTGCTGACACAGCTGATTCTCCATTATATAACCGGCGGTATCGTTTCTTATGTGGACATACACGGTGTGTCGGAGGGAAGGGTCATGGCAGCCTCGTGTGGTTTTGCCCCTTTTGGGCTGTCGGAGAAAGGGCGGTGCAGAATTGATAAATGGGGATGGGAATCATTCAACGGCATCCTGAACACATCCGAGCTTAAAAAGGGCAGGGTTACAATCGCACGGGCTTCAAGGAGCCCGGCAGGATTCAAAATGCATGTTGCGGCGGGAAATTCCGTACAAAAAAGTGAATGGAATGAAGTGGGGTGTCCACCGTTTCCAGGTACCGATGTTGTTCTGTACGGGGATGCGGAGGAGTTCGTGAAAGAACTTGTATCGAATCATTACGCGCTGGTGTTTGACGATGTGAGAGGTGAGCTTGAAGTATTGTGCGGGATGCTCGGCGTGCACTATATCAACACATAAGAAAAAGACGCAAAAATTATCGGGGAGAAATGCCGTACGGTTTCCTGTTTTTTTCTTTGACTCGATTGCATTGAAGGGTAACGGAAGAGTAATAAAGATTTCTTCAGCGTTTCTCCATGGTGAAAGGGGGTGGTTATGGCATACAGATTTTTTTAGGCCGTTTATAAAAAATATGTCGCAAGATGAGGAGAGAAAAATGAAGAAACACTATTTAAAAATTGCTGTAATTGCAGCATCATTCCTGCTTCTGTTTTCGTTTCTCTATGCGGGTGGAACCAAGGAAGCAGGCAAAGCGGAAAAATTTACCATTGGATACGTATGCAACTACATGTCCCATCAGTGGTATCAGAACATTATTGCCGGCATGAAGGAGAAGGCTGCACAGGCAGGAGTCGAACTGAAAGTTGCAGATTCAAATCTCGATCAAAACAAGAACATTTCAGAGGCTGAAAACTTTATCGCCCAGAAGGTTGATGTGCTTGTCATAACTCCGGTCGACCCCAATGCGATCGGGACGGTTATTCAGAAGGCAAAAGCGAACAATATACCTGTCGTGACTGAAGGTTTTGTTGTTGCGGGCGCTAATACGTATGTCGGTATTGAGGATTACTGGTCCGGATACTTCGGGGGGGAAGAAGCGGCAAAGTACGTGAAAAAGAATTTTAATGGGGAAAAAGCAAAAATTCTTCTGATCGGACTTCCCTTCGAAATAGCCTGTCGTGCTCGGGTTGATGGATTTGTCGATGGATTTACAAAGGTCGGTTATCCATATGAAATTGTTGCGAAGGTTGATGGAGGTGGTATGATTGACCAGGCTCTTAAGGTTGCAACAGACGCATTTACCGCTCATAGGGAAATCAATGTAGTGTTCGGCATCAATGATGATTCTTCGCTCGGCGCCTATGAAGCTGCAAAGGCTGTCGGGATGAATACAGATCCGAAAAAGTTTCTCATCACCACCTGCGGATTTGAAGGCCCGCCTGCAATGAAGGCGCTTGAAGATCCTAAAAATCCGTTGAAAGTTGCAATATGTATGTTTCCACAAATGGTGGGATACGGGCTTGTTCAGGCGGCGTACGATATCCATCAGGGTAAAAAGGTACCCGAGATACAGTATACACCGACAATTGCCGTTACTCCTGAAACGCAGGTGTACTATTCATGGAAAGGTGACCAGCTGGTGCTCGATTTCGACAAAGCCAGTAGTATTAAACCTCCAAAAAGGTCATCCTGGTGGGATCAAAATGAATAACTTTTAAATCCGAGCAGGTGCCTTAGGGCACCTGTTCTCAGTTCATGGAAAGATCGGGGAGGAACTCGATAGTGAGAGGAGGACTTAATGGCTGTTCCGGTAGTGAGGATGGATAACATTACCAAGCATTTCGGGGGAGTCGAAGCGTTACAATCTGTGAATTTCACGGTGAATCCTGCAGAAATCGTCGGGCTTGTCGGTGATAACGGGGCGGGAAAATCAACTTTGATTAAGATTCTTTCCGGGGTCTATCAGGCTGATGAAGGAGCGATCTATATCGATGGGGAAAGGGTGGATATCGAAAATCCACATAAAGCAATTGCACTTGGAATACAAACCATTTATCAGGACCTTGCACTTGTAGACCAGCTGAGTGTTGTAAAAAATATGTTTCTCGGCAGGGAGTTTCGACGCAAAAAGCTTGGCGGAGTTTTTGGTTTGTATGATGCAAGGGAAATGGACAGCGTGACTGCCGATATTCTTCAACGTTTAGGGATTCGGGCGGACTTCGGATTTATACGAAAAAAGGTGAGAAAACTTTCCGGTGGTCAGCGCCAGGCGGTTGCTATAGGGAAAACTATGATAGAAACCCCGAAAATATTGATCCTTGACGAACCGACGTCTGCAATTTCGGTTAAGGAACGGCCGCATGTCATTGAGCTTGTAAAACGGCTTAAAGAGCAGGGTATCTCGAGTATCTATATAAGCCATAACCTCGAAGAGGTTTTTCAGGTTGTGGACAGAATTATAATTCTAAGTAGAGGGAAAGTCGTCGGAGACAGGCTTGTTTCTGAGACGACAAACCATGAAGTAGTAAGACTCATCGTTGAACACTGAGGGAGATCAACCTATCATGCACAGTAAAAAACCAGATGAGGATATGTCCGAGTTCGAAGGAAATGGGTTCGGGAATAGAAAAGCAGCATCTGCTGATCGTCGGGGGAGAGGAAGAAGCTTTGCCGGGTTTGAGCAGTTAGGGCTCTTTTTGGCTTTCATAGGGGTATTTATTATCATTGCCGTGACGTCTCGTGTCGTAAGGGGGGATTGGGTTTTTATCAGCAGTATCAATCTTTTCAACATTCTTCTTCATACGTCGATGTCCGCCATTGCTGCGATCGGATGTACTATGATACTCGTCGGCGGTAATGTCGATCTGTCAATCGGACGTCTTGTTTCGATGGTGGGAATTGTATCCGTTTATTTTGCCAATATTTCCAATTCGATGATTTTTGGTCTGCTTGCCGGATTGGGAGTAGGAGCGCTTGTTGGATTAATAAACGGGTTTATTGTTGTCAACATGAGGGTCAACTCCCTTATAGCCACTCTCGGCACGATGTCCATGCTCATGGGACTGGTGTATATCGTGAGTCAGGCACGGTCCATTCCTCTTAAAATTAGGGCTATGAACTGGCTGGGTACAGGATATATAGGCCCGGTGCCGTTTCCCGTTGTTGTTACCTTCGGTCTCTATGTGCTGGCGTATTATTTAATGAACCGTACTTTATTCGGCATTTATGTGTATGCAACAGGCGGCAGTAACGAAGCAGCCATCAGGTCGGGAATTAATATTAATAAGATCAAATACATCACTTTTATTGTTTCGGGAATGACTGCAGCTCTGGCCGGTATCATTCTCGCAGGCCGCCTTAATTCCGGACAGCCCAGGTCTGCTGCAGGCTTTGAACTTGAAGTTATTGCGGCTACTATACTTGGCGGAACGAGCCTTTCGGGTGGAGAGGGGCATCTTTTCGGGACAATTATCGGCGTTCTTCTCATGGGTGTAATGGCGAATGGACTGATTATCATGGATGTGGATCCCTTCTGGCAGCATGTCGTCAGTGGTATAATCCTCATTGTCGCCGTTTATTTCGACCAGAAAAGAAAAGAAAAGGCATAGATTTTTATAGAATGCACAGATAGGGTTTTTTGAACATACGTTTATTATCCTACAGAAGGTAAAAATTATGAATTCCAGGGAAAGAGTTTTAACGGCAATAAATCATGAAGAACCCGATAAGGTGCCGCTCGATAGCTGGATGGCACCGGAAGTTGCCAGTAGTATAGTGAAATTTCTAAATGTTGATTTAGAAACGGATAGATTCGCATTAGCGAAAGCTCTGGGTCATGATTTGTTGTACACCGATGTGGGATATTGTGATGGTTTTAATTCAATTTTTAAAGAGGAAAGAAAAGTAGGAGAGAATTTATATCAAGATCCATGGGGTATAAAATGGAGAAAAAAATCTCTGCAATACGGGGCGTACTGTGAGTTTGCCGAGCACCCGCTTGCTGATATAAAAAATTATGATCATTATAAATGGGCCGATCCTCTTGTTACGGAAAAAGAAAATCTGGAAGTTTACAAGAGATTAATTGATTGTGAAGGGAGAGAATATGCGATTCTCGGGAGTGTCGCCTGCACTATGTGGGAAGCTTCCTGGTATTTGCGGGGGCTTGAGCAGTTTTTATTGGATTTATACCAGAACAGGGATTTCGTAATCGAGCTTTTGGATAGAACCATGAATTACTCTCTTGAAATATCTAAAAAACTGGTTGAGATGGGGGTTGATATAATATGGTGGGGAGATGATATAGGCGATGAAAATGGTCCGTTTATATCGCCCGAAATGTTTAGAGAATTGATAAAACCCAGATACGCATATATGGTTCAGGAAGTAAAAAAAATTAATAAAGATATTAAAATAGCATTTCATACTGACGGCAATGTTGAATGGGCGCTTGATGATATTGTTGAAATAGGTATAGATATACTAAATCCCCTTCAACCCGATGTAAATGACGTTCCAATGATAAAGAAAAAATATGGAAACAAATTAACGTTCTGGGGAAATGTAGACACAAGGAATGTTATGTCCAGCGGTACTTCTGTTGACGTAGCCAGAGAGGTGAGAAATGTTATTTCGACCTTAGGACCGGGGGGCGGTCTTATACTTTGTTCGAATCACACAATACAAGCTACTGAGAGAGCTGTCGACAATACGATTGCTTACTATCTGGCAGCTGAAAAGTTTAGAAACTATCCCATAAATATAAAAGAAGTTGTAAGCGATAAACTTGTCTACTGGGCCACCGGGTAATTGCTTTCTTATCCGCATCCATAACCGGTTATACGGATACGTATAGACTCCAAATGATAAAACAACAGCCTGAATCGTATAATCAATTGTCGCTCTTCAATTATATGATGAGGCGACTGTATGTGAAGGTGTAAAAATGACATCGAAAGAAAGATTTCTGACGACTTTAAACGGAGAAAAAGCGGATCGAGTGCCTTTATTCGATTTTCTCGACAGCCCAAATCTCTGGGAAAATTTGATTGGCCGACGGCCTTCGGTATATGACGGCGAGGGGGCGGTGGAATGTACATTTAAGTTGGGATACGATGCGGTATGGATTCCTTTCGGCGGTTATTCGGGATACGTTGAAGGAGATATCTGTATTGACGAATGGGGTACGACCTGGAAGGATACGGGGTATTCATGGCCTGGGACTTCGCCCATCGACTACCCGATAAAAACAAGAGACGATTTCAGGAAGATGAAAATTCCTGATCCTACATTAGAGGAGCGTCTCGATGATATCAAAATTGCGCTCAGCCGGGCGCAGAATAAAATTGCAGTGGTTGGTGGAATCCTGGGTCCTTTCAGTCTTGTTTATTATCTCATGGGATTGGAAATGCTAGGTCTTACTTTATACGACGATCCGGATTTATTACGTGATCTGCATAAAGTAGTCAATGAGTTTCTCATTGAATCGGCTAAAAGAGTTATCGATGCCGGCGTCGATGTTGTGTGCGTTGCCGATGATGTTGCGTATCATTCCGGGCCTTTTCTCTCCCCATCCGATTTTAAAAAATATTCTCTTCCTTTCATTGCGGAGTTAATACAAGAAATTAGAAAAAGAGGAGCTCCCGTTATTTTTCATAGTGACGGCAATCTCAATTTAATCCTGGATGACCTGATTGATACCGGGATAAATGCACTTAATCCTATAGAAAAAAATGCACACATGGATTTGAAAGAGATTAAAGAAAAATATGATAAAAAGGTATGCTTGATAGGGGGTGTTGACAATCAGGTTTTAAGCGGCGGCACTCCGGAAGATGTTGTACGGGAGGTACGCAAGGATTTGGATATTGCTGCACCCGGCGGAGGGTATATCCCATCTTCTGATAGCGGCGATTTGCTTGATGTAATGCCGATGGAAAATATTTGGGCCATGATCGATCTGGTGAAGAAATACTATTACTAGCACGAAGGAATCATACAATACCATAGAAAAAAGGGTCAAGGAATGGAGCAGGAACGGATAGAGCTTTTCGGAACCTCTTATACATATGAAGAGCTGCGGGAGTCAATGCCCGATCTTGCGGAAATCGCCGGAGTAAAACCGTATACGCTTTTTGACGGCCCGCAACGAGGGGTTTTTGTCATTGATATATGGACAGGCTCGGGGTTGAGATACAGTGTGGTGCCCGACAGGGGCATGAATATATGCAATACAAACTACAGGGGTATACCGCTGGATTGGTCCTCCGGCACAGGCATCACCTCTCCTTTTATCTATGATTCGCATGGATGGAAATGGCTTCGATCATTCAACGGCGGGCTCGTTCATACATGCGGACTTTGCAATGTTGGTGGGCCCTGCATCGATGATGTACTGGACTATGATAATAAAGATTTTGGCGGCCACGGCCGCATCAGCAGCACACCTGCACAGGAACTTTCCTGGAAGGTCGTTGATAGTGAAAAGCACCATCAAATGATCGTGTCCGGAAAATGTAAAATAGTCTCTGCAACCGAGGAAAACCTTTTATTAGAGAGAACGATAAAGAGTATACTGGGCAGCAGGAAGATACTGCTCAAGGACAGAATTGTAAACAGGGGCTGCAGAAATACGCCCGTTTTACTGCTCTATCACTGTAACTTCGGTTTTCCGCTTTTATCAAAAGAAACGATACTCTTTTTGCCTGCTCAAAAAGCGGTGGATTGGAACGGGAATCCCGTGAAAGATTTTACGGGAATAAAAAGCCCGACCAACGAAAATGAGGATACGGTCATCTATCCCGAAATAACGGAAAATTCGTGTGAGATCAAGCTGTTCAATCCACATCTCGGCGTGAACGGGATCGGTGTCTATATGAAGTACAAAGCGGCAGAGCTCCCCTATCTCACAGTTTGGAGACACTACCAGAAACGCTCCTATGTCATGGGAATAGAACCGGGGACATGCCGGGTGGGAGGACGGATAAAGGAAATAAGAGAAGGAAGGGCAATTGCCCTCGAAAAAGATCAGAGTTTTGAAGTGGATCTTGAAATCGGCGTTATTGAAGGTGAAGTGTCCCGGGCCGACTGAGGTGAGGGAAGAATGAAGCTCGTTTTTGAACTGTTGACGGAAAAAGAAATTGCAAAAGTGCATGAGGCCTCTCTTGCAGTGCTGTCAAAAACGGGGATGAAAATCGAATTGAAAGGACTCCTCGAAGGTTTGAAACGAAGAGGAGCTCGTGTAAATGATAGTACAAAAACGGTACGGTTTCCCGAACGTATGGTTGAAAAAGCGATTGAAAACAACAGGCGCTTACTGAAAAGCGGGAAAAAATTGCATCTGCTGAACGGGGTAACTTCCGAGATTACGGGAAAAGAACGTATTGAGGCGAAAATAAGCGGCGGGTGTGAAAAGTATCTGGACTGGGATTCGCAAAGCCTGCAGGAATCGGATGAAAAAGAATTATTACATTATATAAGGATAGGGGAAAAGATCCCGGAGATCGGTTTCGTCGGGGATCCGGTAGTATTATCCAGGGATAAAGACGCCGTAAGAATAGATGAAAAACTGCGGAGAATAAAGACTGCGGCGCTGATTGCAAAAAATACGAGAAAAATCGGGTCGATGGAGGTATGGGCTGAGGAGGAGATCGACTATCTCGTTGAAATAGGTATAATTGCTCGAGGAGGGAGAGAAGAATACTATAATAATCCATGTCTTGTTACCGCAAAAGAAACCATAAGTCCGCTTTTTCTCGATGAGCACGCCGGAAACATTCTCCTGGCCCTCGCAAAAAAAGAATTGCCGTGTACCGTTATACCGATGCCTATAACCGGCATAAGCGCGCCTGTTTCGAAACTTGGAAACGCTATTGTCGGTAATGCTGAAATACTCGGTATTATGACGGCCATTCAATCCGTGTGCCCTGAATCGCCTGTGGGAGGCGGTACGATCTCCGGAATAATGGACATGCGGACAAGTGTGGTTTCGTTCAGTGCGCCTGAAGCCATTTTACAGGATATTGCAGTTGCAGAGGTCCATAAAAAGCTCTATGAATTCAACTACTTGATAGGAAGCGGGTACTGTGATGCGAAGTATCCGAATTCTCAGGTGCTTGCGGAAAAGGTCATGAAATATCTGCTAACATTCCTTTCGGGACGCTACAGCTACCCGGTCGGATTGATCAACAGCGGCGCTGTTTTCAGCATCGAACAGGCGCTTGTCGATATCGAGCTCTGCCGGTACATACATGCTCATTTCGGCGGTATAGACGATGAGGATACGGTGCCGGAACTGGTTCGGCTCATCGGTGATGTCGGGATCAGAGGACACTATATTGCCGAAACCCACACGCTCGAACATTTCAGGGAAAACTGGTTCCCGAACATAATGGATAGGACAGGTTTCACATCTTTGAAAGAAAGCAAGGCAAAGGATCTTTACTCTGCTGCGCATGAAAAAGTGCTGAATATAATCAATTCAGGAGATTTCTGGGAAATTGATGGAAGCAGGGCAAAGGAAATCGACGCTGTTGTTGAGAGTTCAAGGAAATATCTATAGAGCCATATTTACATTTTACTAGTTAAGAGCTTTCCGAATCTTCAAAAATTCCACCCGTTTATCAAAAAAACTCCTCTGAATTTCACCTTATTTTACCATACCTGATTGTCCGATTCCATCTGAAGCAGAACAAAACCTTTTATTGAATGAATAATAACCAGTTGCTTAGAGTAGAAAGAGATGAGAATAGATTGGGAGGAATACAATGGTTTAAAGACACAGATAAATAATGAATAATAATAAATGTCACAAATATTGAGAAATTATGATTATTTTATAATAAATTTTCAAATTATTTCATTTTTCAACTTGACTTTTTCAATAGATATGATATGGTCTGAGTGTTATGAGTATATTCATAAGAAAAGAGGAGATCATAAAATACATCAGTCAAAAAAAGGTTTGTTCAATAGATGAATTGCAGAAGAAGTTTAATGTTTCGATTTCCACCATACACAGGGATCTGAACCTTCTGGAAAGGGAGGGTAGGATAAATAAGCACTATAGTAAGGTCGCCATTAAAACTGAGCAGAATTTCTATAAATCTCGAATAAATGTTAATGTTGAATTAAAAAAGAAAATTGCTAATAAAGCACTCTCATTTATTATAAATGGTGATTGCATATTTCTTGATAATTCCACAACGGTGTATTATTTCGCTGAAGCTCTTTGCAGATCATCTTTTAAAAATGTACTGGTGGTATCGAACAGCGCGTTTATTTCTGATTTGTTTCTGAATAGTACTGATATTGATTTTGTTGCATTGGGTGGAAAACTCAATAAAGATTTAAACTGTTTTATTGGATCAGATGCTGGGAGAGTTATAGAAAATTTTAATGGAAGTAAATTCTTTTTTTCTTCATCTAGTATCTCAATAGAAGGAGGAATTAGTGATATTTATGTACCAGATGAAAATATAATAAAAGTAAAGATGTATAAATACTCAAAAGTATCTTACCTTCTCGTAGATTCAACAAAATTTGGAAAAGAATCAACAATCAAATGGTTCGATATAACAGATGTGGATCATATAATAACTGATAATAATATTTCACAGGATCAACTACACCAATTCCATAATAATGGTTTTAATGTAATTATTTCATAAAGAATAAAATTCTAATTTCGTTTATATCGGAACTTATTTTCGAGTGACGGAAAATATCGAAGGGAGGCAAGGTTTTATTACGCGCAACTTTGTATCGTCTATCCTTATTGATGATCAATTATATTGTAGAGGTTAAGGATATTAACAGCACAAGCGAAGGGAGAATATTAAAAGGGAATTGCATAAGAGCGAGAGTTATGTGTGGTTATGATAAAGCTTTTCAAACTGCTGTTTGCTCTAATTGCGAGAGGATCGGATATGCCAACGGGATACACTATAGTATAAGGGTATAAAGATATCATGATGGTATGAATGCTGTGGTGGAGGGTCTATCGTATTACCTGGTAGGTGTAAGGGCCTGTCTTCTGAAAGCTTGGTTTGCCTCAGCCAGCTTTTCAAGGCTCTAGAATCAAATATGGTGGGCAGAAGGCTCATAAGGCACTTAAGGTTGGGCAGGAGATGCTACAATATGGAGAGCCGTCACAGCATTGCTTGCAAATCACCCAAGTATGTAACTTTAATGGGGTGATAAGTATTTCTGATTGTTTAATCAGATGATACTTCACTACTTTCTTAAGGAAGGGGGTGGTATGATTTTGATTTTGAAGTTAAAAAGCTTATAAAAAAACCAAGGGGGATAAAATGAAAAGGACACAGTTTTTATTTATTGTAACAATTCTCACCATTTTGCTCTTTGCACTCGTTTCGACTGGTTTTGCTGGTGGAAGCAAAGAAGTTGCAGAAAAAGGTGAAGAACAGATTGTATTACGGGTACCACATTGGTTTTGGGGACATGGTGGAACGTTTGAAGAGTGGATCAAAAAAGGTTCAGCTGAATTTGAAGAACAAAACCCAAATGTGAAAATTGATGGTTATCATGTACCTTATGATCAATACTGGGATAAAATAGATACAAGCATTGCTGCTGGTGACCCTGCAGATATTTTTGCTCTCACTAATACAAATCTAGGGAAGTACATAAAAAATGGAGCTCTGCTTCCATTGGATGATTTGATTAATATAAAAGATGTCAAGCAAAACTGGGCAAAAATACAAACTGAAGGTGTTGTATCATGTGGGGATGATGGAAAAACCTATCTTCTCATACATGAATTTTCATTCTACGTGCCAATGTATCGCCCAAGTGTGTTTAAGAAAGCTGGTATTACAAGTTATGCAAAAACACCGGACGAATTTGTACAGATGTGTTCAAAACTGAAGGCAATTGGGGTATACCCTTATGCATCGATGGTTCTGCCTGGCAATTGGACTGAAGGTCAGTATGATATGTACATATGGGTATTTGGATTGGGTGGTCATTATGCAAAGAATGGAAAGCCCACTCTAAATTCACCCGAGGTAGTTCAAGCGATGACGTATTTAAAAAAGCTTTTCGATGCTGGCTACATGCCAAAGGAAACGGACAAAGGGACCTATAGGAAAATGTTTGCATTGGGAGAGGTGGGTACATTAATAGATGGTCCATGGATGTATGGATTATCAGTCGGTTGGGATCCATCTGTCAAAGATGATTTCAAGACAACTGATTTACCATTTCCCACGCAGCGTGTAGCGACCTTTTTTGAAGGATTTTCAATAAGCAGTGCGACCAAATATCCTGAGATGGCTGCAAAATACATTGAATATATGTGTGGGCCAAAGTCACAGAAAAGAATGGTAGATTTGGTTGGCATACAATCAGCTCGCACAGATATCTTTGATGATAGATCGTTCATGGATAAAGTTTTGGCGGATAAACCGTGGTTTAAAACTTACATTGAACATACTGATCAGGTCATGATGAATGCTCCTGGTATTGATCCCGAAAAGTTACCTGAACTAACAAAGATTTGGTATTCTTACTATGAGAAAATTCTGTATGAGGATATGGAACCAAAAGCGGCAATGGACGCAGCACAGAAAGAAGCAATAAAATTGTTCGGTTAAGAAACTTAAACGATTAAAGGGGGAAGGAACGTAGGGTTTCTTCCCCCCTAAAATTAATAATGATTCAGGCTGTTGATTTGACATGATACTGTCATAAGTAATCATTGATTGCAACTTCGAGACAGGGTAAAATTATGAAAACCTTGTTGGTAGGGGTAATTTGAGAACATTTATAGCACCTAAACGAAAACAGAAGTTGCTACTTATGGAGGTAGATTTAGATAGTATGGTTCCGATTGGTAGTCCACTAAGATATATTAAGCGAACTTGTTGAGTTGCTTAACACCAGTGAAATTGAGATGTGATATTATCAAGGTAACATATATACAGAGAGAAGAAATATGAAAGCAGCAGTATTTTATTATCAAAAAGATATGCGAATTATTGAAATGAACATGCCATGTTTAACTGAGGGGCATGTAATAATACGAGTTGAATACTGCGGGATTTGTGGAACGGATTACTTAATATATAATGGTCAATGCTATGCAAATAAACCTTTGATACTTGGTCATGAATATTCCGGTGTCATCGTTAAAACTGGTAAAAATGTAAAGAAATTTAAAAAAGGTATGAGAGTTGTAGTTGATCCAAATATTTTCTGTGGTAAGTGCTCATATTGCAGAAGAGGTAAGGTGCATTTATGCGATAATCTTGTTTCTCTGGGAGTAATTAAAAATGGTGGATTCGCTACTCATTCCATAGTACCAGAGACGAATATATATGAGTGTAACGACGATATTGATTTGGATGTAGGGGCAATGGTTGAGCCTCTAGCTTGCTGTATACATGGTATCGAAAAAGCGTCAATTAGTACGGGTGATGTCGTATTGATTTTTGGCGCGGGACTTATAGGAAATATGATGATTCAACTCGCTCGATTATCCGGTGCGAGTATAATTATCGCAAGTGATCCTCTTGATAAACGAAGACAATATGCAGAACAATCCGGTGCAGATTATCTTATAAATCCATTAACAAATGACATTAGAGATACTGTTCAAGAAATATCGCCTGGAGGTGCCGATATTGTTATTGACTGTTCTGGAAGCGAAGAAGTCCAAGTTAATTCTTTAGATTTCGTAAAAAAAGGTGGTGTTATTCTCTTTTTTGGCTGCTCACCCGAAAAAAGGAGAATTAATTTATCACCTTTTAAAATTAATCACAACGAAGTTAGCATCATCGGTTCGACAAACAATCCTTTTTGCCACGAAAGAGCAATTCGCCTGATAGCATCAAAAAAAGTATCGTTAAAATACTTAATAACCCACAGATTTGAATTAGATAGGATAAAAGAAGCATTCAATATATTTGGAAAATCAGATACTCTCAAAATACTAATTACACCGAATTCTTAAAAATAATATGCAATTCAATCATTTTGAGCCGAGGTAAAATATGTTAAAGGTAAAGGTAAGTGATATCAAAGAAATTAGTTATGAGAATGTTGAGCCTCAACAATGTAATGATAATGAGGCGATTATTAATATATATTCAGTAGGTATTTGTGGTTCAGATATGCATGTCTATCTTGGAAAGAACCCAGTATTAAAACCACCCAGAGTTCAAGGGCATGAATTCGGTGGCACTGTCAAAGATTTAAGAAAGGGTGGCGGGTCGATTAAGAAAGGAGACAAAGTTGCAGTGAATCCAGTTATTAGTTGTGGTAAGTGCTACTACTGCAAAATAGGGGAAGAGTATTTATGTGAGAATGCATGTGTTATCGGTGGAGAAATGGAAGGTGCAATGCAGGAGAAGATTGCTGTACCGTTGAAAAATATTGTTGTACTGCCCGAATCATTTGATTTGCTTTACGCACCTCTGATTGAGCCCACCTCAGTAGCTGTTCACACTGTAAATATAAGGCCAGTAAAAAATGCAAATGTATTGATTTTTGGTTTAGGGACTATTGGATTACTAATCCAACAATTAAGTATGTTGAATAAAAACAGAGTGATTTCAGTAGATGTAAAAAAGTTTCCATTAGATATTTCAGATAAATTTGGTGCGGCTTTAACTTTAAATGCTCAAGAAATTAATGATGTAGAAAGAAGCATTTTAGATTTTCTTGGAGAAAATAAGATTGATGTTGTCTATGATACTGTATGCTCACAAAAAACATTTCAGATGGCAACTAACATAATAAGTAAAAGGGGATCCATTGTTATTGTGGGTATAGCGCCGAAGAATTTTGTTGTGGATGTTCTTGGTATTCTTTGTAAGGAGATCGGAGTCTTTGGATCATATTTATATACCCATAAGGAATTTGAGAAAGCGGCGGAGTATGTAATAAACAATACAATAAATGTCAAGGAACTATTATCGAAAACCTTCAACTTAAGGGAAGCAGAAAAGGCCTATGAATATAAACTGAATGTACCTTCAATAAAGGTGGCCGTCGTTGTTTAAAATCATGAACCGAGAGGGAATGAAATGCAGCTTGGGTATAAGCTAACTCCATATACCTTCATTTTACCAGCTATAATTATCATTACAGTTATACTTATATTACCAATATTTTTTGCTATTAGTATTAGCCTTACAGATGCGAAGCTTTTGGCCTTCAGTGATGCTAAATTTGTAGGTCTCCAAAATTACAAGACTTTTTTCTCTGATAGCAGTTTTAGATATGTGTTAAGGGCTACATCAATTTATGTGATTGGAGGAGTATCTCTCACATATATTTTTGGATTAGTCGCAGCAACAATATTAAACCAAAAAATAAAAGGGCAGTTCATTTATAGGGCATTAATGATTTTACCTTGGGCAATTCCACAGGTGGTTCTCGTGTTAGTATTTCGTTGGATGTTAAATCCCCAATACGGAGTAATAAATTTTTTACTCTCTAGTATAGGAATAATACCAAGAGATTTCGCATGGCTAAGCAATATTAACTTTGCAATAATAGCAATTTTATTGGTCACTCTTTGGAAGCAATATCCTTTAGGTTGTTTAATCTTACTTGCAGGTATGAAAAGTATTCCAGATGAACAATATGAAGCGGCTGCCGTCGACGGCGCAAACGCTATTCAAAAGTTTATTCATATTACTTTACCTGGACTTCGGTATGTGAGTGCGGTCTTAATACTGCTTTTAGTGATTTGGTCGTTTGGAAATTTTGTAATTATTTGGCTTATGACACAAGGGGGACCGGCGAATAGAACATCAACTTTGACAATTTTCACTTATTTGAATGCATTTAAATTCAGTAAACTTGGATATGCATCAGCTATAGGGTTTGTGTGTTTATTAATTAGTTTAATTTTCAGCATTTTATATTATTTATTTTTTATGCAAAAACTTGATTGAATAATGTTAAAACTAATGATGCGAATGAAAAAGAAAAAGCCATTTATATATTTAGTCACCATTATTGCATGTATTGTAGCTATTTTCCCTTTTTATTGGCTGTTTAATACTTCTCTACAACCTTTGAAGAATTTGTTTTCATATCCCCCCAAGTTTCTACCAAAGTCAAATATAATAATTATTTATGCAAACTATATAAAAGAAAGCCCTATACTAATATGGTTAAGAAATTCATTATTAATAAGCGCTGTTGCTACTTTTTTTTCAACTTTCGTAGCTATTCCAGGTGCATACTCAATTTCTAGGTTCAGATATAAAGGAAGATCCTTTATAATATTTTTGATTCTTCTTACACAAATGCTTCCATTTGTACTCCTTATAATACCTATATATCTTATATTCGCGGAATTACACTTAAATAACACATTATATGCTTTAATGATTATTTATATGGCTATTACAGTTCCAATTGGGATATGGTTTTTAAAAGGATTTTTTGATGCTATACCAAAAGACCTCGAAGAAGCTGCAATTATTGATGGATGCACACAACTAGGAGCACTCATTCGAATTATTTTCCCCCTTTCAATTCCTGGTGTGTTGGCTACATCCACTTGGTCATTTATAGTTGCCTGGGATGAATTCCTATTCGCATATACTATAATTGATTCAGAAAAGTTATGGCCAGTTTCAGTAGGTCTCGCTGGTTATATTGGACAATATTCAACACCATGGAACCAAATTATGGCAGGTGCAGTATTAGGCACGCTACCAGTTGTGGTTATGTTTATGTATTTTCAAAAGTATCTTGTAAGTGGTTTAACAGCAGGTTCTGTTAAGGAATAACTGGTGTAAAATCTATTTCGCAATTTGGTGATTGGCAAAGGCTATCGTAAACTCCAAGATGTAGTTATCCACAATAAACATTAAGGAGGAAGAAACGAAGGCCAAAATAAATCTTATCAAATATTTTCAGAAATTACTACTGCAATTTATTACCGATCCAGATCCGTTATTAGCAACGCTGCAGTGACTGGCCTAATAGTTTATGAAATTAGAAGCAGTAGAAGAAATAGGAGCTGTTAAGGGAAAGCACAGCCAAAGCAGGAGCATCCACTTTTCAGGGTATTGGGTCCGAAGGTTTGATACTTTTATGGCACGATGTACTCGTTGGTTCCAAAGCTTCGCAAGGGAGGATACATCCCGTTTTTTATGTTGAAGCGGAAATGCTCGGAGCAGGTAGTGAAGGAAGCGTTCACCAACGGGGTATTCACGAGGGAGATCAATCGGTTGTCAAAATACCCGAGCCTTGAGGGCCTGTCTGCGAGCCAGGCGAGTGAGATCAATAAGGGTTTTAATGAGCAAATGGCGGTGTTTCGCAAACGAGCTTTGGAGAAGGAAAGAATACTTGGTATTGTTCTGCATCATATGGAAATGGAGTTTCAGGTATGGTAGAAGATGGGAGAACGAGATGCGGGGTATCAATTGACTGGACTCATAGAATTAGACAAATCGTTTTTCAGGCTCAAGTCTAGAGAGGAGTAGAGGAACCATGGAAGTGAGAGAAAGACCACAATTTTGAATACATTATTGCTCTATAGATATTAAGGAAGTCATAGAGAAACCCGGATTTGTTTATACAAAAGTGGCGACCGATGCTTCTGTATAAATGATTATAAATGACTGGTTGCATGCTGAATTGGTTGGTAATTGGCTAACAGGATAAAAGACTCTGATTGAGAAGATTCAAACAGATGGTTGGAAGTTGTGTGTAAAAATGGAAGGGCATAAGGATATCGGCATCATCGTGTCATCCTGATAAATCCAAAAATGGCTGGACATCTGTTGCCGTGGGTGCATCGGTTTGTTACATATTTAAGGTAGTATTACGAGGACCTACTCGTGGAGGTACTGCAAAACATCTACAATAATATCTGCTCGGGCGTGTTATAGATTCAATCTACCTTACTGGTGTCATAAATTGTTTAATTATCTCCTATTCACTTGCACAATTGGAAGAGCAATTGCTATGGATCAGCTTTTTGAAACTTCCAAGGTGATTAATATTGAGTTAGGTGAATAAGAATTTTGATTTTTTACCTCGTAAACAATGAAATATTTCGAGTAAATATTTTAAAGCTGTTATACAGCATCTACGCTGTATAGAAAGAGTAGCAAGTGATAAAATATTAGAGAATTACGCTATGCAAGACAAAAATATTTGAGTGTTATAATTATCATCGCTCATTTTAAGCGTTTTTTTGTCTATAGTTTGATCGGCTGTGATAAATATTGCAGTTTATGATGTTACATTTATGTATGTGAATTTTAAAATTAACTAATACATTTCGTTATTATAAAAAGTATGATGCTATTTAAAACCACAGGTTCGATGATTAAGTGACAGTTTTTTAGTAAATACTTAGCGAAAAGGTAATAATTTTAGAACAAGGAGTAAAACATGTCGGGAAAAGAGCTGCGATTGAAAAGACTTTTTGGGACAAAGAAAAATCTTGTCATCTCCGCGCTGGACCATGTGATGGAATACGGGGACCAGCCGGGGATCGAGGATGCCAGAAAGGCGATAACGAACTGTCTTGGGACCGATGCCCTTCTTTTGCCTCGCTTCATGCTTAAAAGAAACTGGGACCTGTTCGCCGTGGAGAATGCTCCGGTACCGGTAGTGAGGATCAACTGGACCTCGGCTTTTTACTATCCCCTCGAGTACGACAGAGGCTACACCAGGATAGCGGCGACCGTCGAGGAGGCGGTTGAAGCGGGCGGGGAAGTGGTTATCTGTTCCCTGTTTCTCGAAAACGGGGACGAGGAGATGGAAACGGAGAACGTGGCCGTCTTTTCAGAGGTCGTGCGCCAGAAAGAGCGGCTCGGCATTCCGCTCATCGGCGAGTGCTATGTTGTCGAGCACAGAGAGAAGACGGCGAAAGAGGTACATAAAAAGGTAAAGCGTGTAACGAGGGTAATGGTCGAGCTCGGCGCCGACCTGGTCAAGACCTTTTATACCGGCGACAGGTTCAGGGAAGTCGTCGAAAACACTCCAGTTCCGGTGTTTACCATCGGTGCGGAAAAGCTCGATACAGATATCGAGGTGCTGAGGAAGGCATATGACAGCGTCAGGCAGGGTGCGCGGGGTATTATTTTCGGCAGAAACATTTTTATGGCGCAAAATCCTTCAAAGCTTATCGATGCGCTGAATGAAGTTATAAACAAAGAGGTCAAACCTGAAGATGCGGCCAGGAAGTACGGCCTGCACTAGTAGCTATCGGATACATGGAAATTTCGTTTCATAGATCTGGATGAACAGGACGGACACTCCGTACAGTGAGATCGAAATGTACGGGTCGGCGTCGGACAGGACAGCCGGCGGATGCGAAAAGGACGCTATATGAGCTGGAAAGAAACGGCTGCAAAAGATGCCAATCGGAAAATATACGATGAAGAGATACGGCATTTTATACCGGACACAATCTTCGATTTTCATACTCACGTATTCAATGCCGAGGCCATACCAGCACCTCTTCCGGGTGTTGAGCTGCCCGGTGTTCATATCAAAAGCTATACCGTACAGGAGCTGAAGAAAGACTGTGAGGAAATATATCCGGGGAAGCAATGCCGGGCGGTTGTTTTCGGATTTCCGGATATCGAATATAACTCGGATATAAACAACCGATACGTCGCTGCAGAAGCGGATCGAAAAACCGTTTTTCCATTCCGGCTGATCAGGCCCGATGAAGACCCCGCGGCAGTCGAAGAAGAGCTCCGTTCGATGAAATTCTGCGGGATAAAGCCGTACTGGAACTACGTCACGGGGAAAGAAGCGGATGATGTGGAAATAAACGATATGCTCCCCCCGGGTATCATGGAGGTGATAGACCGGTTCGGGGTGATAGTGATGCTCCATATACCCCGAAGCCTCCGCCTGGCCGATCGGGTCAACCAGATGCAAATAGTTCAGCTGGCACGCACATATCGGAATACGAGGATAATTCTCGCCCATATCGGCAGGGCCTACTACCTGAAAAACGTCGTGGGGTATCTCGACAACATTATACCGCTTAAAAACGTGTATTGCGACACGGCAATGCTGAACAACTGGGAGGTGCTCGAATACCTCTTTGCACGCTTCGATTCAAAGAGAATTTTGTACGGCACCGATATACCGATTGCGTTGTGCGGCGGCAAATCGGTCGAGATAAACGACCAGTATACCTATGTTACGTCGAAACCCTGGCACCTTTCGATTTCGGACGATCACGGGAAGCTCGTATTTACATCTTTTATATACGAACAGATCAGGGCCGTCAGGAAGGCGTGCGATCGTCTGGGGTTGGGCAGGGCCTTTATACGGGATTTCTTTTTTCAGAACGGATATGATCTCATACGAAGTGTAAGCGTGGGGAAAGGAGATGCACGATGAATGAGCCCGGCACACCGAGAATCGGAATTCTGCCCCTTATGCTCGAGATGTATAAAGAGTTTCTGCCGGAGATGCAGACGCGGCAGTCGGCTTTTATCAAGGAAATTTCGGATCGGGCCGGTGGTTTTGCCGAGGTGACAGCCGCATCGATCTGCACAAACAGGGGTGAGGTAACGTCCGCAATCGAAAGATTTGAGGCTGAACATGCGGATATCATACTCGTTATCTTCGTCTCTTATGCCACGAGCATTTCGGTGCTCGTTCCACTCCTTGAGATAAACATCCCAATCCTTTTATTCAGCACAACGCCGAAAAGCTCGATGGCCGAGGGGATGAGTATGGATGATATCATGCTCAACCACGGTATACACGGGTATATGGACCTTGCAAACGTGCTCAGACGAAACAGACGCTGGTTTCAGTTTGTCGGCGGGAAGAAAAACGATGAAAATGCGTTTCATGAAATAGAGGCATGGGCGCGTGCCGCGAGGACAAGAAGCATGCTGAGACAGTCGATCATAGGGATCGCAGGATACACCTTTGACGGGATGGGAGATTTCGGAATCGATACCACGTACCTCCATGCGAGGATGGGGCCGGAAGTGCGGCACATACCTCTCGATACGCTGGCAGGATATATAAAGGATGTTGGTGATGATAAAGTGGCAAAAGCGATAGAAGCCGACCGAAAGAAATACGAAATCGATCCCGGTGTGACGGATGATATACACAAAGAATCCAACCGCGTGTATCTGGGTCTTAAAAAAGTGATTGATGAGCTCGGGATGAATGCGTTTACCATGCATTTCCAGGGCATTCTTGAAAACCCGGATATACGAACACTCCCGTTTCTTGCCGTATCAAAGCTCCAGGAGGAGGGTCTTGTGTATTCCGGTGAGGGAGATTTTCTCGGGGCGACAGCGGGATTGATGCTCCGATATCTGTGCGGGAATACCGTATTTACCGAGACTTTTTGCCCCGATTTCGACGGAGGGAGAATTGTGATGGGGCATATGGGAGAATCAAATCCTTCCTTCGGCGTGAAGACACGTCTTCGCAGGAAGAAATTCGTATTCGGGGATGCTCTTGACCCCGTTATCGCGGACACGCAAATGAAACCGCAGAGGGTCACGGTTTTAAATCTGGCAATTGTCGAAGACAACGAATTTCAGATAGTCGTGTACGGCGGTGAGGTGAGTGAGAAGATACCGGGGTCCGATGATATCGACATGCCGTATTTTCACTTAAAACCGGATATGGAGCTTCCTGCGTTTCTGACGGAATACGGCCTCGCAGGCGGGACCCATCATATTGCTGTGACGAGCGGTGATCGGCGGGACGACATATTGAAATTCGCGGAGATGATGCGGGTGAATGCGGTTGTTTTGATGTGAAGAGCACGCATCCCGATGCGGCCTCTCTGTTTATGTTGTTTACTGTGCAGGGAAAGCGGTCGGGCGGTTATTGTACAAAAATTAATCCGGTTGTAAGGAATGCCGTTGACGGGAATACTCACTACCTTCTGAGTATTCAGCTTCGGCGATGGACTGCTACATGAAATATCTGCTCGGTATCGATGTCGGAACAGCGGGGACGAAGAGCGCCCTTTTTTCCGAACGGGGCGACCTCATGGGTCTCGCATACAGGGAATACGGGCTTTCCTATCCCGTTAAAGGATGGGTTGAGCAGAATACGGAAGACTGGTGGCGTGCGCTCGTCGATACGGTTCGGGAAGTAACCGCGAAAATCAGGTGTAAAAAAGATGTTGTTGCATTGAGCCTTTCCACACAGGGCGGCGCCCTTGTGCTTCTTGATGAGGATTTTCACGCCCTATACCCCGCTGTAAGCTGGCTCGACACTCGTGCTGAGGAAACGGCGAATAAACTGCTTCGGCATGTAAGCCGGGAAGAACTGTACAAAATGTCGGGGTGGCCGATCATCGGCAGTCTCAACCTCCCTGCGGTTTTCTGGTTCAGGGAAAAACGTCCGGTGCTGTACGAGAAGTCCTGGTATTTTGCATCCACGATCGATTATATCAACTACAGGCTCACCGGCAGGTTCGCGATAGACTATACCAACCTTGCGCTCACCATGTTTCTGGATCTGGTTCGAAGAGACTGGTCGGAAAAGGGCCTTGCCGTTGCAGGGCTTACCAGGGATAACGTGCCTGAGATAGTACCGTCGGGCCGGCTGCTGGGAGGGCTTACCTCCGACGCCGCCCGGGCCCTCGGGCTCAGTGAAGAGGTGACTGTCGTGTCCGGAGCGCACGATCAGTACTGCGCGAGTATCGGTGCCGGAGCCGTGAATACGGGCGACTGTGTGCTGTCATGCGGAACCGCCTGGGTTTTGCTTGCAATATGCGACAGGCTCTATTTTGATGAAAAAAGCCTCGGCAGCAGGGGTATAACCCAATCGGTATTCCCGGGTATTCATCCCGCCACTGGCAAGTTCGGGCTCATGACCTCCGTTCCCTTCGGCGGCCATTCACTCAAATGGTTCAGAGACGTGATGCGGCCGGGGCGCTCCTTTGAAAAGCTGGACGAAGCGGCGGCTCGTGTGGGGCCCGGTTCTGAGGGTCTTGCCTTTGTACCGATTTCGAGCTCTCGTTCCGGGAAGGGGGCGTTTTTCGGAATCGACGGAGTGCACGAAGAAGCACATTTTGTTCGTTCAATCATGGAGGGTGTTTCTTTTGTCAACAGGCGGCATCTGGACATGATAAGGAATGCCGGCGTTCGGGTGGAAAAGCTTATCATGATCGGCGGCGGTTCAAAAAGCAGGGTGTGGCCACAGATAGTTGCAGATGCCTGCAATATTCAGGTTGTTCTTCCTCGTATATCGGAGGCGGCCTGTGCAGGGGCGGCGGTGCTTGCCGGAGTGGGCAGCGGAATATTCGGCTCAATTGAAGAGGCGAGTGTAAAAATCGCGGGGGTGAAATCCATTATCAAACCAGTTGACGATTCTGTCGGGATGTATTCGAGCCTGTATAAACGGTTCGTGGAGCATCTGGAATGTGCATGAAGAGAATTCGAGCGCATGGACGCGGTGAGAAACCAGGCCGCAGGGTACATATATTGAGCTTAACGGGATGTACCGGCCAAACTGGAAAATCTCCGGGATGTTCGGATATCCGGTGATGAGGGGAGAGGCAAAATACAGCCGGTGATTTGTAGACCAAGAATACTGGTAGTTGTTATGCTGATTTACATACAATTTTGTAACATACCTGTTGAATAAGACTGGTCAAAATGTTAGCGACCGAATCACCCTTTCGCACAACACGGATTACGTTCCCTATCTCAATCCTTTCGAGAGGGTTACGGTTCTCTCGGAGGCATTCGGATGCAGTGTCGAAGTTCCTGTTAACGGCGATCCCTTGATAAAAAAGCCGCTTATCCGCAGCAATCCAGAAGACGTCTTTTCTCTGAAAAAACCTGCGAGGTGAAAACCATGTATGACAGCTACTACATCCCTTCCGCAATATCAGGCTCAAAGGGGAGAGGCATTGTACTTGTGGGATACGGGAGCTATTTCGGTTATCTGGACACATACACCGGGGGAACAGAGGAAAGGATGGAGGAAGTCCCTCTCGTCGGAGCGAGCGGGCATATGGCTCGCAAAAGCCCCCTTGTTTCCGTTTCCAGAGAGGAGAAGAACGCCGATTTCATGCATATACTTTCAACTATCGACCGGGAAATGAAACGAATTGCGGCGGAATAGGCGGAAATTGATGAAAAAATCCATATCGTAATAGAAAGATCTGTATTCCCTTCGGTTTTTCATACCATTCGATATTCTCAAATAATAACACGCCCCACATCATCCGGGATAAATCCCGGGCAAACTACCGTGGACCATTGGTATGTACTGGTACCAATTTATTTTGTTTTTTGAAATAAAATGGATTGGTGCTACAATAATTATGAATAATTGGTTCTTACAAAAAAATTATCAATGCTATTTTATAGGCAGGCGAGCGTTCAAACCTGAGCATTATCAACCGACGCGTGCCATAAGGTTTTTACCGTGATACTGAAACTCAACCGAAATGAAGATGTCCCTCTTTATACACAGGTAAAAAACGGGATAGAGGAGCTCATTAAAAGCGGTGTACTGAAATCAAACACCAGGCTGCCGTCGACACGGGAACTTGCCGCGTCGCTTTGCGTGAGCAGAAACACGGTCTTGCAGGCATACGAGCTGCTTGAGGCCGACGGGCTTGTTTATTCGGGAGTCGGAAAAGGCACCTTTGTGCACGAGTATGGCAAAAGCCGCCGGGCTCCCGTCTTGAAAAAAAGAGATGTAAAAATGAGCTTCGAGGGCCTTCTTTCGAATGCGTGGACGCGATCCCATTCCAATCTATTCTCGGGTTTTGAAAAAATATTCGATACCGATAAAAAAGACACTTTTATTTCTTTTGCATCAGACAGTATCGATGAAAGAATGTTTCCTCAAGAGGATTTCAAAAATTGTCTCATATCCTCATTCAGGCGATACGGCGCCTCGCTGCTTACTGCAGATACGTCGCAGGGGTTTTTATCGCTGATCGAGTTTCTTTCGGGTTTTATGGGCCGCAGGGGGATTATGGTAAAGCCTGAGAATATCCTCATTACAAGCGGTATTCAGCAGGGATTAAGTATTATAGGCAGGCTTTTCGTTGACCCGGGCGATACGATTCTGCTTGAAAATTTCACCTACCCGGGGGCGCTCGGCGTGCTCCGCTCTCTTCAGGCAAACTGCATCGGCATACCCATGGATTCCGAAGGAATACGTCTTGATATTCTGGAAAATGTGCTGAAGCGGAGAAAGGCAAAGCTTCTCTATACAATTCCGACGTTTCATAATCCAACCGGATGTGTTGTTCCTCCGGATAATAGAAAACAGCTGGTTGAGCTCTGTTCGACCTATCAGGTCATTATTATCGAGGATGACTATGCGCATGAATTGGGCTTCGACAGAAACGAGCTGCTTCCCCTGAAGGCGCTCGATGAACGCGGCGGTATAGTGTACATGGGCAGCTTCTCGGAAACCCTCTTCCCCGGTATCAGAATAAGCTGGATTGCCGCAGCACGCGAAATTATTGAAAAGCTGACAATTCTTAAAAGCTCCGCCGATCTGTACACCAACCTTATTCTCCAGGCGGCGGTTCTGGAATTTTTACAGAAAGGCTATTTTGATAAACAATTGAAAAAAAAGAGAAATTTTCTCAGCAAAAAAAGCAGCGTCGTATCCAGTGCGCTGAGCCGCTATGTTTCCGACATTGCAAGCTGGCGCAAACCACAGGGCGGGCTGTTTCAGTGGATCGAGCTTCCCGGGAGTATCGATGCGCTCGATCTGCTGCTTGCGTCGCGAGAGAAGGGAGTGACGTTCGCCCCTGATCGTCTCTTTTCCGTTGAGGAGTGGCAGAAGAGTGGATTTCGGATAGGATTCGGGAACGTCGATGAGGAGAAAATTTGGCGTGGTATCGGAACAATCGGGAATATTCTCAAAAATATGCATTAGACGGAGGATGCGTAATGGAACAATCGAAAGAAACAGTAAAGAGAGGCCTTGCACAGATGATGAAAGGCGGGGTAATTATGGATGTGGTCACACCCGAGCACGCTCGTATTGCGGAAGATGCCGGAGCGGTTGCCGTAATGGCGCTGGAACGGGTACCTGCGGATATACGGCAGGAGGGAGGCGTGGCGCGTATGAGCGACCCTGCGCTCATTGAAGCCATCATGGATGCTGTATCGATACCGGTAATGGCAAAGGTGAGAATCGGACATTTTGTCGAAGCACAGATACTTGAAGCAATGGGAGTGGATTACATCGATGAAAGCGAAGTTTTGACTCCCGCCGATGCACATCATCATATCAATAAACATCTTTTTCAAATTCCCTTTGTGTGCGGAGCGCGGGACCTTGGAGAGGCATTGCGAAGGATTGCCGAGGGAGCCTCGATGATCAGGACAAAAGGCGAAGCGGGAACCGGCAATGTGGTTGAGGCGGTCACTCATATGCGTCGAATGATGGATGAAATACGAAAGCTGAAGAATATGGATGAAGCCGAGCTCATGGCCGAAGCCAAAAGCCTCGGTGCCCCATACAACCTCATACTGGAAGCTGCGCAAACCGGAAAGCTTCCGGTGGTAAATTTTGCAGCAGGAGGCATCGCCACTCCTGCGGATGCAGCATTGATGATTCAGCTGGGAGCCGAGGGTATCTTCGTTGGATCGGGCATATTTAAATCTGAAAACCCCCAAAAAAGGGCACACGCAATTGTCGAAGCAACGGCCCAGTATGATAACCCCGATGTACTGGTAGAGGTATCAAAGGGACTCGGGAAGGCAATGTATGGAATTGAATTGTCGACTATCGAGGAGAAAAACAGGCTGTCTGTACGGGGGTGGTAGTACTGTGAGCATAAAAATAGGAGTACTGGCACTGCAGGGGTCCTTCAGGGAACATGCCCAATCATTGATTAAGCTTGGAGTCGAACCTGTACTTGTCCGGTTTCAGGGACAGCTTGATGCGGTTTCAGGGCTCGTCATTCCGGGCGGGGAGAGCACGACCATCGGGAAGCTGATTGAAAAGTACGGATTGAAAGAAAAAATCGGGAAATTCGCCCGTACGGGTTTTCCGATATACGGGACCTGTGCGGGATTGATCGTGCTCGCGAGCGATATCGGCGCCTACGAACAGCCGATCATCGGTGTGATGGATATTGCCGTACGGCGAAACGCCTTTGGAAGGCAGTGTGACAGCTTTGAAGAGCATCTTTGCATTTCCGTGCTCGGTAAAACACCTTTCAGGGGAGTTTTTATTCGGGCGCCCCTTATTGAACAGGTGGGGGAACGCTGCCGGATCATTGCACGGATGAAAGACGGGAGGATTGTTGCCGCAGAACAGGGAAGTCTGCTCGTTTCATCCTTTCATCCCGAGTTGACGGATGATTTGAGAATGCACCGGTATTTTCTCGATAAAATTAAGGTTTCCAACTCTTGACCTTGTGGAGTCTTTAAGGATGCATGATTTCTTCAAATTCTCACACTGTTTTAATACGCACTATATTCAAGCCCCGTCTCCACAAAAGCCTCTATGTTTTCGAACGGTGTGCCGTATTCGAGGTAATCAGCCGTTTGAAGAATAAACCTGCCTCCCGGTTTGCCGGTTTCGATTGTTTCTCTTGTTACCCGTTTCACATCGTCGATCGTCCCCTGTTTCAGCACATTGATCTGATCGACATTACCCACAATCGTATACGAGCCGTCTGATATTCTTTTCGCTTCTGCCAGGTCGCCGTCTCCGAGCGGAGGCGGTGAAAAGGGCTCGACTACATGAGTCTCGAGTTTTTTATAAGAATTCGCGAGAGCCATAGCATTACCGCAGTTGTGGTACAGTGTGAGTATATTCAGGTCCCGTACATTATCGATGTACTTTTTTTCAAAGGGGAGCACGTAGGTTTCATAGTGTTTTACGCCGAGAAACGCGCCTGGAACATTGCCCCCCATACAGAACAGGTCGGCCCCCGCTTCGGCGAGTGCTTTGAGAAAAGGAGATGTCCTTTCTATGCAGTACCTCAGCAGTTTTTCGTAAAAGGGAAAATTCGTGAGAAAGAGGCTGTAAATATCGTTGAGCTCGATGAGCAGCGATGCATGGTTGAACGCAGCGCCGGGAACCCACACCGAGACGATCCCGTCATCCCCGGTATATTCCTTTGTCTTTGCTACAATGGCTTTTACATGCAGGGGAAAATTTGCCGGCATCGGCGGCTCGTATTTAACGACAATATCGAGATCTTTCTCCATTTTGATCGGTTTTTTCGTGCATGCGTACCAGTATGTTCCGGGAGCTTCCGATGATTCGGAAAACGTAAACTCCTGATCGAGTGTGCCGAGCGGGGTGTGTATTTTCGATTTGAGGAGTATGGAATTGGCGGATTCGATCTTCTCTGTTTTAATTTCCCAGTTTTGAGTCTGCTCCTCGATATTTACGCCGCCGTACACAATCCAGTTAGGGTATATCCCGTGGAGAAGTCGGATGAAGAGATCAACCCCGAGGTCCCTTTCGAGGGCTACGAGCCTCTTCTTGCATTCGAGCGGATTGCTTAAATCGAGGTCGGGAAAGGCCTGTTTGAGGAAATTTCCTTCATCGTGTATAAACAGGCATACCGGCACCCTGTCAGGCATTTCACCTTTTACGGTTTTTAGAATTCTTTCTCTGGGATTCATTCTAAGAGCTTTTCTCCTTAATAATAATAATAATAATAATCAACTCCCGTACAACCTCGCCGCCTCCTCGGGGCTCATGCCGTGCTTCACGACCTGGATGAGAAGGTCCAGGTACTTCGCCGGATCCTTCGCACAGATGACGTTTCTGCCGAACACAACCCCGGCGGCGTTCTTCGATGTTACATTTTTCGCCAGTTTAAACGAATCGATCGGTTTATCGGTTTTTGCACCGCCGAGTCCGAACACGGGTATTCCGGCTGCCCGGGTTATATAGTCGAACCGGTCGACGTACACGGTTTTGATACAGTCGGCACCGAACTCGGCAACTGCCCGGATTCCGAGGAGAAGCCGGTCTATTTCGTCATTGAACGTATCGATGCTGCCAATCGGAATGTATTCCCCGACAAGCGGGATGCCGAGCGCATTCGATTCTTCAATAAACTCTCCGAACTGCGTTATATTTCTAGTATTGGCCTCGTCGTTCCCGGAGAAGAGAAGCGACGCCATCACCATATCCGCACCAAGTGCGACTGCCTGCTTCACCGAAATGAGCCGCTCGTTGTACCCTTTCTTGTATTCATACGCCTTAACGTAGTGGGTTGCATAATTTACCCTGATTATACAGAGCGGAGCGTCTTTTTGCGAGAAAAATGCACTGCACTGTTTTGCCATACCCGGCATTACCAGAAAGGCATCCGCCTTTTTAAAAGCATGTATTTGCTCCGGAAGATTGTCGATTCCCTCAAACGGCCCCATGTAGGAGCCGTGATCGGCTGCAACGATCACCGCTTTGCCGCTTCCCAAAAGTTTTCCCATCCGAATATCTTTTCCAACCATGTTCTTTCCTCCTATCGTATATATCTATAGCGTATACCTGTTCTTCCATCACCGGATGAATTCCGGCTCCCGCCTGCCTTCAAATAGTGACGCAATTCAACCCGATTAATCGAGCAGCCTTGTCGAGAACGCTGTTGAGCTTGCCATACGCCCCGGTGTGGTGATGAGACGGCGCCGCATACAGCCACCGTTTCGAAAATTCCCTGATGTCCCTGCCCTCCCACTGGAAAAAAGTCTGCGGCGCAGCAATGTCTCTGGGCTTCATATCCAGAGTTTTTCCCTGGGAGGTGATAAATTGAAACCTTCCCTCACCGATGCTGCCTATTGAAAACAGGGTAAAGTCGCCAGGCCTGTACGAATAGTTGAACGACGCACCGAAGCCGTGCACGCCCTCGTAGTATATGGTGGGCACGATACGGATACCGCGGCGCTCATCGCCCAATCCCGGGTTTCCATGACCGTCATGGGAATTGAACATGACATTACGCTTGTAGTCGAGAATATAGTGCTCGAGAAAAGTCGCATGGCCCGCTGCTTCCTCCAGCACGAGCATGGCAATCGCCCGCAGTACATCGGCCTCGCAGGTAAACGGAACATGATTTTCAACGAGTCTTGAGGTTCCAAAAAACGGGATGATGCCGATCCGCTCGTCCGACAGCCATATCTGATCGAACTCGGCCACTGCGTCGAACGAGTTCTGCCTGACGACCCTTTCGAGAGCGGCCGCGAGTTTTGCGGAACGGAGCATCGTGTCGTGATCGACCTCAATCTTTCTTCCCCGGTCCCTTTCTTCATCGATAATATTTTCCGCCTCACTGTCTCCGGCGTCCATAAAAGCATCTATAATTTCGTCGTGGTCGATCGGCCATACACTGCAGCCGAAGAGCTCCAGAACGGCAAAATTATCCTGCATCAGATCGGTCATGCCTTCATAGGGATGCCCGATAATCCCGATTTTTGAATTTTTCAACCTGGCAGCCGCTTTTGCTGCAGTGATGTACTCGCCGATTTCCCGTATCGCAAGGTCGTCGTTTATACTTCCGGTGACGATCATAAATTTTTTGCCCGAACGAACAAGCGAGCTGGACAGCTCGGGAAGTCCGGCCATGCCCGAGTTGACCATAATGAGGTCAAAATCCGCATCCTCTCCGAATTCCTCGATTAGCTGGGTGTTCCAGATGATGATCGGAATATCGAAATCGAGCAATGCCCTCATTGGAATAAGCCCCTTTTGATAGGCAAGCTCAATGACGACGATGACATCGACCTCTTCTCGTTTTAATACTGAAGACGCCTTGATGGCTTCGTTCTCATATTCGAAGAATCCAGGATTAATCACGGTGCCGAAGGGCTTCAGCCTGTCCTCATACAGTTTTGCGATGCGCCTGGCCTCGCCTCTCATATGACCGGTTTTATTGTATCTGTCCTCCAATAGCGCCGTTACAAGCAGACCAATCTTGAACTCTTTTCCTGCCAGCGGCATAATGCGGACCTCCTGTTTGAATGGTTTTTATTAGTTACCGTGAGTATTTTCGTTTTCATTACAGGGCGGTTCGTTCACTGAAGGCGCACGCAGTATCTGGATATTGAATTTTTGGTACGATCTGACAACCTCGTTCTCGATCCTGCTGTCCGTAACGATGATATCGATGCTGTCGATTCCGGCGTATGAGACAAAGGAGGGAGTGTTGAATTTCGAAGAATCAGCAAGTAAAATAACCTGGTCGCTTCTATTTGTCATCTCCTCGTCTATTTTCGATGTATACTCATCGGTAGTCATCAGTCCGTCGCGTATGGTAATACCGTCCGTACCTATAAAGGCCTTGTGTGCCCTGAACATCTGTATGTTCTTTTCGACGATGGGGCCCGATATGTCTCTCCTCCTGGGTCGAACCCTCCCGCCGAGAATAATGACCTCACACAGCATGCCGAGGTTTTCGGCGATGGCGATGGAGTTGGTAATCACCCGGATGCCGCTTATCTGCTCTGCTTCGAGCCTTCTTGTGAGGTACTCGGCCATAACATACACAGTCGTTCCGGAATCGAGGAAGATGACTTCGTTTGAATTGACCATTTTCGAAGCGTACAGGCCGATAGCCCTTTTTTGTTCCAGATTTTTAGAGAACTTGTTGTCGAAGATATAATCATGATTCCGCCTTGTGAAGAGCTGTACTCCTCCGTGAGTTCTTATGACTTTTCCATCTTTCTCCAGGTCGCTGAGGGTTCTCCTCACAGTGGCCTCCGAAACACTCAGAGTGTGCACAAGCTCCTCGATGCGAAGATTCTCCTTCGAAGAGAGCATCTTGAGAATGTCGTTTTTCCGTTGATCTATTCTTTTCATAGCAGCATTATGATACGCAGTACCATTGCAGAATGACGGTTTTAAAAAAGTAGTTCATCGCTATTTGTTCGCATGTAATCTTATCATTTTATAAAAATCTGTCAATTAATTTATTGAATTAATCATAATTATGCTTGATTTAATAAAATAACGTGCATATCGTGCTTTTATATAGTAAAGAGGAAATCGCAGACTACGGTACAGTTTATATCGATTTGAATAAAGATTTAATGCATGATATTTCTAACCGATCCTCTTATCACAAGATGAGGATCGAATACCACATTTTTAATGATTTTTTCCTGGTTTTCTATATTATGGAGGAGAAGCTCGACACTTTGTTTTCCAATTCTTTTTCTTGATTGATGAATTGTTGTTAAAGGAGGCGAAAGCACACTTGTTACTTCGATATTATCGTATCCCACCAGACTGTAGTTGCCGGGAATATTAAACCCCAATTCGTTTCCCGCTTTGTAAATACCAATCGCCAGCAGATCACCGATTGTAATTACTCCCGTAAAATGCAGTAAATTCGCATTTAGGTTTTCGGTGAGAAGCCTCTTGAATATCGTATACCCTCCTTCGATAGAAAGGTCTTCAGCCTGTACTATGAGCTCTTCTCGAAAATCGATGTTGTGTTTTTGCAACGTATTACGGTAGCCTTTTATAAAATGATTTGCCTTGACTTTTTCCTGAATGGGGGCTGTCAGTAGAAGAATATCCCTGTGTCCGTTATTTATAAGATACTCGGTAGCGAGTTGGGAACCTTTTACATGATCTGAGTATACGTAGCAGTGATTCTGAAAATATGGAAAGCTGTCGATAATGACGGATTCGACGTCATGCTCACTCAAAATATTGATATTTTCACTTTTTTCATCAATGGGAGAAATAATTATCCCATCAACTTTTTTTGACAGTAGAGAGATTATGTTATTTTTTTCACGATCAAAATCATAATGAGAGTAGCTGATAAAGCAGGAGTAGTTGTTGCTGCTTAAAATCTCCCCCATCTCGCTCAGGATTTCAGTATAAAAGGGATTGTTGAGATCGTTGAATATTATTCCAATTGTCTGGGTTCTGTTTTGCCGGAGGCCTTTTGCAAGAAAATTCGGGTAGTAATTGAGCTCTTTCGCAATGTCTATGACTTTCTTTTTTGTATTAACATTTGCATTCGGGTCGTTTCGAAGGGCCCTAGATACGGTTGAGACGGATACGCCGGCAATTTTTGCAATATATTTGATTGTTACTCTATTATTTATTGTTTTCTTTGCCGACATGTTCATAATGCACGGTTCCTTGCAGTATTTGATAACGTTATCAAATCAAATACTATTTTTGTTATAACAACAGGATATTTTAATATAAAATAATATTATTTACAATTAATTTTAGAAAAAGATTGACAAATATAAATGTTGGTGTAAAATGTTGAGAACGTTACCAAAAAAATTATAAAAAAGGTGTAAAATATTATTTATTTTTGATAACATTACCAAAGATTTTTTGTCTGACAATTAACTTCTCAAAAGAGGTGTGTATGTCCATCCATTCTGCTATTCAAAATATAATTAATTCAGTTGAAGAAGGAGAAAGTGAAAAATGCGAAGATTGGGTGAAAAGAGCTCTATCGGATGGAATAAGCCCGATACAAATCATCGATGAGGGCCTTTCAAAAGGGATCAATAGTGTAGGTGATAAATTTGAGAAAGGTGAATTATTTTTACCCGATCTAATGCTTGCTGCTGAGGCGATGCGGAGTGCTATGAAAATTGTAAACCCTGAACTGGAAAAAATGAAAATAGAAAAAAAGAAAGCCGGAAAAATTATGCTTGGTACGGTCTATGGAGATATCCACGACATAGGGAAGTCGATAGTTGCAACAATGCTTGAAATAAATGGATATGAAATCATCGATCTCGGAAATAATGTAAAAGCACCGACGTTTATTGAGAAAATAAAATTATTAAAGCCGCAAATACTTGGATTGTCCGCAATGCTGTCGACAACGATGAGAGAGCAAAAAAACGTGATCGATGAGATAGTGGAAGCGGGACTTAGAAGTCGGGTGAAAATAATAGTTGGAGGTGCACCCGTATCGGAACAGTGGGCGCTGGAGATAGGGTCGGATGGGTATGGCGCCGATGCAGAAATGGCGGTGAGAATCGTCAAAAAACTCATACACGGGTAGAAGAGAGTTTCCAAATAAAGACAATGCACGCGGGGGGAACGAATCCGGAGTTCGTCATTGGTATCGATGAAGCGTTGGATGCTACGAAACTCCTTATGTTCCGAAGCGGATTGATATAAATGGGCTGAAGAAAGGCAACATGTGTGAATTACAAAGTATCTGTAGGCATTGTTGGAGCAGGGTACGCAGGACATCTCCGGGGGTATGCTGTCAGGGAATTTAACAACGAGAGAATAGAACTGAAAGGCGTGTACGATAGAGATCCGCACCACGCGGAAGCTTATGCCCGTGAATTGAATATTAAACGGTATTCGACCCTTGAAGATATCTGCAATTCAAATGAAATAAATACGATTTCCGTTTCCGTACCGAATAGATACCACTATGAAATCGTCAAGTACGCCCTTGAACGTAATCGAAATATAATGTGCGAATACCCCCTGGTTTTATCCGAGTACCGTCAGTCGGAAGAGCTTGTCGATAGTGCGAATAAAAGGGATTTATTCCTGCATGTCGGTCAAACAATGAATTACGATGCCGATTGCCGGCTCATCGAGTCATATAAAGAAGAATTGGGCGACCTGTACATGGGATACAAATATATGAGCTTTGGTGCGTTGGGTTCCTGGTTTCGACTCGACGGTTTTAAAGGAAATTATAAAGACCTGGGCACATGGTATGTAAAAGATAATAGGCACGGCGGCTGGATAGTCTCGGCTCATTATCATGGGATTCAAATTTTCAGAAAGATATTCGGCGAGGTCAAAGCACTATGCGGTTTCGATTCGAGTCGAGACGGTATTGCTGCGGCATCGATTTTAATGCAGCATGTCACCGGTGCAAGTACGACCGTACAGTGGGGTATGCCGATTCCCGGGAAAGCATTCAGCACGACCATTGTAAGCGGCAGGAACGGCTCTGTTGAAGTTGATGGGAGTCGATATCTGATACACTTGAATGATCGAAGGATCAATGGTGAATTGCCGAAGGTAAATACGTTTGTAGAAGACCTGAAAGCGCTGCTTGATGAGCTGGATGAAAAACGAGACCCCAATAAGGAACAGGAAGATATGCTTTTTAATTTAAAGATAGCATTCAAGGCTGAAGAATCTGCGGCAAAAGGAATACTGGTAGCTGTATGAGATAATCATAAATGTACACGAGGCCGGGAAGATCGAGTAGTACGCGATCAAAAAATCGGACGCGGACTGTGAAAAGGGAAAGACTGCAGCCGGATTTGATAGTTGTCGAAGCTGCCGGAATTTCAACAGTCGATATACAGGAACGTATGGAGATGCAGGGGACGCATGCCGGGCTGATGACTTGAGCGACACATTGGTCTTCGATGATCGGAGGAAAGAGGTATGGCACGTTATTTCGGGAGAGGGAGGCATCTTGAATATCTCACAAAGGAGGACATACGCCGGTGGCATCATCAGAGTCTGAATCTTCTTGAAGGGACCGGTGTAATGGTTACATACGAACCTGCTCTGCGGGTATTGAAAGAGGCTGGGTGTGATGTGAGCGAGCGGGAGGGGATAGTGCGAGTACCGCAGTGGCTGGTGGAAAAGGCTATGAAGTGTGCGCCGAGCCGATTTGTACTGGGCGGAAGGGATCCCTCGAAGGATATTATTGTCGGCGGTAATGATGTTCATACGACAGGCAGCGGAAATTGCGTGAATGTTATTGATCTGTGGACCGGTGAGCACAGGCCTGGAAATTTCAGGGACCTTGAGGAGATAGTGCTGGTACAGGATGCGCTCGATAACCTCGAAACGTGCCAGAATCCGATTACGCCGTCGGATCTTCCAAAAAAAGGGCTCTATATAAAAGCTTTTGAGGGAATGGTGAAGAATACCGGAAAGCATCTTATCAATCAGGCGGAGAGTGCGGAAGAAGTTCGGGACCATGTCGATATTCTTGAAGCTGCGGTAGGGAGCAGGGAGGACGTGTTAAAGCGTAACCTGGTAAGTTTTGTGTGCTGCTTTAAGAGTCCGCTCATCTACGGTGATACAAACTGCGAAGTGTTATTCGAGTGTGCCAGTCTTGGATTGCCGTTGCTAATTGAGACCGATCCGATTTCGGGAGCAACAGCGCCGGTAACACTGGCAGGATTGTTAATACAGCAGAATGCAGAGGTTATGTTCGGCGTGATGCTGGCACAATTGATTAAACCCGGAGCTCCGGTGCTGTATACACATGCGCCGACGGTCATGGATATGCGGACAGGGGACGTGAGTGAAGGGTGTCCGGAGCGGTGTTTGTACTATATATACTGTGCGCAGATTTGTCGGTATTATGACATACCGAGCTGCGGCGTATCCGGCACGACCGATTCGAAAATGAATGACATTCAGAGCGGAATTGAGAAAGCCGCTACGGTGATAACGACGGCCCTGGCTGGCTATAATCTTATCTATTCGTCTGCAGGCACGATCAACAGCGTACTGACAACCTCGCTTGAGGGAATATTGATTGATAATGAGCTGTACGGGTATGTGCAGAGAGTGCTTCGGGGAATAGACTTTTCCGTCGATACGGTTTCGAGCAGTATGAACGTGATTGGTAAAGTAACTCACAGCGGGAAGAGTTATTTGACTGAAAAGCATACCAAGGAGTACTTGAGAAGAGAACACTGGATACCGTCGATAGTAGACCGGAGAAGGTATGAAGCGTTCGAACGGTCCGGCGACAAGGGCATGCTAGAGTTCGCCCGCAAAAAGGCAAAAAAAATACTCGAAGAGCACAGGCCCTTGCAACTGCCTGATAGGGCGCAGGGGAAGATCGAAACGATTGTCGATAGGGCGCAGAACAGGTAGCGGACACGGGTGGATGTCTGGAAATAATTGATAGGCTGGAAGATTGCTAATGGCGACGGTACTAAAAAAGGCTGATGTTGTGGTTGTCGGCGGCGGAGCAGTGGGTACGGCGGCCGCATACCATCTTGCCCTGAGAGGGAAAAAGGTGGTCTTGTGTGAAATGCGAAATATTGCCGCGGGCGCTACAGGGCGATGCGGGGGCATGGTCGTCCACTGTTATGGACGGTTTCTGAATATCGATAAAACGGACTACAGGCTCGAGTTCACACGGGCAAATACTGAAATCATGAAGGAGTATCAAAAGAGTTTTGAAATCGACTTTGAGTTTCGGCAGGTCGGCTGTCTCGATATTGCCATCGATGAAAGTGAGTTTGATGATCTCAAAAAGCTTATCGAAATACAGAGGTCCCTGGGAGATGACGAAATCGAATTGCTGGACAGGAAGGAAACACTTGAAGTGATGCCCAATCTGAATCCGGAGTTGATTTTCGGATCAAGGCTGCGGAAATCCGACGGCAATCTTAATCCTTTCCTGCTTGCAAGGGCCCAGGCTCTAGAGGCACAAAAACTCGGGGCGGAAATCGTTACACATACGAAAATCGAAGAAATAGTTATTGAGAACAACGAAGTACGGGGAGTTAAGATTCCGGATGGGATCATTGAATCTCCGTATGTCGTGAATGCGACGAACGGATGGGCGTCGCTCCTTACCGAGGGCATAGAGGTTATTCCTGTTCGAGAGCTTGCCATGGTGACGGAGAGGCTGCCTGAATTGCCTCCGCAACCTTTTGAAATGCTGTGCAACGGGGATTTTGCATATGGCGCCACCCAGACCGCGAGTGGGAATTATAACCTGGGCGGCCCGGGGCCTGCAAGACCGCCGGATTACGACTACTTCGATGAGACGATTTATGCAGATGAAGTGCTCAGAGTGATGTCGTATATTTTTACAATCTTCCCGGGCCTGAGTGATGTATCTATTATACGATCATGGGTGGGAACGATGGGCTTTACACCGGATGGAATGCCCTCGATAGGTCCCATGCCCGGGATAAAAGGCCTCTTTATTGTTGCAGGCTTTCCGGCAGGAATGTCGTGGGCGGCGATATCAGGCAAAATTGCTTCAGAATATATTTGTGATGGAAAAACTTCACTGCCGATTGATCGTATGAATCCCGGGAGATTTACCGGTACACCGAAAGTGCAGTGGCCCCAGCCCTATGATCTGACTGTATGTCATGATTTTCTGACAAAGGGAGCTTAGAGTGAGAATAAAAGAGCACCCCATACTCGGGTCATTGCCTGTTGCAAGGGAGGTGACAATAATCGTCGACGGTAAAAAGATAAAGGCGTATGAGGGTGAGATGATTTCTACAGCTATTGTAGCATCGGGGATTAAAACTTTTCGATATACATCTAAAAAAAAAGAGCCCAGAGGTATATTCTGCGCCATTGGGAGGTGCACCGATTGTGTCATGGAGGTAAACGGGAGACCGAATGTGAGAACGTGCGTGACTCCTGTCGAAGATAATATGGTTGTAAACACACAGGAAGGCCTTGGAATATGGAAAAATCGGAGGGGTGCTGGATGAAAACCGAACTTGCCGTTATCGGAGCAGGGCCGGCTGGCTTGTGTGCGGCTGTTGAAGCTGCTAAAAATGGTGTAGATGTAACGCTCATCGATGAGAACAGAACTGCCGGCGGACAGCTTTTCAAGCAGATACACAGATTTTTCGGTTCGGAAGAACATCTAGCAGGAATCAGAGGGTTTGAAATCGGGAATATGATGTTGGAAGGTACTCAAAAGTATGGCGTGAAAGTACTGCTCAATACGGTTGTATGGGGCATGTTTCCGGATTTAAAACTGGGGCTTTCCAATGGAAATATGGTGAGCGTGATTGAAGCTCGAAGAATTATTGTAGCAACCGGTGCACTGGAGAACTCGCTCTCGTTTCCCGGATGGACGCTGCCGAACATCATGGGGGCGGGGGCGGCACAGACAATGGTGAATGTGAACCGCGTATTGCCGGGCAATAAAGTGCTTATCATCGGATCGGGAAATGTCGGATTGATCGTTGCGTATCAATTATTGCAGGCCGGTGCGGAGGTAATTGCAGTGGTGGAAGCACTGCCGGAAGTACGGGGATATCAGGTCCATGCTTCAAAAATTGTAAGAATGGGGGTGCCGATTATTACCAGCCATACGATTACAAGAGCAGAAGGGGATGCTTGCGTCAGAAAAGCCGAAATAGCCCGAATTGACGATGCGTTTAAGGTGTTGAAAGGCAGTGAGATGGTTATGGATGTCGATCTTATCTGCATTGCAGTTGGCCTGAGACCGCTCGCCGAGCTTTGCTGGATGGCCGGCATGAAGTTCGATTATCTACCGCAGCTGGGAGGATTTGTTCCTTTGCATAACGAAAATATGGAGTCGTCTATTGAAGACATTTATGTTGCCGGCGATGTAGCAGGCATTGAGGAGGCCTCATCAGCAATGGAGGAGGGAAAGCTTGCAGGTATGGCTGCCGGTATATCGCTGGGGAAGATTGCAAGGAAGCAGGGACTTGAAGTTATTAATAAAGCAAAGGAAGGATTGAGAGCGCTGCGTCTGGGGCCGTACGGCGATTATCGCCGGGAATCGAAGGAAAAGATAGTTCATCATTATTATGCCGCTTGAAGGGGATTTTGGTTGGAATACAAAAGATCGCTTCTTGAGAAGACGAACGGAATTATCACACTTGAAAAAATTGAAAAGTACAATGGATATCCATCGGAGGAAAGATTCGGTAAAGGTCCGGTGCCGATCATAGAATGTATTGAGGAAATACCGTGCAATCCCTGTGAAACGGTATGCGATAGACATTTGATCAAGGTGGGAAAGCCGATCACAAACTATCCCAGACTGATCGATCCTGATGGGAAATGTACCGGATGCACAAAGTGCATTACCATCTGTCCAGGGCTCGCAATTTTTATCGTGGATAAAACCTATTCCGAAAATGAGGCTTCTATTGCATTACCGTATGAAAGGCTGCCGATTCCCGTACAGGGCGAAAAAATTGTCGGGATAGATAGAGCGGGAAATTCCGTATGCAGGGGGTTTGTTCAAAGGGTACTGAGCAGGAAGAATTTTGATCGCACGCATGTCGTCACTATTGTAATTCCAAAAGAGTTCGCAGATGACGTACGGCACTTTAAAAGGATTGATGAATGAAGATCGATGATGAACTGATGAAATATGATGACGATAGAATTATCTGCAGGTGTGAAGAAGTTACGCTTGGAGAAATCAAAAAGGCTATACGAGAAGGGGCGCGCGACCTGGATGCGGTAAAGAGAATGACGAGAGCAGGAATGGGGTTATGTCAGAATAAAACCTGTTACAATCTCATAGCACATATAATTCATGCCGAAACGGGTATTCCGTTTTCAAGACTTGCTCCTTTTACTGCGAGACCTCCGGTAAGACCGATACCTGTAAAATGCTGGGGAAACAAGTGAAACACTCGAGAGATGGAATGTTCGGCGATAAAATCGTTCTTGTTACCGGGAGCACGAGAGGAATTGGCAGGGGAATTGC
>CAZFTJ010000024.1:0-65479 GCA_964521865.1 uncultured Spirochaetota bacterium | reverse complement strand
CTCCTGGCGGATATCGAACGTAAGCAGTGGTCGGAAGAGATATGCGGGGCGATAGAGCTGCCGAGGATACACGATGCGCTTGCTGACATATACAGGGAATTGTGATATTTTAATCGGGCAAGGTGAAAAAAAAATGAGAAAAAATACGAGGGAATGTATATTTCGATATCCCGGTTCAACACAGAAAATATTGACATGTACTTTTTACATTGTTACTTAAGAAGGAAGAGGGCTGGAGATGAAATACAGAAAACTGGGAAGAACAAACCTGAATGTAAGCTGTATCGGTTTTGGAGCGCTTGGTCTGCCTGCACTTGAGGAAAAACAGGTCGATGCCGTAATGAACACGGCGCTGGACCGGGGGATGAATTTCATAGATACTGCCAGAGGGTACAGGGAAAGTGAGAAGCTCATAGGAACGGCAGTGGCAGACAGGAGAAGAGATTACTACCTCGCTACCAAGTCCAGGGCAAGAACAAGAGATGAAATAATGAAAGAGTTTGAAACCAGCCTGCAATACCTCAGAACCGACTATATAGACCTTTACCAGATCCATTATATAAACACTCATCAGGAACTCGACCGGGTGCTGGAAAAGAACGGACTGCTTTCTGTATTCAAGGAGCTCCAGGGACAGAAAGCGGTAAAGTTCATTGGTATTTCCGGCCATGATGCCGAGGTGCTTCTCAGAGCAGCACGTACCGGACATTTCGATACCATCCAGGGAGCTTTCAGCTACATAGAGAAAGAAAAGAAAATTCTGGAGCTGATCCGCTACTGCAGCTCCAATAACATCGGTTTTATAGTCCAGAAGCCACTGGCCGGCGGGGTTCTTTTACCTGCCGGCCCGGCATTGAAATGGATACTCCAGCATCCCGTATCCTCGGTTATCCCGGGAATGCTCACCGTGGAGCAGGTAAACGAAAACGCCGATGTCGCAGAAGGGGAGTACTTCCTTACCGGCGGCGAGATAGAACAAATAAACCGAACGGCATCAAAGCTGGACCGTTACTTCTGCAGGAGATGCTATTACTGTCATCCAGCCTGTCCCGAAAATATTCCCATCGGGGTGATCCTCGAATACTTCGCCAAAGCCCAGTTGCCGGAAAACCTGGAAATGTCCAGGAGGGGTTACGGGAGAAGAAAGATAAATGCAGCCAACTGCACGGAATGCGGCCAGTGCCTGGATGCCTGCCCCTATACGCTTCCCATAATCGACATGCTCAAGGAAGCTCACCAGCTTCTGAATTAAAACTCGTTACTACTGGTGAAAGGGTTTCCCCGCCGCAGTACTGTCTGTCCGGCAGCTGCCGGAGGGTTCAATTGTTAATATAAAAAATTATTTGACAAACGAAACCAGTCTTTCTTAACCTGAAATCGTCAATAATATTTTGACTAAAAAAGTAATCTGCAGTACTATGTACTGCCTTGACGGGATCTGGAGCTTATGAAAATACGTACTGCTGGAGGCGCTGATGTACACAGTGCTCTGCTACGGTGATTCGAACACCTACGGGAGGGACCCGGTTACGAAAAAAAGACTTGCACGGCATGTACGCTGGCCGGGAGTGCTTCAGGACGAGCTCGGCAATGATTACTACGTCATTGAGGAGGGCCTGAACGGCAGGACCACGGTGTGGGATGACCCGGTACGGGGGCATGCCAAGAGAAACGGGAGCAAATATCTGGTGCCCTGTCTCGAATCGCACAGCCCCATAGACCTTGTTATCGTCATGCTCGGTACAAATGACCTGAAGGCGCGGTATTCCGTTACGCTGTACGACATAGCCCAGAGCCTTGGATCGCTGATCGAAATTATACAGAGAAGCGGGTGTGGTCCCGACGACGGTGCGCCGTGCATACTGATACTCGCTCCGCCGCCTCTCGGAACATTGAAGGAGTGGGCCGAGACATTTTCGGGCGGAGTGGAAAAGTCCAAGAAGCTTGCGGGTTATTATCACTCGATCGCGGATCAGCACGGCTGCGCCTTTTTCGACACATCCGCCGTCATACACTGCAGCACCATCGACGGACTGCACTTTGACCCTGAAGAACATCAAACGCTCGGGAAAATTGTGGCAAGGGAAGTAACGCGTATTTTAAACCCTCTACAGTGAGGGATCCTGCCTCTGTAAAGATCTTAATCGTCAAAAGATCCATAAGTATGCCGGGTCCGATTCATCAGGCCGTTCGTTTGTTGAACATTCCATGGAGATGAAATAGTGAAGGTCGGTTTTACCCTTCTATTGTAGGAAGCGTATGTCACCGCAAATGAGAACCCGCTGATAGCGCAATAAACCGATCCCCGTCCAGGTACCGGCAGTAAATTTTTTAGAACGGACCAGGAAGCTGCTCTTTTACGATTTTTTGAGCTTGAGATAGGCTCCCCAGTAGCCCATACCGACAAAAAAGCCGCCGCCTATTATGTTGCCGATGGTAACCGGAAGCAGGTTTCTGTACAGAAAGCTCCCCCAGTGCAGAATGCCCGGGTCCAGGCCGGCCGGTGTCGGAATTCCAGCCCAGTTGTGCAGGAAAATGCCCATCGAAATGAAGTACATGTTCGCAACACAGTGTTCGAATCCAATGGAAACAAAAGCCATAATAGGGAAGAATATGGCGAAAATTTTTCCCACCGTCTGCCGCGCCGCAAGTGCCATCCATACGGCAAGACATACGAGCCAGTTGCATCCGATTGCTCTGAAAAGCGCCTCGCCGAATGGGAGGCTTACCTTATCATACGCAATCTTTACCGCAGCAGCGCCGAGAGCATTGCCTCCTGTTTGCCAGAGGCCTGAAAGGTAGAAGAGCAGGGCAAGAATCAATGAGCCGATAAAATTGGCCGCGTATACGAGGACCCATCGTCTCAGCATTGAGCCGAAAGTAATTTCCTTTGCAAGAGTGCTCGTTACCATGAGGTTATTTCCGGTAAAAAGCTCGGCACCCGCTATAACCACCAGCATCAGGCCGACGCTGAATACGGATCCGGCGATTAATTTCGAAAAACCGATACCCATTCGGGCGGCCATATCGAATGTAACCGTCGTTGCAAGCACGCCGCCGAACCCTATATACGCCCCTGCAAGTATCCCCAGAACGAGCACGGACAGCCATGGTGCCGTTGTTTTGCCGACGCCGACCTTCTGAGCGACTGTTTCGGCGATAGTTGCAGGAGCCTTGTCCTCGGCACTGGGTACCGGGAATTGTATCTGTTTGACGATTTTCTCGAACCGTCCGAGAGCCCGCTGCTCCTGGGTTATCTTTCTCTGCACGGAACGCTTAACGGCTTGAGTGATTTCCTCAGGCGTAAACGGTTTCGATACGTAATCCATAGCCCCCCGTTTGAGCGCTTCGGTCGCCCTGCCTACCGTCGGGTATCCGCTGATCATGACAATTGCCGTTTCCGGAGACCTGTTTGAGATTTCTTCAACCACGTCCATACCGTCGAATTCAGGCATCTTCCAGTCGCAGAGCACGACATCGAATGTTGCATCCCGTATGAGATCGAGACCTTCCTTCGGACTGTTTGTCGTAACAACGCTGAATCCTTCCGCAGTAAAGATTTTTCTGCAGGATTCGAGCACAACATCCTCATCATCTATCACGAGCATCTTTTCCGCCATGCCGCCCCCTCCATATATGTATATCGTTTTCAGGCTGAGCTGTGATTTACCAGATTTCGGCTGCGAGCCGCTGGTTTAGCCATTTTTTCTGCGCGTCCGTCAGAGCCCCGACATGGTCTTCAATCCAGGTTACGTCCCCGGTAAGAATGGCAAGCTTTTCAGGGCCTGTAAGATCGTAGTCTTTCAGAGCATCTGCACCGTTGTAGTACAGGTTGGTGACGAACTCTGTGTCCTTCGCCGCCCGTTCGAGCACCTCTATTACCTCTTCCTTGTGCACCAACCGCTGATCCTCGACAGCGGTGCTCTTCGCGGCAAGCAGAGCCGTGTTGACCGCATGCGTGAGAGCTTCGGGTGTAAAGGGCTTTTCGATGTAGTTCGTCGCACCGAGCTGCATGGCCTGCACCGCAGACTTCACCGTTGCATACCCGGTGATAATGATAACGGGCAGGCTGGGCTTTTTTCGCTTGATGTCCCTCAGGATACGCATTCCTCCGATCTCGGGCATACGGATATCGGTGAGAACAACGTCATACTCGTTGTTCAATGCACGTTCGAGTCCCTTCCTGCTGCTGATGGAAGTGTCGATATCGTAGTTTTCAGCCGTGAGAATTTTCTTTACGCTGTCAAGTACAATCCGTTCGTCGTCGATTACCAGAACTCTCATGTCTTTTACTCCTCTTCAAAGCTTTTTGTACCGAAGCGAGAAGCTCGTCAGGGGTAAAAGGTTTCGAAATAAACTCACTCGCTCCTCTCTTCCTTAAATCGTGTATTGTATCGGGCGTCGGATACCCGCTCATGACAAGCACGGGAAGTTCGGGCCATTCTTCAAGCGGCCATTTTTCCCTGATTGCATCGAGAAGATACATTCCGTCCTTTTCCGGCATCTTGACATCCATAACGAGCAGGTCGTAGTATTTTGTTCCCAGATGCTCGATCGCCTCTTTTGCGCTCGAAACCAGGGTTACGTCGCATTCTTCGGCTTCGAGAACGATTTTACAGCTTTGGAGCACGATGCTGTCGTCGTCAACCACCAGTACTTTCTTTCCCTTCACCTTTTTCCTCCAGCGGTACCCAGATGGTGAATGTGCTCCCCCTGTTCACCTCGCTGTGCACCTGTATGATTCCGCCGTGCCGTTCGATGATCCCGTAAGAAACCGAGAGTCCGAGGCCTGTTCCCTGCCCGACCTCCTTTGTAGTAAAAAAGGGATCGAACAGTTTGTCCAGATTTTCCGGGGGTATGCCGCACCCGGTGTCTGAAATGCTGATTTCGAGGCCCTTCAGTTCCTTTGTTTTGCCTGCTGCGGAAACACTGAGTGCAGTTGAGACCGTTACCGTGCCTCCCGGAGGTGTTGCATCGAATGCATTAATGATGATGTTCATAATCACACTCTGAATCTGATTGCGGTCCAGGGTGCGAACCGGGAGATCTTCGGCCGGTTTGAAAACGAGGTTGATGCCGTTTACTATTGCCTGATTTTCCACGAGCCCGATTGTCGCTTTTACCAGTTTGTTTATGTCGGTCGGCTCCTGATCGAGTTTCGTCTGCCTCGAAAAGTCAAGCAGCCCTTTTACTATCTTCCGTACCCTTTCCGTTTCATGCACGATAGTCTGCAGGTCGGACCTGACCTCCTCACTGATGTCGTTTCTTCTCAGCAACATATGGGTAAAGGTAAGAATACCGGTCAGCGGGTTGTTGATCTCATGTGCGACCCCGGCAGCAAGCCTTCCGATTCCGGCCTGTTTTTCGGACTGGAGGAGCATGTCTTCGCTTGCAGCGCGCTGCCGTCTGTCTCGCTCCTGCAGGGACGAGAGCATGTCTGCAAAATTTCTCTGTAGAATGCCGATTTCATTTTTGGAGATGTGTCCGATTTCGGGCTGCAGGTTGCCCTCGGCGACTTCGCTGCTTGCATGAATGAGCTTCCGAATCGGGTGCACCAGTCTGGTTGTAGCGAGGTACCCGAGTGTGGTGGCGACGACAACACCGGACAGCGTAATAAGTATAAATACCATGAGCAGCTTATGCCGTACATCTTTATATTTTTTTTCGAGAACGCCGACGTACAGGATGCCGACCCGTTCATCATCGATATCCACAATCGGCTCATAGGCGGTGATATACCAGTCGCTCACTACAAATGCCCTGTCCGTCCACCGCTCTCCTTCGATAAGCACCCTGTCACGCACCTCTTTCGATACCCTGGTGCCGATGGCGCGCTCTCCCCCGGGGGTGAGAACATTGGTGGAAATTCGCAGATCTTTCAGAAATATTGTTGCTGTGCCGATGCTCCGTCCTTCGTATGATTCATTTTGAAATACCGTTTCGCGGACAGTATCGACTATCCTTTTACTTCGATTGAGAAGACTACCGCCGTACAGCACTGCATAGATCTTACTATTTCTGTATATGGGAACCCCGGCGCACAGCGCCATACCTATTGTCTCCTCCGTTTCTTCACGCGGTGCTGCGTGGGGTGTCGGTTTGATTTTTATCGCTGCTCGTTCGGCAAGTCCGGGGCTTTCAGAGAGGAGAAACTCGTGATCGAGCAGCACGGTTCCGGATACGCCTTTTCCTGTTCTGAACACCTTTTCGGCAATGGGGTTTCGAGGATTTTCCGTCTTTTCCGGCATGGTATTGGGGCCTGTTTTGCACATCGTTCTACCGTCTGACAGTACGATTCCCGTAAAGTCCAGGTCTGCGCGCTGCGCAATTGTGGTGAGCCTGGCTGAAACGCTGCTGCAGTCGATATTCTCTATAGAGTTTCTGAAATCATTATCGAGGGAAGCGATAGTAAGCGCAGTATCGATGTTTTTAATCCGCGCAACATATATCTCCCGGGCAGCATTGAGGTCGAGGCTGATTCGCGTAGCGGCCTCGTTTAGCACCGTACGATAGAGCAGCTGGCTGCCGATAAAGAGGGAAATGACGCCTACCAGAACAGAAACACCGATAAAGCTGAAGATAAGCCGTGTCCTGATCGAATAGAACAAAACCGACCTCATCTAAGATATTTATCCGGTATGCTATTTCTACTTACATCTATACTGCTGAAACAACAAATTGTCAATAATTTAACATTTTTATAAGCAATCAACACCGCCGATTGGGGTTGCAGCCGATCGCGAAATCTACTATACTTTTGCTTAGCACATGTATTATAGCACTGTATCGCACTCTGAAAGGAGGACTGCATGAAATTCATCGTCGGGATCGTCATCGGTATTCTCGTTATCGTGTTCATGGTGCAGAATGTCGAGGTCGTCGATATAACCTTCCTCGCATGGACCATTCATCTGCCCCGCGCCATCATGATCCTCATCGTTTTCGTTCTTGGTATCTGCGTTGGATACGTCGCACGAGGTGCCCGCATCCGCAAGAAGGAAAAAAAGCAAGAGTTCGAAGCCCTGAAGGAATCTGCCAAGAATGCGCGTACATAACAAAAAGTCGCTGTAGAACTGCTTCTTGATAGAAGTGCAACTTTCCTGTTAATTCGCGGGCAGCTTCTCGCGCAACTTCGTATCTATGTTACGTTCTATGAGAAAGATCTCATTCCTCCTGCTCTTTGCTCTGGCTGATTCCGTTCTGTTTGAAGCTACAGGCCTGTACCGACCGTATGAGACAGCGCTCAGACACAGGGGGTCGAGACCGGCCTTTGGACAGAGTGTCAGAAAAAAGGACAAAAAAAGTCTCATGTTCATATAAACTACTGCCATGAATAAACCGCAACTCACACCGGGAGAAAAGGCACGGGCGCGTAAAACACTGACCAGATACAATTTCCTCAACGTCATATCCTTCGTGCTGCTCAGCGGAAACATCATCACTCTCTTTGCCCTCAGACTGGGCGCAGGCAGTATATTAATCGGTGTGCTTTCCGCAATCAGCTACACAAGCTACGTTGCGATATTCCTGGGAAGGCGTCTTGCCCCGAAACTTGGCATGGTTCGGCTCATGGGGCGATTTTGGCTTTTTCGCTATTTCGCCATGATCCCCATTTTATCGGCACCCCTCTTTGCGACGAACAATAAGCATTTCATAGCATTTGCTCTGATTCTCGCTTCTGTCTCCGGCTTCAGCATCTGCCGCGGTATTGCGATACCGGGATACAATCCCATAATCGGTGAAATAACCTCGGCAGAGGAACGGGGCGGTTTTCTCGCACAGCTGCAGGTGATCAACCACACCGTGACCCTGCTTCTGGGCATTGCCATGGCGCTGTTGCTTGGCCGAGATGCTCCCGTGTATATGTACGATCTCTTCATCACCATCGGAATCATTTCCGGAATCCTGGCAACGGCCGTGTTCTTTCGTCTTCCCGAGCCGGTGAAAACATCGGGATTCATGACTGAAGGCATGCTGTCCAGCTTCGTGTCTGCATTTCGGCGTCCGGCCTTCAGGAAGTTCACGGTGGTTCATTTTCATGTTTCCTTCGCCACCTTTATGGTCACTCCCTTTCTCATCCTGTATCTCAAGGATGTTTATCTGCAGCCCGACAACCTTGTTGTTTTTTATACCGTATTCGGAAGCCTGGGGGGTGTGATCATGGCGCTGGTGAGCGGTTTCCTTATCGACAGGATAGGTGCGAAACCCCTCTACTTTCTTTTCACCGGCGTCGTCACACTGTCTCTTATCCCCCTCATACTTTCTCCAACTCTCGACAGTTCGCAGACTGTAATTTTTTCGATTTTCATTTTCTTCTTTCACAATCTCGGGAGCCTCGGTGTTGTAACCGCGGGACAGACATACTTCTTCAATGCCACCACCCTCGAGGAGAGACTGAATCTCGGTGCGTTGTACTATCTGATCGAGGGACTTGGAGGAGGTCTTGGTGCTCTATCGGGCGGACTCATCCTCGACTGGTGCAGCCGCCTGAGTGCTTCAGCGAGGGGAGGCTATACGCTCTATTTTATCATTCCGTCCGCTCTCTTCATTGTCCTGGTGGTTGTTTCATCCCGTATGGAAAGACTGGGCGCATACTCAATAGCCGACACGCTCGGCATTATATTCTCGCCGCGCGACCTGCGTGTAATCGGCCTGCTGCACCGGTTGAGAAGGTCGACCAGTCTGTCGGAGGAAAAGCGTGTTATCGAAGCTCTTGGAGGAGCCCCATCGGAGATATCGGTCGGCGAGGTCTTGACGAGGCTCAAATCGCCGAGATTCACAATTCGAGTCGAGGCGCTGGCTGCACTGCGAAAGCTTCCAGCGGATGTGCGGGAAATCCAGCCGCTCATACAGGAACTGAAAAACCAGACCTACACCACAGCGCATCTTGCGGCCGAGGTAATCGGCAGAAAGGGCTATACAGAGGCGATACCGGTGCTCCAGAAGCAACTGAGATCGGACAACTATTTCCTGAGCGGGGAATGTATGGTTGCTCTTGCCCGTCTTGGGGACAGCGAGAGCATTTCCCGGATAAGAAATATCCTCATGCATACCGTCAACCCGCGTTTGATTATACATGCAGCGGCAGCACTCGAAATCTTTGGAGACACGCAGGCCTTGCCCATCCTCATCGATAAACTCAAGAGAAAAGCATCGCCCTATTTGCGTGACGAGATCATACTTTCCATAGCGGGGATTCTGGGGATGGGAGCGTGGTATTACCCTCTCTATACGCGCTTTCTCGAAAAAGCGACCGAGGGCGTCTCCCTGCTGGAAGATTACGCGCGAAAACATGGCACGCACGACCACATGATGAGCGAGGTTCAAAATATTCTCGGACTTATAACCCGCAGGGACCGGACGGCGTTCGTTCGGGGGGCAGGCGCCCTCATAGAAAGCCTCGATGTACGCACAGACCGGATCGATGTCTCCGATTTCTTCGGAACGGCCCTCAAGGACGAACGGCTGCTCCGGCTGGACCGCTTCTGCTTCCTTGCCGTTGCCTTTATCGTATGGTCCTTGACCGGAGGGGCACAGTTAAGAGAGGATGATCGAAAGGGTGTATGAATGGGATGGTTTTGGGAGCGGAGCCCGGCAGCGCCTGAGCTGAGAGAATGATCGATAGTGTATCGACGAAGCGTCAGGCGATACTGAGTGCGGCTTTATGCAGGATCGATATAAGACTCTGCCGCTCTTCTGAGGTTCGAAGCGTATGGAGAAGTTTTTTGAGGAATTCGCGCTCAGTGGTAATATATCGATCGTGTGCTTTCTTGCCCCCGGGAGTTATTTGAAGATTGAATGACCGGCGATCGTGCGGGCTTATGACACGCTCGAGATATCCGCGATCGTTCAGGCGGTCGACGGCAGCTGTGAACGTGCTCCCTGTTACGTGGAGGCTCCTCCTGATCTCTTTGATCATGGGACCCGGTTTCCGTGCAACACGATCGAGTATGTCCAGCTCCAGAGAGGTTATGCCGCCGAACAGCCTTTCGAGCTCCATGGTATAGTGTCGATTATAATAGCGTATGAGCATGTGCCATGCATCACTGAGGAGCTCTATCGCGGCCTCGTCGACGCCTTCCATTGCCATACGACCACATCCTCTGCATTGTCTAAGCGCATTTTTTACGATGCCCCAGTACGCCCTTCACTACCTGTACGGAAGCATTGTTTTCGATTCGAGCGATTCTCGTGCTTTCCAGGTTGATACTGCCCTCCTCGATTGCTGCGTCCACCACGAGCTGGTTCAGACGAACGTGATGCAATCGTGCATCCATCCTCTGTATGCGTTTCGACCCCAGCCACACTCCTTTGCCGCGTACATTCCTGAGCTCCACCGACATATCGTCGCACTTATGGTTCCCATTAAGGATAAGCGTTGAACAGGTGCAATGCCTCATCATCGTTGTACGAGCACTGAAAGAGCCGTGCTTCCCGATCGTACTGTTCTGCACACGTACGGAATTTCCCGTAAAACTGAAGTTGTCGACAAGTATGCAGTTGTTGAACTCCAGCCTGTCGGATTTCACAGAAAAGAGGATGCAGTCCCGAACAATACACTGTCTGGCAACGATTGCAAGGGCAGCGGCCTTCGGTACCTTGACCACGAAGCCCGCCCTGTCGGACATCGATGGGTTCTCCTCGAGGAAGCTCTCGTGATCGAAGATTATCAGGTTGTGCTCGTTCAGCAGTTCAACATATCTGTCGAAGTACTCGTTCGGCGTCACTCGAACGTATGCCCTCTCCCAGGGCGAAACGGCAGCACGGGTATTTCCGAAGTCGATCGATACCACCTGACGAGGATCAACATCGATCATGTACGGCGTGTTTGCCTTCAGCAGGATATCAGCGGCCTGCATTTCAAGAGGTTTCACATTCTGAGCGATTCTGTTCATCGATATTCCCTCCACGTTTACATTGAATGAAATATCGTAAACTGTATCAGAAAAACGTTAGTAGTATGTTCTATAATCGTATTATACTATGATCGAACTATACATTACAATTATAGTCCGCAATTGAGTATTCGTCAAATTTTTCGACGAAAATTTTTTTTTTATCGGAGGCGACACAATTACAATACACGTATTGCCGTTTTTTATCGGGGAAACCCGAACAAACGTATTGAGGAAAACCGTGCGCCGGCTTCTCAGGATTCCCGGGCTCGCTCGTGAACGCGCGAAAACCAGACAGCCCTGTGGTGCAGCCGTACGCTTCCCCGCACCCATTGCCATGCTTTCTCAGCCATACGGCGCGCCAGGAGCAGAAGAAGATCATCGGGTACACCTGCAGCCCGGAAGGATTGCGACGAGACGTCACACTGGTCGTTCATGTAATCGATCACAACGAATTTATTACTGCCTTTACTCATGGCTATCTCACATGAAAACCACTCGATTCGGACAACATCGGCGATATCCGATGCGATGCGGATCATCGACATCAGCCTGTGCCGTTCAAACTCACGGACCATTGCCTGCCGATACACTCCGCTCTGCGGATTCCACCAGCAGGGAAACAGCTCCCCGAACAGGTAAAAAATTCTGAACCACGCAACCGTCCCCTCCAATACCTCCGGCTCCACGAACTCCTGCAAAAGAAAATGGTCACCCGGATTATATTTCAGTGCTTCGGCAATCTCCGGCAAGCTTAACCTCTCCCGCACGATCCTCACACCGCGCTGCCCATAACCTGTGGCCGGTTTTATGACAACAGGGAGCCCCAGCTTTTCCCTTTCCTCCAAGGTGAGTCTGCGGGAAGGGTCCCAGTTTCGTATTACCACGGTATTGGGTACCGGAATACCGGCATTGATCAGGTTAAAGTGTGTGATTGCCTTGTCCGCTGAAAAACGAACCTGATCTGTGTCGGCGACGACACGGGTTCCAAAATCCTTGAGAAGGTAGGCAAATTTCGTGAAAGCATGCTCAAGATTTTCCGTATCGGAAGCAAGATCCAGGTAGAAACGGATTTTGAGTTTACCTCCACGTACCTGAGATGAGACGTGCTCGAGTGTCGATTCATTTACTTTGAGAAATCGAAGTCCCCGTGTTTCGCACTCCTTGCGCAGAGCTTCGATGAAGAGCACATCGCTGTCTTCATCAATCCATCCTATGCCGAAATCGTAAACGTCCATAAAATCGTAGTATATCGTTTAAAATTTATACTGGAATCGTCGGATGTACAACGCTGCAGTCCCTTCATTGTACCATCTCCGGATGATAAAACTCAAGAGCTTGTGAACGAGCTTTGCAGCGAGAAAATCGGGTGCTTTGTTTCTGGACGGGAAAGGCTCCAGTCAGAATCCGGCGCTGGAATCGGAGCAGGCGGTCGCGAGACGGCAATCAAGAAAATTATAGATACCGCGGCGGTTTCCGCTTGTAATTATAGGGATAAAAATTAAAATATATAGTGGGGGTGGTGGAGGTAAAGGAGTGAATCCTCTTCGAATCCGTCACCCCCTGTTATGTATCGTGTCGTACGTCGGCGCCGTTACAGATCGTGAGTTCGAGAAGGCGGAAAAGGGGCTTCTCGGAAGGCTCAAACACAGCGCGTGCCGCTTTTGCACATGAACGTCCGGGAAGCATGACGTATATGCGCTGAAATCTTGAATTTTATAAAAAAGGAGTGTATCGAATCTATGATCACGAGAAAGGCCCGCCTGTTCAAACTATTCGGCTTTCAGGTAAGCCTCGATGCAAGCTGGGTGTTTCTTCTTCTGCTGGTCACCTGGTCGCTTGCGAGGGGCTTCTTTCCGAACCGCTTCGAAGGGTTGACGAAAACAACCTACTGGATCATGGGTGCGGTTGCCGCTCTGGCTCTTTTTCTCTCCATCGTTCTCCATGAGCTCTCCCACTCCCTCGTGGCAAGAAGATACAATGTGACCATCCGCGGCATTACCCTCTTTGTGTTCGGGGGTGTGGCGCAGATGGAGGACGAGCCGCCCGGACCGCAGGCGGAGTTTGCCATGGCAATAGCCGGTCCGCTCATGAGCATCGTTCTGGCTCTGTTCTTCTACGGTCTCAGCAGGCTTGCTGAATCTCTTGGTATGGCAACCGGAATGTTCGGAGTTCTCCGGTATCTTGCCATCATAAACGGTATACTCGCCATATTCAACATGGTACCCGCTTTCCCCCTCGATGGGGGAAGGGTGCTGCGTTCCGCAATCTGGAAAGCGAGAGGCGACCTCATCAGTGCGACCAGGATATCCTCACGTGTTGGCTCAATATTCGGTATTGGGCTCATCGCACTCGGCGTATTGAATGTGCTGCGGGGCAGCTTCATAGGCGGTATGTGGTGGTTTCTCATCGGAATTTTTCTGAGCAACGCCGCCCGTTCCTCCTATCAGCAGGTCCTCATCCGAGCGACTCTCGACGGTGTTTCAATAAAAAGATTTATGAAAACGGATATCATGACGATTCCTCCTTCAACCACAATCGCAAAGCTCGTGGATGAGTATGTCTACAGGTATCATCACAAGATGTTTCCCGTGGTGGAACGGGGTACACTCAAGGGGTGCATAACCACACGTCAGTTGCGGGAGATTCCGCGGGCACAATGGGAAACCGGTACTGTCGGGGACTACGTCCAGCACTGTTCGGGGAATAATATGGTTTCACCGGATACAGAAGCGCGGAAAGTGCTCGATATGATGAAAAAAACGGGCAACTCGAGGCTCATGGTTGTAGACGGGACAAAGCTCGTAGGCATCGTGAGCTTGAAAGACCTCCTTGAGTTCATCGCAGTGAAGTCCGATCTCGAGGGGCCGGGATCTCGTAGTTAACGGTACGGGAAGTTCAGGCGGTGAAAGTCACAACGGATTTTATCGGCCGGTACATTGCCGCGATTCCGGTGACTGTCGACTTCGGATTACTGTCTTTTTCTCAGGAGCGTATAGATTGCGAGCGAGACGACGATGATGAGCCCGTAGATGAGCTGGGTCCAGAATCCGGTCAGACCGATGGCGATGATCCCCGCTTCCAATGATCCGATGATGAGTGCACCGATGAAGGTGCCGAATATGGTTCCCATGCCCCCGAACACCGACGTGCCGCCGACGAACACGGCGGCAAGCGTTCTCAGCAGATACCCCTCGCCGAGTGTGGGCCAGAAGTAGGTTACCTCGAGGCTTGCGAGGATACCGGAGAGTGCCGAAAGAACTCCCATCAGCATGAATACGGTCATCTTTACACGGTTTACCCGTATACCCATCATGCGCGAGCTTTCGACGTTATCACCGACAAAAAGTACGTGCGCACCGAACTTATGCCGCTTCAGCAGAAAGCCGAATATGACGGCGAGAGCGAGCCACCAGATGGCCTGCGCGGGCAGCGCACCCCAGAGCCTTCCGACGAAGGTGTTGAAAAGGAACGTGTCTTTCACCGGAACAAGCGTGATGCCCAATCCCTGTCCGGCCACGTTTACGAGTCCCCTGAAGAAGAACTGCGTGCCGATTGTGGCGACGAGTGACGGTATCCCGACCTTGACGACGATAAATCCGTTGAGAGCACCTGCAAGAATGCCCGTTGCGAAGCAGGCGAGTGTCGCGAGTACGATATTTCCTTCGGTTATTTCGACAATCTTGGAAAATACCCAGGCAGAAAATCCCAAAATCGACGGAAATGAGAGATCGATCTCTCCGGCAATGACGACAAAGGTCATGCCGAGAGCCATTATCCCTGAAAAGGGGATGGTTGACATGAAAGAGTAGTATATATCGAATTTGGTGAATACCTGCGGATTTCCGATAAAGAAGATTGCAAATATTCCTGCAAGAACACCCAGTATACTGAGCTCGAGGCGAAGCTCTCTGGTCGCAATATTCTTAAACATGGTTACTCCCTCTATGAATGTATCAGGCTTAGCCAACAGTAAGACTTTTAAGGCTTGCGGATCAGCGGTTCGACCACGTACGATTCAGCGGCCACAGGTCGGATATTCAAGTTCAGCCTGCCGAATGACGTCGAGCATACCGGTAAAACGAAAAGAAACAGCACATGCAAACAGTTGTCGACCATACGGCATATTAGCCGTGTGCTGCAGAAGCGCCCTTTTTCGAAAGGGCGCTCCTTACAGGCGGTTCAATTACAGCTTTCCTGTTCGCGCGAGCTCGACCATCTTTTCCACGAGCTCGTCCTGGCTTATGTCCTTTTTCAGAAACTCGCCGGCAATCATTCCGCGATCGAGGATCACAAACCTGTCCGCAACCGGATACACGTAGTAAATGTTGTGGCTTATGAAGATCACTGATTTTCCCTGCTTTTTGATATTGAGCACAAAATCGAGCACTTTCTTCGTTTCAGAGAGCGAGAGTCCCATTGTCGGCTCATCCAGTATAATGAGCTCCGCATTGAAGTACAGTGCACGTCCGATAGCAATTCCCTGTTTTTCACCGCCGGACAGAGACATTACAACGGAATCGGTGGTTATCGCCCTGGAGGTAAAACCCATCTGTTCACGGAGTATTCGGTTTGCTTCCAGTTTCTGTTCCTCCACTTTGAGAAAACCGAAAGCATTGGTCATCTCCCTTCCCATAAAGATGTTTCGCCACAGTGTCTGCTGTTCGCCGAGAGCCCGCTCCTGGTATACGGTTTCGATGCCGAGCTCCCTCGATTTCTCCACGGAGTGCATGGTGATTTTTTTCCCCTTGAAGTAAATCTCTCCGCCGTCCGGCTGGTGCACGCCGGTAATGAGCTTGATAAGCGTCGATTTTCCGGCCCCGTTGTCGCCGACAAGCCCGACAATTTCATTGCTCCGGACCCGAAAGTTGATGTGTTTTAACACTTCGACCTCACCGAAGTGTTTGTATATGTCGACCATGGAGACGAGATCCCGGGAATTGCTGCTGTCGGTCATATTATCGAATTCCTTTCTGCGCGAGAGGCGCAACGAAATCGATGTTGTTTTTATCGATCAGTGCGGCACCGGTATCGATATGCAGGCCTGAGAAACCGTACTTCTTTGCCAGGCATGCCTGGAGAACAGGGAGGTACCCCTGAAGCCACGGCTGCTGATCGAGGATTACTCCTACATAGCCCTTCCGAATGGCATCGACCGTTGCAGCGCTCAGGTCAAAGCCTGCAATGTATATATCCCCGGGTTGCTTGCGCGATGCTTTCATATAGGTTTCGGCAGTTGCGGTAAGCGCGCCGTGATCGGTGATGATGAGCTTGACATCGGGATTGGCAGACACATAGCCGGTGAAGACAGGAGTGCCGAGGGATGCATCCGCATTTATTGCGTCGGAGATTTCAATGTAATCGACCTTGACGCCCAACTTTTTCAGAGCATCAACACAACCCTTTGAACGGAGGCCGCGGGTTTCCTGGGCTATGAGCCCCCAAACCAGCGCTTTGTCCCCTCTTTTAAGGCCCGCCCTCTGTGCGGCGCCGTTCGCAAGCATGACGCCGGAAGGGTACAGCTCCTGGCCGACATAGCCGAAGCCGTCGGCCTTGTACTTTTCCTCAATGGCGGGAAGGCTCGTATTCTGACTGGTGACAATGATTCCCCGCGCCTCAGCCTGATCGACGAGCGGCGCAAAGGCTACCACCCCCGGATGGCCCATAATGCAGATGGCATCGGGCCTTCGCGCAATTGCATCCTTGAACTGCGCGATCATCTTGTCGGGATTCCATCCCGACCATACGTAATCGACCTTGCACCCGAGGTCTTCTTCAGCAGCTTTTGCTCCTCTGTACACAACCGAGGCAAACGGGCCGCCGGGATTACCGCCGGGGAAGAAGACAACCCGTATCCCTTCGAAGTGTTTGTTGTCGGCAGCAAAACCTGCTGAAGCCAGCCCCACGACAAGAGCGACAACCAAAAACAGAATCAACCATTTCCTTTTCATCGTCCTTCTCCTTTTACCTGGAATTGGCATACTTAAAAAAAGCTGCGTAACGCTATCACCTCCCTTCCTCTACATGTATGGCAGCGGCGCTTCCTTCGACAGAAAAACGTACTGAACCGGTATTTACGCGTGTTACGGGGCCCGCTGGTCAGCGGTGGAACAGGCGGGTGTGGCTGTACCGCAATCACATTCCCCGAAATAATAACAATACTATTACAGCACGGGATATTTCGACTGTCAAGCCAAATATTGGCGGGGAAAAAAGATGGGAACACTATAAAGATTCTGTTGCTGCACACCAGGTGGGTTTGCCGGCGGCAGTATTCGGTCGCAGAATTTCGGAATGACTACTGGAAAAACGGTTTTTTTATAATGTATCGATTCCCTCCCTCCTCGTAATCGAGAAGAAGGAAGGGCATGTCTTCTATGTCCGTATCATACATCACGGCAACTCTGCTGTTGTTTGCATCGTCCAGCATTCTGCTCACAGGAACGAATTTTCGGATGGATAAATGGTTTGCATCGAGATAGGCAAATACAAACCCCAAGGATGAATCGACATCGTTTTCAGCGTCCGGGTCGCTCGTATACAGAAGCACTGTGGGGTCGCCGTTTATATTTCTTCCCCACATATTTAAAAACGGATTATCCTTGTACGTCGGTATTCCGGTGTTCAGGGTTTTTACGAGTATGCCGTCCTTGAGTTTCAATATCGTGATACCGCCTCCGAATTTCTGACCGCCTATCTCGCAGATAATTTCAGCAGACCCGTCGCCATCCAGGTCGTAGGCGAGAATATTTTTTATCGGAAGCGGATTATTGTAGGTTAATCTCTCCCGTATCCGTATCCGTCCGTGCGTTGATTCGTACGGGGCTGCCTGAACCTCATAGGTGACGGTGCCGTCGCTGTCTGCCGTTCTGTTCTTCCTGAGGAAGAGAAGGTAGTCTCTTTCTCCGTCAAGCTTTCCCCCGGTTACGGCAGGCGAATTGATTCTGGAAACGAGGAGGAAGGTCTTTTTTACCGGATCGAAGGAATAGATGTATGAAAAAAGTTCGCCGCTCAGTACAATGAATGAACTGCCAGAGTCACCTTCCCTGAATACCGTAAAGTTCCGAACATCGGCGCTTCTCAGTTTTCCCCGGTACACCTCGGTAAAAGGTGCAGTGGTTTCGTTGCCCGCGGAGGCGGCGGATGATTCTTCGTATCCTGATAAATTCCAGTAACTCTTCCGGTTTTCTCTGTTGAGAAAGATGATTTCGGTGATGCCGTTGTTGTTCAGGTCTCCGCTTGTTATAAAGGACTTCGGCTCCGAAATAAAGCCGGAATCGAGAAATGAGAGTTTCGGCTGCACCGTCTTTTTAATGACTGTTTCAGTCGGCTGTTCAGGGATTTCGGCCGGTTTTTGCGGTCCTGTTTCGACTGCGCGCAGGTACTGACCCCATATCCACCCTTCGATACCGCTTTTATCGAGTTTAATACGGTACCAGTAATTTTTAACTCCGTTGATTTCCACAATCGTTTTATCCCGGTCCAGAATCCTGACCGGTGTTCCGCTGTTTACCTTGGTGAGAATCTTGTGTCTGAGCGACGGCCCGGTTCTCACGCGAACGTAGTCGCCGGTCACTTCAGCTCTGACGTCATTTTCGAGCACGCCGTTAGGTACCACCGTTATTTCCTGTGCATAAAGGCAGGGCATGAAGGCTGAAACTAACAGTAGCATAATGGTGATGGCTGCGGCTCTCATTCTGTAATATCCTTGCATTAAAGATGTATATCTAGTATGTTTATCGTATTAAATCGGGTTCTATATTATAGAGAAACGTTCATCCGGTCTGCGGTCGGTTGAACGGGGTTTGTCGGAGCGCCTTTGACAGAACCGATTTCGCATCAGCGTATCCGAAAGCCACAATTCACAGGGTGCTGGAATGAGTATTACGGAGGTTTCTGTGGAGCGGGTTATTATCGATCGGGAATGCTGTAAGGGGTGCGAGCTCTGCGTGGATGCATGTCCGCGTTCGGTGCTTGAAATGTCCGATGATTTCAACGGATCGGGATACCATTACAGCGTTTTTCATAATAAAGAAAACTGCAACAGTTGTACTTTTTGTGCAATTATATGTCCGGATGTCTGTATTCAGGTCAATCGATAATCGTGTACATAAACGTATGCGGCAGTATTTGTCGGGTGATTGAATATCCAGGTGCCTGCATTCGGCGCTGTCTATAACCGGGTGTACGAACACGTAAAATAGTGCGGTGCGACAGATCTATTGCTGTGGGCGAGTACAATTCTTTGTGCGATTTGTTCATGCAGGGATATTTCCTCTCAGCGTTAAATAAATCAAAACACAGGCAGAGAAGCTGTTCGCCTTCAGAATGGGGCTCACGCATCTGCAGTGGAGGAGATGAACGTGCTCGCCGACGTAAGGTCGTTGTTCGGACGACCCGACGAGCTTCATGCAACCGGCAGCATGTCGGCTGAACGGACATATAACATAAGAGGTGACGTATGGGTGAGCGTGTGCTTATGAGGGGAAACGAAGCGCTCTGTGAAGGTGCCATAATCGCCGGATGTCGCTACTACTTCGGATACCCGATAACGCCGCAGAACGAGATTCCGGCTTACATGGCAATGAGGATGCCGCAGATCGACGGTTGTTTTCTTCAGGCGGAGAGTGAGCTCGCTTCGATAAATATGGTATGGGGCGCAAGCGCGGCCGGAAAGAGGGTTATGACTTCATCTTCCTCCCCCGGGATCAGCCTCATGCAGGAGGGGATTTCATACATCGCGGGTGCTGAATTGCCCGCCGTGGTTGTGAATATCATGAGAGGGGGACCCGGGCTCGGAAACATAGCCCCGTCTCAATCGGATTACTACCAGGCGACGCGGGGCGGGGGGCACGGTGACTACCGAACACCGGTGCTCGCGCCTGCAACGGTTCAGGAGATGGCGCATTTTATGATCGATGCGTTCGATCTTGCCGATCTCTACAGAACGCCGGTAGTTGTCGCAGGTGACGGGGTGCTCGGCCAGATGACCGAACCGCTTGTTCTCCCGGAACCGTCGCAGAGAAAACTCCCGGAAAAGGACTGGGTTATCGACGGGGCGGAGGGGAGGGAAGCGAGGGTGCTCATGAGTCTCAGGCTTTCTCCTCAGCGGGCTCTCGAAGAGCTCAATATAAAGCTGAAGAAGAAGTATGATGAAATCGAAAGAAATGAAGTACGCTACGATGAGTATAAAATCGATGATGCAGAGTATATAATCGTCGCATTCGGAACTGCGTCTCGCGTTGCGAAGGCCTCTATTGAAATCGCTCGATCAAAGGGAGTGAAAATCGGCCTGTTACGGCCGATTACACTCTGGCCGTTTCCGGAAAAAAGGATCCGGGAGCTGGCCGAAGAGCGGAGGGTAGAGGCGTTTATAGATGTCGAGATGAACATGGGCCAGATGATCGATGATGTCCGGCTTGCCGTAAACGGCCGGAAAGAGGTCTACTTTTACGGTAGAACAGCGGGGATGCTGCCGGATGAGGACGAGCTTCTGCAGAAAATTTCGGAGGTGGCGCGGTGAAAACTGTATATAAAAGGCCGGATTCACTCAGGGATGTGAAGATGCATTACTGCCCGGGCTGCGGGCACAGCATCATTCACAAGCTGCTCACACAGGTAATAGATGAGCTCGGGATACGGGGCCGCACAATCATAGTCGCTCCTGTCGGCTGTTCGGTTCTGCTCTATAATTATATAGATACCGACGCCAGTGAAGCCGCTCACGGGAGGGCTGCGGCGGTTGCGACGGGGCTGAAGCGTGCAATGCCGGACAGGGTAATCATAAGCTATCAGGGAGACGGCGACCTGGCAGCAATCGGCACGGCCGAAACCCTGCATGCGGCGAACCGCGGGGAGAATTTTACCGTTATTTTCGTAAACAACGCGATTTACGGTATGACGGGAGGGCAGATGGCGCCGACAACCCTCATCGGCCAGAAAACAAAGACCACACCTTTCGGAAGGGACGAAAAATGGTTCGGGACGCCGCTTCGACTATGTGAGATTCTGAATGAGCTGGACGCTCCCGTATATATCGAACGTGTCTCGATTCATGATGTGAAAAATGTTCTGAAGACAAAAAAGGCGATAAAGAGGGGACTGCAGTATCAGATCGACGGTGAGGGTTATTCGTTCATCGAGGTGCTTTCAATGTGTCCCACAAACTGGGGGGTCAGCCCGCTCGAGGCAGCAGGCTGGGTGAAGGACAGCATGGTTCCCTACTATCCGCTCGGAGTATTCAGGGACAGAGTCTTGGTCAGGGAGAAACAAAATGACTGAGAAGATGATAATCGCAGGATTCGGCGGACAGGGCGTGATTCTCGCCGGTAAACTCATAGCCCATGCAGGCATGATAGAGGGAAAATACGTTTCGCATATACCGTCGTACGGTGCGGAGATGAGGGGCGGAACGGCCAACTGCTCGGTAATCGTTTCGGACGATGAGGTTGCGTCTCCGCTCGTGGGCCACCCCACGACAATCATCATAATGAACAGGCCTTCTCTCGACAAGTTTGAGAAAATGGTTGTAGACGGCGGCAACGTATTTATAAACGAATCGCTCATTGATCGAAAAGCGCAAAGAACGGATGTCAATGTCTACTACATACCGGCGAACGATTTCGCTGAAAAGGCGGGAAGCGGCAGGGCGAGCAATATGGTAATGGTCGGAGCGTTTGTTGCGACAACGGGCGCCGTGTCCCTCGATGATGTCAAAGAGTCGTTGTCCGAGGTTGTTTCAAAGAGAAATATCAAATTCAACGATATAAATATAAAGGCGCTTGACATGGGGTATGAGTATGTGAAGCGTCAAAACGTCAAGATCACGCCTCGCTACGCAAGAACCACAAAATCTTGACAAAGGGTATGAGTATGTGAAGCGTCAAAACGGCTGACAGGACGGAGCACCGGTTTAGAGCAACTTCGATTCCCCGCTGCAAAGGTACTATGTCCGGTAGTGTCCGTCAGCCCTCTACACTCCTCATGTCCCCCTGTTTACCTCTTTTTCCTCAGCGGAAAGCCCTTTCATTTTCGCCTCGAGCTCCTGAATCTCGTTTTCAAGTCCCCTTATTTTAAGCATGTAGTTGAGGGCCTCTTCGTCGTCTTTGAGCATGTCGATATTCTTCTGGGTAAAAAGAGTAAACACCCTTCTGCCCAGGTTTGATTCCATTTTTTCCAGCTGCTTTTTAAGGTTGAAACGATTGACGGAGAGTTTTCCATACGCACTGTATTCGCTGACCTTGACTTTCAAAGTCGAGGCTTTCTGCAGTACTGCTTCCTTTGTTTTGTACCAGAAACCGCTCATTTGAACCCATCCTTCTCTGGTCTGTCAGTCTGCACGGAGCCTCGATTTTATTTCAGGCCCGATTTTTATGTCGGCACGAAAAGCAGGGTGCAAATACATCAGCGATGCTTCCGCGCGGACCGTATTTTTTCATATACATACTATCATGGTACTGTGTAACGAGCTATTGTCAAGCCACAATTTATAACAAAAATGGCCGGTTTCAGATGGGCATTTTCATACCGCAGTTGATGGAAAACACGGGGGTTGAACGTATTGAGAGAGAGTCAAGGTCTTTCAGCGGAAAGGTGAGAAAATACGCCTTCGCGCCGATATCAAAATCACACCGTCTAACGGTAATAATCAGAGTCTGTGCAATATACAGCCCGATGAGCTTATGGTAAAAATCTACGGTTTTATATCCTGCGATTTCAGAACCGAGGCTGGTGGAGGAATTAATCGGAAAATCGGTCTGTTCGGTCCGAACGTTCAGCTCGTATTTCTTTTTCCAGTTTTTAGCAGTGCCGCCGGATACCTGCCGGACCAACCTGGTTTTTTCATACAAAGAATTAATTTTTGTGCTCCCGATCGGGAATGAAGACGACAGTCCGAACAGATTCTGATCGAACAGTGAGCCAGAGCCGGTTATCGAGAAGAACGGCGAGAGGAAAAAGGATGTTTCCCCGTATGCTGAAAATTCCATTCTGTTTTTGAGCTCGAGGGTCACCTTTTCATGGAGTCCCGGAATAACATTTATGGGGAGCGTGCTGCGAAATCCGAAAATCAGACCGCTTTCGAAGCGAAAGGCATTCATACTGAAGCTGAGATAGGAAACGAGCTCCGATTCAAGAATTGAGCTGTATCGATAGCCGACGGAGAGGGTTTTGTTGTTTAAGAAAGGCATATGTACCATGCTCGTTGTGTCGATCAGAAGTCTGGAGTTGAAGCCCGTATCATCCGCATCTCTGGAATTCGGGAAGCCCCAGACCGATGCATATAGCGACGTTTCAGTCAGTATGTCGGCGCGTGCAGGCGTGCATAAAGAAAAATGCGCTGCAATAAGTGAAAGAACAACAACGAGCGGGTTGACTGTGCGCATAAGGTATTTCATAATCGTATTGATCACCGTTATTAGAACATCTTCAATCAGAACGAGGCTTTTACATTGAGATATGCCGTGATAAAGTCTCTGTTCTCACTTATAAGGTTGAAATCAACCTTGACCTTCCAAACGACGCCGGAGGTGAAAATGCTTATGTAGGGAGATAGATATACCCCGAATGATTCCTCGCTGTTCGTCTGGATGTTGAGCTCGCTACCTCCGGAGAAAAAGCTCGTTTCAGGCTCATAGTTCAGGTCGAAGTTGAAGTCAATGTCGTTTTTCTCATTAGTAGCAAGATAGTCCCTCGCCAGATAGTTGTACTGGACTTCCGGTCTTGAAAATACAGAAAGTATAAGGTTCCATTTGTTCAGCTTGAACCACTCCTCCAGAAGAAAATAGAAGTCATCGAACGTCACCGTATTCCCGGATTCGATTGAAGGGTCTCCGGCTGTGAGATACAGATCTGTAAACTCACCGAGAAACTGAAACTGAGCGCCTGCCCTCCACGCATTCTCCGATGCACCTGTAAACAGTTTGAAATACAGAGGGTCGGAATTGAGAGAAAAGTTCAGGTCGAAGGAGTTGACGGTACTGCCGCCGTATCTCTGATATACGAAAAACTGTCCCCCGTATTTTTCGTAGTATTCCGTCGAAAATACAAGCCCCGTACCTTGAACGGGAAGATATCCGTTGTACTCAAATCCGCTGTTTCTATGATAGAGATGCCCCTTGTAGTGTTTACCCTCCCCTAAAATTCCGTAGTATCCTGTCCAGTAGGTAAGGTCCAGAAACTGAAAGATGTTTTTCACCGAGGCCTGTGCCCCGTAAAAACTGAGAGCCGGCAGGGTGTTGCCTTCGATATCCCCGTTGAGGTACTGCAGCATGAGCTTTCCCTGATACTTATACCCGCCGTCGTACGATATTTCAAAGTCGCCCCTCGTTGTTATCGCCCCCTTCATGTCGATGTTTGAAGTGATGTCCATATCGGTGACGAATACATTTGCCGCAGACAGCGGCTGGATCAATAAGACGACAATCAGACACAATGCGGCGGATTTCCACTGTTTCATGGCAGAATCTTCTCCCTCTATAGTATAGTATAAACAGAGTATCGGGTTTTTCAAAACCGGCAGTCGTACCCTTTAAATTTCGGCTGGATGGCCGCGAAAAAATAGAGTTTATTTGGAAAACATGGTTTTGAAGATATTTCCGATGGATTCCTCGATGCGGGATGAAAAAGCAAAGCGGCTGATTCTGTTGATGATTTTCATCTTCTGCGATGAGCTATTTTCCTGCGACTGCCTGAACTCCTCGAGGAGAACCCTGTAGGAGCTGTTTTCAGGGTCATAGCTCACTGCCTCTTCGAGGAAGAATTCAGCCCGGGCGCTTTTTCCGATATTGTAGTTGCAGATTGCAATATAGATGCACGCCGCGCCGAGCCTTTTTCTCTCCTTCAGTAAATCGTACGCATCGAGAAAGTATTGAATGGCCGCGTTCCACATCTTTAACCGGTAAAAGGCATATCCTGCGTCAAAGTAATACTTTCCGTTTTCTTCATCGAGCTTTGTGGCGGTGACGAGCGGCTCTACCGCCTTTTTGAAGTCCCCCTCCTCGAGATACGCCAGACCGAGAAGGTTGTAGAGTGACGGGTTTTTTGAGGATTTCAGAGCCTTTTCAAAATTCAGGATGGCAGTTCGGTAATTTCCTTCATTGTAGAAAATAAGGCCCTCGTACAGAAATTCCTTCGCGTCTCTGGTAATTTCATATTCTTTTTTCTTCTTTTCGGGCTTGCGGCTGAATTCGGGAGGAATGTCTCCTCCGGTAAGGGCGTGGTATGCCTCGTTGATTTCCTTGAACTTCTCCTCTGCCAGGTCTGCGAGGGGGTTGCCCTGATGTTTGTCAGGATGATACTGAGCGGCAAGCCGGCGGTACGCCCGTGTGATCTGTGCCCGTGATGCTGTTCTGTCGACACCGAGAATGCTGTAGTAATCCTTTTCCAATTAAATACCCCGATTGAATTCTATGATAATTTACGGTATATTTCAAGATTATTAAAGTGGCTTTGTTTCAATATCGGAACGGGCATTTTACGTGCAAACAACTACACTGCATAGAGGCTGTGCAGACCGGATCTTTAATCTGATGAATGCCGCCGGCATTCGGCATTATTCGTACCCCTTGCATCCGAATAAAACCTGTCAGAGACGTCAAGATTAGGCCGATAAAAACAGTAGTTGGAGATTTCTATGAAACATGGTATCATGGTACTGCTGCTTTTTGTCATAGGCCCAACCCTGATCACAGCCCAGGAAACGGGGTTTATGGGCCTTAATATCGGCATGACAAGGGAACAGGTTGTCGAAGCCGCGGAAAAGAACGATCTCATTACGGTCCCGAAGAATAGAGATGTAGAATTTTTTCCGGTTGAACAGCGAAAGATACTCACATTCTCCGTAAAACCGGAAGTTCCGTTTATCTACCTGCAGTTTTTCGATAATGTCCTGTATGCCATGACGGTTATTTTCGACGAAAAGTATGTTGATTACTACACAATCGTCAAAAGACTGGAAGATAAATACGGTCCGCACACCGCACTCTCACCGCAGTGGAGAGAGTGGCGTCTCGATGGGGTCACGGTGAAGGCCGAAAAACCCGCTGTGGTGAAGTATATCGCCCTCGAAGAATTTTTAAAGGCAACATCGTCCGGGCAAGAAGGACGAGCAGGGGATGAGCGCAGAGAAACGCTTCTTGACGGCCTATAGAGATAAACACAGCTTTTGATATCCGGCCGGCCGCATTAATTTATTCTTAGCAAAAAAGATGAACGACTATAAAAGAGCAGATAAAGCCATTAAGGGTTTCGGTGATTTTTACGCCCTGTTCTTGAAAATAGTTCGGCTTGCAAACCGCGGCATATCGAGACACAATTTTTTAAGAGATCTTTTCAAAATGCTAATTCGATTTTCCGAATGCGATTCTCTGGGATTCAGAATCGAAAGCAGCGGCCACGTTTCACTCTGGGAAGTTGAAAGTTCGGTTGAAAAGGATTTATATTTCAAAAAGTCTGATAATGAGCTGGAAGGCAGTCAATTTTACCTCGCACTGGTACAGGGCCATTTCGATCCATTTAAATCATGTTTTACGAGAAACGGAAGTTTTTGGACGGGTGATACGAGTCTGCCGGTGATTTTTACTTCTAAAAAAGACAGGACGATTAAATCGTATCATCTCGCGTTCGGCGACTGCAAGTCTCTGCTGATTATTCCATTTGAAATCGAGAATGAGACAAAAGGTTTACTTATGTTTAAGAGTAAAAAACCGGCCTTTTTCAAGAAAGAGGACATAGAGTTATATGAGTGGGTGGCTCAGACAGTCGGATTTGCGCTCATGGATCAACGGGCTCAGTCGGCGCTGAGAGAGCGGGTTAAGGAATTGAGCTGCCTGTATGGAATATCTCAGATCGTTCGCAGGCCTGGAATTACGCTTGAAGAGATTTTCGAACGGATTGTCGAGATTCTACCGCCGGCCTTCCAATATCCGGAGATTGCTGCGGCACGGATACATTTTGATGACCGTTACTATCAGTCATCAGGGTTTAAGGAAAGCTGCTTCTCACTGATATCGAATATAACGGTCAATAATGTATTGCGCGGTTTTGTCGAAGTTTTTTATCTGGCCCAGCGGTTTGAGTTTGAGGAGAACCCGTTTCTTGAAGAGGAGCAGAACCTGATTGACGGCATCGCCAAACAAATCTCTTTGATAGTCGAAGGAAGAAAAGCCGAAGAGGATAAAAAGAAACTGGAGGTGCAACTCCGACATGCCGATAGGCTTGCGACAATAGGTGAGCTTGCAGCCGGTGTCGCCCATGAGCTGAATGAACCGCTTGGAAATATTTTGGGATTCGCTCAACTGGCCAGAAAAAGCCCCGAGCTGCTCGAGAAAACCGGCAAAGATCTGGAAAGAATTATTCAGGCTTCTCTTCATGCCAGAGAGGTGGTGAAGAAGCTGCTCATATTCGCACGCCTGGTGCCGGCGCGAAAAAGCAGGGTAAATCTGAACCGGATAGTAGAGGACGGACTTTATTTTCTTGAATTCCGGTTTGCGAAAGAGGGTATTGAACTTGAACGGTTTCTTGATCCGGACCTTCCCGATATTATAGCAGATCCCGGACAGCTGAATCAGGTTCTTGTCAATCTGGTTGTAAACTCAATTCAGGCGATGCCCGGAGGAGGCACACTGGTTGTAAAAACCAAAGCGTATTCAGATCATGTTGAGCTGACAGTAGAAGACAACGGTATCGGTATGAATGCGGAGGTCAAGTCACAGATATTCCTGCCGTTTTATACGACAAAGAGCATAGAACAGGGTACGGGGCTCGGATTGGCCGTTGTACACGGTATTGTGACATCCCATGGGGGAAAAATCGAGGTGGACAGCAAAGAAGGTGAAGGGTCCCGCTTTACGATCAAGCTCCCCGTTTCCGACGTACAAGATTCGGGCGGTGCTTCGATAACACATAATTTTGATTTTATCCAATAGAAAGCCGGTATGCAGCACAGAAATTTATAAAAGACTACGGTCTCTCGCTTTTACATGGCCTTTTACGCATTTGGAAATTAAGGTAAAACACATCAGGCACGTGAGATATCGGATCTTTTACGATTGACAAGCTCACGTGCCTGTAATCTCGAAGGACACAGTCGAGGATGGAAAAATTCTACCGTGAAGAGTCGATCCTGGTTGTCGATGATGTTGCAGATACACTGGAAGTGCTTCAGAGAAACCTCTCTTCTGTAGGCTTTACGGTTTTCACAGCTTCGAGTGTAACCGAAGCCATCGGGATTCTCGAGTCCACCCCGATCGATCTGGTGATTACGGATTTTAAAATGCCGAAGGTAAACGGTCTAGACCTCACCCGGCATGTGCGGGAGAACTTTAGAAATACAGAGATTATGATGATAACGGGATATCCTTCGCTGGAAGGTGCAGTCAAAGCGGTAAAGGCGGGAGCGGAAGATTATCTTGCCAAGCCCTTTACCGACGAAGAGCTGTTCGCTGCTGTTGATCGGGTATTGAGTAAATTGAAAATGCGGAGAGCAAATCGTTTTAAGCCGGGGAGAAAAGGTATAAAGTTTGACGGTTTGATTGGTGAATCACAGGTTATGCAGGACGTTTTCCGCATCATAACAAAGGCCGCAGAAACGACTGCAACGGTACTGATAACCGGTGAGAGCGGTACCGGTAAGGAGATTGCAGCGCGAGCTATCCATTACAGCAGCGACCGTGCATCGGCGCCTTTCATAGCCGTCAACTGCAGTGCCATTCCGGAAAACCTTCTGGAAAGTGAGCTGTTCGGGTATGTAAAAGGGGCCTTTACGGGGGCCGATCAGTCGAGAGCGGGCCTGTTTCAAACAGCGGATCAGGGCACCATCTTTCTGGACGAAGTGAGTGAAACGAGCCCTTCCATGCAGGCAAAATTACTCAGGGTGATCCAGGAGAAAGAAATTTTCATGCTCGGTTCGAGCCGGCCGATACAAGTTGACGTACGAATTCTGGCTTCGACAAATAAAAATTTGGCAAGCACTATCAAAAAAGGGACCTTCCGGGAAGATTTGTTTTATAGGCTCAACGTCATTTCTCTTGAGTTGCCTCCCCTTCGGGAAAGGAAAGAGGATATCCTGATTTTGACGGATCATTTTGTTTCAAGATTTGCAAAAGAGCTGAAAAGAAAACCCCCTGTTTTTTCGGATAAGGCTCTTTATACGTTGCAGAATTATGAATGGCCGGGAAATGTGCGGGAGCTCGAGAATTTGATACAGCGGCTGATCATTATGATTGACGGCGATACCATTGATGTCGCAGATCTCCCGTCATACATGCGATTTTCAGCAGTACGCGATAGCGGATTGAACCGAAGTCTGGCAGAAGTGGAATCGGAATATATTCACAATGTGCTGAATAGCGTGCATGGGAATAAAACGAAAGCAGCCGAGGTACTGGGAATCGACCGAAAGACCCTGCGGGAAAAGTTGAAAAAGATACAGGCCTCTCCCCCTGTATAGCTAGCTCTATTCGGGCGTACGCAGCCCGTTTGACCGGGGAAAAATACCCCGCCGGTACAAACCTCCTCATTTTTTTTCCATATACCTGAGGCATTTATTTCAATCGCTGTTTTCACATGAATACGGTGTGCATTTTGAGACAACTAATTGCTTTATAAATAAATAATTAAAACGATCCGTCCCGTCTTCCCGAATCAATCGTATGCTCATTCCATCAGATTGGATAATTGGCACGTCCTTTGCAATTTTAATATTGTCCGGACGCTTTCCATCCGGATAATGCTGTAAGTACTGATAAGTATCCAAGATGCCGTAGATGCTGTCAAGTACCGAAGGTGCCGGTGGTACTGTAAGTACCGCCGGTTCGGACACAACCCCCGCTTACAAGCCTTCGGCTTGACGTGGAGAACATACCGCTTGACGGCGGCGTCAAAAACGATCCTCAATAAACAAAGGAGGTGCTACCATGATTCAGCAGATTGCAGAAAAGCCGGTTAAAAAACAACCTAATCTATTGTACAGAAAAGTGAAGAATGAGGAACAGAAAGACGGGGAGAAGAGCTCCGGAGGGCTCTGCTCGACCTGCAGGTATGCGAAGACATGTATATTCACCGGGAATTCCACGCGGCCGGTCTACGAGTGCAATGAGTATGAGGTGGCTGAGGCGCCCGAACGGATTCGGACCCGGGAAGGAAAGGAATCCATCGATAGACTGTCGGACAAACAGTATCAGGGCCTCTGTATGAATTGTGAAAATCGTTCGAGCTGCATATACGCTTCAACGGAGGGCGGTGTCTGGCACTGCGAAGAGTACAGATAAACAGGAGGGCTGTATGAGTATGCACAGAGAAATTTTGGAAAATCCCGCTTTGGATGTATCTCATATATGCACAACAGCGGCCAAATCAAACCCCTATGAGAACGCAAACAAACAGTTCAATAAAGCTGCCGACTTGATGGAGCTGGATCAGGATATCAGAAAAATTCTGTCAAAGACCAATAACGAAATTATCGTCCACTTTCCGGTTAAAATGGATGATGGGCGCGTTGAAATGTTCACAGGGTACAGGGTTCAGCATAACAACATACTGGGACCGTACAAGGGCGGCCTGCGATACCATCCGTCCATCGAACTGGATGAGGTAAGGGCACTTGCAACCTGGATGACCTGGAAAGCTGCAATTGTTCGTATTCCGTTTGGAGGGGCCAAGGGGGGAATCCAGATCGATCCGACAACCTACTCCGAGGCTGAGCTCGAGCGTATTACAAGGCGTTTTACCTATGCGCTTGGCAACAATATCGGGCCGGAATACGATATACCGGCCCCGGATGTGAATACGAATTCTCAGATAATGGCCTGGCTGCTCGATACCTATCTGACCACCGTACCACCGAACGAGCGTCAGCGCTGTATTCATGTAGTAACCGGCAAGCCGCTGGAAGCAGGAGGAAGCATCGGCAGGGACAAGGCAACAGGCCAGGGAATAGCCTTCATGATTGAGAAATGGGCGAAAGAACGTAATTTTGCGCTGAATCGGTCGACCTGTATCCTGCAGGGGTACGGAAACGTTGGATCCTGGACTGCCAGGCTTTTAAAACAGTACGGTGTCAAATTCATATCGGTCGAGGACAATACTGGCGCGATATACAGCGAGATGGGTATAGACCCGGATGCGCTTGCGGGCTATGTTGTGAGCCACGGGGGAGTTGCAGGTTATCCCGATGCAGAGGCAATTGATCATATAACATTTCTCTCCACCGAAGCCGACGTGTTTATTCCGGCGGCTTTAGAAAATCAGATAACGTCGGAAACCGCGGATCTTCTGAATGTACGGCTCGTCGCCGAGGGTGCAAACGGCCCCACGGATGCACAGGGGGAACGTATTCTGGAAGCGAAGGGAATTGAAATAATTCCTGATATACTCTGTAACGCCGGAGGGGTCGTGGTAAGCTATTTTGAATGGCTTCAGAACAAGAGAAGCGAGTTCTGGGAGCTCTCGGAAGTTGATGCAAAGCTTCGGCAGATACTGATACAGGCATATGAGGCAGTACATTTAAAAGTAGAGGAATATAAAACCGACTGGCGCACTGCTGCGTATATCGTTGCCTTGTCTCGTTTGGAGAAAGTCTACAAAGAACGGGGTATATTTCCATGAAATGTGTCTGTAGATCAGCGGTTGTCTGTTGTTCGGCAGACGCAATACACGGACGGCTGTGCGATCAGATACGCTTCATTCAGCCGCCCTCGGGCCCCAAAAACCGATTCAGCCGGCCGGCTAATCCATACATATAAGGAAAATTGGGTACTATTTCCTGAGCTCAACGGCTTTTGACTTGAGCCGGGCTATTGTTCTCTCTGAAAAGTTGCGGTTTGTGAGTATGTACACCGTGTTGTTATGAAAAAGAGGCTCGTCATCAATATCAAACGGTACAAAGCGCCTGGCTTCATTCCATATCCCGGTTCCGGGAATCGGTGAGAAGTAGGAGAGATGGGGTGAACCGCCGCACCTGTACACGAAATCGATCGTCTTTTCCACGCTCCCGGGTTTTTGCCCGGGAAACCCGATCATGATGTAGGTGCCGATCTGCTCCCGCCTGTACCCGGCCTCTCGTAATAGTGAAAGCGCCCTTTGATAGTCTTTGTTTGATGTTTTGCCTCCTGTTTTCTGCTGAAGCGCCGGGTCAGCCGTTTCCAGGCCAATCCGGATTGTTTCCACTCCGATCTTTTTAAGAAGACCTGCGATCTTTTTTGTTACGAGGAATGCGTGAATGCCGTTCGGCAGGTGAAACGCAAGGCCGGGGATGAGCCGGGCGATCTCCTCCGCGAGCGGGATAAAGTGCTGCTCGGCACCCGCGAGCAGGGCGTCATCGTAAAACACCGCGTTTCGCGTTTTAAGAAGACGTGAGCAGGTGGTTATCTCTTCGATTACCGAGACGATGCTCCTTTTTGAGCCGGCACGGTGAAGAAGAGGGGTGGCGCAATAGCTGCAGTTGAACGGGCATCCGGTGCGCGTGAGAATACAAAAAAAGTTCAATCGCTCCCGAAGCCTTCCCTGAGAGTTGCCGTTTTGAGACTGGACCGTTCGGCTCTGTATCCACCGGCTGATATTTTCGTATTCGCCATGCTGGTCGCCCTTCATATGTGCGGTGAGCTGAAGCGCATGAAGGGGCAAGGGAAATTGAGATAAGGAAGAGGCTTCCGGTATTCGTTTGAATCTCTTTTCCGTTAGTTTTTCAAGGGCTGTGAACAGAGGCCCGAGGCTTTGTTCGCCGTATACCAGATCGGCTCCTGAAGTACGAGCATGCCGGGGGCAGAGCCTCGCATATACCCCTCCCAGTACAATCGGCATATTCTCTCCGTACACCCTCCGCACAACGCGTATCGCTTTGAAGACGCCGGGGTACCAGTAGGTCATCATCGATGTAACGAGCACCGCGTCGGGTCGGGGAAGCGCCCGGATGCGGCTGAAAAACTCTTCTTCACCGATGCCGTATTGTGCATAGTCTCTGTCGACGAACTCGAGCGTCTTCGGCTTTGCGATGACGGTCCGCAGGTATTTTGAACAGCCGTTTTTTTTCTGCCCCGGGTTTTTCCGTACCCTGCTTGTAAGACAGTCGATATAGTGGATTCTCGCTCCGGCGTCGAGTAAGACAGCTGCAACGTATAAAAGACCGAGAGGTTCGGCCCAGAAATTGTAAGCGGCGAAATCGGTGATCCAGGGGTTGATGAGTAAAAGAGAGATGTCATTTTTCATTGTTCTCTCTGTAATGTACAAAACGCGGACGGAATCGACACGGGTTTATTCTCGCCGCTTTCCATTAAAAAATAGTATCTTTGTTCGGATGAGCACATCTTATCGGCTGAAGGTTGAATGAACAAACCCCGGATTCCAAAGCGGGGAAGTAAGGAGAAATTGTGAAATACACAAAAAAGAACTTCATTATGGATATGGACGGCGTGATCTATTCGGGCAATGTCCTCATAGACGGAGCTGGGGAGTTCATCGAAATATTGAAAAAGAACGGAAACAAGTTTCTTTTTTTAACCAATAATTCAAAGCAAACGCCGCTTGATCTCAGTAAAAAATTGTCTCAGCTCGGCGTCGAGGTGTCGAAGGACCAGATATTTACGTCGGCAATCGCAACGGCCATGTTTCTGAGGCGGCAGAAAAAGGAAGGGACTGCATATGTAATCGGCGATGCGGGGCTGTACGAAGCCCTGCACGCAATCGGGTATCCTATCACCGAGATAAATCCCAATTATGTCATTGTGGGAGAAACCCGGTCATACTCGTTTGAGATGATAGAAAAGGCAGTCAATTTTGTACGCAACGGTGCGCGGTTTATCGGAACCAATCCCGATACAACAGGACCGCAGGAGCTCGGGATTACACCTGCAGCCGGGGCTCTGGCAGCGCCGATTGAAGCGGCAACCGGTGTCAAACCCTACTTCGTCGGGAAACCGAATCCGCTCATGATGCGCACTGCGCTTCGAAAGCTCGGGTCACATTCAGAGAATACGGTCATGATCGGCGACAGGATGGATACCGATATCGTGGCCGGAATTGAAACGGGGCTCGAGACGATACTGGTGCTTACCGGAGTAACGAAACTGGAGGATGTGGCGCGCTACCCCTACCAGCCCAGCCGTATCTGCCGCTCGATCAAAGAGGTGCTGTATTGAGATTATACGCAGTTCGGCGTGGGTTTTCAGGGGTGCTATGCTACCCCTACCAGCCCAGCCGTATCTGCCGCTCGATCAAAGAGGTGCCGGGTTGAACACCTGTTCAGCCAGCCGGAGGTCTTCCGGGGTGTCGATCTCAACCCAATCGGTGTGCGTAATTTCATGTACGTAGAGCGGATACTCATCGATATGCGAGCTGATGATATCGTCAAAAAGCACACGTACATTTCCGTCCCGGACGGACCGGGTTAGCCAGCGGGTTAAACGCCTGCCGTAATCCTCACGAATAACGAGTATGCCGCTTGACATGTAACGGTCCGGTCCCGGCTGCGCACTCCGATTTCTGAGTACATCGAGTGAGAGTATGCGCTTTTGCCCGTCTGTTTCAATCAGTATCTCGTCGCTTCGCCCATCGTAGCTACCCGCAATATAGAAGGACTTCGTTCCCATGTGAGTGATCGCTCCCGGGAGAAGATCGGCTCTGAAGAAGATATCGCCTTCAATAAGTATGGTGCCTTTTTCAAGGACATTTCCCGCAAGCCACAGGGAGTACATGTCGTTTGTTTGTTTATAGTTCTCGTTTTTGATGTATTCAATGGCGAGGGAATTGTACGCACTGCCGACCGTATCCACGATTATATCGGCAAAATGTCCGACAACGATGGTGCACACATGTATTCCCGCTTCATGCAGGTTCCTGAGTGCGTTCAGCAGAATAGGCACCCCGTTTACCTCGGTCAGGCATTTCGGCGCTCCGTCCGTGATAGGTTTGAGCCGTGTTCCCATCCCGGCGGCGAGTATGACTGCGTGGTTCAGCATTTTACCCCTTCCTTTCAGCGGTTACTGCAAGATAACCCCGATGCCCGAATGACGCAATAAAAATTGGCGGAAAGCCGTGCTTCACCCCGGCCGCGTCCGTGTATCTTGTGTATTACAACCCGGGTGCCGGCGGGCCGGCCGAACTAGTTGCATATGTCGTATGATTTGGTTATCATTACATGTAAGAGAAGAGATATATGAAAACGCTGAAGCTCTACATCATCAGGGAGTTTATACCGCCCTATCTCGGGAGCATGTCATTTTTTACCATGCTGCTCCTTCTTGAAAGAGTCATGAGCTTTGTTCGGCTCGTTGCGCGGGGATATGCCACGATATTCGACCTCTGTGTGCTCGTGTTCTATTCAATCCCGCCGACTCTCGCCATTACCATGCCCATGTCCACGCTGATGGGTGCTCTCATCTCCGTGAGCCGTCTTTCCCACGACAGTGAAATAACGGCAATGCGGGCAAGCGGCATACGTCTCTCCTCGATCTTTATCTCCCTCTACATCGCAGGAATACTTATCGGCGGTGCGAGCTTCTATCTGACGGACCGGCTCGTTCCCATCGGGAACATCAAATTCAGAACACTCTACCAGAGGCTCACCATAGCCCGCCCCGATATTCAGATCGACGATTTCAGTATCAACAAAATAAACGACAGCGTTACGCTGATAGTCGATCGGGTGGATGATAAAACAGGAGACTTAATTGATGTAACGATTTTCGAACGCAGGGAGGGGGAAGCTGAAAGCGTAATTACCGCGAGGCGGGGGGAGTTTGTCACATCCGGCGTTTCTTCATCCTACCTCATACTGAAGCTTACAAACGGGGCTATTCAGGAGCCTGCGGAAAAGACCGGTGATTCATTCAACAGTACTGTTTTTGAAACGCTCCGGCTTAACATTCCTGTTGCGAGCAAACAGCTTCAGCAGGTTGTGAAATCAGCCCGGGACATGAGCCTGCATGAACTGAATGTGAGCATGGCCGATCTCGAAAAAGGCTCGCGGCTGTACAACAGCTTTCTCATGGAGTACCACAAGAAAATTGCAATTCCTTCCGCCTGTCTGCTCTTCGTCCTGCTCGGCACGCCGTTTGCAATAACGAGAGGCAGAAGCGGCCGCGGGCTCGGCCTCGGCATAGGTGTACTGATTATTTTTTTCTACTACATATTCCTTCTCACCCTTGAGCGTGTCGGTGAAACAGGTATCGTCAACCCTATCCTTGCGGTGTGGTTGCCGAACATAATCTTTTTATGCGCCGGTTCGGTGAACCTGATACTGAAGGGGCGGACATGAAGATATTTCCGGGCAAGACGTATACCCGTTTCCTGGTTCGTGAATTCCTCAAAGTATTTTTCGTGTGTATTATTTTTATCATGGGCCTCTCGTTCATCGTCCGTACTCTCCAGAGAATAGATACGTCAAAGGAATATACATTCATTCAGACTCTGACTTTCCGCATCCTCGAAGCACCTGAAATTATATCCAGGGAGTGCCTGCTTGCCTCGAGTATGTTTGCCGCGGTGTATACCATGAGCATTCTTTCAAAAAACAGAGAGATCCTCGCATTGCGAAGCTGCGGTGTGAGCATGTATAGAATCATCACGCCGCTCATCCTGCTCGGTTTTTTTATATCGATACTCTCGCTCGTATTTGAGGATTTCGTTGTGGTGAGGAGTTATGAGCTGCAGAAAAGATACAAGGCAAGAATAAAAGGCGAGCAGTTTGTTTCCTATTACACAGACCGCTATAATCTCATCGTATTCGGCAAAGGCAATGTGGTGTATAAAATAGGACGCTACGTTTCATCCGAAGAGGCGATGAACGATGTGACGGTAATTAAAAAGGACGGTCAGGGTTCCGTCGAATACCGGATCGATGCGCACAGAGCTGTGTGGGACGGCAGCAGGTGGGTGTTTTACAAAGGCGTGATGCTCCGTTTCAAGGAGGACGGGGAGCTCTCACGCAAAATTGATTTTTCAGAGCTGCCGACGAACATAAACGACGAGCCTCGTTACTTTGCGCGGGATGTACGGAAAATTGAAAACATGACGCTTTTACACGGGTATGACTATATTATGATGAAGAAGAAGATGGGCTTCGGGTACAAGGGCGAGCTTACGCGTTACCATAGAAAGATAGCAACCGCTTTTACCTATTTTCTCGTTATTATCATCGGACTGTCACTGGGCAGCATGTCGTTTAAAAATGCGCTGGTAATGAGCTTCAGCATGACGCTCGGCATCGTGCTCGTATTTTTCTTCGTCATTGAAATCGGCTACACATTCGGAAGCAGCGGCAGGCTGCCGCCGGTTATCGGCGGCTGGATCGGAAACATGCTCTTTTCAGCGGTCGGTATTTTTATGCTGAAAATCATACGCAAATGAGTATCAGGCGTGCGGCCGCCGGTGCTCAACGGCAGGTTACGGAATATATGGGACAAAACAGCATTGTCATTAAAGGCGCACGCGCGCATAATCTCAAGTCAATCGATGTGGAGCTTCCGAGGGACCGGCTCATCGTGATAACGGGTCTTTCAGGCTCGGGAAAGTCCTCTCTTGCCTTCGATACGATATACGCCGAAGGCCAGCGCAGATACGTGGAGTCTCTCTCGGCGTACGCCAGGCAGTTTCTCGGTCTCATGGAAAAGCCCGATGTCGATTATATCGAGGGACTCTCGCCTGCCATCAGCATAGAGCAGAGAACCACGCAGAGAAACCCCCGCTCCACAGTCGGCACAATAACGGAAATATACGACTATCTCAGGCTTCTCTTCGCGCGGGTCGGGACTCCATTCTGCTACAACTGCGGGAGAAAAATTCAGAGTCAGACCGTCGACCAGATAGTAGACAGGGTTATGAGCTTCAACGAAGGTGAAAAACTCATTGTTTTCGCACCGTTGGTCAGGGGAAGGAAGGGTGAGTTCAAAAAAGTATTCGAGGACATCGCACGTAGCGGATTTGTCAGAGTGCGTGTCGACGGGGAGATCATACGGGTGGAGGAGGCGCTGAATACGATTCTCGACAAGCAGAAGCGGCACAGTATAGATGTCATAGTCGACAGAGTCGAGCTGAAGAAGAAAAACCGCAGAAGGATTGCGGAGTCTATTGAAACCGCGGAGAGTCTGACAGAGGACCTCGTCGGCGTCATGCGGGAAAACGGTGAAGAGGAGCTCTTCTCCAAAAAACTCGCCTGCGTGTACTGCGGCATAAGCTATCCCGAGATACAGCCCCGGCTGTTTTCTTTCAACAGTCCCTACGGTGCCTGTCCCGAGTGCATGGGCCTGGGGCTGAAGCTCGAGTTCAATCCCGATCTCATCATTCCCGATAAATCTCTCTCCTTCGATGAGGGGGCCATACTTACCTTTCAGCCGAGGTCGAGCTGGGCGCGCACCTCCTTCAACGCGTTCGCCAGACGCTTCGGACTGACAACGGACGTCCCTATCGAGAAGATGCCGCAAGGCGTGTTCAGTAAGCTCCTCTACGGTACCAACGAAGAGCTTCATTTCGTGCACAATCACCTGGACGGCAGGGGTCGATGGGAGTACACGGGAAAGTTCGAGGGCATTGTACGGAATCTGGAGCGCCGGTACAGGGAAACCAAATCCGAAGGCATCCGGGAGTGGATGGAGGGTTTTATGACCGAAATCCCCTGTCCCGTATGCGGGGGGAGGCGGCTCAAAAAAGAGAGCCTTGCCGTCAAGATCATGGACAGGTCGATTATCGATATTACCGGAATGACAATTGACAGGGAATTGGAATTTTTCGAATCGCTTTCATTTACCCAGCGGGAAGAAGTAATTTCCCGTACGATTATCAAGGAGATCAGGGCACGGTTGGGATTTTTAAAGAACGTGGGCGTCGGTTACCTCTCGCTCGACAGGAAGGCGGAGACTTTATCGGGGGGTGAATCTCAGAGGATACGTCTTGCAACACAGATAGGCTCGGGACTCGTCGGGGTACTGTACATCCTCGATGAGCCGACAATCGGTCTTCACCAGCGGGACAACAGGAGGCTTCTGGACACCCTGTTTCACCTCAGGGATATCGGCAACACCCTCATCGTGGTGGAGCATGATGAGCAGACGATTTTGAACGCAGATCACATCCTTGACCTCGGTCCGGGTGCGGGCGAGCACGGCGGGAAGGTGGTTGCCCAGGGCACGCCTGAAGATATACGCAGGAACCCGGCTTCCCTGACCGGTCGATACCTCAACCGGGAGATCGTTATACCCTACCCGTTACGGCGGCGGGAGGGAAACGGCAATTTTCTCACGCTGCGAGGTGCACGTGAGCACAACCTTAAAAGTATAGACGTATCATTTCCTCTCGGTACATTCATTGCCGTAACCGGTGTGTCGGGATCGGGAAAGTCGAGTCTGGTAAACGATCTGCTCTATCCTGTGCTTGCGAACAGGTTGTATAAAACGGCGCGGTCGGAGGGTGATTACGACGGCATCGAAGGCGTCGGGCATCTGGACAAGGTGATCGACATCGATCAGTCCCCGATCGGCCGTACGCCGAGGAGTAATCCAGCCACCTATACCAGCGTCTTCACGCCGATCAGGGAGCTTTTTTCATCTCTTCCCGAATCGAAGATGCGCGGGTATCAGCCGGGACGGTTTTCATTCAATGTGGAGGGCGGCAGGTGCGAGCACTGTCAGGGCCAGGGAACGATACGGATCGAGATGAATTTTCTGCCCGACATCTATGTGACATGCGACGTGTGCAAGGGCATGCGGTACAGTAGAGAGACTCTGGAGGTGAAGTACCGGAGAAAGAATATCAACGATATTCTCAACATGACGGTTGATGAAGCGTATGATTTCTTCAAAAGCATTCCGCAGATCAAGAGAAAGCTCAAAACTCTCCGGGAAGTGGGGCTCGGGTACATCCATCTCGGGCAGCCGGCAACGACGCTCTCCGGCGGTGAAGCCCAGCGCGTGAAGCTGTCGTCGGAGCTTTCCAAACGCAGCACCGGCAGGACCTTCTACATTCTCGACGAACCGACATCCGGCCTTCACTTCGACGATGTGAAGAAACTGCTGGCAGTGCTGCAGAGATTCGTCGACGGCGGAAATACCGTGGTGGTGATCGAGCACAATCTCGACGTTGTCAAAAACGCAGATTATATCATCGATCTCGGTCCGGAAGGCGGTGATGACGGCGGGCGGATCATTGCGCAGGGGAGCCCGGAAGAGATAGCGGGCATGGAAGATTCACATACGGGGAAGTACCTCCGTTCTCACCTGGCGGTTGCCGAACGGGCAGGATTGGGTGCCTGATAGCCTGCGGCTGAACAGCGGACGACTCCTCTAGTGCTGATCATCGAGCCCGATTATCCATTCTTTTTCAGATTGATCAACAGCGGGGATGGTGATTGTTGCGATGTCCTCCGACTCGCTTTGAGTGCTGTCGATTTTTCCATCAAACTGCTTGAGCAGATGATCCAGACCGAAACTCTGTTTGATGTGAGGCAGGTATGGGGGCTTTTCGGAGTCTGCTTCAGGCCCTTTTCGCAACGCCCTGATGCATACTGTTGCGTGATTATCCGCACTTTGCGGTGATATGGTTATGCTTTCATGATGGAAATCGAGGAATGAGAGGCATGTATTTATGAGGATGTAGAAAAACTGGTTTTCAACCGTAACAATCAATGTATCTCCTTCGGGGCAATCACAGCGTACACGGGTGTTCTGCTCTCTGGCTATCGGGTTGAGGAAGGATATGGCTTTTTTGATGATTTCGTCGAGATACCCGACGCTTGTCGGGTTTGTATCGATTCTGTACAGCTCTATGAGCTGCTGCACCACCCCCTGTATCCTCTCGATTCCTCTTTCCATGAGAGACAGATCTCCAAGGAGGTCGTCTGCATTGCGCAGGGAGGAAACCTTGTTTTTAAGAAGCTCTATTATGAGAACCATGCTCTGAAGAGGATTGTTTATTTCGTGCGCAATGCCCGTTGCGAGCTTGCCTGCCGTTACAATCTTTTCCGATGCGATAAGCTCTTTGATATAATCCCGTTCGTTGAGCCTGAAGTTCCGGAGCTGCAGGGCGCTGTCGATTATTTTGAGAAGGTCTGCAGGGTGGAAGTTGCCTTTCTTCAGATAAAAGAAGATGTTCTCTTCAGTCGCCTCCACCGGCGACCAGTCTTCTTCATATCCGGTTATCACGATATTGACAATGTCCGGATCGATTTCTGTTTTCACGAAATGGATGAGATCTTTTCCCGCTATGCCTGGGAGACGCAGGTCGTAGAGCACGATATCATAGCTGTTTGTGCTGAGAAGTGTTTTTGCCTCTTCACCGTGTTTTGCAGTGTCGCAGGAGTACCGGTTTGAGATGATCTTTTGAAGGAAATCGCGGTACAGGTCTTCATCCTCAATAATGAGTACGTTCGCCATGCTTACACGCTCCTCTCCGGAAATATAATTTCAAAAACGGTTCCTCCGCCTTTTCTCTGCAGGGCCTTGATCGAACCGCCGTGTAAAATAACCATTCTCTGCGTAACGCTGAGCCCCAGACCTGTTCCGTTTGCCTTTCCCGATGTCGAGAAAAAGGGTTCAAACACCTTTTCCAGATTTTCCTCCTTTATACCTCTGCCGTCATCAATGAAATGGATGATCACCTTCCCCTTTTCATGCATGCACTTTGCTTCGATACTGCCCCTGTCTCCCACGGCATCGAGTGCATTGTTGAAAAGATTGACGAATATTTGAATGAGCATGTTTTTATTGGCGAAGACAGCGCAGCCATGCGTACTGTTTTTAAAGGAAATGTCTTTTCCGTGTATCCTGTGCTCGAGAAGCAGGAACACATCATCCAGTACATGGGAGATGTGCACCTCCTCGAACCGTGCCGTTTCTTTTTTTGCAAACTCCATAATACTGTCTATGATGGCGAATGTTTTTTCCATGCTTTTTTGAACGAGGTGCATATTATCAGCAAGTTCGGTGTCTTCTGTTTCCTTCCCGCCCGTTATCCTTATCGGTTTCAGGGTGCCGCTCTCGATATCTGAAAGGATGAGCTCGGGGATACCCTTGATTACGGCGAGCGGGCTCCTGAGGTTGTGTGCGATTCCTGCTGAGAGCTCCCCGAGTGTGACCATTTTTTCGCTCTGAAGCTGCCGTTTCTCGTTTTCTTTTCTTTCGGTTATGTCGGTGATCAAAAGAAGGGTGTGCGGGGAATTTTTAATCGGAACGGATTGAATCATAAGATGGATTCTGCGGTCATCGTTTTCGATTGTCATTTCAACATCGCCCGTTTTTCCGATGAGCGCTGCAAGTTTTTTTCCTTCTTTTTTATCGGCGAGTAGTTTTAGAGAAGCGATATTTTTTCCCGAAAGGGGCTCATCGAGTATATGTTCTGATTCGGGGTTGGCGTGGATGATATTTCCATCTTTGTCTGTAATGACTATACCGATGGGAGACGTGTCGAGTATCAGCTCATTGAGTTTTGACAGCTGTTCTCTCTTCTCATATTCATCATGCAACTGCTGAAGGGCGATGTTCAGCTTTTCTGTCTTGATCCTGTTCAGAGTGTGAAGTCGTGTGTTGGTGAGCCCGAGGGCAACCTGATCGATGAACGGCTTCAGATCTTCCTCGGGGACTGCCGTGCTGTCTTTTATGACAATCTTCCCGATTTCCTTCCTATCCCCGTCGTATACGGGGCAAATGAAAGAGTTTCGGTCATACGCAACACCGCCCCTGCTAATGACGCAGTCGTTCAGCTCTATGTCGGCTGTCTGTACGGGTCTTTCCTTCTCCTTTATCATAGTGGGCAGAAAACCGGTGCAGAGAATCGATTTCTCCCCACTCAGGTACACCTCCATGAGCACTGAATCGAAACGGAATTGTTTAATAAAGAAAACAACTGTATTTCTCGTAGCGGTTTCAATTTTTTTCTCGCTCAAAAAAAGGTTCGAGAGATTGTGAAGTCCTTTGAGCTCCTCCTTTTTTCTGGTAATTTCATCCACCATCCGCTGATTGCTGATGAACATTTTTCCGAGCTCTTCATTTGCCGAAGAGAGTACCTGGAAATACCCCTTTACGTCTGTTTTTGGAATATTAAGGGCGACGGAGATTGTTTCAAGGTAGGCCCTCAGTTTAGAGAGGATGCTGTCCAGATCCTCCTTGCCAATGCCCAGCCGATCGATGAGTACGTTGCTCGTTTTATAGGGCGGCTCTCCCGGATGACTGGTGAATCCGCTCAAATGGGCGAGCTCGTTTGCTATCTTCAAGATAAAAGAGGCCCTGTCATTCTTTGATATAAGATATTCGGTGCTGCGATGGTGATTGTCGACCGGTTTGATGAGGGACGGCGGAAGCTCCCAGTAACGGAATAAAAATGTCGAAACGTCGGCATGGTCAAAATCAAACAGCTCCAGCTCGGCTTTTATAAAGGAGTAATGCTTTTCCTCGATGAGCGACACTGCTTTCCTGTACGTCTGGGCGTCTGAAATGAGGAAGACAACCTTTCCTATATCGTGCAGAAGGCCTGCAGAATATATCTCCTCCTCCGATTCAATTGAGAGGGTCTTAGCAATCTCCTGTGCGATGAATGCAGTTGCAATGGAGTGAAGCCAGTATGATTTGTAGTGAAACCATCTTGATTGTTTTTCGTTGAAAGTATCCTTGATCGCAATACTCAGTATAAGACTTTTAACCGTCTTGTATCCCAGAAGCACAACCGCTTCTTTTATTTTTGTGAGCTGTGATCCGCCCGAATAGTATGATGAGTTTGCGAGCTTCAGAATCTTGAGTGCAAGAGGCGGGCTCTGTTTGATAATTTCCGCTATATCGTCCGCCGACTTGTCCAGCGAGAGCGTTTTTGAAATAGCAATCTTCGCAGCTTCCGGAAGAGACGGAATGTCCCTGATATTGATAAGCTCTTCAAGACGACCTTTTATATGTTGGTTTTCAGCATTCAAAACTGTATATGTCCTTCGGACATTGCACGATTGATACGTTCACGTACCTATCTTTTTGATTATCGGGAGATTTAAAAGGTTCTTTACTATTGGAGCGGGACTCCGGTTGTGCTTCATGCTCCATCCCCCGTCATTGGTGCTGGTGCAGTATTCGTGTTCTATTGAGCTTTCAGTACGGAAATTGTATTGACATTGTTGAATCAGATTACTATTCTTCATTGTATACGGCGGCATAGCCAAGTGGTAAGGCGACGGTCTGCAAAACCGTTACACGTCGGTTCGAGTCCGACTGCCGCCTCATTTTTTTTGCCCCCTGCGAAGAATGTCTTTTCCCTGATATATAGAAGTCCTTAGGAAAGCGAAAATGAGCTTTACGGCAGCCATCGCATCCCTCGTTTCCGCCGCGGTGTTGTGGAGCAGCGGGGGTCTTTTAATCAAGTTTGTTGCCTGGAACCCTCTCGCAATTGCGGGCATAAGAAGCGCGATTTCCGCGGTGATCGTCATGGCGGTTGTCAGAAAGCCTCATTTTCACCTCTCTTTGCCGCAGATGGGTGGTGCTGTCAGCTACGCGGCAACGGTGATTTTCTTCGTCTCGGCAACGAAGCTCACCACTGCAGCCAATGCGATAATTCTGCAGTACACCGCCCCGATATACGTGGCGATGTTCAGCAGTCGTTTTCTAAAGGAGAAGATCCACTGGTTCGATGCAGCTGCTGTTGCGGTTGTACTCTGCGGTATAGTTCTCTTCTTTCTGGATGACCTCACACCGGGAGGATACCTCGGTAATGTCCTCGCGCTTCTGGCGGGCTTTGCCATGGCATGGCTCGGTCTGTTTTTACGAAAGCAGAAGGACACATCCCCCGTTGAAACGGCCTTATTGGGTAATGTGGTTACCGTCTTTATAACCTTTCCCTTTATGCTCTCCGGCCGGCCAGGTCTGTACGACTGGCTTGCTCTCTGCGCTCTCGGCGTATTTCAGCTCGGCTTCTCGTATGTGCTCTACTCGTATGCCATAAAGAAGGTGCGGGCCATCGACGCCATGCTCATATTTACCATTGAGCCCATACTGAATCCGGTGTGGGTGTACCTGTTTATCGGAGAGGCGCCGGGGCGCTGGGCGTTTGTCGGCGGTGTGCTCGTTGTCGTTGCTGTTGTCTCGCGCGGGGTGTATATAGCACGAGTGAGAAATAAGGAGACAGACAGGTAAGATCGGTCGCAACGCATCATTTGCAGAAAAATGTCAGCCTGATAATCTTTGAGCGGACCCTCCGGTTCTTTTTCAAAATAGAGACGCCGATACGATCCCGACTGAGGCACGGTCAGGCCGCGTACCGGCGGCTCATGCAGGTATACACGATACTGAATCGCTTGCTTTTAGTCGAGGAGCTTGGTTGCCGTGCCGCCGAAACTCTTTTGAATTCTCTCCTTTTCGGGATTTCCCTTGTAGCGCAGGATGCCTTTGGTACCGACATCGGCATCAATCAACCCTTTTACACGGACATTTCCGACAGCGGTTGTATTGATTTTGATATAGAGGTTAACGCAGGTCAGATTAAAGGCGTTCAGATGCGAACCGGTATTGATGGTTGCCTCCTGGGACCCGGTTGTGCCCGAAATATCGAGCTCTCCGGCACTCGTCATTTTTATTTCTAGTAAATTTGCCTTTACCTCGAGTTTCGCCTTCGCATTCGTATTGACGTTGATTTCGATTTTATCGCCCTGAATGATACTCTTCCCTATCACTTCGGCAGCATTTCCTGCCCGTATTTGACGAAGCTCCTTGAAGGTTACGATTACCTGCGCGCCTGCCTCTTCGCTGAATATGCCGGACTGCGGGCGCACCCTCAGGGTGAGCCCGTCTGTTTCCGTAACTATTTTTTCCGGTCCGATATTTTCAACCTTAACGGTTACGCTCTCCCTGTTTCCCTTTTCAAGATACAGGACGATCGGTCCGGTGACGTGTATCGAATCAAATGAAGAGACCTCCCTTTTTTCGGATTCTTGGCCCGCAAGAATGCCAGGTATGCTAAGGAGGATATACAGCGACAGATTGAATACCGCGAAGGTTGAAGTATTTTTTGTCGTGTGCATGGTTGTATCCTTCTTTTAATGATAAATTTTGCATCGATATATGTCAAATAAAACGGCACGCCCTTTCTGCACTCAATTACAATCGCGGTCATGACGGCAGAAATGAAAGTTAAAACAAAATATAGCTTATTGCAAATAGTTATGCCTATGGTACAGTTTATAGTAATAGGCAAAAGGTCGATTTTTTTGATTTATTTTCATGACTGTATTATTAATGGAGTTTTTTCTGCTCTCTTACAAGGGGAAGGAAAAAATGAAAAGAAGTATTACGCTGCTTATTTTTATTTTCATGTTTGCTTCTGTATATGTATGTAGCGGGTACAGTACACCATTGTATTTTTCCCTGAATCTTACACCTGGACTCAGTGTACCGATAGGCAAAGATGCTGATTTTTTCAACCTGGGAGGCAGTGTGGGTATTTCCGGCGAATACCGCATTCCCTCAAGGCCGTTATTTTATATCAGCGGAAGCCTCGGCTATGCACTGATGCCTGTTGCCTTCGAAACCTCACTGCCCGCGCTTTCCGTGGGGACGGGGGCGGGGGTCCATTGCGATATAAGCAAAAGGCTGTTTTTTAAAGGATGCACTTCAGGCGGGTATTTCTACAGTTTTATGAACGATAAAACCGGGCCGAAAGACGGCCATCCCTTTATCGCCGCAGGAGCAGGAATCCGTTTCCTGGTAGCTCCCTCCATAAGTATCGGATTGGAAGGGTCGTACATGAACTATCTCGGCCTGTATAACGGTATCGGCATCTCACTTGGCACCGCGTATCACTTCAAATCCGGAAAAAAAGAAAAAAAAAGAGAAGAGGTGCCATTACGGCCTGCACCGCCTGAAAGCGGCTCTCAATACCTTGAGATAACGGATGTCGAGTTTGAGGAAATCTTTCCCGTATTTTTCAAGTACTACGATGATCACCCTGTGGGCAGAGCGGTCCTCCGTAATAAGGCAGGCATACGGATAACGGATATTTCGGTGAGCCTGTTTGTTTAACAGTACATGGATAACCCGAAGGTATGCAAAACACCTTATGCGCTTGAAGCAGGTGAAGAGGTGATAATTGAGCTGAACACGCTGTTTACGGAGAAGGTGCTCGAGATAACTGAGAGTACCAAGGCATCTGCGGAAATTTCGATCGAGTTTACGTATGAAGGTAATCACTATACAGATATGTATACAGAGACAATACGGCTGTATGATCGAAACGCGACCACATGGGACGACAACCGGAGAGCGGCGGCGTTTATGACGTCAAAGCACCCCCCAAAGAGCAAATACTGAACGACTATCTCCGGGAGATGATCGGCTTCATTGACAGGGAAATTTACCAGAAACTTGCGAAGATACAGGAAGAGATAAAGAAAACAAACGAGAGTCCGAAATCGATTAATAAGCTCGGAGTGCTGTATGCCAGATACGGGCTGTATGAAAGAGCGGACAAGAACAGTGCCGTGGTCCATCGGCGCCTTCGAGAAAGATTGAGATTATAGGGTTTCGGAGAAATAAAAGCATCTGCACTCTGTTTGCATGCCGGTTTCTATTATGTCTTGACAGTCCGTTTTCGCCTTACTATTATATCTCCTGTTCAGGCGACCGCGGGCAGGCTGAATGGGGCTCATACGGTCGAAGGATGGATGCAAACGGGCGGGCACGCTCGCATGGTGTGTCTCTGAGTCGCGACCCCCATTTGCCGGAGTGGTGGAATTGGCAGACACAAGGGACTTAAAATCCCTCGGGGCTTACACCCCGTGCCGGTTCAAGTCCGGCCTCCGGCAAAGTTATAGCATATGTTGTGCATGAAATCCCCTATATATCCAGCGATTATTTCTCTTTCAAGGTTCTATACGGCTTATTGGATGATCATCGGCCCTCTTTATGTATTGTAATTCGCCGTGCTTTCGGTGTATATTTTTCAGTGAAGACCGTACTGGAATAAAGTTCCTGTAGAGTGTATTCGGTGTATGAACCGGAAAAAAAGCAGAACGATCGTACACGTCGACATGGATGCTTTCTACGCCTCAGTGGAGCAGCTCGACAACCCTGAGTACAGGGGCAGACCGGTGGTTGTGGGCGCGGACCCGGAAGGAGGTAAGGGACGCGGCGTGGTATCTGCGGCGAGTTACGAGGCGAGAAAATACGGCATACATTCGGCGCTGCCCATTTCGACGGCGTACAGGAGATGCCCTGACGCGATTTTTATCAGACCGCGTTTCAGGCGTTATGAGGAACTCTCGAAAAAGGTGATGAAGATCCTCGGTGGATTTTCTCCCGTTGTCGAGCAGATAAGCATAGACGAGGCTTTTTTAGACTGTACGGGCACCGAAAGGCTGCACGGTTTTGGGGAAAAGCTTGCAGCGGATATCAAGAGACGCATCAGGGAGGAGACGGGTCTTTCCGCGAGCATCGGTATCGCTGCGAATAAGTCGGTCGCAAAGATTGCCTCAGAGCTCGGAAAGCCGGATGGGGTGACGGTTTGCCCTGCAGGCCGGGAGAGGACGTTTCTTGCCGACCTTCCACTGAAATATCTATGGGGGGCGGGTCCGAAAACCAGGGAGAAACTTAATGCCCTCGGTTTTCACACCATCGGCCAGGTTGCGTCGGCATCGCAGGCGAAGCTCGTACAATTTTTCGGCGCATACGGCGTCAGGCTCCATGAGCTTGCAAACGGCGTCGACGACCGTCGGGTTCATGAGGGAGGAAAAAGAAAATCGATCGGCGAGGAGGTAACCTTCAGGCAGGATGTTGACGACAACGAGCTCATTGAAAATGTCCTCTTCGAGATCGCCGACCGGCTGACGAGAAAGATGAGGCAAAAGCGGTTTGCCGGAAAAACGGTTACCCTGAAGATCCGGCTTTCGGGCTTTGAGACTCACACGCGAAGCAGGAGCTTATCAAACCATGTAAACGATGTGGCCGCGGTTCGATCTACTGCAGTAAAGCTCTACCGGGAATTTCAGAGGCGGGACAGAAAGATACGGCTTATCGGTATCGGAGTGTCGAATCTCATGTTTCAGGATACAGACTCGTCTCAGCTCGACCTGTTTCAGGACAAAGAGCATGAGGCAGCCGCGAAGCGCAGCACGGACAGAGTCCTGGACATGATGAAGGACAAGTACGGCGAAAAGGTAACAAGGGGGACTTTTCTCCCGGCAGGCAAGCCTCCGGACGATTGTACGGATGCCGGTATGCCCCGTTCAAACGTCGGCTGAGCTGTTTTACAATAAAGGAAGTGCACCGGAATGCAGATTTTCAGCGTCGGCAGAAATTATAAAAACATCACACGCCTTATAAAAATCGTCTCCATTGTGGGCCGGTACGGTTTTTCAGCATTCCTTGCGCGGCTCAGAAGCGGGCTCGGCGCCGTTCCGGCACGTATTTTTCATATACGGCAGGAACAGTCGACTAAAACCCTGCCGGAGCCCGAGCGCCTGCGCCTCGCTGTCGAGGAGCTCGGTCCTGCCTTTATAAAGATGGGTCAGATTCTGAGCCTTCGGCCCGATATTATTCCGCCTGTATACGCAGCCGCGCTCGAAAAACTGCAGGACAGAAACCCGCATGTCCCGTTCGATGCGATCAAAAAGGTGGTCGAGGATGAAACAGGAGCGGCTCTGTCGGACGTATTCGACAATTTCGAGCACTCGCCGGTTGCGAGCGGCTCGATCGCGCAGGTTCACCGGGCTGTTTTGAAGGACAACGGTAATCAGGTTGCGGTCAAGGTGCTGAAGCCAAAAACTCGCGAAATCATCGAAAAGGACCTCGCAATAATGCGGCTCTTTACCCGGCTTGCGCTCCACTATATACCGGAGCTTCGGCAGTACCATCCCGAAGAGGTATTGCACGAGTTTTCCGAGATACTGCTCGGCGAGCTGAATTTCATGCATGAGGCCCATGTCATGGAACGGTTTTCCCGGTTTTTCAGCGGGAAGGAGTACGTTTATATTCCCACAGTATACCAGGAGTATACAACCGCCCGTTTGCTGGTGATGGAGTTTATTGATGGAATCAAAATATCCGATGTTCAGGCGCTTGAAAAAGCCGGGATGGACAAGAGAGCAATCGTTGAACACGGGGGTCATATTGCACTGAGTGAGGTGTTCGAGTTCGGTTTTTTCCATGCCGACCCGCATCCCGGAAATCTGTTCGTTCTCCCCGGGAACGTCATCGCGCCGGTCGATTTCGGCATCACCGGATATATCGACAGAGAGGGGGTCATGCTCATCGGAAACATTCTCTCCGCTGTCATCGAGCAGGATGTGGATCGGGTGATCCGCTATCTCAGGAGGTACAACTTCCTGCCGGAGAGTACCGATATACGGAGGCTGAAAATAGATTTGTACGAGATAATGGACACGACCCGCGATCGATCGATATCGAAGCTCGATGTTCCCTCCTCGCTCCACGGTCTTTTCAATTTATCGCGAAAATACCGGTTCAACCTGCCGGGCGAGTACCTGCTTATACTTCGCACCTTTCTTGAGGTCGACGGACTCGGGCGCAAGCTCAGTCCGCAGTTCAATATCGCCGAGTTTTCGAAGCCGTACGTTAAAAAGTGGCTTGTTTCACAGTACAGTCCGGGCAGGTACGTGAAGGATATGCTCAGCGTGCTCGACGATCTGAATTTCTTCATCCGGTCTCTGCCCGCCGAGCTCGGCCAGGTTCTTCGGAGGTTTACCGTTGGACGTCTGAGGCTGCCCATATTTCATGAAAACCTGGACAGGGCGGTAAGTGAGATCGACAGGGTTGGAAACAGGCTTTCGTTCGCGGTCATCATTGCGGCACTTTTGCTTTCATCCTCGATTCTCGTACAAGCGGGCATCGGACCGTTTATTAACGGATACCCGGTTCCGGGACTTGCCGGTTTTTTTACCGCTGCTGTCATAGGAATATGGCTGTTGGTCGGGATAATCAGATCCGGCAGGCTGCGTTAGGCGGCATTATGCACTGCGGGCGGCAGGGTAATCGGAAGAAACGGCCGGCCGCAGGACGGCTGTATTGACTGCAGGTCGGCCCGGAGGTGTAGGATAGTGAATAAAAAAGCGGAAAAAGCCTGTATGAAAGACGGGGTGCTTTTTGTCCCCGACCATGTCGTCATACCCTATATAAGGGGAGACGGTATCGGACCTGATATCTGGCGGGCAGCGGTACGGGTGTTCGATGCCGCGGTACAAAACGCCTACGGTGAAACCAGGAAGATAGAGTGGATGGAGCTGCTCGCAGGGGGCAAGGCGCATGACGAAACGGGTGAATGGCTGCCGGAGAAAACGGTCGATGCTCTGCGGGAGCATCTCATCGGGATAAAAGGACCCCTTACAACACCGGTAGGCGGCGGTATACGAAGCCTCAATGTCGCAATACGGCAGCTTCTGGACCTCTACGTGTGCCTTCGTCCGGTCCGCTACTTCAGGGGGGTTCCGTCTCCGGTCAAACGGCCGGAGCTCGTCGATATGGTGGTATTCCGGGAGAATACGGAGGATGTGTATGCGGGATTGGAGCTCGAGGAGGGTAATGAAAAAACGAAGGCACTGATCGGATACCTGAAGGACGGGCTCGGTTGGGATATACCGGGAGATTCGGGTATCGGAATAAAACCCGTGAGTATCCGAAAGAGCAGGCGTCTTGTCGATGCGGCTATAAAATACGCAATAAAATACAACAGGAAAAGCGTCACTCTCATACACAAGGGAAATATTCAGAAATTTACTGAAGGGGCGTTCAGAAAATGGGGGTATGCGCTTGCAAAGGAGAAGTACCCGAACCAGGTCATTACCTGGGAGGACTACGCAAAGAGTGAAAACAGGGACAATGCTGTCGGGAAGATACTGATCAAGGATGTGATCGCCGATATCTTCTTTCAGCAGTCATTGACACGCGCAGCGGAATTCGATGTGCTTGCAACGACGAATCTGAACGGAGATTATATATCCGATGCGCTTGCAGCCCAGGTGGGAGGCATCGGCATTTCGCCGGGCGGTAATATCAACTATGAAACAGGTCACGCAGTCTTCGAGGCAACACACGGTACGGCGCCCAAGTACGCAGGGCTCGACAAGGTAAATCCCACATCTCTCATCCTTTCCGGTGAGCTCATGCTCAGGTATATGGGGTGGGACGATGCCGCCGACTGTATTATCCGAGGAATTGGAAAGACAATCGGTGAAAAAATAGTTACCTATGATTTTGCGCGCTTCATGGAAGGCGCCGAAGAGGTTAAATGCTCCGAATTTGCCGATGCGGTCATTCAGAGGTTCGGACCGGGCGCCTGGATGGGTTCATCAGAACTGTGGCCGGCTGAATGAAGCTCGTCGGGCTCCCGCCGTATGCCGTGTCTTTCCGGCACATCAGACCGCACACAGCCGAATAACGGCCGCCTCTTCCACCCCTGATCCGAGAGCAGCAATGGACTGTCGGTAAAAAAAATTCCTGCAAGACGGTACGGAAAGCAATGACAATCGATATAATACGTGCATTCGTCCACAGTGAGGCGATATTCAAACGGGGAGTCGACTATTACAGACAGGGGCGTGTTTCCATATTCGACAGGGAAGGAAATATTATCAATGCCCTTGTAAACGGAAATGCATATAAACCGTACTCCGTGCAGGTCAAGCTGGACGAGGCGGGCAATCCCAGGACAGCCTTCTGCAACTGTACCCATGCAGGGGGAGTTCGTAACTGCAAGCATATCGCGGCCGTGCTCATGGAGGAGTATGCGGAAAAGACTCCCCCTTCAAACCCCATTAAAACCGAAAACCAGGGCTTCCCCGGCACAGACGAAGAGACCGTCATCAGCCTGAGAGATGCGAAGAAAAAGTCGAGCCGTGGGTTTGATTTTGTCGATCATCTGGTGCGGGCTACCGGGCTCCCGAAGGACAGCAGCGTTGCAAAGAGGTATAAACTCGTTTTCGTCATTGAAAATATCGACAACTATCCCTCGAGCGGCTGGGTCATATCTCCGTCGGCGCGGTACATAAAAGCGAGCGGCGAGCAGGGAAGATTTGACCGGTACAGGGAGGAGTGGATTACGGAAGCATTCGGAAAAGTTGAAAAAATGCTCTTATACAGGCTTTCCGGATGGGATAATCATACGGATATCCTGAAGAATCATATGGATTTCCTTATCGATCACATGCCTTCCTCACTGTTTGTAAAGTACGACCGAAATGTTATGCCTGCATCGTTCATTGAGATCGGCTCGATCCGTGTCCGCTTTGCGGTACACTCCATAAAAAAGGAGCAGGTGTACTTTGTTCCTGAAATTGTTTTTACGGGAGAGAAAAAACGGTTCGTGCTGCGAAAGAATTCGGGAAACCGTTTTATATGCAGCGGCTTTTCCATCTTCGTCTTCGGTGACGACGGCACGATTTTTTTCAGCCGGGACAACGAGCCAGCGGTGGACCTTCTCGACCTTCTGCTTTACAAAAAACGAAGCTACACCTACGGGGAAATCAATCGTCTTATCAGTTTTTTCACCGTTGGGAAAGGCGGCATCCGTATAGAAAAAATCCCCGGCGAGCTTCGGATAAAGCATTTAGCACCGAAACCTTTTATCGAAATTGAGGAGCGACACAGTTGGGTGTATATAGAGTTGTGGTTTCAGTACGGCAGCATGAATCTTCCCGAGCTTTCAGATATGGAGTTCATTCCGGTTGAAAATGAGGGCGCTGAATACGCAGTGTACAGAAGAAATTATGAGTTTGAGAAGAAGGTGCGCCAGTTTTTCACGAAAAAGTTCAGAACCCACTTCCAGCAGGATTACTACTTTAAAGTATTTCGAGTCCCCGTCAATCGGACGCAGTTTTTACTGTCCTACGGAAAAACGGTACTGGATGAAGGAATCGAAATACGGCTCAAGGGAAAGAATAAAAAGGTAACGGCCTCGACCGGCTCCATTGCAATGCGGGTAAGCCGGGAACTGGACTGGTTTGATGTAAAGGTCGGCTATCGGGATTCCGGCGGAAATATGCGGGACATCGAGTTCGACCCGTCTCTTCTGTCGGAAGGTATCATGAAGGTGGGAGATCAGTATGTGATCGTAACGGAAAAAGAAATAGCAAAACTGAAAGCCCTGTTCAATGAAGGAATGAGCAAAACAGGGGAGCTGAAGGTATCGAAGTTTCGTTTTCATTTTATCGACGATTTCTACAATGACATTATCAATAAACGCGATGAACAAATCGAGCGCATACGAGAGATAAGCGAGCAGCTGAAAAGCTTTAAAACGATGAATAAGTATGCGCTCCCACGCAGGTTTCACGGTGAGCTTCGGGATTATCAGCATGGCGGGTATAACTGGCTCTTTTTTCTCAATGAGTACGGACTGGGAGGATGCCTTGCCGACGATATGGGACTTGGAAAAACCGTGCAGGCACTTGCATTCTTTCAGAAGCTGAAGGAGGAGGGTAGGCTTAAAATTTCGCTTGTCGTTGTGCCTGTAAATACCATCGCAAACTGGGAGAGTGAGATCCACCGGTTCACCCCGCAGCTCGAATATCTACTGTACTACGGACCGACTCGCGAAAAAGATTTGAAGTCGGTCGAGAATTACGATTTTATTCTCACGAGCTACCAGACACTGAGAAACGACATTGCCCGGTTGAAGGAGATGCATTTCAACTATGTCCTTCTCGACGAGTCGCAAAACATAAAAAACTTCAACTCCCTCCTGTTCAAAGCGGTACGCCTGCTAAAATCCGACCGCAGGGTGTCTTTAACCGGTACCCCGATTGAAAACAGCATCTATGAGCTCTGGTCGCAGATGGAGTTTCTGAATCCCGGTATGCTGTACGGAAAAAAAGCGTTCATGCGTACATTCGTGAGACCCATTGAAAAACAGCAAAACAGTGAGGCGGCCCAGCGCCTTCGGAAGATAATCTACCCCTTTATTCTGAGGAGAAAAAAAGAGGACGTGGTCAAGGAGCTGCCCGACAAGTCGGAGGTGATGCTTTACTCGCAGATGGGGAAACGGCAGGCTGAAATTTACGAGCAGCACAAGGAGTTTTATAGAAAAGCGATTACCGGGAAGATAGAGCGCGACGGAATTGAAAAATCCGCAATCGAAATACTTGCGGCGCTTTTGAAGCTCAGGCAGATAGCCCTTTTTCCGGTTCTGGCGGACAGGAAGTTCAGGCATGTGCAGTCTTCCAAATTTCAGCAGATGAAGGACATTGTTGAAGAGATCTTCGAAGAGAATCACAAGATCGTGATATTTTCCCAGTTCGTGCAGTGTCTTGAAATCATACGCGAGTATGCGAGGAAAGGCGGTTTCAGGCACTCCTACATCGACGGCTCGGTAAAATCGAGACAGAGAAAAAAGGAAATACAAAATTTTCAGGAGCGTGACGAGTACAGGCTGTTTCTTTTGAGCCTCAAGGCGGGCGGTGTGGGAATAAACCTTACAGCAGCGGATTACGTGATCCTCTTCGATCCCTGGTGGAACCCCGCAGTGGAAAGCCAGGCGGTGGACAGGGTGCACCGGATCGGGCAGACGAAAAAGGTCATAGCCTATAAAATGGTTACAAAGGGTACGGTTGAGGAGAAGATGCTCGTGCTCAAGGAGCGAAAGAAGGAGCTTGCCGGTGAGCTGATCACAACGGAAACCGGCTTTTTCAAGTCGCTTACCAGGGAGGATGTCATCGGGCTGTTCGATGAATAGTACAATACTTGTTTTCACAACTATTCCCGGATGGATTTTCGCCCAATATCAAAACCAGAGAATCAATGCTTTACAACTTTTACTTCAATCTAAATCGAATATCCCTTAAATAATGCCAGTAATAAAATAACATCTTGACATGACATTGTCATATGGTACTATTTATGGTAATCGTTCCCGACAACGTTTACCATAAGGTCGAAGATGAGAAAGATTGTTGGACTCAAGGATATTGCGAGCAAAACAGGCTTCTCAATCAAAACAGTTTCGAGGGCCATCAACAACCATCCCGATGTAAATGAAAGCACAAGGCAAAGGATACTATCGGTAGCCCAGAAGTATTCGTACTATCCGAACCTTCTCGCGAAGAGTCTACGGTTAAAAAAGACTTTTACAATTGGATATATAGTGCCCGATATCACAAACGAGTTTTACGGCAAAGTAGGGATCGTCATTGAAAAAGAGTTCCGGCGGCACGGCTACAGCCTTCTTGTCAGTTTTACGGAGGAATCCGAAGAAAACGAAATCAGTTCGCTGAAACTCCTGCTCGCAAAAAGAGTTGACGGTATAATTCTTGCGACAGTCGGGACAACGGGCGGGTTCCTTCAGAAGATAATAAATCGACATCATATACCTGTGGTCGTGATCGACAACAAGGCTGAAGGGATAAAAACAAACACAGTTCTCCACGACAATATAGACGGCGCGTATGTATTGACGAAGCATCTCCTTGAGCACGGGCATAGAAAAATCGCCTGTGTAACAGGTCCTCTGGCGGAGACTTCGGGAAAAGAAAGACTGGAGGGCTATAAAAAGGCATTGATGGAATATGGCATACAGGCTGAAGAACAGCTCGTCAGAGTATCGAATTGGAGAGTAAATGGGGGATACGATGCGACTATGGAGTTGATGAAGAATAAGGGCGAGGCACCGACAGCGATTTTTTATGCGAACTCTCAGATGGCCCTTGGAGCCTACAAGGCCTTTAAAAAAAATAGCATCCGAATACCGGATGATATCGCCGTTGTATCCTTCGATAATCTGGATTTTACCGATTCTATCGATCCTCCGCTTACCACTCTGGACAGCGTCGATGAAAAGATCGGGCGACTGGCTTCGAAGTTGTTGCTCGAAATAATATTGAACAAGGATGACGACAGGATCAGAGAGCATCATGTAAAAGCCGGTTTGTGTATGAGAAAGTCATGTGGATGCGACTGACAAATTGAATGGAGGAAAATTCAAATGATGCATAAGCTACCCGATAGCGAATTTCAAAACCGTATTCAAAGGGTTCAACACAAACTTGCGGAGCACGATTATGACGCGTATCTCGTTCACTGCAATGAGGCAGATCAGGCAAACGTACGGTATCTCAGCGACCACTGGCCGATTTTCGAGACAGCCGGTGTTATCGTACCGAAGGAAGGCGAGCCGATACTTCTTATCGGACCCGAAGCCGAGCCGTTTGCCGCCGATCGGAGCAGGATCAAGAAAATAAGAACGATGATCGAGTACAGGGAATCGGCCGAACCGGACTACCCCGGTATACCTGTTTCTTCTTTTAAAGAGATATTTGAGGAGGTTTCAGAGGGCAGAGGCGTGAAGAGACTGGCGCTCGGCGACTACTCGATCCTGCCGATGCCTGTATACAACGGTGTGAAGGAAGCAATTGGTGCGGACGGCGAATTGATACGGGCCGAGTGGATTATCTCGGAAATGCGGATGATAAAATCGGAAAATGAAATAGCCATGATAAAAGAGGCCCATAGAATTAGTGAAATGGCGCTCGAGGATACCGTTAACGTTATAAAACCCGGGATGACCGAAAAGCAGGCTCTCGGCATCGTGTATGAATCGTTGTACCGACACGGCGCAGAAGCTGAGGGGTTTCCAAACTATGTGTTCGGCGGACGAAAAACCAGAAACGCGATTGCAAGGGCCACGTACGACGAGCTGAGACAGGGAGAGCTGATACAGCTCTGCATCGGTTCGCGGTACGGCGGGTATTCGTCTTCGGTCGGGCGTCCTATAATCTTCGGAAAAATGCCGGACGCTATGAAAAAGCATGTCCGGTTCGGCCTCGACGTTCATATGAAAACCTACGACTGGGTCAGAGAAGGCGTTGCTGCCAGAGAAGTGGCGACGAAATACGTTGAGTATTTTAAGGAACACGGGTACGGTGATTGTTACCTGTACGGTCCGTGTCACGGTACCGGCATTATAGAGGTCGAAAAGCCATGGCTGGAAACCACTTCGGATTATCTGCTGAAGGAGAACATGACTTTTATGGCGGATACCTTTTTTGCCTGGAGCGATTACGGGTTCCGCTGGGAGGACGGGTTCAGGGTTACGAAAGACGGTTGTGAAGCGTTTTCGAATGCCCACAGCGAAATACTGGAGCTGTAAGAGTGACGGCATTCGGATACGGCGGAGTTTTCATGCATTGATGCGATGCATAACGTGGCGAGAATACGGTTGGATTCAGCACGTGTATTAGTAGCGAGCTCTGCAGAGGAAGTATTAAATGATTAAAATCCATTGAAATGGATTTTATAAAAAAAATTTATTGGCAAAGGAGGAAGACCATGTTACACAGGAAGAAATTTCTTATCGTTTTTCATGCAGTTCTTCTTACACTGATTCTTGCGTTTTCTTCTCTCGCTTTCTGCGCCGGAACTAAAGAAGAAGAGCAGGTCGTTTTGAGAACGGTTGTTTTCAAAGGATGGGCCAGGGTTCCTGCTCTGGAGAAACAGATTCCGGAGTATGAAAAGCTTACCGGAGTAAAAGTGGAGTTTGAAGAGGTTCCTTTTGCCCAACTGCACGAGAAGATGATTCTCGATTTTGCAAGTCAAGCCGGCACGTATGATTTTGTTGCGCCGCTAACCGATTGGGTCACAGAGCTGGTGCGGGCCGATTATCTTGTTCCATTGGATGACTACATTAAAAATGATCCACCCGAAGACTGGCCCAATGCTTTTCCCAAAGGATTGTTGAAGTTTCAAACGATAAACGGAAAATTGTATGGTTTTCCCTGTCACGATGGACCGGTCATGCTCTACTATCGAAAAGACCTCTTCGAGAATCCGAAGGAGAAAGCGGCATTCAAGGCAAAATACGGCTACGAGCTTGCGCCCCCTGAAACCTGGAATCAGTTCCTCGATATGACACGGTTCTTTACACGGCCGGATCAGGATCTGTGGGGGACATGTCTGGCCTCGAAACAGGGGGGACAGCAGCTTCCCTATGATTTCTTTTTGATGTTGTGGTCGTACGGAGGCGATATATTCGATAGTACGATGCACCCTTCATTTAACTCCCAGGCCGGCATCAACGGGCTTCAGTACTATGCCGACCTTCGAAACAAATGGGGTGTGACACCGAAGGCATCAACAACGTATGACGAAACTGAGAACGGACCCTTTTATCTCAACGGACATGCTGCGCTCATGTGGCACTGGAGCCATATTGCTTCATGGGCAGAACTTCCCGACCGTTCAAAGATTGTAGGCAAGAACGGTTATACGGTGTTTCCTGTGGCGCGGGAGGGCATCCCTCACACAACGTTGAGTATTTACTGGTTTTTCGGTATCTCCAGGACGAGCAAGCACAAGGATGAGACATACAAACTGATAAAATGGCTTACCAATAAAGAGAATGACAAACTGGATGCCAAAATGGGGACGGTGGCTTGCAGATTGTCAACATACCACGATCCTGAAATACTTGCGCAGTTTCCGTTCTATGCTAATATCGAGAAATCTCTGGCGGGCGAGACGGAAACTACTCCCCAGATTCCGGAGTATGCACAGGTCGATGATATCATCGGTGTTGCGTGCTCCAAGGTCATTGCGGGAGAAATGAGTGCAAAAGAAGCTCTTGACGATGCAGCGACAAAGGTCGAGGCAATCATGAAAAAAGCAGGGTACTACGATTGATGATTTTTTGTCGGGCGGCTCCTGGGGTTCACATCGATATCGTAACATCAATGGAGCCGCTTTAATATGGGGAGGTATGAATGCCGTTAATACCTCGAAGAATAAAATTCCGCTCAACACCCTGGTTGATGGTTATTCCGGCGGTTTTATTTCTGCTGGCTATATGTATATACCCTCTTATAAATTCACTTTATCTGACGTTCAATGAATGGAGCCTTACTTCAAACAAGCCGCCTAAATGGATATGGCTCGGCAATTACTGGGAACTCCTTAGAGACGACCGGTTCTGGAGTTCATTGAAAACTACCGTGGTATTTACGGGTGGAGTTGTTTCTATTGAGATGTGTATAGGGTTGATTCTCGCGCTATCCTCCAGTAAAAACACAAGGTTTCGTCAGGTATGCAGATCGATTATTCTGATACCGATGATGATCACACCTGTAGTGCTTGGTTTAATATGGAAGTATATGTTCAATCCTGAGAACGGAATAATAAACTATCTGCTGGGTTTAATCGGTATTAACGGCCCTATATGGCTGGGCGAACCGAAACCGGCCCTTCCAGCGGTTATGATAGTTGATGTATGGCAGTGGACGCCTTTTATATTTCTTTTGCTATTGTCGGGAATTGCAAGCCTGCCGCAGGAAGTGTTCGAAGCAGCCAAGGTCGACGGAGCCAGTCCACGTCAGATCTTCCGGTACATTACACTCCCTCTCCTTATGCCGTTTATGCTTGTTGCTCTTCTTATACGGTTCATCGATTCTTTTAAAATATTCGACACAATTTTTGTAATGACAAGGGGAGGACCGGCAAATGCCACCGAAACACTCAGCATATATACGTACAAAGTCGGCCTCAATTTTTTTAGAATGGGGTACGCTGCAACCCTGTCTTATGTTATTCTCATTATCATTACTCTGGCAAGCCAGCAATTTCTCAAACTGGAGAGTAAGTAATGGGCAAAAGGCGTAAAAACAGGGGAAGTATCTGGGTTGATGTACTCTTACTGCTTGTTGTGCTTGTCGTTCTTTTTCCCCTCGTATGGATATTTCTGACATCATTTAAAGGCAGATTTTTGATAGCAGCTTCTCCCCCAAAAATATTCTTTAAGCCCACTCTGGAAAATTACTATACGGTCTTCTTCCGTGATGTTTTTTACAAGTATTTCAAAGATTCAATAGTAATTGCCGTATGCTCGACCATTCTTTCATTGTTTTTGGGTTCAATGGCCGCCTACAGTATGAACAGGTACCGCGTGGGCGGTGATTTCCTTCCTTTCTGGGTTCTTTCAATTCGCATGTTCCCGCCGATTGCAATTATTCTTCCAATCTATATACTTATGCGAAAGCTCCATTTACTGGACACATACTATGCCGTAATTATTATGCACACGCTGGTAAACCTCCCATTTGTCGTATGGCTGATGAGTGGATTTTTCAGGGAGATACCGGATGAAATCGACGAAGCTGCCATGATCGACGGCTGTTCGGTTTTTACGGCATTCATTCGAGTTATCCTCCCTGTTGTCATGCCCGGGCTGCTTGCCACAGCTATTTTCTGCCTTATTACATCCTGGAACGAATTCCTCTTTGCGCTCGTACTTTCGGGTAGAAGGGTCACAACGCTCCCGGTTGCTGCTGCATTTTATGTGACGGATAGGGATATACTCTGGGGTCCTATGGCGGCGGTTGGAGTAACAGCTTCGATTCCTATAATCGTATTCACTATTTTGATACAGAAGCATCTTGTAAGAGGTCTCACCTATGGGGCTGTCAAATAGGGTAAATTTTTTACGTTTATTTCGCGGGGAGCCTGCAGACAAGGTGCTCTTGATATCGGATCTTACATACTGGCGGGATTCACAGATTGTGCAGGACAGGCTGCCTGCTCGGTACATGGGAGTCGACGGATTTTTAAAACTGCACCTTGATCTGGGGATTATGCCCTACTATATCTATGCAATCGATAATGAATCTCCTGAAGATACCACACGTGATGAAGTTTCCGTACACCAGATCGGCGGTACAGGAAAGCCGTACAATGGGGTATTCGGTTTAAAGTATGAGGATATTGATATTATTAGTACGAATATCGATGATATAATTGAAACGCGGTTCAGAATCGATCACAAAGAGCTTGTCCAGAAAAAAAAATGGCTCCCCGGGTCATTCTGCTACGGTTTCGTCGAATATCCGGTAAAAACTGTCGAGGACCTGAAAGCTCTCCATGAAATAGTGAAAAATTATAGTTTTTATTCCACCGTCGATGATTATGAATATCTGAATGAGAAATGGGGTGAGTATGGTGTACCGATAGCGCCTCTCCCGAGATCTCCGATGAGTGCTCTCATTACGGACTGGATGGGTCTTGAAAATTTTATTTATGCAAGTTTTGATTATCCTGATGAAGTACATAGAATTCTCGAATGTATTGACAGGGCAAACGACGCCGCGTTCGATATTATCGCCGACTCGCCTGCTGAGGTTTTCCATTTTTGCGATAATCTTTCTGCTTCCAACTGTGCTTCTTTTTTTCAAGAATATGCGGATGTATACTACAAAAAAAGATTCCGTCAGCTGCATCAGCATGGGAAAAAAGCGGCGGTGCATATCGATGGAACGATACGCGGATTATTGGGTCAGGTGGCTGCGACGGGTGCTGATGCAGCTGAAGCTCTTACTACGAAACCTGTCGGAGATCTTGAAATTAACGAACTCCGCGAGGAGGCCGGGAACAGTGAAATAATTTTATGGGGAGGTTTTCCCGGGGGGATGTTTACGCATCAGTTCAGGTATGAGGATCTCGATCGGCAGGTGAATGCTTTTTTGAGGTCTTATGTCAATGAAGGGCCGTTTATTGCAGGATCCGCCGACCAGATACCACCTGATGCCGACCTGGAATATGTGAGGTATGTTTCAGAAAGACTATCGAATCCGGAGGTGATCGGTGATGAAACTGTATGAGATGCGTCCCGAACAGTGCAGAAAAGCCAGGGAGGAGAAATGGCCTCTTTTTATACCTGCCGGAACCGTCGAATATCACGGCGAGCATCTCCCGCTCGGGGTGGATACGGCGGCGGTTTTATGGGCGCTTGGCGAGCTGGAGAAGAGAATCGATTGCGTCATAGCGCCCGCGATCCACTACGGCCCATCGAGTTACGCTGTCGCAGGTCCGGAGAAAGGGACAATCGATGTAGATACCGCTCGATTTGAAAGGCACGTTTCAGATATCCTGCAGGCGCTCCTTGAAAACGGGTACAGGAGGATTTTTGTGGTGATACATCATCAGTTCGAGATGGGTCAGCTCATGCCCGAGGCCCTTGCCTTTAAAAAAGCCGCCGCTTCACTGATTTTCCAATTACTGGAGAAAGAGCGGGGCAGGGGCTGGTGGGGATCGGAAGCTATGAAAACGTACTATGAGAATCTGGAAGGGACTGAAAACCCGTTCAACTGGATTCAGGTCATGCCGCTCATGAGCCCGGAAATTCAGCAGAAAATGGGCTACGACCATGCAGGCATGCTCGAGACCTCGCTCATGCTTACCGCCAGTCCGAATACGGTCGATATTGAATTGCTGAAGAACGATGGATTGTGGTTTACAGACGATGCTGCAAAAGCCACCAAAGAGCATGGAATGAAGACATTCGAAATGATCGTACAGTACCTCATGAAGATCTCATCGATGGGAAGATAGTAAAAGTAATTCAATATAGAAAACAGGGCTGAATCGCAGGGATTCTCACTTTTTTTCAGGATATATCAAAAAAATGGAGGAATGGGGTTAATTTTTAATGCAATTTGTACCGTTTCATAGTACATGAGAGAAACAGGGAAACACCTGTAAATATACTTCCGGTTCCCCAGGAATAAAAAAAGGTGCGAATGCGCTGAAGGGGCGGGATACATGGCCAGACGGGACAGGAATGAGAATGTCGGCACCCTTGTGAAAGCCTCTCTCCGCATGTGGGGTCGCTCGAGCCCGCGCAGGTTCTGGTTTTTTATACGGGTAGTATGGCGTTTGTGGCAAAGCGAGCGCCGCAGGGTGCGTCAAAGCCGTATGCTCGGCGGCAGGGTATGCAGGATCATTGCGCTGAGCCCGACAATGGCCTGCAACTACAACTGCATCGGCTGCTACTCCCGCGGCCGACCCGACGAAGACGAATTCAGTACAGAAGAGCTCGATATACTGTTTGGAGAGGCCTCGTCCTACGGGGTGCTTGCGATGATTATCACCGGCGGGGAGCCGCTTCTTCGAGGCGACATACTCGGCCTCATGGAGCGGTACAGACGGATACTGTTCGTCTTTATAACAAACGGGTCGCTCATGACACCGGATATCGCCCGCCGTCTGGCTGCAAGCGGCAACATCGTTACCCTTGTGAGCATGGAGGGATTTCCCCGCCACACGGACAGCAGGCGCGGTGACGGTACACATGAAACCGCTTTGCGGGCGATACGGCTTTTACGGAATTCGGGCGCCTGCTACGGATTCGCGGCAACAGTGACAGGGGACAATGCACATCACATTACAACGGATGAATTCATAGATACGATGGTAGGTCTGGGCTGCATTGTCGGGTATTTTGTCGAGTATATTCCATGCGGTGAAGAGCCGCGGTATGATCTCGTAATGAACGGGGAGCAGAGGAGCAAATTCCGAAGGCGTGTGCTTGAGCTTCGGGGCAAAAAACCGATCGTTCTCGTCCACTTTCCGGACGATGAATACGGAAAGGACGGCCGCTGTTCTGCGGCGGGAAAAACCTCGATCCATATCAATTCTCAGGGAGACGTCGAACCCTGCCCATTCGTAAATATTGCGGTGGATAATGTGAGGCGGGAAGGGCTGGTTTCAGCGTTCGTATCTCCCTTTTTGAAAAAAATCAGGGAACATCCCCAGCTCCTTACCCGAGAAGGATTTGCTTGCGCCCTGTTCGATCACCGGGAGCAGGTCGAGAAGCTTGCGGGGCAATGCAGATCCCGAAATCCGGAGAGAGTATAACTTTCCGATTGTTTTCATTTTCGAATACCGTTTGTACCTTTCGGTATCTCCGTGAGACGTCCCCGGAGATATCAGAACCGGGAAAGGTTGAGGTAACCGGACATCAGCTTCGCAAAGCGTTCAACGCTTTCGGAACCGTGTCCAGGGGCTTTACTCCGTACCAGCGGTCCAGGATTTTTCCCCCTTCGTCGATCAGAAACGATGAGCGGATAATACCCAATTTTTTTATGCCGTACATCGACTTTTCCCCCCACGCGCCGTACGCTTCGGCGATTCGGTGCTCGGTATCGGCAAGAAGCGGGAAATCCAGGCTGTATTTTTTATCGAATTTTTTTTGTTTGTCGGGCGTGTCCGGGCTGATTCCCACAAAGGCGATGCCCGCTTCACGCAGCTTGGCACGTGAATCCCGTATACTGCACGCCTGTTTGGTGCAGCCGGGGGTGTCGGCCCTCGGGTAAAAGTACAGCAATAATTTTTTCCCCCTGTAGTCTGCGAGCCGTACCCTGTTTGCGTTCTGATCCTGTAATTCGAAATCCGGCGCCTGTGCTCCCTTTTCCAGTCGCGGCATGTACCGTACCTCCTGTATAAGGTGAATGCTTCCTTCATATTTCTTATTTCTTACAAATACAATAATGCAATCGGCAGCAGTTTCAATACGAATCCTCGTGTACGCTGATAAATGAACTCGATCTGAGCTTGGTATAGAACCGGATTGCCGCATATAAAACTGCGTTATTTTTTCAAAAACCCCGGTCAGAAAAACATTCCCCGGTAGGCGGCTCCGAGAAGACGAGGTATGGGTTCCGGGAGAAGTTTCAAGATACGTTGAAATCGATCTGTAAGGGATTATAATAGCAGGTGAAAGAACTATTTATCTGTGTCTGACAAACCCAGGTGCCTGTACCATGGGAATCGTCCGGAGGAACGGTATGAAAAAGGAGTCAATACGCTCGATACAGATGCTTTTAACTCATCTTCTACAGTTGAGGGCAATAGCAACAGGCTCTTGTATTAATATAT
>CAZFTJ010000023.1:0-70036 GCA_964521865.1 uncultured Spirochaetota bacterium | reverse complement strand
CAGGAGGGTCCATTGTTGTATGACTTAATAATACATTACCAATTGATACATACCACTTTCTAATCTTTTCAAGTTCACCTTCATATTTTTCTGCACAATTATAACACTTGAGTAGCAGATATTTATTTACAATGAACGCAACAATATCTGCTAATTGGATTACTATTGCTAAACGAGATTTTGAAAAATATGGAACATCAATAATACTAAAAAGTCGTTCCTTTTTCATATTTCGATTAAAGCAAGTGTATTGATCAGTGAAATTTAAATCATCTTCCAGTATTTTAAGTAAATTATCATCGTGCCCTTTTTGTTCATCTAATATTAGAAAGGTTTTATCCTTGTTATTTTTTTTGGACTTTTGAAACCTTTGAATTCCAAGGATAACATTGAGAGCACCAACCTCGTAAGGATAATGTAGCTTCTTAGATATTGAACAACCGGAACGCTTTTTTGCAAAAAACTTGGAACAATCGACAGGACATACAATTGTTTTACAATATCTAGATGACATCCATTTTAAAATATGAGTGAAAAAACCGTCTCTAATTCTTGAACTTATATTTCTCCAGTGCTTTCTTCCTGCATAAATATCACTTGCTTTTAATTCATTGAGAGGTAATCCTTTATTTTGAAGGAATTGAATTAGAAATCTTTGTTCCCGTTGAGTCTTAAAAAGTTTAGTTAAATCGATTAGAACTCCACACACTACTTCTACTGGTTGATCGGGATCAAATCGTTTTCCACAATGACCACTTTCATCTATATAGCAAGCATACATAATTAATCCATATATTTAGAATTGCAATTAATGCTGCCTAAGGGCTAGCGTTGCGGATATTATCATGGATTATTATATCTCACTGAAAGGATTAATACAAGTCTCAGAGAAATATTGAAGGTAAACTTTAAGAATAAGAACATGAAATATTTTGTGTGATATCCTAACCCGGACAAGATCTGCGGAAATAAGATCTATTTCCTAACTTTATTGTTAATAATTTCATTTTTAACCCTAATCGGAATGGTTCGAAACTTATTCAGAGGGGCTCCGGGGGAAAGGTCCGACTGCACTCTTTTATACATGCAGCACAGGCAGCAGAAAGGCGGGCGCTACAAAGACTATCTGTAATAGAATATACGGTATATCCCCGGCACACATCCGGACCGTATGAAACTCGCCGTGGGGTTTCCGTTCAAATTCATCGAGAGACCTGAAAAATGCCTCCCTGAAAAATAAAACCGTTCTATCCCTTAGAGAGAGGGACCTTTTTTTAAAAAAAACCTTTATCTGTGCATAGCTGTTATAGAAAATTCTCATAATGTAGAAGAGCACCTGTACAACCCCGTTCTCATGATCCCCGGGTGCATCCTTTTTTTTTCGAATGAGACGAACGACAACGGTATCAATCGTATAGAGAGCAGATATGAATTCCTCATGGGAAAAGCTGTCGGTAAGCGCCCTGCTCATGAAAAAAAGCTCAACGATAAAAAGTGAGTAGTAAGCCCCGCGAACCATCCCCTGCTTCATCAGTATGAGCGGGCCTGCACGAAGCAGTATCTCTCCGCCCCCTCTGAAGGAGTTGAGAATCAGGATAAAAAGAATAATTGGAATCAGAGGCAGAAGAAAGGCGAAAATTCGGCCTCTGTATCGAACACCGAATAGAAGCATCGAAAGTATGATGAGGATGCCCTGAGCTCCGGGAATGAACAGGTTTTTCGTAAAGAGCGCTACTCCGGCAAATAGCACTGTATTGACAAGCTGTGCATGGGGAGAAATTCGCACCATCTATGTGGCTGTTTTTTCCTGAACTTCAACGAGTTCCAGAATCGACATTTCCGCACCATCACCTGCCCTCTGACCGATTTTAATTACCCGGGTGTAGCCTCCCGCAACGTTCCTGTAACGGGGTGCGATATCATCAAACAGTTTGGCAACGGTATCCCTGTTTTTCAAGCGCTTCAAAACGATTCTCTTGTTATGAAGGGTATTTTCTTTTGCCCTGGTAATCATCCTTTCACTGAGCCGCCTCAGCTCCTTGGCCTTGGCCGTCGTTGTGCGGATCGTCTCATACTCGAAAAAAGATTCCATCATATTTGAGAACATAGACCTTCTATGTTCTTTGTCACGATTGAGCTTTACACCTTTTATGCGATGTCTCATACTAGGTCTCCACTTCATGCTTTGCCAGTTTCTGTTCCAGAACGTCCTTCATCCCGAGTGTGAGCCCGAACTCGGCCAGCTTATCCTTTATTTCCTGGAGAGATTTTTTACCGAAATTCTTCGTTTTCGATATCTCTTCCTCCGATCTCTGCGCGAGATCACCTATAGTCTTTATATCAATATTTCGCAAACAATTTGAAGAGCGCACCGAGAGCTCGAGCTCCTCAACAGGAGTATCGAGAACCTGTTTCAGTTTCTCGAACTCCTCATCATACTCGTCTTCCTCATATTCGAATTCTTCATTAAAATTTATAAAATGTATGAGGTAATCTTTTAAGATTTTCGCCGCATCCGCAACGGCATCTTCGGGAGTTATACTTCCATCCGTCCAGACTTCAAGAATAAGTTTGTCATAATCGCCCCTCTGTCCGACCCGAGCATTCTCAACTCGGAAATTGGATTTTATTATCGGAGAAAAGAGGGCATCGATCGGAATGGTGCCGATTGTCTCGATATTTTCCAGATTCGCTTCAGCGGACACATATCCCCGTCCAAGGCTGATCTGAATATCAATGTTTACCCTGCATCCGTCGGAAAGTGTCGCAAGATGGAGATCAGGATTGAATACGGTGATGTTGTCGTCAACGGCCAGATCTCCCGCCACAAGCACACCCTCACCCTCTTTGGCGAGGGATATCGTCCGCATTTCGGCCTCGTCGTTCAACCGCAGACGAATATTCTTGATATTGAGCAGAAAATCAATCGTGTCTTCCACCATGCCGGGGATTGTATCGAATTCGCTCGTAATGCGTTTCATTGCATTTCTATTCGAATCGAATGCTTCGATATGCACCGCAACGATTGCATATCCCTGCAGCGCAGAAAGCAGAACCCTCCGAAGAGAGTTGCCCAGTGTTGTCCCGTACCCTCTTTCCAGTGGAGAGGCTATGATACGCCCGTAGTTATTTCCACTCTCCTCATGTTCGATAATGAGGGCTTTCGGCCTTTTCATCCCTTTCAAGAGATTTTTATGCGCCATTTATATACAACTCCCAATTTATTTGGAATACAACTCCACTATGAGCTGTTCGTTAACAGGCAGATCTATTTCTTCGCGTTTCGGCAGGTAAAGAAATTTCCCCTTCAATGAGTCGGGATCAAGCTCTATCCACGATACCGTCCCGACTCTTGATTCATTCTTCATGCCTTCAAGTATGGGAATCATCTTCTTGCTCTTCTCTCTCACTTCCACCTCATCACCTTCTTTCAGAAGGTATGAAGGAATATCCACCTTCTTTCCATTTACCTGTATATGGCCGTGTCTGACAAGCTGACGCGCCATCTTTCTCGATGATGCGAAATGCATGCGAAACACGACATTATCCAGTCTCTGTTCGAGCATGGTCAGCAAAATCTCACCGGTAATACCCTTCTTCTTAGAGGAGATTTCAAAATAGCGCCTGAACTGTTTTTCGAGAAGACCGTAATACCGTCTTACCTTCTGCTTTTCACGCAGCTGTACGCCGTATTCTGATATTTTAACCCTCCGTCTCGGCACCTGCCCGGGAGGAAATTTCTTCTTCACTACAGCACACTTGCTTGAAAGGCACCTGTCGCCCTTCAGCATGAGCTTTATACCCTCTCTCCTGCACAGTCGACAGGAAGGCCCAATATATCTACCCATCGTACCTCCATACCATAGATAAGATTTTATCCATAAAAATCAAATACCGGAACACCGTTTCTCAGAAAACCGATTTTTAAACCAGCGGGACCCAGTTTTAAAGATATCGGTCTTTGCTTGCCGGCAATCCTCCATACGACTCAGACCCTGCGCCTCTTTCTCGGTCTGCAGCCGTTATGAGGAATCGGCGTTACATCCTTTATCACATTGATCCTGAGACCTACGACCTGAAGAGTCCGTATCGCAGATTCTCTGCCGGACCCGGGTCCTTTGACATACACGTCGACTTCCTTTAATCCGTGCTCCATTGCCTTGCGTGCCGCGTTCTCAGAAGTCACCTGTGCCGCAAAAGGAGTGCTCTTTTTTGCCCCGCGAAAATCAAGGCTTCCCGCACTCGACCACGCAATTGTATTGCCCATTTTATCGGTTATATTCACAATCGTATTGTTGAAGGTCGCCTGAATATGCACGATACCCTCGGCAATGTTTTTCTTCTCCTTCTTTTTTGCCCTTGTTCTTACCTGTTTAGCCAAATGGATACTCCTTTACTTCTTCTTTCCCGCAACGGTTTTCTTCTTGCCCTTCCTGGTCCTGGCGTTTGTTCGTGTTCTCTGGCCTCTTACCGGCAATCCTTTTCTATGTCTGAGACCCCGGTATGAGCCGATGTCTATGAGGCGTTTTACGTTCAGTGAGACTTCAGCCCTGAGCTCGCCCTCTATTTTATACTCTTTTTCGATTATGCTTCTCAGTTTGGCGATTTCCTCATCCGTGAGTTTATGTACACGTGTATCGGGGTTTACACCCGACTGACGTATAATCTCCTTTGCCCTTGTGGGCCCGACCCCGTATATGTAGGTGAGTGCCGCCTCAACCCGCTTGCTGCTCGGCAAATCAACTCCAGCGATTCGTGCCATCGAAACTGTTATCCTCTCTTTGTACTGTTCTTATTCGGTTTTGTTTCTGTTTGTTCCGCATTACTTTTGTCTTTGCTTGTGCTTCGGGTTTTCACAAATAACACGAAGAACACCCCGCCTGCGAATTATCTTACACTTATCACAAATCTGTTTGACGGAAGCCCGTACTTTCATTTTCAATCCTCAACCGTTACTGAATCGACCTGCTTATCCAGGATGCCTGCGCTGAATTACAAAAGCCGTCTATTTATACCGGTATGTTATTCTCCCTCTGTTCAAATCATAGGGCGAAAGCTCCAGGCTTACCCTGTCACCCGGTAGAATACGGATATTGTGCATCCTCATTTTTCCGGATATATGTGCAAGTACGACATGCCCGTTTTCGAGCTCAACTTTGAACATGGCATTGGGAAGAGGTTCCTTTACGATGCCGTTTACCGTTATTGCTTCTTCTTTTGACATCAAACCCCCATTCATTATAGAACGCTAAGAATCATGCAGACACATTTTCTGACATAAAATGTCCCCATCACCACTTATCCGGCGTTTTTTACCGCGTTAATCCGCCGAAGCTTTTTTCGTACCTGCGGCCTATGAGTCCTCCTTAAAGGTCCTAGAGATTCCTCCCGCGCAACTTTCCGCCCTTTTTCATAAATCCGTCGTAATGACGCATCAATAGATGGGATTCGATCTGCTTCATTGTATCCAGATCCACACCAACCATAATAAGAAGAGATGTGCCGCCCATTAAATACGCCATTGCCGAAGGGAGGTTCAACCATCGCTGAATTATTGTCGGAACGAGTGCTATGATGGCCAGAAAAATCGAACCCGGGAGAACAATTCGGTTTAAAACACGCTGGAGATAAGTCGACGTATTCGTACCGGGCCGAATGCCGGGTATATACCCGCCTACCTTTTTCAGATTGTCGGCAATATCTATCGGATTAAGCTGAATCTGTGTATAAAAGTATGTGAAAAATATGATCAACAGTGCATAGAGCGTCAGATACAAAACATTGCCCGGCGAAAGCAGCGCTGCCAGTCTGTCGAGAACCGGCGCTCGGGTTCCTAAAGATTTTGCTATCTGCGCGGGAAACAACAGCACGGATGACGCAAAGATAATGGGAATAACACCCGACGGATTGATCTTGAGAGGAAGATGCGTCGCCTGTGCGGTATACACCTTCCTCCCGACCACCTTCTTTGCGTGCTGTATCGGAATCCTGCGCTGACCCTGCTGTTCGATAATAACGAACATCACTATACCGACAAATATTCCGAATGACGCAATGAGCACAACCGGGTTCAATTCACCGACCTTTAACTGATCATACACCTGTTTGAACGCAACCGGTATTCTTGCAACAATACCGATAAAAATTATAAGGGATATACCGTTTCCGATGCCCCTTTCGGTAATCTGTTCGCCGACCCACATGAGAAAGAGCGTTCCCGCCGTGATTGCAACAATAGCGTTTATGGTGAAACCTATACCGGGGTTGACAATCACATCGGGTTGTGACTTCATAAATACGGTAAGCGCGTATGCCTGAATTGCGCTGATGACGACCGTTCCGAATCGGGTAATCTGCTGTATTTTTTTACGGCCGCTCTCCCCCTCCTTGGAAAGACGTTCGAGCACGGGCACCACAACGGTCAGAAGCTGAAGTATAATAGAGGTGGAGATATAGGGCATTATTCCGAGCGCAAAGAGTGTGAATCTTCTCAATGCGCCTCCCGCAAAGAGATCGAGAAAACCAAGCAGACCGCCCCCTGTTTGCGTAAAAAGCTTCTGCAGAGCGACAGCGTCGACACCCGGAACAGGTATATACGCTCCGATGCGAATAATAACGAGCATCATAAGGGTAAAAAGAACCCTTCTTCTCAGCTCGGGAATTTTAAATATATTAACAACAATATTGCTCTGCGCCGCCATACCGTTCCCTTAGGATGAAATAAAAATAGGTAGGTGAACGTGTCAATCTTAAAATATTCGTTTATCACCTGCCTGATGGTTTTAACCTTAATTTCCCCGCGCTCAAACAGCCATGGAAAAGTAAAAGAACGTCATCATTCGTACATACCGGTTTTAAATACCAGACTTGTACCGGACAAAATCATATGCGGTCCTTTGTTCATCCCCTTCTATGCGATTATATCCAGCGAACCGCCCGCCTTCTCCACAGCCTCCTTTGCCGCGGCGGATGCCCTGTGCACCCGGATATGAAGCTTTTTTTTCAATTCCCCTTTCGCAAGCAGCTTGACGAATCGGGCTTTTTTATTAATCAGTCCCATTTTTAAAAGGGCGTCGTATCCCACTTCATCACCATCATTGAATCTATTCAGATCCTGTATGTTTACCGCCTGATAGGCTTTTTCAAACTTCGTATTGTTGAATCCTCTCTTTGGAATCCGTCTAACCAGCGGCATCTGCCCGCCCTCGAAACCAATCTGGCGGCTGAAGCCTGATCGCGACTTCTGCCCGTTATTACCGCGTCCTGCGGTACAGCCGTTTCCCGAACCCCGGCCCCTTCCCACTATCTTCCTCTTTCGCGACGATCCGACAGGGGGACGTATACTCATTTCTTCACCCTCTCAACTTCAAGCATATGCGATACTTTCGCTATCATACCCTCTATAGCCGGACTCTGTTCATGTTCCACAACAGAGTTTCTCTTTCGAAGACCGAGAGCCCGGACAACCCTCCGTTGTTTCTCCGGTTTTCCAATAATGCTTTTAATCAGCGTTATCCTCAACATATCCATTACACCTTCCAATCAGCCAAAAAGTTCCTTTGCCGTTTTTCCTCTCATTTCGAGTATGTGATCGAGGCTCATGAGCTTTGAAAGCCCTTCCATGGTGGCCTTGACAATGTTGAGAGCGTTCGAAGTCCCGAGAGACTTCGTCAGTATATCCTTGATGCCGGTCAGCTCGACTACTGCACGGACAGGCCCGCCCGCAATAATCCCGGTACCGGGTGAAGCGGGTTTCAGAATCACTTTGCCGCTTTTGAATTTGCCCTCCACCTCATGAGGAATTGTATTCCCCTTCAAGTTGATCATGACGATATTTTTCTTTGCTTTCTCAACTCCCTTTCTGATGGCCTCGGACACCTCATTTGCCTTTCCGAATCCTATGCCTACATGTCCATTTTTATCGCCGACAACCATCAGCGCACTGAAACTGAACCGTCTCCCCCCTTTAACCACCTTGGCTACCCTGTTGAGCTTTACCAGCTTTTCAGCAAGCTGCTCCTCATTTGTCTCATTCATGATGTCTGCCAACGTCGGCTCCTCTCTCATCTGGAGTCAAAATCATATACAGCATACCGGTCTTCTCTTTCAGATCCGGCATCGGTCCGGGCAAACACGGCAACCGGGCCGAACACCCTACAACTTGACCCCGCCTTCTCTAATACCTTCGGCAATCGATTTTACCACACCGTGATAGATGTTACCGTTCCTGTCGAAAACCACCTGCGTTATCTTCTTTTTCTTCATCTTCTGGGCAACCTGCATCCCGACGCTCCTGGCTCCTTCACAGTTGTTTCTTACACCGCCCTCGATATCGGAAGAAAAGAGAAGCGTCGTCCCTGCATCGTCATCGATTGCCTGCACGTACAGATGTTTATTGCTCTTATAAACGGATACCCTCGGTACGTCGGATGTACCGTGAATCTTCTTACGAATGCCTTTTTTCCTTCTCAGGCGTCTTTCATACTTGTTCATATTTCACCGACCTTTTATCTCAACCGAATTGCGTCGTCAACCTTTCCTGCTGCCGGCAGCAGATAGACTATCTTCACCCGTCAACAGAACGCCGCTTGACTGCGGAATTATTTAACCGCTGCCTTTCCCGCTTTTCTTCTCACCCGTTCATCTGCATACATTATACCCTTTCCCTTATAGGGTTCTGGCGGTCTGAACTTTCTGATTTCAGCGGAAACCTGACCGACAAGATGTTTGTCGATTCCCTTAACGACAATAGTATTTTGTTCTATCACTTCAGCGGAAACACCCTCCGGTATCGAATAACTAACCGGCTGAGAGTAACCGACACTGAGTACAAGATTCTCCCCCTGCATCTGCGCCTTGTACCCGACGCCGATTATCTTCAGACTCTTACTGAACCCTTTCGAGACACCTATAACCATGTTGTTAATGAGTGACCGGGTAAGGCCGTGAAAAGCCCGTGCATCGTTATTCTCAGGAGTAATTGTAATCAAATTGTCCTTTACTTCAATTCTGCCTTTAAACGGTATGTCCATCTCGAGTTTTCCATTCGGGCCTGTAACTATCACCCTGGTATTTTCCCGTGCAAACGTTACATTCCCGGGCAGTTTTATAGAAGCCTTGCCGATTCTGGACATCTCTGATCCTCTTTAAATCCTATATTTTTGCATCTTCCCTGCGCATCAACCGTCTACCATATAAAACAGAGAACCTCGCCGCCGACGTTTTGCTCTCGCGCCTTCTTGTCGGTCAGAACACCCTTCGATGTCGATATAATGGATGTACCGTATCCGTTGAATATGCGCGGAATTTCGCGATTTCTTCTGTAAATTCTCAGCCCCGGTTTTGATACGCGTTTGAGATTATGAATGACGCATTCACCGTTCGGTGTGTATTTCAGGTAAACCCGTATATACGATTTTCTGTTGTCTTCAATGAGCTTGAAATTCTTAATAAATCCCTCATTCTTGAATATCTTTATGATTTCCATCTTTAATTTGCTTGCAGGAATGTCGACTTTCTCCTGTTTGATCATATTCGCATTTCTTATGACCGTCAACATATCTGCAATTGGATCAGATTGACTCACAGTATCACCCTCTTTAAAGTTTTAAATCGTGTATGCAGCAAATGCTGCAGGAGCACATCTACCAGCTTGATTTCGTTACCCCGGGAATCATCCCCTCACTGGCCAGCTCACGAAAGCAAATTCTGCACATCTCAAACTTTCTCAGGTACCCTCTCGGTCGTCCGCATATTTTACATCTGTTGTAGTGCCTCGTCTTATACTTCTGAGGCCGCTTTGCTTTCGCAATAAGAGATTTTTTCGCCATACCACCTCCTACTTGCTGTACGGCATTCCAAAATATTCGAGAAGCCTCTTGGCCTCTTCATCCGTTTTTGCCGTTGTACAGATAACAATATCCATACCATGTATTTGTTCAACTTTGTCGTAATCAATTTCAGGAAAAATAATCTGCTCTTTTATACCGACGGCAAAATTACCGCGTCCGTCAAACGAGTCCTTCGAGACTCCCCTGAAATCCCTCACTCTCGGCAATGCAATATTAATAAACCGGTCCAGAAACTCGTACATTCTGTTGTCGCGAAGGGTTACCTTGCATCCGATTTCCATGCCTTTGCGTACCTTAAAAGATGCAACCGATTTTTTCGCCTTGCTCCGAACCGGCTTTTGCCCGCTTATAAGAGCCATCTCCTCAACCGCGGATTCAAGCAGTTTCTTGTTGTCAATTGCCTCACCCATCCCCATATTGAGAACGATTTTATCAAGCCGCGGCACCTGCATTACGTTTTTGTAGTTAAAGTCCTTTTTTATTTTTTCAACAATCTCGTTTTTATACTTTTCTTTTAAACGTGGTACCATAACCCTCATCTCCAGTGTATTCCAATCCGCCTGAATATCTTGCCTGATAAAGTATGAAAACAAAACCTACACTTTATCGAGCACCTCACCGCACTTTCCACAGATGCGAACCCTCTTCCCGTTCTCAAGCTCTTTACGTTTGACCCTCACCGCGGACGAACATTTGGGACATACTATCATGACATTTGAAATATGAACCGGAGCTTCAATATCGATAATGCCGCCCTTTTGACTTTGCTGGTCAGGCCTCCGCGTTTTCCGTACGAGATTAAGGCCTTCGACAACAAGGCGCCTTTTATTTCTATCCACGAAAAGAACCTTTCCCTCCTTGCCCCTGTTTTTTCCCGAGGTTAACCGCACCCTGTCGTTCTTTTTAACTTTTATCGCCATTTGTTTTTCTCCCCGACGTACTTCCGAACGGCCTATAAAACTTCCGGTGCGAGAGATATGATTTTCATAAAATTCCTGTCTCTGAGCTCTCTTGCAACCGGACCAAATATTCTTGTTCCTCTTGGATTCATCTGGTTGTCAACCACAACTGCCGCATTATCGTCAAAACGAATATAACTGCCGTCGATACGTCTGATCTCTTTTGTCGTCCGCACGATCACAGCCTTCACTTTTTCGCCCTTTTTTATCTGCGCATTGGGGAGCGCATTCTTGACAGAGCATACAACAATATCACCGATTGAAGCGTATCTCCTTCTCGAACCACCGAGCACCTTTATGCAGAGGAGCTTTCTCGCCCCACTGTTGTCTGCAACATTCAGATACGATTCCGACTGTATCATCTCTCTCCCCTACTTTGCCCTCTCCAGAATATCGACAAGCGTCCACGATTTGTCCCTGCTGATCGGCCGTGTCTCTTTAAAACGGATCACATCGCCGATATTACATTGATTGTTCTCATCATGCACCTTGTAGCGCTTTGATCTTTTTATGTACTTTTTATACACAGGGTGTTTTACCATGGTTTTTACAACCGCGACGACTGTTTTTTCCATTTTATTGCTGACAACAGTGCCCGTTTTCATCCTCATCTCTTTTTTAACGCTGTTTTTTTCACCTGCCAAAGCTCTACTCCATCACATAACAAAGATACGTACACTCAATCCCGACTTTCTGCTTTTTTCGAGTCTTTTCGAATGCCGAGATTATACTCATGAAGGATCGTATTCACCCGGGCAATATCTCTTCTCGTTTCCCTGATCTTCAGAGTATTCTCCAGCTGGCCCATCATTTTATTAAAACGAAAAATCCTGTAGTCTTTTACCAGCTTCTCCTTCAAATCTCTCAGCTCTTCTTCCGTTAATTCATCCAGGTTTTGCTTCATGAGTACTTCCTCTATATCGTCATTCTTTCAACGAACCTGCATCTTATGGGCAATTTATGTTCAGCGAGCCTGAACGCCTCCTGTGCAACTTCCTCGGGCACGCCGCTTACCTCAAACATGACCCTGCCCGGCTTCACCACACACACCCAGCCTTCCGGTGCGCCCTTGCCCTTGCCCATACGGGTTTCCGCGGGTTTCTTTGTAACAGGCTTGTCCGGAAAAATCCGTATCCAGACTTTCCCGCTTCGTTTCATGTACCGTGTGAGCGCAACCCGGGCGGCCTCAATCTGTCTGTTCGTAATCCATCCCGGATCAACGGCACTCAGACCATACTCTCCGAATTCAACGGAATTTCCCCGTGTTGCCTTCCCTCCCATCCTTCCCCGCTGCTTCTTCCTGTACTTGACCTTATTCGGCTGTAGCATAATACCCTCTATCCAGACGCATCTTCATTATCTTTATTATTCGGACGCTTCGCATCCGAAACCCTTCAAACAGCGATTCATGTAACTGCCGTTCTTTTCTTTTTCAACAATACACCCGCATCCTGTCGTGTATCCTTTTTAAACACCTCACCCTTGTATATCCACACCTTTACACCTATCGTACCGAAGGTCGTTTTCGACTGTGCAAATCCATAATCAATATCGGCCCTAAAGGTGTGGAGAGGAATCATTCCTTCCTTGTAGCTCTCCGTTCGAGCCATTTCAGCACCACCGAGCCTGCCTGAACATGTGATTTTTATCCCTTGGGCACCGGCCTGACGGGCGGAGGAAATAGCTTTTTTCATTGCACGCCTGAACGCAACCCTTCCTTCGAGCTGCCGTGCAATACCGCTTGCAACGAGTGCGGCATTAACTGCAGGATTCTTAATTTCCTTGATTTTGATCTGAATATCTTTGTCAGTAAATGCCGTCAGCTCCCTGCTGATTGCTTCAACTTCTGCACCTTTTCGTCCGATTACGATCCCTGGGCGCGCAGTATGTATAATAATATTTATCTTTTCAGGATACCTGATGATTTCGACCTTTGCCACTTCTCCGTTTGAAAGCCGCTTTTTCAGATACTTCCTGATCTTTACGTCTTCATGCAGGTTCCTGGCATATTCTTTTCGTGAATACCACCTGGATTCCCACGATTGTATGATTCCCAGCCGCAGCCCGATTGGGTTTACCTTTTGACCCATTCAAACCCCCAGCGTCTATTTTTTGAGTTCCTCTCCGGATACCACAACCGATATGTGACACGTCCTCTTCCGAATTCTATCGGCCCTTCCCCGGGCCCGTGGGCGCCATCTCTTCAGAGTCGGCCCCTCGTTTACGATTATTTCCCGTATTTTCACAGATTCTTCATCGATATTCTTGTTATTTGCCATGAGATTCGAAAAGGCCGAATGAAGCACCTTTGAAAGTACCTTTGCCCCCCTCGCCGGAGACAGTGTCAATACGGCCTTTGCCTCCGTGTAGGGAAGGTGTTTTACCTCTCTTGTGTATCTATTTACCTTCCGTCCGGATATCTTCACATACTTCGCAACCGCCCGTGCCACCATATCTCTTCACCTCGTTACCATGCAGAAGCTCACCTTACCCTCGAAGACCTCTCCGATCCGGCATGTCCTTTGAATACCCTTGTAGGAGCAAACTCTCCCAGTTTATGTCCCACCATGTTCTCCGTTACGTACACAGGAAAAAACTTCTTCCCGTTGTAGACATTAAAGGTATGACCGACCATTTCGGGAAATATCGTCGACCTTCTCGACCATGTCTTGATAATCCTTTTATCATTTCTGTTATTCAGCTCAAGCACCTTTTTATACAGTTTTTTGTCGATAAAGGGGCCCTTCTTTATAGAACGTGACAACGCAAACCCTCCCTCTACTTCTTCCTTTTCTTTACAATGTACTTGTCGGATGCCTTATTCTTCTTTCTCGTCTTATAACCCTTGGTCGGGACGCCCCATGGGGAAACAGGATGCCTCCCTCCGGATGATCTCCCTTCACCGCCGCCGTGCGGATGATCAACCGGGTTCATCGCCACTCCCCGCACTTTGGGTCTTCTTCCCAGCCACCGGGACCGGCCTGCTTTGCCGAGGGAAATATTAAAATGATCCTGATTCCCTACGTGACCGACGGTTCCGTAGCAGCGAGCATTGATGTTTCGCATCTCCCCCGACGGAAGTTTGATAATGCACCTGTGGCCTTCTTTTCCCACGAGCTGAACAAATGTCCCTGCGGCACGCGCCATCTGTCCGCCTCTGCCGGGATTGAGCTCCACATTATGTATGACGGTACCGAGGGGCATGTTCCCGAGCGGCAAGGCATTGCCCGGCAATGCCTTGACATGCTCTCCTGCAACAATACGGTCACCGACCCCCAGCCCCTGCGGAGCGAGTATATACCGCTTCTCCCCGTCGATATAGCTCACGAGCGCAATCCGTGCACTTCTGTTCGGGTCATATTCAATAGTAACGACCGTGCCTTCGATTTCACGCTTGTCCCGTTTGAAATCGATCTTTCTGTACAGTTTTTTGGATCCGCCGCCCCGACGTCGAAGTGTAATCCTTCCATTGTTATTCCTGCCGCTTATCCGCTTTTTTCCCTCTGTAAGCGGTTTATAGGGCCTGTCGGCAGTTATCCCTTCTCTGTCGACAACCGAAAAGAATCTTCTCGACGGGGTTGTGGGTTTATATTTTTTTATCGCCATTGAAAATCTCTCACCCGTTCTATTGAATTAAGCATGCAAAGCAGGACTCAAGCCTTCTTCTATACACCTTCAAACAGCTCTATCTTGTCTCCCTCTTTCAATGTTACAATGGCCTTTTTCCAGGAAGATGTATAACCCAGTTTATACCGCTCCCGTTTCTTTTTCCCCATGATATTCATCATATTGCAGGAAACCGGTTCCACGTTGAATATGTCTTTTACGGCCTGCATCACTTCTTTTTTGTTCGCCCTCTTGTTTACCCTGAAACAATACTTTCCAAGTCTCTGGAGCTCCGTGCTTTTCTCAGTAATTATCGGGTTTATCACAATCTGGCTTTTTTTAATCATTTGTTCACTCAGATGATTAATGATAGTTGTAGCATCTACAATTTATCGGAATACCTCTCATTCAATACCTTGACTGCACTCTCGGTCAGTATAACCTGACGTGCGTAATAGAGATCGCAGCTTTTCAACAGTTGAGCGTCGAAATAACTAATCCACGGAATATTACGTCCCGCCCTTCTGTTCATTGGATTTCTATCACTGTCTACAATAAGAACTTTCATCCTTCTTTTTTTATCCACCAGGTTTTCCGCAATTCTGCAGAAATCCCCGGTTTTTCCCGAATCAACAGAAAAATCCTCTATAACCTTCAGTGTGTTTTCACTGTTTTTCAACGAGAGCAGCGAACGAATGGAGAGCCTCTTTATCTTTTTCGGCAGGTCGATTCGGTAGCTTCTCGGTTTCGGGCCAAAAGCTATCCCGCCTCCCACTCGGACAGGACTTCTCCTGCTTCCGGCACGCGCCCTGCCGGTTCCCTTCTGCCTGTACAGTTTGGATCCTCCCCCGCTGACTTCAGACCTTCCCTTTGTAGCTGCAGTTCCCTGTCTCATGTTGGCTCGCTCAGCGCGGAGTGCGTAATAAATCGCCGATCTGTTCGGCTCTATGTTGAACACGGCATCAGCGAGAGTCACGTCTCCTTTTTCCATGCCGTTTATATCGTATATCTTCACCTTCATCTCTCAACTCAGTTTCACAATGGATTTTATAAGGGTCTGACCAGCGCTCCTGCTGATTGGGCATACTCCTCGCTTAAGCGAACGTGTATGCCCGGTTCCAGGAATCATTGTTTGATCTCCACATCAACACCTGCCGGCAATTCAAGCTTCATGAGGGCATTGATCGTATCGCTGGTGGGATTGATGATATCAATCAACCTCTTATGCGTTCTCATTTCAAACTGCTCTCTCGATTTCTTGTTCACGTGCGGGGATCTCAGCACCGTATATTTGCTTATCTTTGTCGGAAGCGGTACGGGTCCCGAGACTCTGGCCCCCGCCCGTACAACCGCATTCACAATAGATTTTGCCGACTCGTCGATGAGTTCTGCATCAAATGCCCTGAGCCTTACACGAATCTTCTGGACTTCCATGGCACCCTCTATTCCAGTATATCGGTTACTGCGCCTGCTCCAACCGTTCTTCCACCCTCACGAATAGCAAACCGCATGCCTTTTTCCATCGCAACAGTGTTTATGAGCTCTATTTCCATCGTAATATTGTCGCCGGGCATAACCATCTCCACCCCTTCCGGCAGCTTGATGACGCCGGTTACATCGGTCGTACGCACATACACCTGTGGTCTGTACCCGGTAAAAAAAGGAGTGTGCCTCCCTCCCTCTTCTTTGGTCAGCACATACACCTGTGCGTTGAACCTTTTGTGCGGGGTGATTGAACCGGGTTTCGCGACAACCTGGCCCCTTTCGACCTCTTCACGTTTTATCCCGCGAAGAAGCACACCGATATTGTCGCCTGCCTGCCCTTCATCGAGCAGTTTCCTGAACATCTCGACTCCCGTTACAACGGTTTTCTGTGTCGGACGTATTCCTACGATTTCAATCTCTTCATTTACATGAATCTTGCCACGTTCGACTCTTCCCGTCACAACCGTACCGCGTCCCGATATCGTAAACACATCCTCGATAGGCATGAGAAACGGCTTGTCGACGTCTCTCTTGGGCTCGGGAATGTACTCATCGATTGCATCGAGCAGCTCCCGAACGCTCTTGCTCGCTTCTTCATCATTCGGGTCTTCCATTGCCTTCAGTGCACTGCCCTTTATCACGGGAATATCGTCGCCGGGAAACTCATATTCATTGAGCAGATCCCGAACCTCCATCTCAACGAGCTCGATCAGTTCCGGGTCGTCAACACGATCGATTTTGTTCAGGTACACGACCATTGCCGGCACCCCGACCTGACGTGCGAGAAGAATATGCTCTCTTGTTTGCGCCATAGGGCCGTCATCGGCGGCTACCACCAGTATGGCGCCGTCCATTTGTGCAGCACCGGTAATCATATTTTTCACATAATCAGCATGTCCCGGACAATCGACGTGTGCATAGTGCCTTTTTTCAGTCTCGTATTCCACATGCTGAGTTGCAATGGTAATACCCCTCTCCTTTTCTTCCGGAGCATTATCGATCTCTTCAAACTTCTTTGCCTGTGCCAAGCCCTTATTTGCAAGATAGTACGTCATTGCTGATGTGAGCGTGGTCTTTCCGTGATCAACGTGACCGATCGTTCCGACATTCACATGAGGTTTTGTCCTCTCGAACTTCTCTTTTGCCATCTACATACCTCCTCCTCGGTATTGTAATTGTTTTCAGGTATCATGCGCCGTTCCTCGTATGAAACATTCTTGAATGAAGGTACGGCGCGAATATAAATTTAAGATCACAAGTCTCATCCCGAATAATTAACGGGATACATAGAGCAGAAACAGAATGGTACTACCCTCTGCATATACAGGGACTGCCCTTCATCTTCAAAGCAGTGAACAAGGTAATACAATTGAAAAAAAGTATCAATACTTTTTTATGTCGTACCTGTCCTGGGTTTCAGACTGTCAACGCCCCCTTCAGGCCCGATACAATCTCGGCCGAAATAAAGGACGGCACTTCCTCATAATGGGAAAACTTCATCGAATAATTCGCCCGTCCCTGGCTGAGAGAACGAAGCGTCGTTGCATATCCGAACATCTCCCGCAGCGGACAATCTGCAGTAATGAGTTTCCCGTGCGGGCGATCCTCCATCCCCGATATTCTCGCCCTTCGCGAAGAGAGATCTTTGATCAGCTCCCCCATATACTCTTCCGGAGTAATCACGTCAATCGCCATGACCGGTTCAAGGAGAACGGGCTTCGCGTGCATCGCTCCCTGTCTGAACGCATTCATCGCTGCAAGTCTAAATGCAAGCTCCGATGAATCGACTTCATGATAGGACCCGTCGATGAGCGTCGCCTTGAAATCGATAACCGGGTATCCGGCAAGCACACCGTTTTCACTTGCATCTCTTATGCCCTGTTCTATCGACGCGATGTATTCTTTGGGGATTCTCCCCCCCACGATTCTGTTTTCGAATACAAAACCGGCACCCCGATCAAGCGGCTCGAGCTCAACGACCACATGCCCGTACTGTCCGTGACCGCCCGACTGCTTGATGTGCTTCCCCTCGATACGCGTCCGACCTCTGATTGTCTCGCGATAGGCAACCTCGGGCCGTCCCACTACAGCTTCGACCCTGAATTCCCGCAGCATTCGATCAACAATGATATCGAGATGCAGCTCGCCCATGCCGGAAATAACGGTCTGTCCCGTTTCTTCATCCGTCCGTACTTTGAAGGTGGGGTCTTCTTCGGACAGTTTGTGCAGAGCAATCCCCAGTTTATCCTGATCGCCGTTGGATTTCGGTTCAATGGCAATGGACAGCACAGGTTCCGGAAAATCCATTTCCTCGAGAATGATCGGGTTTTCAATATCACAGAGCGTATCAGCCGTTTTTGCAGTTTTAAACCCGACGGCAGCTGCAATATCCCCGGCATATACCTCCCTGACATCATTCTTTTTATTGGCATGCATCTGGACGATGCGGCCTATCCGCTCCTTTCGATCCTTTCCGGCGTTATACAGCATATCACCGACCGAAACCTTCCCCGAATACACTCTGAAAAATGCGAGCTTCCCTACATAGGGGTCGGTCATGATCTTGAAAACAAGAGCTGAAAACGGATCATTCACATCCGCTTTCCTGAATGCCTGTTCACCGGTTCTGAGCAGCACACCTTCAACCGGCGGGATATCCACCGGAGAAGGAAGGTAATCAACAACGGCATCGAGCAGTCTCTGAACGCCCTTGTTTTTGAATGCGGAACCGCATAGAACGGGGAATAGTCTTCCGGACAGTGTCGCCTTGCGAATGACCTTGCGAATACGATCGCCTTCGAGCTCGTCCCCCGATAGATACTGTTCCATAAACTCTTCATCATAATCGCTGAGCATTTCAAGAAGCTGCTCACGATAGGCACGTGCTTTATCTTTCAACTCATCCGGTATCTCGGACTCCCTGAATGTCGACCCGAGGTCCTCCTCATTCCAGATATACACCTTCATCGTTATCAGATCGACAATGCCCCTGAAATTTTCTTCCCTGCCGTATGGAATTTGCACCGGAAGAGCCCGAGCCCCGAGACGTTTCCCGATCATCTCAAGCACATGATCGAAGTCGGCACCCTTCCTGTCCATTTTATTGACGAATATCAATCTCGGTACGTTGTATTTATTTGCCTGGAGCCACACCGTCTCGCTTTGCGGCTCCACACCCGCAACCGCGCAAAAAACCGCAACCGCGCCGTCCAGGACCCGAAGGCTTCTTTCCACCTCTGCGGTAAAATCCACATGCCCGGGGGTATCAATGATGTTTACCCGGTGGTCCCGCCAGGACAGGGTTGTGGCGGCACTGGTAATGGTAATACCCCGCTCTTTCTCCTGCTCCATCCAATCCATCTCGGCGGCACCGTCATGCACCTCACCGATCTTGTGTTTTCTGCCGGTATAGTACAGCATACGTTCCGTAAGCGTGGTTTTACCTGCATCGATATGCGCCATGATGCCGATATTTCTGTATTTCTCCAGTTTCTTGTTCATTCTTCCACTGTGCTCCATCTATCCCCGCCGCCGGTCGGCATGTTCAGCCGGACTGCGGCGTAAAACGTCGGAATGACTACCATTTATAATGGGCGAATGCCTTGTTTGCCTCCGCCATTTTCCTCGTATCCTCTTTCTTCTTGATCGTCGCACCGGTGTTGTTATAGGCGTCAATCAGCTCATCCGCAAGCTTTTCGCTCATAGATTTCCCGTGTCTTGCCCGTGCATTTACGATAAGCCATCGTATGGCCAGAGCAATTTTACGCTCGGCACGAACCTCGATCGGCACCTGATACGTCGCACCGCCGACCCTTCTCGATTTTACCTCGAGATCGGGTTTTACATTATCAATTGCTTTGTTGAATACCTCGAGCGGCGGTTTGCCGAGCTTCTCCTCTATGACGGCGAATGAATCATACATCATTTTCTGTGCAAGGCTCTTCTTCCCGCACCTCATGAGATTGTTTGTAAACCGGGCGACCAGTGTTGAATTATACAGAGGGTCCGGAACAAGCGGTTGCTTTTTCGTTACGTGTCTTCTTGGCACATTCAGTCTCCATCCTGTGTAATTTTTTCAATTTATTCGGCCGGCTGCACACAAAAAATGAGCCGGTTTTTAAACAAAACCGGCACCCGTTCAAGGGACCTCTCCGACGCCGCCGGTGGTTTCGCCTTGCGCATCAAAAAGAACCTGCTTACCGCTTTTTTTCTGAGTGATCAGGCCTTCGGTCTCTTTACACCATATTTTGAGCGACCTTTCTTTCTATTTTCAACGCCAAGTGTATCGAGCGCTCCTCTGACAATATGATACCGAACACCGGGAAGATCCTTTACACGGCCTCCCCTGATAATTACAACAGAGTGCTCCTGAAGATTGTGACCAATCCCCGGAATATACGCAGTGACCTCGATTCCGTTGCTGAGCCGTACCCTGGCAACTTTCCGCAGGGCAGAGTTGGGCTTTTTCGGTGTAAATGTCATTACCCTCGTGCACACCCCTCTCCTCTGCGGACATCCCTGGAGAGCCGGTGCGCTTGTCTTTTTAATCTGTTTTTCCCTGCCTTTTCGTATCAACTGGTTCACAGTCGGCATGCACAATTCTCCCGTCATCAAACAGTCGCGTAAATATACTGCTTATCACTTCAGACGTCAATAGTAAATCAGATGAGAGTTTGCACTGATTTTATTATAAAACGGAGAGCTGAAGAGAGCGTAGCACTACCGTAAAAACCGATGCCCCATGATCAGCCTGTACGGGAAAAGAGACACAATACCACCTGTCTTAATCCACGTAATCAATACACCGCGCCGCCGACTTCTTCCTTTCGCATGATCGTCCGTCCCTCGACCTTCTCCTTTATTTCCTCCGGCATCTCGAGATCGCCCGGTTCCGCCCTGTATAGCTCAACATTCTTGTACGCCTTGATACCCGTTCCTGCCGGTATCAGATGACCGATTATCACATTTTCCTTCAGACCTCTCAGGTTGTCGACCTTGCCCTTGATAGCGGCATTTGTGAGCACCCGTGAGGTCTCCTGGAAGGATGCGGCGGATATGAAAGAATCGATATTCAGCGCAGCTCTCGTTATGCCGAGAAGAACCGGTTTCGCCGAAGCGGGACTGCCGCCGAGTTTTATTACCCTCGCATTTTCATCTTTGAACCTGAACTTATCGACCTGCTGACCGATTATAAAATTCGTATCTCCCACATCGACAATCTCAACCTTTCGCAGCATCTGGCGCACGATCACACCGATATGTTTGTCGTTTATATTAACACCCTGCAGCCGGTATACCTCCTGTATCTCATTGACAAGCCAGCTCTGCAGTGCCTGCTCTCCTTCGATCTGGAGGATATCGTGAGGGTTAAAAGCTCCTTCGCAGAGCGGCTCGCCGGCTCTTACATGATCTCCGTCCCTGACCGTTACATGCTTGCCCAGCGGTATATAGTGCTTATGTTCGGCATTGTTCTCATCCTCGATAATAATAACCCGCTTCCCCTTGGTAATGGTACCGAAATTAATCGTTCCGTTCACCACAGCAAGCACGGCGGCATCCTTCGGTTTTCGCGCCTCAAAGAGGTCGGCGACCCTGGGCAAACCGCCGGTAATGTCCTTTGTTTTTGCCTGACCTCTCGGGATCTTGGCTATGATATCCCCCGCGCTTACATCCTGATTGTCTTCAACAGTGAGATAAGACCCGCCCGGGACATTGTAACTCTCCAGTTCATTTCCGTCCTTGTCCACAATGACAATCTTCGGCTGCAGTTGCTCGTCCTGGAAATCGAGAATAATCTTATTAATAACTCCCGTTACCTCATCGACTTCCTGTTTCATCGTCGTTCCGGGAACGATGGATATAAGCTGCACCTTCCCCGAATGCTCCGTGAGGATAAGCTCGGAAAAGGGATCGAACTTTGTAAGGGGTATTTTCGGTTCGATAGTATCATTCTCGCTGACAAGGAGCTCGGAACCTATCTTGACGTTGATTACGTAGGGCTCTCCCACACAGCAAACGGCCCCCTCTTTTTTCATTATTTCCGCTCTTTCCTGGGCTATTATATCCTCTTTTTCTTTTTTGGTTTTCGCAACGACCTGACCGGGTTCGACAAAATCCCCGTTTTTAACCTTCAGTGTAATGTCGGCCAATGTATACTGACGGAATATACGTCTCACCGTTATTGTTCCCCTTCTCGGAAGAACGCGTCTGCCGCTCTCCTTTTTTATAACTTTTCCTTCGACTTTCTCGACGAAAACCGGATAGCCGAGAGCGATCGTATTCTCCTCCGCCTTCCGTGCAGCGGTACCGCCGATATGAAAAGTACGCATTGTAAGCTGTGTTCCCGGCTGGCCTATCGATTCTGCGGCAACAATCCCCACAGCTTCACCGATGTCAACGGTACTCTTGCTCGCAAGGTTTCTCCCGTAACATTTAACACAGACACCATGAGACGACTCGCAGGTCAGTACGGTTCTCACCTTCACCTTCGTTATCCCGCAATTTTCAATACTGCGTGCAATATCCTCGGTGATATTTTCATTGGCATTTATTATGATTTCCTTCGTACGCGGATCCCTGATTCTATCGACGGTGTATCTTCCGACGATACGGTCATAGAGAGATTCTATTATATTATCCTCCTCCTTCAGCGCGCTCATCTCTATCCCGTTTATCGTACCGCAGTCCTCTTCCGTAACGACAAGGTCCTGGGCGATATCAACAAGCCTCCTCGTAAGATACCCGGCATCCGCCGTCTTCAGCGCCGTATCGGCCAGACCTTTCCGTGCACCGTGCGTTGAGTTGAAGTATTCCAAAACCGTGAGGCCCTCTTTGAAGTTCGACTTAATCGGAAGCTCTATTATTTCACCCGACGGTTTGGCCATAAGCCCGCGCATCCCGGCAAGCTGTCGTATCTGCGTCTTCGATCCGCGCGCACCCGAGTGTGCCATCATATACACCGGGTTGAACCCGTTTCTGTCTTTTTTCAGATTATCCATCATTGTATCGGCGATTCTCTCGTTAACCGCAGTCCAGATGTCGATAATCTTGTTGTACCTCTCTTCGTTGGTAATAAGACCGTTCCTGTACTGTTCATACACCTCCGCCACAGCCTTTTCGGCCTTTTCAAGAAGCTTCTTCTTTTCGGCCGGAATCTTTATATCTTCCATTCCGATCGTTATACCGAATTTAGTCGCAAAGGCAAACCCGATTTCCTTAATCGCATCGAGCATTCTGGCGGTTACCGCAGCGCCGTTTCTGTCGAAACAGGAGCTGACGAGTGCATTGAGCTCTTTTTCACCGAGTGAGTAGTTGACATATTCGATTTCTTCCGGCAGTATCGAGTTGAACAGAGCCCTTCCAACCGTAGTTTCGATTCTCTCGCCCATGTGTCTGAGCAGAATCCGGTCGTGGTATTCACAGGTCTTGTTTTCGAGTGCGGTGGTGACCTCATCCATCGACGAAAAGAATTTTACCTTCTTCGCATCCGCAGCCGGGTCGTCCTTTGTCAGGTAGTATATACCGAGAACCATATCCTGTGTGGGCCCGACAATCGGAAGCCCGTTTGCGGGATTGAGCAGATTTTTCGAAGAGAGCATGAGTATCCACGACTCTATCTGCGCTTCCAGCGAGAGCGGTACATGAACCGCCATCTGATCACCATCGAAATCTGCATTGAAGGCATGACAGACGAGCGGATGCAGCCGTATCGCCTTTCCCTCAACCAGAACAGGCTCGAAAGCCTGAATACCCATACGATGCAAAGTCGGTGCCCTGTTCAACAGAATAGGATGCTCTTTTACCACCTCTTCCAGTACGGTCCAGACCTCAGGTGCACGACTCTCCACCATGGTTTTCGCCCGTTTGATATTGTATACGATACCCTTGTCGACCAGTCTTTTCATGATAAAAGGCTTGAAAAGCTCCATTGCCATGAGACTCGGCAGCCCGCACTGATGCATCTTAAGGTTGGGCCCGACAACAATGACCGAGCGGCCCGAATAATCGACCCGTTTACCGAGAAGATTCTGCCTGAACCTCCCCTGCTTGCCTTTCAGCATATCTGAAAGGGATTTCAGCGGCCTGTTTCCCGGACCCCGCACCGCCCGTTTTTTTCTGCTGTTATCGAACAGGGCATCAACTGCTTCCTGAAGCATACGTTTTTCATTCCGAACAATAATTTCAGGAGCATTGAGTGCAATAAGACGCTTTAACCGGTTGTTTCTGTTTATCACCCGTCTGTACAGGTCGTTGAGATCGGATGTGGCGAACCGTCCTCCGTCGAGTTGCACCATTGGGCGCAGCTCCGGTGGGATAACGGGGATTGTATCCATAATCATCCACTCGGGATTGTTTCCCGAATCTCTGAAGTCCTCGACGATCTCAAGTCGCTTTAGAATCCTTTTATCGGTTTTCGGCCCCTTCTCCATCATCGTGAGCCGCAGCTCCTGGGCAACGGCATCAAGGTCCAGGTTTGTGAGAAGGGTTTTGATAGCATCGGCCCCGATACCCGCGGTGAAACTCACGCCGTACCGATCTCTGTACTCATTATACTCCTCCTCAGTCAGCAGCTGCATTGTTTTGAGATCGGTATCACCGGGATCAATAACTATGTATTTTTCAAAGTAGAGTATACTGCGAAGCTCGGTCATGGTGAGATCGAGGAGCAATCCCATACGAGACGGTACACTCCTGTAGTACCAGATATGAGAAACCGGCGCTGCGAGCTCGATATGGCCCATGCGTTCCCTTCGCACCTTGAAATGTGTAACCTCTACTCCGCATCTGTCGCACACGACGCCTTTATACCGTATGCTTTTGAACTTTCCACAGTAGCATTCATACTCCTTGGTTGTACCGAATATTCGTTCACAAAACAGGCCGTCCCGTTCAGGACGAAGGGTTCGATAGTTGATTGTCTCGGGTTTTTTAACTTCGCCGTATGACCATTTTCTGATGAGCCCTGGTGAAGCGAGCTTAATTTTAATCTTTGCAAACTCACTCAGACTTTTCATATTCGTACCTCTCCATTAATACCGTTCCTCTATCTCTTTTGCGCCGAAAGCGCAAAAACTCTAATAGAATATAGCGTGAGCACCCATTGAGATTTTACTCTGAAAACCAGCTCTATTCTTTAAAGAGTTTCCCGCCACCCAAAAATCCACGCTATTCCGTTCCCAGTACAACCATCACAGGTCTTTTCCGAGTATCTTTGTCGTTCGGTTGGCGATGATTTCTTCATCCTTTTCAGTCAGCGGTATCTGTTCATCATTTTCACCGAAAACGGTTATATCCAGCCCGAGCCCTCTGAGCTCCTGAACGAGAACGTTGAACGATTCGGGAATACCGGACATCGCAATATTATCGCCCTTGACAATTGCCTCATATATCTTTGCCCGTCCGGTCATATCATCCGACTTTACGGTCAAAAGCTCCTGCAAGTTGTTCGCAGCACCGTATGCCTCAAGCGCCCACACCTCCATTTCACCGAGTCTCTGGCCGCCGAACTGCGCCTTACCGCCAAGCGGTTGCTGTGTGACGAGTGAATAGGGCCCTGTCGAGCGTGCATGGATCTTGTCATCTACAAGGTGAGCAAGTTTCAGCATGTAAATGACACCGACGGATATTTCGTTTTCAAAAGGCTCTCCGGTTAATCCGTCGTAGAGGGCCGTCTTCCCCTTCCGCGGCAGGTTCGCTTCCTTCAAATAGTCTTCAATCTGCTCATTCGTCGCGCTCTCAAAAACGGGTGTACTGAACAGCGTGTTGAGTTTCTTGGCCGCCCGGCCCAGATTTGACTCAAGGATCTGGCCCAGATTCATTCTCGACGGCACACCGAGCGGGTTGAGTACTATATCGACAGGAGTCCCGTCCGGGAGAAACGGCATATCCTCCTCAGGAAGCACCCGTGCGACGACTCCTTTGTTGCCGTGTCTTCCGGCAAGTTTATCGCCCTCCTGGAGTTTCCTCTTTTTGGCAATAAACACCTTGACGACCTCTTCAACTCCGGGCGAAAGCTCGTCTCCATCCTCACGTCGGAGCCGCTGAATATCAACGACGGTACCTTCCGTGCCATGGGGCACCCGAAGTGATGTGTCCTTTACGTTTTTCGCTTTTTCACCGAAAATCGAGTTCAGGAGCTTGTACTCCGGAGTAATATCAGTCTCACCCTTCGGTGTAACCTTACCCACAAGTATGGAACCGGGCCTGACTATTGCACCGATGCGCACAATCCCTTCTTCATCGAGGTCGGCGAATGCCTCTTCGCTAACGTTCGGAATATCCCGCGTGATATTCTCCATGCCGAGTTTTGTCTCCCTGACCTCGATATTGAACTCCTCAATGTGAATCGAGGTGAAAAGATCGTCTTTTACGACCCGTTCACTCATAAGAATTGCATCCTCATAGTTGTATCCCATCCATGGCATGAAGGCGACGAGCACGTTTTTACCGAGTGCCAGCTCTCCATTGTCGGTTGCAGGTCCATCTGCAATAACATCGTTCTTTTTAACATGCATCCCCTTATTCACTATTGGCTTCTGGTTGAAACAGGTATCCTGATTGGTACGTTTGTACTTAATCATCTGGTATTCGTCGAGCTCGTCACCTTTATCCGGTTTGATGTGGATTTCCACAGAGCTCACGTATTTTACAATACCGCTCCGCTCGGCCTTTACGACAACGCCTGAATCCACAGCCGCAAGTCTTTCGATACCGGTGCCGACATACGGAGCTTCGGGATTGAGCAGAGGAACCGCCTGCCTCTGCATATTGGAACCCATCAACGCCCTGTTCGCATCGTCATGCTCGAGAAACGGGATCAGCGCTGTAGAAACACTGATGATCTGTTTGGGAGAAACGTCGATATAGTCGATTTCCTGTGGTGTCACAGCGAAAAACTCCCCCTTGTGCCGCGCTGCGATATAGGGATCCATGAACTCTCCCTTTTCATTTATCCGCGCCTTCACCTGGGCAATATTGTACTTCTCCTCGTCCATCGCCGTCAGGTACTGGATGTCATCGGTTATCCTTCCATTTTCAACTATCCTATAAGGTGTTTCGAGAAAGCCGTAGTTGTTCACCCGGGCGTATATCGAGAGTGAGACGATCAGTCCGATATTCGGGCCCTCGGGTGTTTCAATCGGGCACATTCTTCCATAATGGGAGTAATGCACATCCCGAACTTCAAACCCTGCACGCTCACGGGAAAGGCCGCCCGGGCCGAGTGCGTTCAGTCTCCTCTTGTGCGTGAGCTCGCTGAGCGGATTAACCTGGTCCATAAACTGCGAGAGCTGGCTCGAACCGAAAAACTCCTTTATCGCGGCGGTAATCGGCTTGATGCTGATAAGATCCTGGGGACGGATGGTATCCGCTTCCTTTATCGACATACGCTCCTTGGCAATTCGCTCCATGCGTGCAAAACCGATCTTCAGCTGGTTCATGAGCAGTTCCCCGACCGACCGGACCCGCCTGTTACCGAGATGATCGATGTTGTCAACGGTTCCCTCTCCGATATGGACCTTGATGAGGTATTTCATTGCATCGATAATATCCTCGTTCCGGAGAACACGATCCATTACCTTTTCAGGATAATCGAACCGTTTATTTAATTTGTATCTCCCAACTTCACCGAGATCGTATCGTCTTGGTTCAAAGAAGAGTGTACCGATGTCTCTTTCGGCATTTTCAAGAGTGGTGGGCTCTCCGGGATGTATAACCGTATAGATTCTCGTAACGGCATCCTCTCTCGATGGCTCGTCCTTCAAGGGTTCGTCCGGATCCTTGGGAAAATCCTCCTTGTCGAGACAGTTGATGATAACCGTCGAGTTGAGGCTGTCGGACGACTCAAAATCGATGACTTCAATTTCATTGATCCCCGCATGGAGGAGAGAATCGAGCGTGGTGGGTATGAGCCGTTCACCGGCACGTATGATCTTCTCATTCTCCCCTTTGCCGAAATACGCGCGTGCGGTGTACCTGTTGTTCAGGCTTCCGTCGGCAATCACCGATTCGCTCAGCGAAACCTTCTCTGTCCTGTAAAAAAGCTGGATGATCGCATCACGCGTTTCATACCCGATGGCACGAAGCAGCAGTGTTGCAAGTATCCTCCTCTTGCGGTCAATACGGATATAGAGAAGCTCTTTCTTGTCATCCAGTTCGAACTCGAGCCAGGAACCGCGGTCGGGAATGATACGTGCAGTATGCATCTGGTCTTTCTCTTCATACCCGAACACCGCTCCTGGAGAACGGTGTATCTGGCTTACCACGACCCGTTCGGCGCCGTTGATGATAAAGGTTCCTCGCCGCGTCATCAGCGGGATATCACCCATATATAAAATCTTTCTCCTGATTTCACCGGTTTCCGTGAATATGAGGTCGATTGTCGCTTTCAGCGGCAGGGCGTAGGTAAGCCCCTTGTCCTTACACTCTATCTCGGAGTATTTCGGAGTGTCGAATGTATAACTCTCGAATTGAAGGATCATATCTCCGTTCGGACTTTCAACGGGGAAAGTCGAAATAAACACGGACTGAAGGCCTATATTCTCGAGCTCAACACCCTTTTCTATCCTCGACAGCTGAAGAAACCGCTCGTATGATGTCAGCTGTATTTCTATGAGGTTGGGAATCTTAAGAATTTCCTTCGACTGTTTTCCAATTAATACACGTTCCCTTTTCTCACTCATGTTTTCCTCTTTAAATATGATAGTACCAGTAAGTTTTTTAAAGGCAGGTTATACAATCCGATTAATTACCTTTTTCAGAAGCTTTGACAATAATCGTGCAAGGATTGCTCTTCAGAAGCACACCGTCCTCTTTTTTCGAACACAATTCTGTGGGCCCGAAAAACCACCCGGTTCTGAAAGCCGTACGTATCCGCTCATAAACCGGAAGCTGCTGAGCATATTTATTGCAAACAGTGCAAGAGTGTATCGATTGAAAAGAGTTGCCGGAAACGATTTGCAGACCGGGCACGCACTACCCTAATATACTACCCTCCTGGAAAAATGTTAAATACTTATTTCAAGAGGATTAGCCTGACGTGCACCTTTGTGGTTCAATCGGCCAATCATGCCGCCGGTGCAGGCACCTTGAGCGGCATCACAGGGTATCCCAAAAGCGCATTCCGCCGTACTACTTCAGCTCTACGGCTGCACCTGCAGCTTCAAGTTTCGACTTGACTTCCTCTGCGGTTTTTTTATCGACATTTTCAACAACAGGCTTAGACATTCCTTCAACAAGATCCTTTGCCTCTTTCAATCCGAGATTGGTTGCAGCCCGAACCTCTTTGATGACCTGTATCTTCTTATCGCCGATTGCGGTAATAAATACGGAAAATTCGGTTTTTTCCTCTTCCGGTGCAGCTTCGTTTCCGGCACCGACACCCGGTGCAGCTGCAACAGCAGCAGGTGCAGCGGCGGAGACACCGAACTTCTCCTCAAGCGCCTTTACCAGATCGGCGAGCTCTATGACTGTCATTTTTTCAATCGCCGCAATAAGATCTTTCTGAGACAATTTTTCGCTTGCCATATTATCTTCTCCTCGTTCTCATCAGGGAACAGATGCAGGCAACGCAATTTTGTTGAAGACATCCGTACCCTTTTTATTGTTGCCGGGCTCGTTTCCCATACAAGCGGAGTGCATCTCTCAAGCCGGACGGACTTTCAATTTGACGTGCTTCACTCAGTTTTGTTTCTGCCCTTCAATCGCCTTCAGGGCGTGTACAAACTTCGATAGGATGCCTCCCAGTGTAAACACCAGGCCGGCCCTCGGTCCGTTGATCAGACCGATAATCTGCGCGATAAGTACTTCCCTTGATGGAAGCGCCGCGATTTGAACTATATTCTCCGAATCCAGAACTCTGTCATTGACAAATCCGCCCTTGATCTGGAGCGTCGTTTCATCAACCTGATCAGCAAGGGTTTTTGCGATATCGGAAACATCTCCGTTAAAGTATGCAAGAGCGGTCGGATTTACCAGAAACCGATCAAACTCTTTATAACCAAGCTCATGGAACACCCTTTTTACGAACCTGTTCTTCACAACATGGAATTCAGCACCCTTTTCTCTCAGTGTGTTTCTCAGAGCATTGATCTGTTGAACATTCAATCCCCTGTAATCGGTGAAAATAAAACCTTTGAACTGCTCGATCTCCTCCTTAAGCGCCCGTACCTTTGCCACTTTATGATCCTGCACCATTTTCCGCTCCATACTCACCGTGTTTTACGCAATCTGCCTGTAATCGATTTTAACGCCGGGGCCCATGGTGGAAGACAGGTATACCGATTTGATATATTCTCCCTTGAGGTCCTGCGGTCTTTTAAGGAGGACGCTGCTGAAGAGGGCCCGGCAGTTCTCTTCAAGAGCTCCGCTGTCCATTGACAGTTTTCCTATACCAAGGTGAACGATTCTTGTTTTATCCGCCCTGAACTCAACCCTTCCTTTCTTCAGCTCTTCAACCGTGCTTTTAACATTGTTGGTTACCGTCTGGGTCTTTGGATTGGGCATTAAACCCCTCGTGCCGAGAAGCTGGCCTATTTTCCCTACTTCCTTCATCATATCGGGAGTGGCAACCGCCACGTCGAAATCAAACCAACCGCCTTTTATCTTGTCAATGAGATCCGTATCCCCGACGTAATCGGCTCCCGCCTCTGCAGCTTCCTTCGCCTTCTGGTCTCTTGCAAAAACGAGGACACGGACGGGTTTGCCTGTTCCGTGTGGAAGAACAACGGTACCTCTCACCGTATGCTTTTGAAGGATATTGAGGTTTATAGCCATCTCTATACTTTCTTCGAATTTCGTATAGGAGACCTCTTTCAGCGATTGAATCGCCTCGTCGAGTGCATACGCCCGTCCTTTTTCGATTTTTTCCAGCGCATTCCTGTATTTTTTCCCTCTTTTCACCCTGCTACTCCTGTATATCAACTCCCATACTTCTTGCAGTTCCGCTGATGATTTTTTTTGCCGCTTCTATATCGTATGCATTCAGATCCGGGAATTTGATTTTCGCGATTTCTTCAAGCTGTTTGGAAGTTAAAACCCCAACTTTGTTCTTGTTCGGTTCTCCCGACCCCTTTTCAAGATTTAATGTTTTCTTTATTAAAACAGCTGCAGGCGGTGTCTTCGTAATAAAGGAGAAAGACTTGTTTTCATAGACCGTGATAATAACAGGTATAATGGTGCCCTTCTGGGATTCCGTCTGGGAATTGAAGGCCTTGCAGAACTCCATGATATTCACACCGTGCTGTCCAAGAGCAGGTCCGACCGGCGGAGCAGGATTCGCCTCCCCCGCAGGTATCTGCAGCTTAATGGTACCGCTTATCTTTTTCGCCATGCTTTTATATCCCGTCGACCGATGTATGTTGTTGTTTGCGCGAGCTGTAAATATAATTGCAGATTTTTTCAGCGTCAATCACTTTGACGGTGTAATGGTGATAGCCTGCAGCGTACAGTACGTTTAAATTTTTTCTATCTGTAGAAAATCCAGTTCAACCGGTGTCGATCTCCCGAATATTTCAACTCTTACCCTGATCTTTCCTTTCTCGTTGTTAATATCCTCTACCGTTCCAGTGAAGGATTTGAACGGTCCATCGTTCACCTTAACTGTTTCGCCGACTGCATACAGCATACGAGGAACCGTTACCTTGTCGCCTTTTATCTCCCCCATTCGCTGCAGAACACTTTTCACATCGCTACCCGAAAGCGGAATGGGTTTCTTGTTGCGCCCCGAACCGACAAATCCCGTTACGCCGGGTATCTTGGTAATGAGTGTCAGTATTTTCTTCCACTCGTACTCCGGCTCCTCCGGAATGTTCATCTCAATGAGAATATATCCGGGAAAATATTTCTTTCTGGATACCTTTTTTTTCCCGTTTTTAATTTCTGCAACTTCTTCCGACGGGACCTTGACCTGGAAAATATATCCTCCGAGATTGTTGTTCTCTATCAGGTTCTTTATTCCCTTTTCGACTTTACTCTCATATCCCGAATATGTATGGAGTACATACCAGTTTTTCGACATACTATCCACCGATTATCGAGAATACAACCGTTTTGATTACGTAATCAATAAGTGCAATAACAGCTGCAATGACAAGAATTGAAATTATAACCACCCTCGTAGAGGTAAACACCTCATCCTTTGAAGGCCAGTTGACCTTCCTGAGTTCTGCCCTGGATTCCTTGAGAAAATTGAAAATTTTTTTCAACTTCTTCTCCTTTCCAATCAAAGGCATGAAAATTCAGGCCAGGCAGGATTCGAACCCGCAACATCCGGTTTTGGAGACCGGCGCTCTACCAGTTGGAGCTACTGGCCTTTCATTTTCCTACTTCATATCAGAATATACCATCCGTGGGCAGATTAATCAACCTGCGCCCCGTTCCAGGCCGCCTTTCGTACTCATCCGTAAATGCCGCTACTTGATGCTTGATTCCTTATGGAGGGTATGTTTACCGCAGTGAGGGCAGAACTTTTTAAATTGAAGTTTTGACGGCGTATTTCTTTTATTTTTATCCGTTGTGTAATTTCTGTGCTTACATACCTCGCATGTAAGAGATATCAGCTCTCTCATACATCAGACTCCCGTATATGCCAGTCGCACATAGTATAGGTGCGTAAACTTAGATCATAAAAACACAAACCATTGAAGCTTATCGGAACGTGTGTCCGTGAAAAGCCCGTCTCCTTCACTGATTATCCGAAAGCCCCATTCAATAGTGATTGCTAAAAAACCGGTATTGACCGGGAAATGAAACGAGCGCATTCACTCGAAACTGGAATTCCGATGAAAAACAACAGCTTTCCACCAGGCAAAACCGTAAGCCCACAACCGGATTTGAACCGGTGACCTCGTCATTACCAATGACGTGCTCTTCCTGCTGAGCTATGTGGGCGAAAAAACTCATAAATCATATAGTCGCAGTGAATATATAATAATCGATTAAAAAGTCAAGAGTTTTCCCGATCATTCTGGACAGTGCCGCCGTCAAGCGGCATGTTTTCTGCGATATGCACGCAGGGATCGTGTCCGCTCACCTGAATTTGCGAGTAAATGCAGGTACGTGTACAGGCCAAACGGCCTCTGTTCCAATGGACAAAACCATAGATTGGATTTTATACAGATAAAACGGAGGAAGATCAACCGTCGAGAGTCTGATAGACCTCCTTTTTCTTTCCTGCAGTACGCTGGGAGCCTACAGCAAGATCCTGAGCGCCTGTATATTTGAGCATCTCGCATGAGCCCTCAAATACCACACCGTCCGCCATTTTCAACTTTTTCGTCTTGATATTACCGTAAAGCTTGCCGGTCGGAAGCATTTCAAGCCGTTCATACGCCTCAACATCGCCCCGGAGCTCGCCCGCAATAATTATCGAACTGGCCTTTATGTTTGCACGAACCTTTGCAGTCTCTCCGATGATGAGAAAACCCTTTGAAATGATACGTCCCTTGAATTTACCCTCAATTTTTATGGACCGGTCAAATTTCAACACCCCGTTGAATGTTGTCGCCTCACTGAACACGGTTTCAACCTTTTCGGCATCCTTTATGTCGGTATAATTGTTCGTCTTCCCCATGTAAATACCTCTTCGCCTTTATTTTGTGGTCATGGTAAACACGCGGTCCCAATCGGGAGGCGGTGGATTCTTGATCAGCTCGACGCACCGGGCTACATAGAGTCTGCTCGGCCCATCCGCAGATTCGAATTCGAGCGCCTTCTTGAAAAAGCTCAACGCCTCTTTGAATTTCATCTCTTTGTACAGCCTGAGACCCCTCGTGTACATTTCAATCATCCTTTTTTTGTTTTCACCTATCACACTGTTTCCCTCCGAATCCGGGCAATCAGTATCTCCCCTCGGACATCAGCCCGGTGTACCGTTTTCTCAAATTATCAATACTCTGTATAAGCCTCTCCTCCCTTTCCACTACCGTCTGCAGCAGTTTCATGCACTCCGTTTCTGCCGCCCCGCTCTTTTCAATATACTCAATTATCTCCTGTGAATTTCTGCGCGTGTCTGTAAAAAATGTCTCGAGAGACTTCTCAAAAGCCCTCAGCATTCGTATGCGTTTTTCGTTATTGCACAGCTCATCTCTGTACGCCTTTGATCTGAGAACGCTCCGAATTCTGGCAAGTATTTCAATAAAGTTGAAAGGCTTGATTATGTAGTCGTCGATTCCGAGCTCGAGCAAATCCACCTTTTTGTCCACGTCGCTTACCGCGGAGAGCACGATTATGGGAATATCCTTTGTCGAATCGTCTTTCTTCAGCTTCTCAATTACCGTGAATCCGTTCAGACGGGGCATAAGGAGGTCAAGCAGTATGAGGTCGGGCCTGAACTCTCCCAGCTTTTTCAACACCTCCTCTCCATCGTAGGCCGCTACGACAGAAAACCCGAGTTTGCTCAGCATTACCTCGAAAAATTCAACATTTACCCTCTCATCATCTGCAACGAGAATTTTTCCCTCAAACTTCATCTTCTGATTCACCGCAAAAAACTCCTAGAGCTTCTACACTACTTTCAACATACCCTCCATGATATTTTTTTTCAGCTTTCTGTCAACAGATTTTTAATGCCGCCTGGACGCGGCAAAAACAAAACGGCTGTAAAGCGAAGAGCCGTAATACACCGGCGACGTCATAAAAACAGGCATAACTGTGTCAACCGGGTCTTGATTGCTCACCCATTTTATAAAGGGCCCGTCGAAACAGGAGGAGCAGGAAAAGTGCTCCGGCGGCACAAAAAAGAACAAGTGCGGGAAGGTCTCCATACCGCGTATAAAATGTCACCGGCCCTTTTTTATCGAAGACAGGTACTTCGCACACAAGATAGCCGGTGGTAAACAGAGGCAGACTGTAAAGCTCCTTCCCATAGGGATCTATGCACGCCGTTACACCCCCATTTGCCGCCCTGACGAGGCTTCTCCTGTTTTCGACCGCTCGAAAAATCGATTTGACGTAGTGCTGCACCTCGGCTTTTGGACTTCCGGTCCATGCGTCATTCGTGATGTTGACGATAAGGTCACTCCCTCCTAAAACAAACCGTCGAGCAAGGTTGCCGAATGCATCCTCGAAGCAGATAAGTACATTGAATGAGAGATCGCCGGTGTGAAACACCGTATAATCCCGGCCGGGATTGAAATCGCCTGCACCGGCATTCTCGAGAATTTTCGAAACAAAGGGAAACAACCTTTTATAGGGAAACCACTCCCCGAAGGGTACGAGATGTATCTTGCGGTACACGCCTTTTAATGCACCGCCGTTGTAAAACAGAGCAACGTTATAGGAATCACCGACATACCTTCCGTTTTTCCGTTCACCTTCCAGATCGACCGTCCCAAACACGAATGGTTTGTTCAAACCGACAATATACTCATGCATCATTTCCGCATACCTATTGCCTTCCGCCAGATGGTACCGATAGTAAAATGGAACGGATGATTCACTCCATACGACAATGTCCGGATTTTCGGCCAGCGCCCGGTCTGTAATCCTCATTTCTGTTTCGAGATTTTCCCTTACTCGAGGGCTCCAGGGGTCAAGATTTGCCTGTATCAGGGCAATACGCCGAAAGTTGGAAAAACCCTTTTTCTCCTCCACCCGTTTCAGCATTCCAAAAACAAACGATACTCCTATCAGCAGCATAACAATCAGACCATGCAGGACGCAGACGCGAATGAGCTGTTTCTTGTTGAAAAGCAGTACCACAAGAAGAACCGAAAGAACGGCATTCCAGTACAGCATAATCAGATCGATTCCCCATATTCCGAATATACTTGCAGTCTGAATAAACAGGTGGTTTTTATACTGGCTGTATGCGAGTATTCCCCACGGAAATGCGAGAAACCCGATAGTTTTCAAATAATCCATCGCAATCCAGCCCAGAGGGAGCATCAACGGCTTCAGATATTCGATATAGATGTGTTTTTTTAAACCGAACGGATGCCTTCTCCGTGCAACAAGCGCACAATTATGAAAGAGGAATCGTGAAAGCAGAACAGCAGGGGTAAAAAAAACGACTTCCGCAAGGACTGCACCTGAAAGCGCGAGCGGATGTTTATACTCCTTTACCCACCATAGATAAAAGATGTTAAAAACCACGCTCGTTACAACGGCCGATAATACGACACGAGTGAATTTTTCACGTTGAATAACAACAAACAGAGGTGCGAGGGCTATCCATCCGAGAAGCGGCAGTCCGGGTTCAGGAAAGGTAAATATGAGAAGAACAGACGACAGCAGGGAAAGGATAAGCCATCTGTATTTCTCCAGCATTCCCCTGTATGGTCCCTTTTTTAAATACCGGTAGGCATCGTCGATTTTATCAATGTTCATTGGTGGAGTTATCTATCGAAGGGCCTGCTGTAATTAGTTGATTCTATTTTTAGAAATGGATTTCAATTCTTTGCCAGGTCTGAAATAGGGGACCTTCCTCCTCGGCACACGCACTGAATCACCAGTTTTTGGGTTCCGGGCTTCTCTCTCCTCTCTTGTTTTTACCTCAAACGTGCCGAATCCTCTGAGTTCGATGTGCTCATCGTTGCGCAACCCCTCTTTAATAATTTCAAAAAAAAGATCTATCACCCGGGCAATATCTTTTTTTGTTAATCCTAATTTTTCATTTATTTCTTCTACGATTTCCGCTTTCGTCAAAATTACCTCCTTTTTCTCACCCGGAATTAACAGCAGTCATACGGCGTGTAGACCTCAGTATCCAGCATGGAGTGTATTAATTGCAATGCCTGTGGAAATATTATGCACAAATTATAATAAATATCAATATGAATTTTATGACAATTTTATGTTTTAGCAGGAGAATTCAATAATTTCACGGTATTTATTCTGCGAACAGGCGGATTTTAGCCATACGGAAACTTTTATGTGCGTATTATTTATTACCTGAAAGAATGCTGGTTTATCGTTACCTGGCGGGTAGCTTTTGAGCCATTCTTGTTTTCTTTCTCGATGCAGTATTTCGGTGAATCACACCTTTTGATTCTGCACTGTCAATAACAGAGACATACTCTCTAAAAAGTGTATCAATGTCATCAACCTTTTTTTCGTCGAGGGCCTTTTCAAGTTTGTTCTTCGCAGTTTTTATCCTTGATTTCCACATCCGATTTCTCATCCGTACTTTTGCATCCTGGCGGACACTCTTCTTTGCCGATCTATGAGATGCCAATTAAACCCTCCTTAAAATAATGTCAGATTTCCGAAATAAAATATATTATTTTGAGTATATACCAGCGTTAAAGAGGTATAAGACGCAACAATTCTTGCGAGAGTTAAGGTAGTACCACACAATCATTAAGTCAAGGCGAAAATAATTTTTTGACTCCTGTTCACAAAATACCTGTTTGCGATTTGATGAAGCAGGGGCGAAGTAGAAATGAAACCGAAGTATACGTTTTACGCTTCGATCCTGTAGCTGCCGGGTACGCAGATAGAAAAGAGGAATGACACATGTATACGCGCATATCCGTCAAAAATATCCCCGAGCGACCCGGCGTATACCTCATGCGGGGGGAAGATAACCGGATTCTCTACATCGGCAAGGCGAAAAACCTCAAAAAACGGGTGTCCTCCTACTTTCACAGAGGATTGCAGAACGGAAAAACCGAAAACCTTGTCCGGCAGATTTCATCCGTTGAAACCTTTATTACCGACAATGAAGTCGAAGCGCTGATACTCGAAAGCAACCTCATTAAACGATACAAACCGCGGTACAACATCGAGCTCAAGGAAAATCAATCATACCCATATATCAAGATAACGAGGGAAACCTTTCCCAGAATAATCAAAACGCGAACAAAACTGGATGACGGCGCCCTGTATTTCGGCCCGTATACAAACGCTTCGTATGTAAATAGAACGATACGCACCATAACCGAAATTTTTCCCGTACGCCGATGCGGTATAAACCTGGATAAAAAGAAACCTTCAACACCGTGCATCAACTACTACCTCGGAAAATGCGTCTGTCCCTGCTGCGGTAAAATCTCTGCAGAAGAATACGTCAAACTCGTCGATCAGGTGGTACTTTTTCTAAAGGGACAGAACCGGAAGCTCGTGTCCAGTATAAAAAAGCAGATGGAATACGAGGCACAAACCAGGCAGTATGAACAGGCAATGCAGTCACGGGACAGAATTCGTGCGATCAATCACCTGCTGGAAGAGCAGAAAATGACCACCGGCGCAGGCGAGAATGAAGATTTCATAGGCATTGCAAAGGGTGAAGACGCATGTACGGTTACTGTTCTTGTGAAAAGAAACGGTAAAATGATCGGCAAGCGGGACTATACGGTAAAACAGGGAGAAAGCCTGTCTCAGGTACTCGAGCAATTCTTACCGCTTCACTACGATGGTGTTACACCCGCCCCCAGGAGAATACTGCTTCCCTTCGATATACCCAATCTTGAGTTAGTCAACCTTTACCTGAAAAAGACATACAAACAGGCTGTTCGAGCTGCGATACCCGAAAGAGGAGCTAAAAAAAGACTTGTGGACCTTGCGTGCAGAAATGCGCTGCAGAAAAATCTGGAACTATCAAGCTCACCCGAACCTTTCATCGAGCTTGAGAGATTAGAAAAGGTACTGCATCTTCCGGTACAACCGCACCGTATAGAGGCATTTGACATTGCAACAACGCTTGGTAGTTATTCCGTGGCGGGAATGGTACGGTTTACAGCAGGTACGCCCGACCGGATGTATTACAGGAGGTTCAGAATCAGATTTACCCCGGGACAGAACGATGTCGGGATGATTCGTGAGGCAGTTGCAAGACGATACCAGCGTCTGCTCAATGAAAAGAAATCCCTGCCGGATCTGGTTTTTGTCGACGGCGGCTTACAGCAGGTGAACGGTGCGAAAAGCGTATTGAAGGCTCTCGGAATTCACGATATACCGGTCGTCGGGCTGGCAAAGAGGCATGAGGATATTTATCTGAACGGAAGGAAAAAGCCGATTCGGCTTGAAAAAAGCGACCCTGCACTCAAATTGCTGATGTCGGTGCGGGATGAGGTGCACCGTTATGCAAATACCTACCACGTAACAATCAGGGCGAAAGAAATGCTTGTATCCCGGCTCGGGGATGTGCCTGGAATCGGAGACGCCCTTGTTTCTGCAATACTATCGGTTATCGACAACAGCAGCACACCGGTCAGCATAGAAGCACTGAAAAGCGTACGGGGTATCGGCCCGAAAAAAGCCGTACGCATATTTCATGCACTGAAAGAGAGCGGTGTTGTTCCTCTTGAATAGCGCTGGCCAAAGCTCGAAGAGGGGGCCATGAGCCCGGTGTCGGGAGGATACTGCGAGCGACCGCATCCCCCTCGATGGAAATCTTTTGACGTCAAAATAGAAGCGGATAAAGCGACAAACTATGTCTGTCTGTCCTCTTTATTCGAAGAGGGGTCCTCCGGATTCTGTCTTCCCGCATCGGCCTGTGCCGGCCCTGTGGGAGGCATCTGACCCGGGGAAGCCTGGTTCGGAGTCTGTGGAGGCTGGGCACCTCCCGAACCTGTTCCCGTTTGGGCCTGTCCCGGTGCTGGTCCCGGAGGATATTGTCCCTGTGCAGGTTCCGGAGGATACTGTCCTGATGCGGGTCCCTGGGGATACTGTCCCTGTGCAGATTGATATTGGCCCTGCGGATTCTGGAACCCGGGAGGATTAGCGCCCTGCTGATAATTCGGGTTTTGCTGGGTATAGTTGTATTGCTGATACTGCTGCTGTCCGTACGACTGACCTGGAGGTACATACTTTACCTTGTCGTGACCCTCCTCTTCGACGTCGTCTTCAAGACCTTTGACTGTTTTCTTGAATTCCTTTATCCCAAGCCCAAGAGAACGGGCAATTTTCGGCAGCCGGGCAGCCCCAAAAACGAGAAGTCCCACTATCAAAATAATAACAATCTCCTGAACTCCTATCCCACCAAGCATGACACGGCCTCCCTTACTTATTTTATCTCATAGTACCTCCCTTTCCGGACAAAATCAAGTAAAATAAAATAATTCCTCTTTTTATTCGTGCTGAGCTTCCGGTTGCCGGCCGAATGAACGACTCCTTTCAATTCCATCCCTGTACGGCCCACCCGAAAACGTGAAAAAGCGGGTAATTTATCTTGATTAATCAAGGTTTTACAATATTTTAGACATTATCCGGATGTAAGGAGTCCGGATAATGCCGCAGGTGCTCGCACCTGGATTTATCGTACAACGCTTCACGCTGTATAACAACATACAGCAGACCTGAGGTCGGCTGAACAAATCCAGTTGAGAGGATATAAACCCCGCCTGCATATCGCGGAGAACATGCCGCCGGGCGGCGGCACTATATCGAAAATAAGAGGAGCGCGCAATGGGAAAACTTGAAAGGTATAAACGTCTCGATTATGAAATTCCGCATACCTCCCTCGCCTGGAGGATTTACGGTAAGGGGATGGCAAATTTCGGCGACAATAAAGGGCCTGTTGAAATTCGAATTCCCGAGCCCCGTGATGATGAAATACTGGTACGCAGCGATGCTGTCGGGCTCTGCTTTTCCGATACGAAAATAATCAAATTCGGAAACGACCACCCGCGTCTTCTGGGACGTAATTTACAGGAAGAACCTGTTATACCCGGACATGAGGTGGCGCTCACTGTGATAAAGGCGGGAAAAAACAGACAAGAACATTACAAACCGGGTGATCGTTTCATTATACAGGCAGACATACGATACAAAGGGACAAAACCCTCATACGGCTATGTACTACCGGGTGGCCTGTCTCAGTACGGTATAATAGGAAAAGAGGCTCTTGACGGCGATGGAAAAAGCTATCTCATCCCGCTGAAAAATCAAAATATCGGATACAGCGAGCTCGCGCTCGTCGAGCCATGGGCATGCGTTGTAGCGGCGTACCGAATAACACACAGACAGGGGATAAAAAAAGGCGGAACCATGCTCATCATCGGAAGCGGAAATGACGCCAAAAAGTGGTCGTTCGGCAACCTCTTTTCAGAAAACGTTCCAAACACTGTAATACTGCGTGATATCGGGCAGAAGACGCATGATGCCGTTACGAAAGCTCTGAGCAATACACCGGCGCACATAGCGACGGAAAAGGGCCCTATAGGGAAAATCATCGACACCTGCACCGGGAGAAAGGGCTTTGACGATGTCATTCTTCTCGGAGATTCTTCCGATGATGTGGTTGAATCCGCCGCTTCCGGTCTCGGTGTAAACGGCATTCTCAACTATATGGCATCTACGGACAAACCGCAGATTGTGCGCATCGACGCAGGGAAAACCCACTACGATGTCACTGCTGTAATCGGCAGTCTCGGTATCGACGTACAAGCGCCCTACTCGGAAAATCCCGATTATACCATCAAAGGAGGGAGTGTCCTCATGATAGGTGCAGGCGGGCCTATGGGGCAGATGCACATACAGCTCGCAATGGACAGTAAAACTCCCCCTCGACGCATCATATCGACCGACATCGATGAAAAGAGATTGAATACCCTCAGAAACAAGTTTACCCAGCATGCCCGGGAAAAAGGAGTTGAATATCATGTGGTGAATCCGAAGAGCTTTCGGAATCAGGATTCCTACCGTGAAGAGGTGCTTCAGCTGAACAAAGGCACCCTCTTCGATTACGTGGTGTGTCTTGCGGCGATTCCTGCGGTAATAGAAGACGCAGCGACCTATCTGGGCCGGAAGTCGGTGCTCAACATCTTTGCCGGTGTTTCGAAGGGCACGATTGTCAACCTGAATGTCAAGGACCCGGTGACGAAGGCGGTGCGCTACATAGGCTCGAGCGGTTCCGGGCTCGACGATATGGAAATCACCCTTCAAAAACTGGAAAGCGGCGAGCTTGACACAAACAACTCCGTTGCAGGTATTTCCGGTATGAACGATGTATGGAAAGGCATCGATGCGGTTCGAACCGGAATTTTTCCCGGCAAGATCGTGGTATATCCGCATATAAGAAATCTCGACCTGATCTCTCTCGAAGAGCTGCGGGAAAAGTACCCGAAAATAGGCTCCTGTCTTTCGATCGACGGAAAATGGACCAAGGAGGCGGAAGACGCTCTGCTCGAGGAATTCAGCGATACGCGGTAGCGTACAGAAGCCTGGGCAGAATAGTACCGATTGAAAAAACAAACTAATTTTCGTCCTGCTTTTAGCTTTATCGGAAACGCCATGACGGATAGCGGCGTGCTTTTATGACAATTGCCACGATTAATCTGGAGAGGAGCTCAATGTAATGACTGAAAAAAGGTACAAGGTCGTTTTCGAGCCTGAAGGAAAAACCGTGTATGTGCTGCCCGGGACTACAATATACGAGGCTACAGGCGAGGCGGGAATAATAATCAAGTCTGAATGCGGCGGTGTCGGCGTTTGCGGAAGCTGCAGGGTCAGTATTGCAAGTGGAGAGTATGAGCAGAAGGGATCCGAGAGATTTCTTACCGGTAAGGAAATGAAAACCGGGCTTCTGCTCGCGTGCAGGACGAGAATCAAGAGCGATATGATCATCGAAATCCCCATATCGAGCCGACTGTACGAGCAGAAGATCCTCACGGAAGGTATGGAAAAGAAACTCAAACTGTCGCCCAATGTCAGGAAAATTTTCATTACGGTGGACGAGCCCAGCCTCGAAGACCAGAGGTCCGACCTGGACAGAGTATGGGACAAGCTCGGGCACGGATATCCCGGACTGAGAACCCCGGTTGATGTCTTGAGAAGACTTCCCGAAAAACTGCGAAAAGGCGATTTCAGCACCACGGTCGTGCTCAACGAGGACGAAATCATCGGTATTGAAACGGGAAACAAGGCGGACAAGAATTACGGTGCGGCATTCGATATCGGTACCACAACCGTTGTCGGCTATCTTATGGACCTGAACACCGGCAGACAGCTTGCCGTATCCGCGCAGACCAACCCCCAAACCAGCTACGGAGACGACGTTATCACCAGGATTCAGTATGCAAATACAAACAAAGACGGCCTGGAAACCCTTCATGAAAGAATTATCTCATGCATGAACGACATCATCGTCGATCTTGCGAACCAGGCTAACATCGATACGAAATTCATATACGAGGTGACTACTACCGGAAATACCACAATGAATCATCTGTTTCTGAGTTTGAATCCAAAATACATCGCTCTGCATCCCTATGTCGGGGTTCTGAGATCCAATATCGATGCACGGGCGCGGGAACTCGGGCTTCATATCAACCGTTACGGCAAGGCCTATTCGATGCCGAATATAGCCGGTTTTGTCGGAGGAGATACGGTTGCCGTCATTCTTGCCTCCGAGATGCATAAGAGTACGGATTTGAAGTTCGCCATCGATATCGGAACGAACGGGGAGCTCGTCATGGGAAACCGTGACAGACTTGTCGCCTGTTCCACTGCCGCAGGGCCTGCCTTTGAAGGTGCGAGGATTACCTATGGGATGAGAGCAAGCGACGGCGCTATCGAAAAAGTCCTCATTACCGACGATGAAATCGAGGTAAACACCATAGACAATGCAAAAGCCATCGGTATATGCGGCACCGGCCTCATCGATTGTATCGCAGAGCTGAGAAAAATCGGCGTTATCAACAAAAACGGCAAGCTTCTCAAGAGGGAAGAGCTCCCGGGTGGGGTACCTGATTTCATCCGTGAAAGAGTTATACAGCATGATAAATTCAATACCTCTTTTATTCTTGTACATGCTGAAGAATCAAAGACCGGTGAGCATATTTTGCTCACACAGAAGGATATAAGGGAAACACAGCTTGCGAAAGGTGCAATTTTTGCGGGATACCAGCTGCTGAAGCGTACTCTCGGTGTGAACGATGATGATATTACGGAGATTTTACTTGCGGGAGCATTCGGCAACTATATCCGCCGTCATCAGGCGAAATGGTGCGGCCTGCTTCCGGATATACCCACTGAAAAAATCAAGTTTATCGGCAATGCGGCAGGGGCAGGGGCAAAAATGGTGCTGCTTGCAAAAGAACTGAGACGGGAAGCGTGCGAAATATCGCTCAATACGGAGTATATCGAGCTTGCAACACGAAAAGATTTCCAAAAGGTATTTGCAGAATCGATGTTTTTTCCCGAGAAATTAAAGTATAATTGATAATGAACCCGGGATGGACTGTTATGGTCGACGAACGTATTGTGTATAAAGCGGAAAATTTTATCGGGGAAAGCCCGCAGATAAAAAAAATATTTGAAACTGTTCAGGAAATCGGGCAAAGCTCGGCGCCCGTTCTGCTTACAGGAGAAATTGGGACCGGCAAGGACCTCATAGCCGGTGCAATCCACTACAACAGCACCAGATCGGACCGTCCCTTCGAGAAGCTGAACTGTACCGGACTTGGTGAAAACATCCTGTACCGTGAACTCTTCGGGCATGAAAAAACCGCTTTTATCGACGCGCATAAAAGCAGAAAGGGTCGGTTTGAACGGACACATACGGGAACCCTCCTGCTCGAAGGCATCGAAGGCGTGAGCCTCGCCATGCAGGATAAACTATATGCAGTGCTTCGTGAAAAAAGCTACACCACGGATAAACGGTACGTACCCGCCGATGTCCGGCTTATTTCAACGACGAGCAGGGATTTGCTTCATGAGGTACAGCGGAATCGCTTCAGGGAAAAGCTCTATATGCAGATCAGTACCATAACCATCAATATTCCGTCCCTCCGCGAACGCCAGGGAGACGTCGTACTTCTCACCTACTTCTTCCTCAATAAATTTTACAAGGACCTGAAAAAAAAGATAAAAGGAATCAATCTGCTCGCAATCAAGTATCTGACAAATTATTCGTGGCCCGGAAATATACAGGAACTTGAAAACACAATTCGACGCGCAGTACGTATGGCGAACGGAGATCTGATCACTCCAATGGATCTGTACCTTCCCTTCAGGAACAACCTTGTCAGATGGGATTATAACAAGATCGGTATACCGCCTGAAGGAATAAAACTCGAAGAAATGGAAAAAAATCTCGTGCTTCAGGCGTTGAAGATGTGCGACTGGATAAAAAAGGACGCGGCGGATCTTCTCGGTATATCATGCCGGGTTTTACAGTATAAAATACACCGATTCGGCATCTCCCACCCCACATGGGAAAAACTGGAGCGGGATTAGCCCGAAACCCTCTCCTCGTCATTTCCGTGCAGCAGTGATTTAAAGCGTTTTACATTTTCACGCATATCTGTGCCCTTCATGAAGATGGACGACGTTCCGGCAACAAATACGCTCCCTCCGGCCTGAACCATGTGCGGCAGGTTTTCCCAGCTCACGTTGCCGTCGACTTCGACTTCAATTGCATACCCAATCTTTTGACAGTAGGACGATACCTCCCGGACCTTCTCGATCATTCCCGGAATCAACTCCTGTCCCGAATATCCGGGATTCACGGTCATAACACAGACACTATCCGCCTTCGGCAAGAGGTAGCGCACCCGTTCGATAGAAAGCGACGGTTCGAGTGCAATACCTGCACGGGCGCCGCAGGAATGTATCAGCTGTATCGACCTGAGCGGGTGCGTGCTTGCCTCCGGATGAAAGCTGATGCGTGCATCTGCAATCCCTGCAAACTGCCGGATAAACCAATCGACATTTTCGACCATCAGATGTATGTCGAGAGGGATATCCGTATAACCGGCAAGCGTCCTGCAGAAATCCGTGCCCAGGCCCAGGTTCGGAACGTAGTGCCCGTCCATAACGTCTATATGAAGATAATCGATATCCTCCTCCGCAAAGATATCGAGGCAGGTCTTTAAATTGAGAAAATCGGCGCATATCATTGACGGTGAAATCTTCAGCGTTTTCATCACTCCTCCCGGTGCAGGCGCCCGGATTTTTTATGCACCGCTCAGCACCGTATAACAAGAACAGTGGAGCGGTCACAATTTCCGCTCGCAAACCTTCGGCTCGACGCTGGCGTGGAGAACATGCGCTGGACGGCAGCATTACCCCTCCATAGTACCTCCAAAAATCCTATAATTCAACCACTACCGTATGACACTGCCGTAAAACAACCTCTTTCCTTTATTTCTTGCTTCGCTTCCCTTTTCACACTATTTTCAGACCCGGAGAGCGGTATACCGGCGAGCCTTGAAATCATTATTCGCGCCTCCGAACCCTGTATTGGTAAAGGAGAATGCCGAATGAAGGCGCTTGTCCTGAAAAAAAACGCGGTGCTGAATTATACGGACGTACGGATGCCGGAAAGAATCGGGGACCGCTCGTACCTGATACGCATCGCCGCGTGCGGCATCTGCGGCTCGGATATTCACAGGGGCTTTGAAAACGGTGCCTACCGCTACCCTCTCATCATGGGTCATGAGCTTTCGGGTATAGTCGAAGAGGCGCCCTCTTCTGCAAGCAGATTCAAAGAGGGGCAGAAAGTAACCGCATTTCCCCTGCTCCCCTGCAGAAAATGTGCTGCATGCAGCAGTGGTGATTTCGCCCAGTGCAATGATTACGATTATTTCGGTTCGAGAAGGGACGGCGCATTCGCCGAATACCTCCACATACCGGAGGAGAATCTCTTTCCCATTCCCGACCATGTGGATATAGTGCACGCCGCCATGACTGAACCGTGCGCCGTTGCCCTGCACGGCGTACGCAAACTTACATTTTCAGCCGGGGATACGGTGGCCGTGTTCGGCGCCGGGCCGATCGGGATAATGGCAGCCCAGTGGGCCAGAATACGGGGAGGGAGTACTGTCTTTGTCGTAGATATCGAAAGACGAAAGCTCGAGATCGCCGAAGACATGGGGTTCATTCCTATAGATGCGGACAAAAGAGATGCGGTTGAGCTGATTTACGCGCTCACGGAAGGCGAGGGAGCGCACAAGGTTATTGAAGCCTGCGGTCTTCCGCTCACCTACCGACAGGCGGTCATGTCTGGAGCACGGTTTGCCGAACTGCTCTTTCTCGGTATTCTCGGCGGAACGCTTGCAATAACCCCGGCCGAAGCTTCCAATCTGCTTCGAAAAGAATTGAGGCTGTACGGGGCCTGGAATTCGAAGATAACGCCATCCGGCAGAGACGACTGGACCACCGTATTGAAATATATGGACAGAGAGATGAACGTGGCTCCCCTCATAAGCCATACACCCCCGCTCTCCGAGGGAGTGGATGTGTTTAAAAAAATTATAAACCGCACAGAGTATTTCAACAAGGTCATCTTCAAACTGCTTTAAGAAACAGCGCATTTTCCCGCAAAAACCCGGCCGATTTTTTCAGAAACCGACTTTTTAACACCGGCAGAGAGTTAAAAACAGGATCAGGCGAGAAGCGGTATCAGCAGCTCACACAAAACGAGCTGTGCCTTGCTGTTCAGGTGTATGCCGTCTTCCTCCAGTACATCTCTTTCGGTTTCTTTCAGGGCTGCGGCAAGATCCGCCAGTTTTGTTCCCTTCTCCCGTGCAAGCTCCCTGAGAAATGCGTTTGCCAGATCGATGCGGGCATCGCTGTATTTCTGATTCGCATCGGGAAAATACGCCTGCAGTCGTGCGCTGTCCACATAGGGTATGGTTACAACGACAACCTCTTTCCCCTTTCCCTGGAGGGTATCGATGAAATAGCGCATGTTCTTCATGTACTCTTCATGGCTGATATTCGAAATATGCTCCTCATCGTCAAGCTCGCGGCAGTCGTTGGTGCCGATAAAAAGGACTGCCCGGTCAAAGGCCTGATTCAGTATGGAAGAATAGAATCTGTCCTTGATGTGACAGGTTGTGTCGCCGGAAATGGCGCAGTCGATAACATACCGGTTTGGAACATCTTTCCAGAGCTCGTTGAGTATCTTTGCCCAGCTCTCCCGGTCGCTCGTTATCGAATTTCCGATCGCGGCGATAATGCAGGGAGATCCCTCCCCTGCCCACAGGCCCCTCTTTCTCAACTCATCCGCAAGCTCGGCAAGATTTTTACGGAATTGATCTTCAATCTCGCGCAGTTCTTTCTCCTCAACTCCGTAGACACGGGCAATTGACCCGATATCTGGGTCCTTAATGAGAAGACCTGCGAGCTTGTGCAGGTTAAACTTATGCATGAAATGCAATTCATACGGCAGCTGGTTCATGTTATCATCCTTTTTCATTCGAAATTGCATTACCGCCTGCCTTTTATAAAGTATCAATTCAATACCCGGGGCTGCGGCGGTATTCCATCCTCCTGTGTAGTGCGATTGAAGGGTTCGCACGCCTATTTCATTTTTCAATAAGGTCGTTCAACTTTTCTCTATAGTATTTGAATTCCTTCCAGTGTATCTCCGGCGGAATGAGATGATCGCCGAAAGGAATATACCCCCCGTACTGCAGAACCTCGGACACCGGTTCGAGAATCTCGTCGATCCGTTTCTTTCCGTGCCGTATCTCCAGTTTCGGTATTCCCCCCATAAGCTGGAGCTTGGGAAACATCCTCCTCACCTTCACCAGATCCATACCGCAGCTCACCTCGATCGGATACATACCGGTTACACCGCCTTCTATAAAGAGATGGATGATATCGAAGCAGTCGCCATCGGTATCGACGAATATGATTTTTACGCCGTGTTCTTTCAAAAAACCGGTGAGCCTCCTGTAATAGGGAACCATGAACTCCTGTATCGTTTTTGGCGATACCATCGATCCGGTTCCAGCGGAGATATCCTCCCATATGACAAAGAGATCGACATCAATATCAGAGAGCACTTCCTCATAGACGGCAATCCAGAGCCCGGTGAACGTTTCGAGCACATCATGTATGAGCTTCGGATCGTCGAAATAGTCGTAGAAGAGCTTCTCATACCCCATGAGCTGAGCAAGGGTGCCGAAATAACCGTGCGGATACCCCCCCAGAACAAGGGGATAGTCCCTGTTCCTGTACTTCTGGAGAAGCCCGGCCCAGTTCGGTGGAAACCTCCCTCGAATATCGTCCAGGTTGATCCGCTCAGCCTTCAGTTTGTCCCAGCTTTTACGGTCCTTGATCACCCATTCGATTCCGGGCGGGATCACGCCCGTGTCCTTGATGAACTTTCTCTTTACGCCGTCAAGATCCCGATAGGTGAGATAGCGATCATCCTCCCGGTAAATCTTGATGTCGAACATAGGATGGAAGAGAAGGTTGACATTGACCAGTATCTGGCCCTTATCCATATTCAGCTCGTTTTTCACGTCGTCATCGACGGGGAATCCCTGAGTCGGCCAGTACAGGCCTCCGCCGATAACCGCTATACCGGCCGGAAGCCGTGTGCCCTTTACGGAGTTCCAGTATGGATTGTAGAGCGACGCGGTGGGCGTCGTTATATGTATCGGTATACGAGGAAATTTCCTTTTCGGCAGACCCTCTTCGTACCATTTGTTTATCGTATCACCCCAGTACCCGAACTCCCATTTCGGAGGTGCAACATGGGGGTTGAAATTGAGCATAACCTCTAAAAACCTATCGCGTAGATTCATCTCAGGACTCCATTGCAGAATAGAGATTTCCCGGAACGCGGTGGTTAAACATAAAGCCCTTCGCTTTAGGACGAACACGGCCCGTCAGGTGTGAATTGATAAACGACCTGTGGAAGGCGCGTATAGACAGTCTGTGTAAAATATCCGCTCAATCGAGATGAAAAACCTCTTCAATCTCCTCCATCTCGGGGCCGAGCAGGGAGGGGTCTTCCTTTACGAAATACCTGTCCATTGCCTTCTGCCAGCGTTCATTCACCTCCTGTGCGCCTATATGCGCAAGCGATTTTTCCGGGTCCTTCGCCTCGAGGTAGGCGAAGAGCGTACCGTCTCGTCGGAAAAAGATTGAATAGTTCCTGATGCCGCTGTCCCGAATCGCCTTTTCCATATCCGGCCAGATTTCATCGTGTTCCTTTTTATACTGTTCTTTCATTTCAGGTCTGATTCTGAACACGAATGCGTATCTTTCCATACACTGAGCTCCTTGCTATGCCATTCCTCCGTAAATTCCGTACTTCTCGGGCACAGGCGTAAGATACGGAAAGTTCTGGTACTGCAGCCCGTGTTCACGTTGTACGAACAGTTTTCGAATATTCGCCTACATCAGTCCCCTTTTCCTGTAATGCCGTCTCGCATCCTCCAGGATTCTTTTTATATCCTTCTCCTGAGCAGGAGTTACCGGGTCGGGTGTGTGTGTTTCCAGTATCTCCTCCATACGCTCCTCTGCGAGTTCGATCGTGCTCTTTTTTCCCCGATTCAGCCATTCGGGGTACGACAGCCTGTCCGCAGTACGGGGAACGAAGTACTCCTTCTTCCAGTTCACCCGCGTATGGGTTTTGTTGAGAAATGTTCCGGGGACAGGTCCGACTTTTTCGATAAGATCGACGGCCATTGTTACATCGTTTACGTCGAAACCCTCAACTGTACGTCCGATGATATTCGCCACATCGTCGTTGATGATAGAGAGTATCGGGTTGTATGCGAGCTCTGCCGTCACGCCTCCGTGCAGCACAATTACATTCGCACCGGACAGTGCGGACGCCATAGCGGTGTGCGTTTTTTCATACCCGCTCTGGTAATCAACCAGCTTCGAGTTTGAAAAAGCGGCGCCGGTGTTTACCGCCGGTATCTTATACACCTGGGTCCAGAGCTGATTGAAGGCCATCTGATGGAGGTTTACCCCTAACGCCCCGAAAAGAAATCCGCCGCTCTCCATATCCATCGGAGTAACGAAATCGTTGCCGCAAATTCCGGTACCCGGACTGATGCACTGTATGAGCACGACCACTGCCAGAAGCTCGGCATTGTTGCTGATTGTCGCACCTGCTGCGGTTACCGGTGCAGTCCCTCCCATAACGGAACCGGCTGCTATATACACGGGAAACCCGGCGTTCACATATTCAAAAGCCGCATTGATCGCATCTTCCGGATAAGAGAGCGGCGCAGCCGCTTCACACACGCCGAAAAGCTGCATATCCACTGCCTGCGCAAGCTGGGTTTCAAAAATGAAGGAATCTGTTGCCTGCGCGCCGCGCGACGCCTTAGAGGAAAAACGAATCCTGCTCGCAAGGCTTGTCGGGCAGAGCATAACCGGCGGTACTTCCTCGATTTCAAAGTAAGGGGTATAGGATGGAAATATATCGATGGTGCCGAGCGCATCCGAAATGAGAACCGCCTGGTCGTTTTCCTTCTGCGTCGCCTGCCGCAGTCCGCCGGTTGTTATATCGGTATAGCGGGCGCCCGCGGACGACATGAAATAGAGGATATTGCCTCCAACCCGTACGTCATTCTCTGGATTCCGGGCACGAACCCGGAAGCTGCTCGGCGTTTTCCGTATGCATTCCTCTACTAAAAAACCCGGTATACGCGCTATACGCTCCTCAAAATCAACCATGCAGCCGTTTTGCTGCAGCAATTTCAGCGCACGCTCACTCTCGAACCTGACGCCCGTTTTTTCAAGCACGTCGAGCGTCGCCCGATGAATCTCCTCTATCTGTGAATCGGTAAGTATTTTAATCGGGTCGAAGCTCCTTCTGAACCCCCTCCGCATTCTCCGTTCCTCCTCTTTCAAACCGCCGATATCTCAAGCGCCTTTGAGCGTACGAGGTCTTATCCCATGCGATCACCGAATCCCCAGAAGCGATTTCGCGATACGCACGCCCTCCGGAGCCGTGGCACCGTACCCGTCTGCACCGATGCCGTCGGCAAATTCCTGATTTATGGGACTGCCCCCTACGATTATCTTCACCGAATCCCTGATGCCCTCGCGCTCAAGCCCTTCAATGACATTCTGCTGTTCCATCATCGTCGTGGTGAGCAGGGCGGACATGGCTAGAATATCGGGGCTGTGCTCATGCACCGCTTTCAGAAAATCGGCGCTTTTGACATTGATTCCGAGATCGATAACTTCAAACCCGGATGCGAAGAGCAGGGTGGCGACCATGCTCTTCCCGATGCTGTGAATGTCGCCGAAAACGGTTCCAATGATTACCTTTCCCAGGGACCTGACCTTCTTTCCCTGGTTCTCGATCTCCCGCGCGATAACGGGCAGAGCATTCTTTACGACCTCAGAAGCGCAGACCAGGTCGGGAAGAAAGAGCTCTCCGGTGCCGAACCTGTCTCCCACCTCTCGTATGCCTTCGGTCAGGGCTTCAGCGCACTGTAGGGGATCGGCGCCCTGTTCGATTGCGCGGTGTGCCGTCGCCTGAGCGCTGTCAATATCGAAAGCGGTGACCATTGTCTTCAACTCTTCCAGGATTTGATCAGCCATGAATTTCGAACCTCCGGATAAAACTACTGTCTCACAACCTGTCTCTTCTTAACCGCCATCAATCGGGCTGCGTCGATTGAAATTGCCAGTATAAGAATCGCCCCCTTCACAACCTCACGCCAGTAGTAGGATATCCCTATCGCTTCTTTAAGATGGACCATGCCGTTACGTATGACCCCGAGAATGATAACCGATATTATGACGCCGAGAAGGTTTCCCTTTCCTCCCGCCAGGCTCACACCGCCGAGCACGACGGCCGTTATCACCTCTAATTCCGAGCCGAGGCCGGCATCGTCCCTGCCCAGGCTGAGCTGTGCGACAAGAATCATACCGGCAATCGAGGCCATGATCCCCGACATGACGTAACTTGAGAACTTTATTCTTGTGATATTGATACCGGCAAGTCTCGCGGCATACTCGTTGCTGCCAACCGCATACACCTTTCTTCCGTATTCGGTATACTTCAGCACAAGGGACATCACCGTGTAGAGAACTATAACATATATGAGTGTAATCGGAATGATCTGCTTGTCCTGGGGAATATATAACCGTGCAATCAGAAGAAACTTCTGATCGAAAATTCTCCCCAGTTTTAACGATTCTATATCCAGAGCGAACCACGACGCCATGCCCCGGGCCAGTGCCATTGTTCCCAGGGTGGTAATAACAGGATTGATTCCCACCTTTGTAACGATCACTCCGTTGAACGAACCGAACACCGTACCAATGGCAAGACATACGAGCACAATCGCCCATGCAGGGAATCCGATGTGATGGAAGAGAGCGACATTTACCGCGGTAAAGCCCAGAATTGAACCGACCGATATATCAAGGCCGCCTATGAGAAGAACGAAGGTCATACCGATGGACATAATGGCGATAATCGGAAAGTTGCTGATAATGGCCTTGAAATTCGTGTATGTCAAAAAATTTGGCGTCATTATTCCGAAAAAGGCTATAAGCAGTGCAAGGAGCACCATGAGGGCCGGGACCATGCTCTTCCCGTACACAAAAACCTCGGCAAGTCTTTCTTTAATGGTCCTCTTTCCTTCCTCTTCAATGGAAACTACCGTATCTGCCATTCTATTCCTCTCAATCCGCGGAGCATCCGGATAATTCAGGTTATCCTGAAATCCGGATTACGACCCGTAACTCAGTAGCGCCTCCTGTCTCTTACTTCATACAGCGAAACAACGAGTATCAGAATCGCTCCCTGGAATACCCTGATATGGACGTACCTGAACCCGATCATGGTGAACCCGTTGTAGAGCACGCCGAGTATAAGAACGCCGGCAAGCGTTCCGAGCACGCTCCCCTTCCCGCCCGCAAGGGATGTTCCTCCCATAAGCACTGCAGTGATGACGTCGAGCTCACTGCCGTTTGCATGCTGCGGCATACCGACTGCCGTCTGACCGGTAAGAATCAACCCGCTCAGCGATGCTGCTATTCCACTCACAAGATACGTTATAAACTTCACCCTGTTTATATTTATGCCTGAGAGCCGCGCCGCCTCCTGGTTCGACCCGATACAGTATATCTTCCTGCCGAATTTGGATCTCGCCATGACAACGGAGAGAATAGCGTATATAACACCGAAGAGGATAAGCGGAAAAGGAATTTTCGCGATCGACCCTCTCCCGATGAACCCGACGACATTCTCCATTATGAGAATGGACCTGCTTTTGGTGAGAACATACCCCATGCCGCGCGTCATTGCCATTGTCCCGAGCGTCGTAATAATCGGATTGAGATCGAGCCGTGTAATTATAAAACCGTTGAAGGTGCCTATTGCAGCTCCCAGGAGAAGGCCGATCAGAACGATGAGCGCAATATTCGGCGGATTTTCCATGTTATATAGATACGCAACGAGACATGAGGTAAGCGCGATATTACCGCCGATAGAAATATCGAGTCCGCCCATGATCATCACAAGGGTCAGGGTTCCCGCAACAATGCCGCTGAAGGAAATATTCGTCAGCATGGAGGACAGATTGTATACCGAGTAGAAATCCTTGCTCAATGCGGCAAACGAAGCAACCATCACCACAAGAAACATGAAAAGTATCGTGGTGCTCGACAGCCTCGCCCTCTGTTTTTCACCCTGAGCGGTCTCGGCAGTCGTACCTTTTGCCATCTCTTACCCCTATACCGTCGCTGCATGAAGCAGTTTTTCCTGTGTCGCTTCCTGCCTCGTAAACTCACCTGTCATTCTGCCCTGAGATATGGTAATGATCCGATCGGACATTGCGAGCACCTCTGGAAGCTCGGACGATATCATGATTACTCCGGCGCCCTTTTCACAGAGATTTTCCATCATCTGGTATATATCGACCTTGGCGCCCACATCGATTCCCCGTGTCGGCTCGTTCATGATAAATATCTTCGAGCCCGTTTCAAGAAGTTTTGCGAGTACTATCTTCTGCTGATTTCCTCCTGAAAGGGAGTTCACCTCGGTTTCAAGTGAAGGAGTTTTGATGTTGACATCGTTCACCCATCTCATCGACTGCTCCATTTCAAGGTCTCTGTTGATAAAGTATCCCTTGCCGAGCTCATCTATATGCGCCATAGTGATATTGCTGAAAACGGGCATTGCCAGAGCCAGGCCTTCAATCTTTCTGTCTATCGGCATGAAACCGATGTTGTGCCGGAGAGCCTGCGCCGGCGTGTCTATGAATACCGGTGATCCGTTTATCTTGACCGTACCGCCGTCCATTTCATCTATTCCGTAGAGCGCACGGACGATATTTTGTCTTCCGGACCCGAGAAGCCCGAATAGACCCAGGATTTCCCCCTCTCTCACATCGAAATTGATATCCTCGATTATACCCTTGATCGTGAGACTGCGCACCTCGATGAGGGTTTTACCGATCGGCACATCCCGCTTGGGGTACATATCTTTCAGCTCACGGCCGACCATCATGGTGATGAGCCTGTCCCGGTTCGTTTCAGCCGTTACTTCAGTGCCGATCAACCTGCCGTCACGAAGCACCGTTACCCTGTCGGTGATCTCGAAGACCTCCTTGAGCCTGTGGGAGATATATATAACGCCGACATCCTGCAGTTTCAGGCTTCTAATAATATTAAACAATGAAACCGTATCCTTTTCACCAAGTGCTGCAGTCGGCTCATCCATAACGAGTATCTTTGCATCCTTGTAGATCGCCTTTGCAATTTCGACAATCTGCTTTTCGTGCACCGTGAGGTCCCCGACAATGCGTCGCGGATTTATACTGACGAGCATCCTGGCCAACACGGTTTTCGCATTTCTGTTGAGGGTTTTCCAGTCTATGGTTTTCAAACGCTTCTTTTTCGGCAGGTTGCCGACAAAAATATTTTCAGCCACGGTCAGCGTGTCGAGGGTGTTGAGCTCCTGATAGATGACGCTGATGCCCCTGCTCTGTGAATCCGAGGGAGTATAGAATTCCGCTTTTTCTCCGTTAATAACGATATCGCCCTCATCCTTTGAATAATCACCGGCAAGTATCTTGATGAGGGTCGATTTACCGGCGCCGTTTTCACCGAGCAGGCCGTGCACCTCGCCCTTTTTCAGGTCGAAACTCACCCTCTCTAGGGCAAGCACTCCTGGAAAACGTTTGGTAATGCTCTTCATCTCCAGCAGTCTATTGTCCATACCCTCAACCCCGATTTATTGTCCGAATGCCGTACGTCTGAATAGTGCCTCCGGTACACGCACATGAATGTGCTATCCACCGTTTCGCGCTGGACAGAACATCCGGTCAAGCGGACACAACCCCCGCTTGAATGCTGCGAATAACATACCTCCCATCGGCGGCATTACCGGTATAAATATTGCCGGGCGCACGTGCACCCGGCATCATGTTTTTATTGTCCCCGATCTACTCAGGATAAAATTGATCGATATTATCCTTGGTTATAACCTCGTTCTCCACATAGATCCACGGCGGCACCGCCTGTCCTTCCAGCATTGCGCATACCGCAGGTATGACATACTCGCCGTAGTGCTCAGGGAAGAACGCGATACCCGCGTCGCTCAGCCCGTCTCTGATCTGGGACTTCCCGAGATCGTCCACACCGAGCGTAATAATGATGATGTCGTTCGGATCCCAGCGGCCCGCACCCTGCAATGCGGCAATGGCGCCGGCCATTGTCTCCTCGTTTATCGAGGTGAGCGCTATCTTCTTTGCTTCCGGGTGGGCTGCGAGCACGTCGTCCATGGCAGCCTTTGCCTGCTCGGACTGCCCCATTCCACCGTCTGCACGCACAATCTTATCCTCCGCTTCTGGACCGAACTCATCCACCAGTGCCGCAGCAAAGCCCTCTGACCTGAGCATGGTTACATCTCCGCCTGCTGGCATCTGGAGCAGAACGACCATGTCGACTGCATCCCAGCCGCCCCACTGCTCCTTGATCAGCTTGGCCATGTACTGACCACCCATGATGGCCACCTTCCAGTTGTTTACGCCCATGAACGGCGCACCGGGCACCGGCACATCTATGGCCAGAATCGGAATTCCTGCAGCACCGAACTTCTGGGCAACGACGTTGTTTACCTTTGCGTCTGACTGAAACTCGATGAAGAAATCGGGGTGCTTGGAGAGCATGATATCGGCATTCTTCAGTCCGATTACCGAATCGTACTGGTTGTCCATGATTATCATGTCCGCCTTTGAGAAACCGGCAAGCTCTCCCTGTTTGACGATGTTCTTTTCAACATCGATGCAGAATGGAAGCGTACCGAAGATGTTCGCAAACCCGAGCTTCTTGCCTTTTCCGGGAGACCCGGGATAGGGCTGCTCCTTCTTGGCATACTCTCTGTAATTCTCAAAGGTGTCGTACAGGCCCTTTTCCGCCACATACTCCTTTGATTCTTCCGCCATCCCCTTCTTTTCGGGAGCCGCAGCTTCCTTGCCGCCGCCTCCGGCGAAAAGAACTCCTGCGCTGAACGCGAATGTCAGCACGATCAACACTGTTAATGCCTTTCGCATGGACCAACCTCCTTGGTTTGTATTTTTAAACTCAAAATACTGTATGCTGTTTGGCCTTTTATCACCTCACTTTCCTGCATTATGGTTTTATCCATTTGTATCCTTGTCTGGCAAAGCGGTATATTTTAATTATGTACCAGAATTCTTAGGCTAAACCGACCTATTTTGGTTCAACTGCCCACCATATACATCCCACAGGTAAAAACCATACGACAAGCGTCCGTTTTTACTTTTAAAATTGAAACTGTACGTACCTGTGGTTTTATCGATCAAAGCTTCCTGTCTGCAAGCGCCCGCTCGATTACCTTCACCGCCTCGTTGGCGTCCTTTCCGTACAGGTCTACGCGGTTTCTCCGCGCGAACTCTTCGGTAACCGGCGCTCCCCCGACGATTGTAAGCACTGTATCACGTAATCCCTCCTTTTGCAACAAATCTAATTGCTCCGGTATGCCGCTCAATGTCGTTGTAAGAAGGCCGGAGTACCCTACCACGTCAGGCTTGTACCTTTTCACCGCGCGCACAAAGTCTTCAGGGGCATTATCGATGCCGAGGTCAACAACCTCGAATCCGTTTCCCTTGAGAAGGGCGATGACCATGTTCTTACCTATGTCGTGGAGATCCCCTTTGATCGTTCCGATAACCACCTTCCCCTTGCTGACTTTCTTCCTGCTCTTTTCAAGAAAGGGAGTCAAAAGCTTCATCGCCTCCTGCATGGTATTTGCCGCGAGGATGAGGTCCGGGAGGAAAAGCTCACCTGTTGAAAATTCTTCGCCCACCTGCCTGATTGCCGGGGCCATTGCACCGTCAATAATGTCGACTGCCTCAAAACCCCGGTTCAGTGCTTCTTCAACCGCTTTCCCGACCAGAGACTGCTCTCCATGATACACGGCATTGAAAATCTTTTGCAGCACCTTTTCCCGAATTTTCTTCTCCGGAGGCGCATGAAGCTCCCCAGCCCTGCGTGTTTCCTTCACCTCCTGAGCATCTTCTCCCGCAACCGCCCAGAGTCTCTCATCATCATACGCCCCGTACCGATGAATTGCATTGATCATCGCCTGGTAATTTTCATGGGGAATATAGTTGACGATGCTGTGGCTGCATGCAGCGACATACCCGCCGCCCGGTTTCATCACCTCCATGTGCTTTTTCACGTCCTTCTCGACATCCTCCGGCGTACCGTGGGCAAGCGGAAACTCGACATCGATATTGCCGGCAAGGCAGACATTTCTTCCGAACTTCTTCTTATATTCCCGGTAATCGATGCCGTAGGGATCCATCGGATGAATGCAGTCCACCCCGATGTCGATGAGCCAGGGAACGATGTCGTCGATTTTTCCGTCCGAATGGAACATGACGGGTTTGCCGGCGTTCAGCGCAGGTTCGATGATGCGCCTGAGATGCGGAAGCCACAACTCCTTCATTATATCCGGAGGCAGAAAAAGTCCGGTTTTGAACGCCACATCGTCCGCAGGCCAGACGAAATCAACCCCCTCTTCAACAGCCCGCTTCACGAACTTCACCCAGTACCGGGTGCTGATCTCGAGAAGCTCCTCGATGAAATCCCTGTCCCTGTACACGATTGTCATACAGTCCTCAAGACCGATCACGAACTCGTACAGGGTCTGAAAATAGGCGGCGATGAGCACACAGAAACCCATATTCGTATCCGATTTTTCGAGCGCCTGTCTGTACTCGCGCACGTACTGCATTTTTTCCTCTATGTCATCCTCGGAGGGCGGTATCAACCTCTGTTCAAAGTCTTTTCTGTTTTTAATGCTCCTGTCTGCCGCAAGACCTATGGAGCCGTCACCCTTTTTCTGTTTGAACGGAGTCCATATCGCCTCAACGATGATTGCATCCTGACCGATGATTTTACACAGCTCGATGTAGTCCTCAGGGTGCATGGGTCTCGCGCCCTCGGATTCCTCCACTCCTTTGGCAGGGTCGCCGCCTATTGCAAGTGTATTTCCTGCATAACGGCCCAGCATCTGTTCAACATGTTTGTCCTCGACGAGCACATCGAAATTCGGTACCCTGTCGATTCTTCTACGCTTGAAAGCGTCAAGCAGCCTGTTGATATCAGGCTCACCTCTATACGGCTCAAAACTCATCGGAATCCTCCTGTTTCTCGATTATACCGCCGGTGTACGTACCCGGCTTCATTACTCTACAACAAACACCGCAGCAGTCAATACATTTCGAATTAATGCCGCCGTCATGCGGCTTGTTCTCTGCAGCATACAAACGGGGTTAGTCCATACACGGTGAAATACACACACTTTCAAACCCGTATCGGATATGTGCCGTTCTCCTCAACTGTTTCAAGCATTACCCGGTAAAGGTCGGGATCTATCCCTGCGTGAAGTGAATTGCTCGACGAGATGATATGGCCTCCGCCGGGGGAGGCTGCCCGTATGCACTCAACAACTTCCTTTCTTACCCGTTCGGCAGGCCCCTCGACGAGGGTTTTCACACAGTCTATATTGCCCTTTCGTGCGATTTTCCGGCCGTATTTCTCTCTTATCCGTCCTATATCCATCCCGCCGAGAGGGTCGATAGGGTCGAGACAGTCGATTCCCGAATCGACGAGCATGTCGAGTATCGGGTTCAGGTTCCCGTCGCTGTGCTTGATGACGTAAAAACCCATCTCCTTGTATCCCTGCACCACCCGTTTGAACTCAGGGTAGAGAAACTCCCGGAACATATCCGGAGATACGAAGGGGCCTCTGCTGTCGGCAAGATCGTCACCGATACCGAGTATATCGACCCCGCGTTTTCGGACGAGCTGCGCGAGCTCCAGGTTGTAGTCGGCGGAAAATTTTACGATTCGGCACACAAGCTCGGGCTCGGTAATAAATGACATGAGATATCTATCAAGCCCGAGAAGGTCGCGGGGAAAGGAGAATATATCGTGGAGATTGACAACAACGGCTTTCTCACCCTCGTACCTATTCAGGACGGAGTCTATCTTTTCAAATCTTATCGGTGAATCCAGCGGCGGAGGCTCATACTCCACGAACGATTTCATATCGGTAATCGGATGGCTGACGGAAACCGGGTATTTATCGGCGCCTGTCAAATGCCTTGTAATGTGGAACTCATCCACGTATGTATCTTCGTCTATGATTTCGAGCTTTTTGTAGGCAGGGGAGCAGCAGACCGCGTCATATCCTGCCGCTTCGATAAAATCGTACTCCGTTCCTCCGGGTGCGAAGGCATCGATCAACGGTCGGGAAATTTTCCACTCGAAATTCGGAAGCCGGTCGGGTTCTTCTCTCTCCAGCGCAGCGATGATTCTCTCTCGTGATGTCATGATTCATCTCCGGGCCTGTCAATATTCCTCAAGCAGCGTCCTGATCTCACCGGCGATTCTCTCCGGCTGCGGCACATAGAACTTTTCCATTACCGGAGAAAACGGCGCAGGAGTGTTTGGTGCGGCGATTCTCTTCACAGGAGCAAGGAGGTAATCGGGTATATTCTCCGCAATCTGCATGCCGATCTCAGATCCTATGCCGCCCTGTTTCGGCGACTCTTCGACAATAACGGCCCGCCCCGTTTTTCGTACCGAAGACAGGATGAGCGCTCTGTCGAGCGGCCACAATGTCCGTGGATCGATAACCTCGCACGACACGCCTTCCTTCTCGAGCATATCGGCGGCAGCGAGACTGAAATGCATCATCAAAAGGCTCGCTACAACCGTCACATCCGTTCCCTCCCGGCGGATGATACCCTTTCCGATCGGAACTGTATAATCCTCGTCGGGTATCTCGGAGGATGCGTCCACAGTACCGGATTCGGCCCTGATTCCTTTCGACCCGTACAGCAGCTTGTGCTCGAACATCAGAACAGGGTCGTCGTCCCGTACCGCGGCCCGGAGGAGCCCGCACGCATCGTAGGCTGTTGACGGTGCCACAACCTTGATTCCCGGACAGCTTATAAAGAACGGCTCGAGGTTCTGGGCATGCTGGGCTCCTCGGCCGGTCACGCCGACCGGTGCCCGCATTACAATCGGAACCGTGAGCCTCCCCCCTGACATATACCGCAGTTTGGCAATCTGATCGACGATCTGGTCCATAGTGCAGAGCAGAAAATCGCCGTACTGTACATCGGCTATCGGACGCATACCCATTACAGCGGCGCCGCAGGCGGCGCCGAATATGCCGATCTCCGAAATCGGCGTATCGATAATACGCTCACGAAAATCCTTTTCAAGGCCTAAAGTGACCGTGAAAGCCCCTCCGTAACCTCCCGGAATACCGATATCCTCCCCGATACAAAACACACCGGCGTCTCGCGCCATCTCATCGTGTATCGCTTTTCGCAACGCTTCCGCTATTCCAAGGCGCATACACACCCTCCGTCCAATCTCTTTACTCGCCAGCAGGCTGTCGGGCCGCCCGGCAAACGCCTTTCCCGGGGCTGTCCGCAAGCACTATAAAATATTTCCCGGTGGTCACTCCGGCACATCCATGTTCACATAGAAATCCCTGAGCGTATCTTCCGGGGCCGGCTCCGGGCTCGTCTGGCCGAATGCAATCGCCTGCTCCACCCTTTTTGCAGCATCTTCCCGAAGACCGGATATTTCGCCGCTTTCCATCAGTTTCTCATTCAGCAGTTTCTTCTCGAAAAATGGTATCGGGTCCTTTTTTTCCCAGTATTCCTTCTCTTCGTCGCTCATGTACTTGTTCGGATCCCGGCGGGAATGCCCGCATAATCTGAATGTTTTCAGCTCGAGCAATGTCGGCCCTCTACCCTCTCGCGCCCTGTCAACCGCCTTCCTTGCATGTTCATAGACGTCGAGCACGTCCATACCGTCCGCACTATCCCCGGGCATACCGTAGGCGATGGCGCGCTCTGCAATATTCTCGACTCTCGATACTCTCTTGAAGCTCGTCGAAGCGCCGTACCGGTTGTTTTCACAGACAAATACCGCAGGCACGTTGTATACCGCCGCCATATTCAGCCCCTCATGAAAGGCGCCTTCATTCGAAGCTCCGTCTCCGAAAAAGCTTACGGCGACCCTCTTCTGCCCGCGAATCTTGAAGGACAGCGCCATTCCCATTACAATCGGGATGTTCGCGCCTACTATCGCGATAGCGGGAAGCATTCCCTTTGAAAGATCACCGATATGCATCGATCCTCCCTTACCCCTGCAGCAGCCTGTTGTTCTACCGTAGAGCTCGGCGGCGATCGCGTCCATGGATATTCCACGTGCGATTGCATGTCCGTGCGGACGATGTGTCGAGGCAATGACGTCATGCTCTTCAAGAGCAGCGCACACCCCAACTGCGCAGGCCTCCATGCCGATATACTGATGCACGGTGCCAGGCATCTTCCCCTCCAGGAAGAGGAAGCGGATTTTCTCCTCGAATTCCCGAATCTCGAGCATCGTCCTGAACATATCAACCGCCTTTGATTTTCCAAGCTCATCGATTACCCGCTCGTTTTTCATCCTCCCTGCACTCCCTCCATAATCTGCCTGAATGTTTTAAGGAATTTCGCGCCGAGCGCTCCGTTCACGCAGCGATGGTCGAAGCTTCCGGTTACGGTGCAGACGCTTCTGATTCTCATAGCGTTGTTCTCGTCTATGAAAATCGTTTTCCCGATCGTTCCCATGGCCAGTATACCGAGCTGCGGATAGTTAATAATGGCATAGAATTCATCGACAGCATAGATGCCCAGATTGGTCACCGTAAACGTACCGCCGCGAATATCCTGCGGATCGAGCGTTCCGCTTTTCGCCTTTGCTGCGAGCCGCTTTACCTCCGAATCTATCTCCTCCACGCTCTTACGACCTGCATTCCATAAAACGGGAACATAGAGTTCCGGGCCCGATTCGACGGCAAATCCTATATGTATATCCTCCGTACGAACGACGCGATCTTCCCTGAAAACGCCGTTGAGCTCCGGATGCGCGTGCAGCGCTCCTGCAGCAGCATATATGAAAAGCGAATACACGGAGAGTTTTCCCTCCGCACGCCGTCTGCTTTGTTCGATCGTCTCAATCATGTGATCCGCATACACAGCGGTTTTCAGGTAGTAGTGCGGAATCACCGACTTGCTTCGTGTCATGTTTCGTGCAACGGCCGCCTGCGAAGGACTGAGCTCATGGATACCCGGGCCTGCGGCCGGTATTTTCTCAGCCGCCGCCGAAGGAACTTCCTCCGAAGCCCCGGCTGCAGGCTTGTGCGACGCCACCCGTTGTCTGAACAGCTCCAAATCACGCCTGGTAACAAGTCCGCCCGGTCCAGTGCCCCGTACAAGCCGCAGGTCGATCCCCTTTTTGTGTGCGATATTTCTGACGAGAGGTGTGGCCCTGACGCCGACCGTCGCTTCAGTGCTTCGTATACTGCGATCGATTGAATCTGCGTGTACGGATTTTATACGCCCGCTTGTGTCTTCAGGGACGTTCGATTTTACTTCAGCTTTGGCAGTTTCATCGAACTGCGATTCCGGTTTCCGCCCCTGTTCTTTCAAAGATTTTTTTTCAAATTGTTCCCCACCCTCCCCCAGAACGGCTATAACCGTTCCGGCATCGACGACGGTATCCGGAGGGGTAATAAGCTCGAGCACCCTGCCTCCCGTAAAACTCTCGACCTCCATAGTCACCTTGTCGGTTTCCACTTCACAGAGAGGGTCTCCCTTTTTCACCGTATCCCCTTCTCGAACGAGCCATCGTATGAACCGAACCTCATCCGTGGTCTGGCTGAGGCGCGGCATCTTTATTTCAACCGCCATTTATATATCTCCCAAAAAAACTTCCTGACAAATCCTGCCGATGCGACGCCGTCAAGATTTTCAACCTTTGATGTGAGCGCAACCATCGTCTAACCCTCGATCTTGAACGGCTTCGGATGGAACTTCGGTGCGACTCTAAGCCACGGAGTTGCCGGTCTATCGAGATATCCCCATTTCTCGAGAGCACGTCTGAGAGCATTGTTCTCATGACGTCTTGCATACTCCGCAATATGCACGCCCTCCATCACCGAGGCAATGGCCTGCTGCCATGCCTGTGCGCCGGCGGTGTACCCGTCAGGATGCCCGAGCATACCGCCGCCCGACGGTATTATAATATCACACCCGTACTCGGAGATCAGAATCGGGGCGAGCCCGGGGTATGTGCCGGCAGCAGGCATCGACCACATCTTGTTGAAGCCGAAAAAGGGCGCCTGGGCAACATGCTGACAGCGTATTCCCTCTTCGAGGCTTACCATCGGGATACTCGACCAGTAGGTCGGGGTAAGTGTTTGATCGGCACCGCAGAGCCGTAAAAGTTTCGTAAAAACGGGCCATGAAATTGAATCCATTGCTGCAATCATGTGAGAATTATGGACCATCACCGGGATGTTTATTTCCGGGTCGCTCGTCACTTCTCTTATTGCGGACAGACCGACCGAATAGGTAATGAGAATACCGTTTGCTCCGAGCTTCACCGCCTCCCGCGCCTTGCCGTGGAGTCTGGAAACTTCGTCCGTAATGGAACAGAAGTAAATCATCCTCTTGCCAGTTTTCTTCTCCGCCCTGTCGATGGCATCCATGACATACTTGAGCCGATCTCTGAAATCGTTGTTGTACGTGTCGGAGGTCATCTCGTCATCCTTCGCCATATCGGCACCGCCGATAGCCGTTTGATACACCTGATCACCGGTCTGTTTCGGCGTCATGCCCATCTTCGGCTTGATTATGTGCAGTGAAAGCGGACGGTTATCGATGCCAAGCAGCTTCCTCGTTCCCTCGACACCGAACTTCGGACCTTTGAAGTTCTTCACCATATTTTCCGGGAAGATAACGTCGAGCAGCCTTATCTTCTGAGAGTACGCAAAACAGTTTCCCGCAATTGAGAGCAGCATCATCGGCACGTTGTCATGCCAGGCATTTATCGGAAATGCAAGCTGAATGACCGCACTCTTTGTAAACTCGTCGGATTCGGGAATTTCAAAATATCCGACCAGTTTGCCGGAGAGCATCCGGCGGACCTCATCAGACTCCTCTTCGACTCTCTGCCATGAACCTGTCGAACCCTCGATAGCGATCGACTCTATCAGCTTGTAGTGATCGATAAAATCAACACCGGGCAGGCGGTCCCTCATGTAGTAGGTTGCAACGATATGGTTTTTCATGTCGATACCGTCAAGCGCATTTTGAAAAATAACAGGGTCGTATACTCTCTTCACTTCAGTTTCTTTCATAAATAGTTACTCCCTCCTCGTTTTAATAAAATCTCCTCATTGAATATATGTTTGTAGTATACTCCTTTGATGACTGTATTATTCCCCTCTGTGGCGCAGCTATTTAAAATAATATCATCTTTATCCTCTGCATTTATACCTGTATAGAGACGGTCGAAAGCGAGGTTCATGTATGGATGCACCTCAATACCGAAAACATGGAGAGAGTTTGGATTCCCGTACATTTCACTGAAAAATGGCTGCATCGCATCTTTGACAAGGGGATCGACAATGGTCGTTGCGTTGTTGTCCAGATAAATTTTTTCCATCTATTCTATCTCCTGTATACGAGATAATAAGAATGGTTGGTATTGACAATTAATTTAATTTTAACTTTTTTCCATATTCATGTCAGTATAATCCTTCCAATTGATGAACCCATGTATTATCCACTCTAAATAATGCCCTGCTCAAATGTGGGGACTTTGGGGAAGAGGAATCAAACCACTCGGGGGGACATATAGAAAAAAGAAATTACATATAATAGACGGGATGTGCACTGTTTTTTTATTACATCACTGATCATCCGTGCCTTCATTGATGCACTTACCGTGTTAAAACCATTTCCGTAGCCACCACTTTTCAAATCGAACCTTCACCCAGTGCCGAAATCTGCTCGGCCTTTTCATTTTCACCGGGAAAATTCCGATAAGAAAATCATAGGAGAACATCTCATCATCCTGAAAATGTATTTCTTTCTTTGTGGGGTCAATACGGTCTGTCTGATGTTCGGGCGCAAAACGAATCCCTCTGCTTTGAAGAAGAGACCCCACTATATTCCCAATTTCCTGTCCCGCAACGCCCATTGGTAATTTTTCAGGGGTTACGACCTCTATCTTTACATTTCTGGTTCTTCTCCAAATAGGTTGCTATAAAATGATATAAATAATGGACATCGCCATCTTTACTGGATATGATGTTTTATCCCAAACAAGTATCCAGGAGGAGATAGACGATGTCCGAAATTCAAGTTAAACCATTTTTCAAGTTTTGTCGAGTAACAGTTTTGCGGCAAACAGTAACAGAAGATAAAGACATAAAAACTGTAAAGATAAGAGTAAGACCTGATGAGAGATATATTCCTGTATGCTATAGATGTAAAAAAGGTACAAAGAGGATTCACTCGTATAATAAGAGAACCATACGGGATCTGAACATATTTGAAGCAAAGACGTTTATCTCCGTCATATACAGGACTGTTCGGTGCACGGTATGCGGTAATGTGATAGAAGAGCTTCCGCTGATGAATCGCTATGAAAGGGTGACGAGGAGACTTTCGGCCTATATTGTTGATCTGTGCAAGTATATGACCATAACCGAAGTAGCAGAACATCTTGATATTGACTGGAAGACGGTGAAGGAGATACACAAACGCCATCTTCAGGACAAGTATTCTCATGAGGAGAGAGTCAAGCCCAGGATCATTGTTATAGACGAGATATCGCTCAAAAAGAGACATACGTATCTGACCATCATAGCTGATTGGGATAGCGGGAGAGTCCTTGGGGTACAAAAAGATAGGACGTATGAATCCCTGAAAGCCTTTTTTGATTCTCTTTCTGATGAAGAGAGAGAATCGATCGAGGCTGTTGCGATAGATATGTGGGACCCGTACATCAAAGCGATTACAGAGAGCTGTCCCACTGCCAGGATTGTATTTGATGCGTTTCATGTTGTTGCTTTTTTTGGCAGAGTTATAGACAGGGTCAGGAATATGGAATACAGGGAGGCGGAGAAATCGGGAGAAGCAGTAATAAAAGGAACGGGATATCTTCTGCTGAAAAACAATCAAAATATAACTCCTGAGGAAAAGCCGAGACTCAAGCAGCTGCTTGACTTGAACAAGAGTATTGCGACGGCCTATATTCTGAAGGATTATCTTAAAAAGCTCTGGGAATACCGGTATCCGAGATGGGCAGAAAAAGCTATTGCTCATTGGTGCAGCATAGCGCATGAAAGTAACGTTAAGCCCTTGATGGATTTTGCCAGGACACTCGTCAGGTATGCCTATGGGATTATCAATCATTGTATGTATCCCATACATGCAAGTTTTATTGAGGGTATGAATAACAAGATCAAGGTTATTAAGCGTAAAGCGTATGGGTTTCATGATATAGAATATTTTTCTCTTGTTATCAAAGATGCCTTTACGTAGCAACTCAATCGGAGAAGAACCTGATTTTTTTATTTGACGGATATTTCATTAATCTTTATATTATTATATATCGGAATATGATATCGAATTGAGATATTATGGCTCGTCTTAAAGAAGAGAATATTAAAAAGCGATTAGGGCATAATGTGATCTCTCTCGGATTTGTCTCTCTTTTCACCGATCTATCGAGTCAGATGATTTACCCTTTGATCCCTGAGTTTCTGGTAAGTATTGGTACGACAAAGTTAGTCATTGGAATCATCGAAGGGATTGCAGAAGCAACCGCATCACTCTTAAGAACTGTATTTGGCAGACTCTCTGACAAGATGAAAAAACGAAAGCTCTTTATTTTTCTTGGTTACGGCTTTTCGGCTGTTTCAAAACCATTCCTTTATTTTGCCAATACATGGGTAACTGTCTTGGCAGTGAAATTTGCAGACCGTGTGGGAAAAGCGGCAAGAACCCCGGCAAGAGACGCACTGATTTCAACCTCAGTAGATTCTTCCATAAAGGGAAAGGCTTTTGGTTTCCACAGAGCCATGGATAGAATTGGTGCAATAGGCGGCCCTCTGCTCGCAATGCTTGTCCTTGCTTACTCAAATAACAATGTCCGTTTGGTATTTCTGTTCTCAGTGATACCCGGTGTAGCTGCCCTGTTTTTCATTAAATTTGCCAGAGAAACGGCTTTTCTAAAGGAAAAAGGCAAATCGGGTGAAAAAAAGGTTGGTATAAGGAACACCCCCTTTATTGTTTTTTTGATTTCTATTATCATATTTCAACTGGGAAATTCCTCCAATGCCTTCCTTATTCTGAAAGCACGGGAAACAGGCCTTGCAGTTGCCTTAATTCCGGTGATCTGGATAGTATACAATGGAGTGTGCACTATATCATCTCCTGTATTCGGTACTCTTTCTGACAAGATTGGAAGAACACCGGTTATTGTCATTTCATTCATCTACTATGCCATCATCTATTCTCTCTTTGGGTTTGCCAATCAACTCTGGATGGTTTGGCTTTTGTTCGGCACGTATGGAGTTTACTATGGGCTCTCGGAGGGGATCTTCAGGGCATACATTGCAGATCTCGTTGGTCCGGAAAACAGAGCAACAGCCTTTGGTATATTCAACACCGGTATTGGGCTCGCCCTATTTCCCGCTTCTCTGATCATGGGTACAATGTGGGATATGTATGGAAGCAAATGGGCGTTTACTGTATCAGCCAGTTTGAGTCTGTTTGGATTTCTGATCTTCATCATAAGCCTTTTTTTCCAACCGAAGAGTAGTAATGTTTAAGCATCAGTACTGATGATATAACAATATAGAAATAAAAAAATGGGCGATGATCTAACACGCGACTTTCTTTTAGGATTTATCAAATTACATATACTCTATCATGCAAACAAGGAACCTATTTATGGTCAGGAATTTCAGAATGAGTTGAAAAGACACGGTTACAATATTTCTTTCGGCACACTTTATCCTGTATTTCATAAGCTTCATAAAAAAGGGTACTTACGGGTAAAAGAGATAAATGTTAGAGGCAAAATAAGGAAGTATTACTCGATTACAAAAAAAGGACGTGAAACCCTTGAGGAATCGAAGTCAAAGATAAATGAATTATTTGATGAATTGTTAGAAGATGAGAGCCAGGATGTATAATTGGCAGTGCCGGATCGATACAGAATATATATTCGATTGTTATTTATGAAAGACAAACATTTGAAGAGTAAATTATCCGAAGATTTGTTTGAATATCGATCAGTCGAAAAAAGAAAGCTTCTAATATCCCTCATAATTACATCCGCAGTGATGGTGCTCGAATTTATTGGCGGCCTTCTCACCAACAGCATTGCCTTGATAAGCGATGGCGGTCATATGTTTACACACTGCTTTGCAATCGCCATAGGAATAGTTGCAATACATATCGCGAGAAAACCGCCATGTCACCATAAAACCTTTGGACTTTATAGAGCAGAGATATTAGCTGCATTTATCAACGGCATTGTTTTGCTTATTGTATCCGCAATAATCATTTACGAATCAATCATGAGGATTATTCACCCTAGGGATGTCGAAGCCCTGCAGATGCTTCTGGTTGCCGGTATAGGGCTCATGGTAAACCTTGTAAGCATAATTATTCTGTACGGAAGTCATAAAGAAGATTTAAACATTAAAGGTGTATTTTATCATATGATTGCCGATACTGTTTCATCCATAGGAATATTTATTGCTGCAATAATAATTTACTATTCCGGTTGGGATTTCATCGATCCTGTAGTGAGCTTTTTAATCTCTGCCGTGATAATATATTGGGCGTGGGGAATTTTAAAAGAATCCGGCATGATATTTTTGGAGATGGCTCCAACAGGATTGACAGTTGACATAATTGATAAGGATATTAGAAACACCTTCCCTGAGGTGATAAAATTATCCCATGCACATTTATGGGCAATTACACCAGATAAAGTTGTATATACAGCACATATTAATCTGAGTGACTATGAAATAAGTACAAATAATCAACATGAATTATTTAAAAAAATAAGCAGGTACCTGTATGAGAAGCATAACATAATTGAAACGACCCTTCAGATAAC
>CAZFTJ010000022.1:11608-72466 GCA_964521865.1 uncultured Spirochaetota bacterium | reverse complement strand
CCCCTGTTTTAAACGCTTTTTTCCGGCAAAAAAGCCACCCCCCTAAAAAAAAAAAAACCCCCGCCCCCCCCCCCCCCCCTGTACTGCCCCCGAATGCCTCCGCATTGTCCTCAATCGCATACAGTGCATGCCTCCTCGTAAACCCGAGAATCGAGTCCATGTCTCATACATTCTTACATCTATTTTTCAGTAAACATCCTTTTGATGGTCATACTTCCCCATGTAAACGCAATGGAAACAGCGATGAGATTACCGGTCAGCACACCCCAGAACACTCCGACGAGTCCGAAACCGAGGATTATTCCAAAAATATATGATGATACGACCTGCAGTATAATCGTTCTCAAAATAGTGACGGCAAAAGCGCGCTCTCCTTTGCCGATTCCCTGAAACATAGCCGAGGTAAGCATACCGAACGGAATCGTGGGATACAGCGGCGCCATCCAGCGAAGGAATTTAATCAGGTCCGGAGCGATGATTTTTGCATCCTCCGAATAGGTAAAAATATGGGAAAGCGGCCCGGCGAAAATAAAGCTGAAAACAGCTACGGTCATCTCTATCAGTACACCGATCTTTACCGAATAGAGAAAACCCGATTTTAACTTTTGCGGGTTTTTTTCGCCGAATGCAGCGCCGGTCACGGCAGTCACCCCGGTGGCCACACCCATCAGGGGAATCGTACCCATTGATACAATTCGCCATCCCGATGTAAAAACCGCAACGCCGTTTGTGCCGCTTGCCTTGATGATAATGGCGTTGAGCAGATACATCGATACGGACATGGAAATCATCGCCAGTGAGGCAGGCATACCGACCCGTAATATCTCGCCTATTATAAATTTGCTGGGTTTGAATTCCCTGATCCGCATTTTTACGTATGTATTTCTTTTCATGAAAAGCCAGTAGAATAGAATTACCGCGGTGCATGCCATCGAAAAGACCGTTGCCCATGCCGCGCCGAGCACACCCAGGTTGAGCACGTAGATGAAAATCGGATCAAGCACAATATTGAGAGACGCTCCAAAAATTATCGCATACATCGAGCGTTTTGCATCGCCCTCGGACCGCAGAATATTGTTGCCCATGTTTGCGAAGAAGAGAAAAAAAGCGCCCCCGAAGACTATTTTGGAATATCCCGATGCCATTCTGTTTACAACACCCCGTGCGCCCATCATGGTGTATATATTTGAAAGAAACGGGATAAAAGGCAGACTGAAAATGAGCCCCATGCCGACGGTCAAAAGCAAAGTGTGCACCGCCGTATTGTCGGCGGCGATCCTGTCCTTTGCCCCGATTTTTCTGGAGATGGCAGACCCGCCGCCGATACCGATGCCGTTGGAAAAACCCATGAGAAACATCAGAAAGGGGAAAAAAAGTCCGACTGCGGCAAGCGCATCCGCTCCGAGCCCCGAAACCCATATAGCATCAACCAGATTATACATACCCTGTACGAACATCGCGATCATCATCGGTCCGGAGAGCCTCAAGATCGCCTTTTTCGGATCACCTCTAAGCGTTTTTACACCTTTGGTAATTTTTTCCTGTGTGTCCATATGACAGCTTCCTTTCATCTCTCAACGTGCAGTCGACCTGCGGCCTGCTGAACGGATCTGTTGGGATGCCGAGTTTTCTTCTCTGCGATTTTCTCTATAATCGAATACCATATCCTCAGTGCCCTGCAGTGCATTCCTCTCCAAGATAATTCTGAGCGTTCCCTGCCATTCTCCTGAGATAGTTGAGAGCCTCTTCTTTTTCACCCGCATTAAAACCGTCTGAGAGAATCACCGTCCAGTCCTTCAAGGTTTTATTGATATAGTCCTTTATTTTTAATCCTTTTTCCGTAACAACAAGATTGTAGACTCTGGCGTCGCTTTTCAGTCTCTGTCTTTGTATGTATCCGGTATGTTCGAGCTTTTTTATAGAGCGCGTAACCGTTCCCTTGTCGAGCCTGAGTGTATGAGCGATATCAACCTGGGTAAAGCCGCGGTGAGAGTATATCAGGTGCAGGAGTTTCACCTGCCCCACTCCCAGCTGATAGTCCCTGAATTGTTTTTCGATGTATATATTGGTATACCTGTACAGAATAGATATCCAGCGTCCGATCGATTCGGTTGTCTTCCCGTTCATTGTACATTCCCCCGTACATCTCTATGTATCAGCTGAGACGAATAAAAATTCATACATCCGGTTCGAGGCCGGAGCAATTCTGCAGAAATAGAGCGTTTCGTCATCGCCATGTACGGCTGCTCACTCATTGTCCGTTGAATATACATCGAAAATTCCGTTCGTTTCAAAATAGTTGCATAGGCAACCGTTGCATAAGCAACTAAATGTAATTCACTGGTATTGGAACGTCAAGAAACCGTTCTGCAATCATGTTTCCCGATAGCACGGCTCGGCACCCGGTAAAATGAAAATGCTTTTTCGTTTGCAGAACTTCGATTGAAGCCGTGGAAGAGGGGTGCAGGCGGGAGTCGTTTTAAAACAGTGATCGTCTCATGCAAAATTAATCTTTTTTGAAGGCTGAATATTATAGCATGAGGATTTTACTCAGTATAAGGATCTTACCCGGTACATTCATGCCCGATAATCGTTAGATCCTATGACCCCATTAACTGAAGAAGGCGGGAATTTGGTGAACCTCACCGTAATGAAGCGATTCATCTATATGCAGCAGCACTATATCTGGGCGATATTGGGCTTGAACCAATGGCCTCCTGCTTGTAAGGCAGGCGCTCTCCCGGCTGAGCTAATCGCCCCGATACAAAAGATCCGCAACAGCCCTTCGTTTATTTCGAAAGTGAAAATAGTACAACACATATCATATGTCAACAAAAAGATTGTCACTCACGGGTTTCGTTCACTTATCAGGCGCAGGCCGTTGAGCGTGAGCTCCGAATCGATAATACCGATCGTATCCGTCAGGGGAGCTATAATGCTGCTCGAGCCGCCCGTTGCAATGACAATTGCCTTCTCGCCAAGCTCTTCCCGCATACAGCAGATCATTCTTTCCACCAGTCCGATATATCCGAAAATGAGCCCCGACTGCATTGATTGTACGGTGTTTGTTCCGATTACCTTTGGCGGCGGCACCAGACGCACATGGGGAAGCTGAGCGGTTCTGGTCGAAAGGGCGTCCGATGCGACCTCGATGCCGGGCGCAATGGCAACTCCTAAAAAATCCCCATTGCCGGACACTGCGCTGAATGTGGTGGCAGTGCCGAAATCGACAATAATACACGCTCCCTGCACCCGGTGATACGCAGCGACTGCATCGGCGACGAGATCGGCTCCCAGTTCTGCAGGGTTGTCGATTCGAATGCTCATACCCGTTTTGACACCCGGTCCGATTATAAGCGGCTTGATCCCGACGTATCTGTCGAACAGGTAATAAAAAACTGTTTTGAGACCGGGAACCACACTCGCTATCGCCGCACTGCTCACATCTTCAAGCGCAAAACCCCGGTCGGCAAGCAGTGATTTGAATAGAATCGCATACTCGTCCGACATTTTTTCGGGCACAGTACGGACGCGCCAGTTGCCCTGCCACTTATGTTCATGCCACAATCCAAAAACAAGATTTGTATTGCCTATATCGATACAAAGAAGCATCGGCCTCTCCTTTCCATGGGTTGGGGCTGTTCTGCATACTCCACCGTTCACTAGACGGTGGAGCCGCCCTTCTTCATTTCAATTCGTCTCCACGAGGCAACGACTGCGGTCGTGAGAACAGCCGAGAGTGCCGCTTCTGGAAGGCCGTTTGCGGCAGCAATGGTGCCGATAAGCTTCCACGGAAGATACCTGTAAAGACCCAGGACGCCGAGCACAAGCACGGTGTTGGTGAGGGAGCCTGCGATTCCCGCACCGACAAACGCAGGAATTTCGCGAAAATGACTCACCGTCCTGTATACGAGCCAGGCGACCGGCCCGATGAAAAGTCTGGGCAGTATCGACACGATTGGATTTACGAACCATACGTCTGCAGGTCCGGTCGGAGCTATCGCCGCCTGAATAAGGCTGAAGATTCCGAATATAAAGCCTGTAACGAGCCCCACAATCGGACCCTCGAGCACTGCGCCGATAATGACCGGAACGTGCATTATGGTAAGTGATGCTCCGGAAAAGTAGGGTATGAAACCAAGGCGCGTGGCCCCGAGAAAAATCGATATTCCTCCCATGACTCCTGCAATAACAATCTTTCGTAATTTTTTATCCATAAGATCATTCCTCCTGAATTGTAATGCCGTTCTCCACGGCACCATCCTGATGCAACGCATCCGGATAATTACTGTTTAGAAACGATACATATGCGTACTGAAAATACGCCATAAAACAACATCAATACCGAGTAATCCGGCTGTGACTGCACCTCCAATAACAACGATACCGATAAAGAGGGCCATATAATCTCGCATTTCGGTGTGCAGGTGGATGAGATTGGTACGACCCCGACCACCAGTGTAGCAGCGAGCTCCCATGGCCTCTACGAGCCGGTCCGCGTGCTTCAGGCTCTGCACAAAAAGCGGTATAAATAGAGGGAACATTCTCCTCATCCGTTTGATAAAACCCATCCTCTGTCCGGAACCGAAATCGGCACCACGGGAGGCCTGCGCCTTCATGAGCTTTTCAGTTTCCTCGGAGAGGATGGGAATGAAGCGCAGGGCGATATTGAGCACGAGCGCAAGCTCGTGCGCGGGAAATCGCAGCTTTTGCAGGGGCCTGAGCAGATGCTCTATGCCGTGCATGAGCTGGGTCGTCGTCGTTGTATACGAAAACAGGCTTAATCCGAGCACGATCACAGTGAAGCGCATAATAAGGAGAATACCGGAAAGCAGGCTTTTATCCGTAATAATTAGTATCCGCCATTGCCAGAGTATATTCGAGGACTCATGAAGCTGCGGCACGGCGAAGAGCTGAATCAAGGCAAGAATCAAAAGATACGGCATCATCTTCGCCACCGTTGTAAATGCGAGCCGTATCTGCACACGGGAAATGAAAAGGCCGCACACCAGAAGAAAAAAAATCACCCCGAGCCCAAGCAGGCTTTGTCCGGCAATAGCCGCACTGATCAGAAGGATACCGACGACAATTTTCACCCGCGGATCAATGTGGTGAAACACAGATCCGGTGGGCATATACTGTCCCACACCAAGCTTGAGTGAGAAGGCAAAATCATATCTGCGCGCCATATAAAATCCCCTGAATCGCCTGTACAACCTGTTTTACCCGGACGACATTCGCAGGAACCGCAAAACCTTCGTCTGCGAGAAAATGCGCTATTTCGACTGCAGTCGGCACGGCAAGCCCGTTATTTTCGAGAAGCTCGTATGATGAAAAAACTTCCACTGTGGTGCCGTGCAGCACCACCCGTCCAGAAACGAGCACGTACACCCGATCCGCCAGCTCGGCAATATTTTCCATGGCATGGGAAACAATGACCATCGATCTGCCGGCACGAAGGCGCCACCTCACAAGTACGCCTATAAGATGCCGGCAGCCATGCGGATCGAGCCCGGCGGTGGGCTCATCGAGCACGAGCACTTCCGGATCCATGGCGAATACTCCAGCGAGGGCGACGCGTCTCTTCTCCCCATAGCTGAGATCTTCCGTGATACGATCCTTGAATGAAAACGGCATATCGACCATATCCATCGCACGCCGAACACGCTCACGCACCTCCTCTCTCGATAAACCGAGGTTCCTGGGCCCGAACGCAATATCGTCCCCGACGTACCGTTCGAAGAGCTGGTATTCCGGATTCTGGAACAAAAGGGCAACCTTACGGCGTACCATGCGTATATCGATGGAACGATCAGAAAGGTGGTTGCCGAAAACAACCACCTCACCGTACCGTGCACCACGGGGGCGAATAAGGCCGTTCATATGCTGAAGCAGGGTGGATTTCCCCGAACCTGCCGGTCCGATAATGCCGACCGTCTCTCCCCTCTCGATACTGAGATCGATTCCATTCAGAGACTGCACTGCCATTGAAGTACCTGGAAAGTAGGTATGAAAAAGTCCTTTTATCTCAACAGCAATTTCTGAATCAGCCACCTGCCCTCCTGAAAATCCCGGTCATCCCGTACCGGAGCCCCTGTACTGCTTTATCGCATCGAGCAATTCGGTAGTACTGAAAATATTCCCTGGAAATTCTTTGACTCTTTTGGAAACTTCACGGGCGATAACGGATACAACCGGCAGATCGAGTCCGTACTGTCGAAGGTCGATTCCTGAACGAAAAACCGACCGCGGGGGTCCGTCAAACAAGATTCGTCCATCGAACAGCACGACAATACGCCCTGCCCGCATAGCTTCCTCCATACTGTGCGTTGCAGTGATGAGGGTAACGCCTTCATCATGAAGCCGCTCTGCTGTTTGAATCAGCCTTCCCCGTGCCCCGGGATCGAGCATCGAGGTCGCTTCGTCTAAAAGCAAACATTTCGGTTTCAGCGCCATTGCCGAGGCGACCGCCAGCAACTGTTTCTGGCCTGAAGAGAGCATATGCGATGCCCGTGTTCGCATGTCACTGAGTCCGACCGTATCGAGTGCCCAGGAAACCCGCTCGTGCAGCTCTTTTTCAGGCACACCGATGTTTTCAGGCCCGAAGGCTACATCCTCTTCAACGATAGATCCCACAATTTGCGAATCGGGTACCTGGAACACCATACCGACGTTCCTTCTGATATCGCCGACATTCTCCGGAATCAGTGTATCGCGCCCGTATACTACGACCCTCCCTTTAACGGGTAGAAGCAGAGCATTGATGTGCTTGAGAAGCGTCGACTTTCCCGATCCGTTTGATCCGACAACAGCCACGTATTCGCCCGCATTAATATCAAGGGAGATATCCTGAAGCGAGTAGTCGGTAACGGCATCGACGCTTCCGGTGTCCACTTTATAGGAGTGGTACACACCACTCAGACTGATGAAGGGGTTTTTCCCGTTGTTCACTGTATCTCCGGGTTACCGGATGAACACATACCGGGGCATGTCATACGTTCGGCGGGAGTCGCTGATATGATTGTGAAATATGCGATGTCCCGGTTGTCCCGGTCGTTTCTGATCCAAGCAACCGATTTTTTTTAATGTGGTGCAGTCCGAATCCTCCGGATCCGGACAATCCCGAACCTTGCGTTACACGTATACACAGGCTCTTCATAAAAAATGCGCGTCAGAAACAACAAAGTCAAGAAAAAACAGAAAACTATTATACGGAGAAATATCGTCCCGGTACCGGTACATGCGAGACACGCTTGACGTGATACGTCATTGTCTGGTACACTGGAGCATCAATCCTTAGCCGGTTGTAACTCCGGTAATAAGGGTAATTTCAACAATGAAACCCATCAAAATTCTTGTGTTGTGTATTTCAATCGCGCTTCTCCTTTTAGTCTGCAGCTGTGTAACCGGGAAAAGGGCGTCTGAAACAGGCGAGAGCGAGGTGTACTACGGTAGCTGGGTCAACACAGAGTACGATGAAAAAATCGTTTTCAATGCGGACGGTACATACGAGCATTTTTTCGGAAAATCGGAAAAACCGAGTGGAGTATATTACAGGGAATATTGACGAAAATTAGCTAACTTTAACAATATCAAATATAAGGCCGTTCTTACGAGCTTTTTTCCTTCCTTTTTCTAACTTGAGAGGGGTTTTTTAAAAACTCATCAATACCGTTGCTTATTCGATCTAATTCTTTTTCTTCGTCGTATCTGTCATAGTATAAATGAGTTGTTTCAATGCTCGCGTGCCGGAGTTGCCTTGAAGCTATCTTGAAAGGTATACCTGTTTCATAGTACAATTCGGTAGATAATGACCGCAAATCCTTAATTGTAATGTCTATTCCGCGCCGTTTAAATACATTGTGAATAATATTAAAAAAGCGTTTGGTCGCGGCGGGCCGGTCTTTGTGTAGATTCGATGGAAATACAAACCTGTTCGATGGACACAAAAGTTTCCATTCTTTTAGTATTCGCGCCAACACAGACAGCATTTTTATGTAGTTGTGCGAAGATTCAGTTTTTAAAGTAGGCGTTATTCTTGTAGGACTCCGGGGATCGTATTGTTGTTCGATAGCGATCCTTCCATGTTCGAAATCAATGTGTTTCCATTCGAGTGCTGCTATCTCATTACGACGTAGTGCGGCATAGAAAGCCAAAGCCGCAAATGTTTGATATTCCAAAGGTAAAGATTTAATAGTACTCATTATCAATTCAATATCGATATACGGTCTAAAAGACGGCTTTACTCTTTTTGATTTAATGTTAACCGCGGGATTTTTGTCAATGTATCCTTCTTCCTGTGCAATTCGAAATAATTTAATAATCTGAGCTATAACTATATAAGCATAGGATTTCTTGCAACTCCCCTCTAATGCCTTCTTAATCTCCATTAAGTCAATACTTTTAATGTTCTTAAGTTTTGTGTCAGGTTTAATATGATCGAACAAATGATTGTTTAACATACTTATTACTGTACGATAGCCCCGGGGGGAATCCGCTCTAATTCGCTTAGTGTAATATTCGTTTATGAATTGTTGCAGGCTCCGCTCGGTAAGTTTTTCTTGTCCATCTTGTAATTCTTGTTCAAGTAAACGAAGTGCTTTTTTAGCTTGAGCTAAGGTTTCGTACCCCGCTCGACCTTCACCTATTGGAGAATAATAATATTTTCCTTGGTATTTTTTCGCGATATACCAGCGGGGGGCGTTTGCTTTTTTTGACCATTTCTTTCGGATGTTAGGGTAGTTTGTCATTTAGTCTGCTAAATTAAGCCACTTCTCGCGCATTTTTTGAAACGAATAATCTCATTCTCCTAATCACGTTTTGTCAGGAGCATCAATCTTTAAAAGGTCATGTATTGCCTGCCTGCAATGTTTTTCAATGAGCGGAGGGTTATCTTTACCAAACAAGTCTTTATTTGTTTCTTTCACCCTTTCAACGTAGTCAAACAATAAGTTTATTAGAACCCCGCGAAATTCATTATCAACAAGAAGAAGGTATTTAGACCCATCATATACTCGCCCACCGGAGTGTATCATAGATTTTCCTAAGTCTGTTTCAAACTTCTTTGCTACAATGCCTTTTTCTTCCTTTGTCATTTCAAATACATTCATTTTATGCCTCCTTATATAATTTGTGATTAAACCATCTTTAACAAACATTAAAGCTGTTTTAAACGAAGTTCCTTCTACCCCCCCCTCTATTACTAATACTGCCAGAAACATGAAAAGTACCGGGTGTTTTTTTTAACCCCGCCCCTATTTTTTTTGAAAAAGCAGGCCATGGTACACGAGTTCATTATAGTCTATTAAGTGGGGCTAATGGGTGCTTCGGTTGCCCGATTCCCATTGCGAACAACAACCCCGCCTACGCTCGCGGGTTACCCCGCCTTTATCCTGCCTACGCTGTTCAACTTGGGAGTTATCAATAATGCAAGGTTTTTTATTCTTTACTGGTGGGGAGAATGGGGCATCATTTCAGTAAAAAAAGGTTATGAGTTAACACAGGATTAATTAGCTTCGTCCTTAGATTCAGCCTTTAAAGCCTTTTCAACAAGTGTTCTAATAGCTTCAGATCGGGACGGTATTCTTTCCTGTTTTCGCCTATAATTGTCGAGCTTTTTCAATAGCTCCTCAGTAAAGCTGACTAAGACTCTCGGCAATTTTGTAGGCACTGTACTAACTCTCACAATTAATTCTCCCCATTATAAGTTATTTTTCTAAAAATGTACAAAAGTTATTGACAATCATTCTTTAAGTGATACACTTATACTGTGTAACACTGATAATAGCAACATAAAAGGAAAAAATCAATGGAAAAATCATTGATTAAAAGAGAAGAATTACAAGAGTATCATGTTAACTGGATGTATCAGGCCGACGTATTCTTGTTTCAACAACAGGGGATTAACTCAAAAGCTTCAGTACACGCCTATAAACACGCTCTGAAATGCTTTATCCGGTTCATGGAGGAAGAGGGGATCACCAGACCGACACCAGCGGACATATACGCTTATGAAGGGTATCTAAGGGCCCGGAAATACTCCGACTTCACCAAAAACCTGTACCTTCGCCTTCTTAAACGTTATTTTGCCTTTATGGAGCGCCATATTGACCTTGAGACAGGCCAAACAGTGAGGGTGTACCCGAATATCTGTAAAGAAATCAAAATCAGCGTTAAAAGACCATCGCGTACACCTGTGAGAAACTCATTAACTGATCGTGACGTTAAACGTCTCAGGGAACACCTTAAAAGCCTTTCAGGGCAAAAGGCGGCACGCGATCTGCTTATGATTGAGCTTGCTTTATTTAACGGCCTGCGTGATTGTGAGATTGCACGGCTCCGGGTTCAGGACATCGTTACTGATGATGACAAAATCCGTATGTATCTGTTTCGAAAAGGCCGGACAGCGAGGAATAGTAACGACTTCGTTTACCTACAAGAGAAGCTTTACAAACGCCTCAGCGCTTATATTCGCAAGTACCGAATTAAAAACTTTATCTTCACCGATGTAAACCACCGATCACCGAAAACAGAGAGCCTTCATCCTGGATCAGTGAGCATGATTATTTCAAAGCGTATGCGAGAAGCCGGGGTAAAACGAGAAAATACAACGCCTCATTCTTGCCGGCACTGGTTTGCGACTGCGTTACTTAAACAGGGAGTCTCGGTTTTCGATGTTAAGCGCTCAATGGGTCATAACGATTTACAAAGTACACTCGTTTATCTGCACACAAAACAATTGTTTGAAGATAATCCGTGTGAGCTCGTTTTAGATTATTAATTAATGCATCGTTAAATATTTTGGTATATAAAATCTTTTAGTCAGTAATATTAATAATAGATTGTACTCCATTCCAAACAATTAACCATTTAGACATAATATCACGACCAATTAATGCACCAAAGTTTTTGAAATCTTGTGATTGTTCAATCGCTTTGTTTAAATCAAAATGTTCTAAATTGCACGAACCTATATCAAGGTTTTTAAAACTAGTTAAGTTAGTATTTGGAAAAGATAAATCAACCGCATATTTAATTGAGACCTTCTCTCCTCCTGCTGTACTTTGCATCATGTCACCTACGGGAATTAACTCTAAATATTCAGCAATTCTTTTATCAATATTTGTAATGCTTGCCCCCGTGTCAAAATGGGCCATCACTGTTATTGATTTTAAAGGTTCGTTATGTGGAGGTTGTCTAAATGAAGTTGCGGTAGTAATTTCCACAGGCAAGTTAAATCCCATTAGTTTTAAAGGGTTGGAGCTAAAAGTGAGGTTGACCTTTGTATTAGCTGGTAATTCTGGCTCGAATTTAAATCCTATAGCATAAAAACTAAATTGCGGCATTATATGGCTGCTTTGAGATAATTTATATAGGAGTCTGTGCTAATAACTTGTTGAATTATAAATTCTTTTCTGGGAAAATTTGCTATTGCATGATTGAGTGCTAAATCAAATGTGTCAAATGTAGCCTTTATTTCTTTATCGTGTATTACTACATACTTATCTTTTAGAAGTTTATCCTCAATCATAGTATTGAGATTGTCTTTAAAAAATTTAAGATTCTCCTTTTGCTTTTCTGAAAATTCCACCATTATTTTCCTCCTCTACAATAGTAAAGTGTATAACTATCTTTTCGTTTGTCAATAATAATATTGTCGGCAGTTTAAGTCTGACTTAGGGCTGTGGTAATTCTCCACTCGGTAAAATCCTTGTTGTATTCATTATTGTAATATGTTACAATATTGACATATCTGGTAAGGCATCCATATGTTATTAGTTCGTTTTTACACCACTAATAAAGGAGGTGTAGTATGGAAGTTGTCATAGCGATATTGGGATTTATAGTAGTAATGATCATTTGGATAGTAATTAGGTTAGCACTACAGGTAGGTGTAACGGCTGCGAGCAAAGCTGTATATAAAGCAACTGAACCAAAGGACACGCTTAAAAAAGTGGAGCGAGATGCAAAGCGGGAATCGCAGGGAGCAGATATCGACAGAGAAGAATATATCGATATGCAAAAATTTGGAGTTTGTTTCGCACGATTTGCCATATTAGTTGCTTCAGCTGATGGATTGATTGAAGAAGTGGAATTAAACGAAATTGCCAGTTTTTTCAGCAATGCTCATCCACTCTACATCGATAGAGTTATGGAATCTGTTGCTCGCGATTTAAAAAAACCAGATAAGATTGATTGGGAATATAACCTCGCAACAATGAAAAGTTTGTTAAGTAAATCTTTGTTTAAAAATTATGACAGTGTCATATTTCACGGATTAATAAATATTGCTGGAGCTAATGGTGAGATTGATGAATCAGAAATCAATGTAATCGTTGGAATAATGATGCAACTAGGTTGGACACAGGAACAAATTAGCTCATATTTGCACTTTTACTATCAGCGTGACGAGACTGAGGTTGATGAAGATACGTTGAAACAAAGGTATTTGTCTATTTTAGGATTGCAAAATGATGCGAGTATAGGTGAGATAAAAAAACGGTATCACTCACTAGTTATTGAACATCATCCTGATAAATTTGCCATTATGGGCGAAAGTATGCAAAGAGCAGCTGAAGAAAAAATGAAAACAATAAATGTTGCGTATTCGGGATTAAAAGAAATGGGAGTTGTGTAAAATTTTAATCAGTCTATAGGTTTTTTTTGCGCAAGATTGCCAATACTAGCTCTGCATCTGGTATGGCATCAATAATAGCATTATACTAATGCTCTTTGTAAATTGTGCAAAGGGAGGATTGGATGCAAGAAATAATATTGAGACTCTATGAGTTTTATGAACGATACCATAATACAAAAGAAAAAATGACTTGGCTTGGGATTTCCTTCTATGCAATCTTTACTTTAGGAATCATCAGGATATTCACTATAAAGGATTTAAGTATTGATTCATGGCTTGCTTGGATGACTATTGGTGTTCTCACAGTCATTGTGGGTTGTATCCAATGGTTTCTATGCTTCCATTATAAAAAAAAGAGATGTGCAGCGAAAGTCGTAGACCTTTTGGAGGATTCCTTATCTAAGAAAAACGCCAATTCTGAAAAAGGGCTTCAAGATATCATTGCAGCCATTAGGAATATAAATAGTAAAGGTGTACCGTTCTGTTGTGGATATAAAAGTACAGAAATACCAATAACAATCCTACTTTTCGTTATGTATGCCACACAAGTAGCTTTTATTTGTGCACGGTTTTAGATCAACCGACAAAACCCCGTCGATATTATTAGGTGGTATATGAACAGTGTTGAGGAAAGCACCGTAAGCGGATCGACGGTATCGTCGTTTATCTACACGTGAACGGTGAAGGAGCAGTATATTATTACGCTCATTTGCTTTGCGAAAACATCGAATAATTTAGTATATTTTATTGCCAACCCCGACTTTACCCCGACTCTAACTTTTTCAAAGATCGTCGCTTTCAACAGCCTATCATCAATACTCATAATCGCTGTTTTTGCGCTTCCGACTCTTTTATAGAGAAGGTAGATAATTACCGAAAATAATAAAAAAAAAGCTCAATTGAGGAGTATTTTCATTATAGAACGACGTAAACTTACTAATTTTCTCAAGGGACGAAGTTCCTTCGTCTACAGAGTTGAACGAAGTTTGGGGGTTTCTAAAATGGTTTTACTTTTTAAAATATATATAGAGCAGTGTTATAACCCCCCAAAGTCTGTTAAACTCCGTTTTCAATTTTCTTGTATAATGTGCCTATTTCCGAGTTTTTTCTACACAGACCGAAAATATAACTGTATCCGCTCCATGCTTTAATTTTAATAAACTTACGACTTTTCAGGCCATTAACAAACTTTTGGATAGATAATTTATAATCCGCTTGCTCGTTATAATCTTCGAGTAATTTAGATGATTCATCACATGGTATCTTATAAATTTTAACAAATGCCTCTGGAGACGGGCAAACTCCTAATTGTCGTTCAATTTCCGCCTCTGTTGGTAAAGCTCCCTCATCACAAGCGTAACACTCTTCTTTGATAAATGTTCCCAACGGATTAGCAGTATCGAGATATTGACCGGTTGTCATCCGTACGCTTTCCGGTATTATCAAACCGGTGTGTCCATTTTCACTTAGGTTTTCATAGTATTTTTTCGCACCTTCAACTATTAACTGTAAAATACCTTCACCCTCTCCGTACTGTTTCAAAATGACATCGTCGAATTGCGGTATCTTATTCTGATTATTAAACACTTCGTCAAAGGGTATCATAACAATACGAGAACGCTCCGCCTCTAAAACTTCATTTAATCTCGGCTTATTATTAACATCAAAAACTATTTTATGTTTAGGCTGATAGCGAATAGGAGCGGAATAAATCCCGCGTGCTACGATTTCTTGATCTCCGGTTATTCGCTTTAAAAAGTCAATGTCTAACAATGCATCTTTTGGTAGCTCACTGCATGTGATTAACCGTTTGCCTATTGTTTGAGCCACTTCATACGTACCGCCCCTTGCGCCTCCGATTTTTATTAAAGCTTCAGGAGATACAAGAGAACCGTACATATCTAAAACTTTACGGATAATTGATAAAAACGTTGATTTCCCGTTCATTCCTTCGCCGTATAGAAAAAATATCTTTCGTTCAGGATTACCGGGAATTGCGAAGTAACCGATAAGATCGAAAAGGAATTGTTCTAAATCTGTATCACCTTTAGCTATTTTTTGAATAAACTCCGCAAAGTATGGCGCGCTCGCTTTCGGATTGTAAGGGTATTTTGTTGCCATTGTTAAAAAATGATTTCTTCGTTCCTCGCTCGTAGTTGTTATAAAACTACCCGTTCTTAAATCCACAATACCGTTAGGACAATTCAAAAGCGGCGGATTAGTATCTTGGTCTAATTCTTCAAAATCAATTGCCATTAACGGACGTGCACACGCGAGCATATTCTCTATACCCATCCGCTGTTCAGCTCTTTTCGCAAAAGCTTCAAAGTCTTTCGCTCGTCTCGGGTCTATGTCAGCAAGTCTTTTATATTCTTTCCCTAATTGACCTGCAAACTTAACCCTAAAATATTTACCATCCTTTAACCATACGCCCCTTTCATAATTGAAAACAATCCAGCCACTCAATTTATCTTTCCCGCCTATACCTTCATAGCTTGGACAAAATCTAAACTTATTACTAAACTTTTTAGTAAAAACCCGCGCACTCTCCGTATCAGTATAATTTTTAATCTCCTCTGAATCTTCTCTCTGCTCCCTTGCTTCATCTTCTTTTGCTTGATCAGAAAGCTCCAACGGGTCAAACTCTTCTTTTATTTTTGTATTAATCATTGTTACTCTCTCCTTCTCTTTTTCTTTTTCTGTGTTTTTCATCTACTTAATCGCGTTAACATTTTCCTTCACATACCTACAAATCCAGTAAATAGCATGTTTAACAAATTCATCCTTATTAGAATCTGAAAAACCAATTGAGCGTTGTTTACCTGAAAGTTCTGATAGTTGAAATGATAATCCGTTATCGGATTTTTCAAAGCCTATCTGTAATTTCTGATTTATTGTGTTTGACATAATGCCCCTCTCTTTCTTTTTCTTTAAAAATCCGCCCCTCTATTTCCCCAACTTACCGATTCCTTGATTTACAACGTCTAAATTATCTTTGTGACTTATAGTAATCTGATATGCTTTAGGGCTTCTTTTGCCGCACTCGTAACAACGGACATACGGCTTGCCGTGAATCTCGTTGACTTTTACAGTATGCGGCCCTTTAACTAATTTTTGCCACAGCTTGACGATTTTATGTGCTTTAACCTTCTTTCTCGTACCATTTACGAGAATCTCGCTGTCTGTGAGATGTTCATAACAGGATGGACATACGTTAATTCGTAGGAAGTCTTCAGGATCGTAAAGCTTACCTTGATTCAAAGCTACGACCTTTCTTTCTTCCGGCATCAAAAACCCTTGCCAGACGCCTTTTTCATCAATAATCGGTTTACTTCTCTCTTTAAGCTTGTTAGCTTCTTCTTCCGCCGCCGCAATCTCTCGTTCACGCTTCCCCCAAATCTCTTCATAGGTCTCAGGACTCCAGCCTACGTGAATCGGTTTTTCGAGCAGAGCCCTTTTTACGGCGTTGACACACTCAAATAATGATACATAGGGCCGACCGGCAAGAGTCTTGACATCTATTTCTATGTTAGCAAACAATTTAAGCTTCTTCACTTTGATTTTCTCCTCAATTGGTCTGCATAGCTGTGCTCTTACGATTTCCTGTAGAGTACTCTTTTAATCTCAGAAACCCCGCGTCAATATGGCCCTACTAACGCGAAGGATAGGTAACAACAGATTAACGTACTGTCCAAACACAGCTTACAGACACTTTTTTGGTTTTTATTAGTTTATAGCTTCTCTAACGAATCTTGCCAAAGACGATCTTGGTCTTCCGGACTTAAGCGTCGCATATCGTCGAGACTCATATTTTTACGGTCGTCCATCGGAATATCTTCGACGTCTTTAAGATTTCTCCCGACGTCACTTACTTCTTTCGCGGATTTCCGCTTAATGGCATAATCGAGCTTGTCTTGCGCTTTTTTGTCCTTACCGAAATCGTACATTCGCTTCGCAAGCTTTAAGGGGTTTACTTTTCCATTAACATTTTTCGAGCCTTCGATTATCGCCCCTAACATAACCGGGTTGTTTCCGTACCTGCTAATTACTTTTTGGACAACATCATCAAAATCGGGCGTAGATTCCCTCATCATCTCCTCGCCCATCTCGACCGCTTCCTGAAACATCACCTGACCGGCTCTTGCTCCTGTCGCTTCTGCGAGTTGTTTCGCTCCCGCTACCGTTAAAAGGTCTTCATCATCCTGTCCGGCGAAGAGTTCATCTAAAGTCTGCGGTATATGCCTTTGTTCCGGCTCTTGCTCTTCCTCTTCCGGTTGCTCTAAATCAATCGCTTCGTATTCCTCGTACCCCATAGTTATTTTCTCCTCTTTGATTTATTTATTCTGTGTTTCTTTTGATTGTGCTGCTTAATGTATCGTTCTCGAAATGCTTTCAATAACATTTCTCTTTCTTTCGGGTTTACTTTTTCCGGAGAAAGCCATTGTGTGATAATCTTGTCGCCCTCGCGCTCTGCAACCCTCACTACGCGGTCAATCGTCTCGAACAGTTGTCTTTTCAAAGGCTCAGGTACTAAGTCAAAATTGCAACCTTCAACGGCCTTAAAAAGTTTGAAAAACGGTGGATATCGAAGCATTGATTTTCTAATTACCCATCGCCTTTGACGTCTCCATTTTCCGGTCAATCCGTACGCTTTTTGAATCGAGCCGTCCAGATCACCATAAGGGTGCTCAGCGTCAAAGCTGGTAAGATAAAAATCGACCGCCCGGCTTTGTTTTTGAGTTAGCTTTAACTTTCGTTTAGGAGCGCGCTTTTTAACCCCGGCTTCCGCTCTATTCTCCGAGCTCATCTACTACGTCTTCGATAGGTTTTTCTATGATTCTCGTAGCTTCTTTGACATCTAAGTCTTTTTCTGTGTCTCGTTTTTTACCGCGAAATACTTTGTCAGCCGTAAAATCGCTCTCCATATTCGGATTGCTGCCCTCCGGATTTACTTCAATGTTTTTATTGGTCTTCGTCTTAGTCGGTGCAGGTGCACTGTTCGGGCGCATGTCAACTGTAGGGGTGCGTTTGATATCGAAGCCAAAAGATCGATTGTCGCCAGTTTTGAATTGTCGAACAGGTGCGCCGTCTTCAACTTTGAAATCCCTCTCGTTTATTGAAGCATAAGATTTCTTTTTCTTACCGCCCGTGATAGGTTTTGGAAAAAAGGGTTCTTCCTTCTTCTTGCTCATTGTTTTAATTCTCCTTATACTTAGGTTTTAAACGTTTTATAAATAAATCCGGGTGCTTATTCTCTTTTTTGAAATCATTATGAAATACTATGATCGGTAACAGTTCGCCGTAAGTTAGAATGTTACCTACATAGTATTCCCTACTCATTCTACTCAAAATCCTTTTGCCAGTATTCGTCTATTTCTTCAAGTGTCACGTTATCAAGATTGACGTTATGTATATTACGTTCTTTCAAAGAATCGTTTTTATTCAATAACCCGTCCGCATGTCCACTACTCAAGCCGTGCATTCTCAAGGTGCGCGGAACCCCGACTTGTTCAATCCGTATTTTTTTCATAGGAAAAGGGTATTTTCGTCGTTTACTTCTCATTATCAAAAATCCTTTGAACGCAGGAATTGTATTCCTGTAAATGCAGGAACCGTATTCCTGTATAAATTATTATTGCAGTGGCCCGTAAATCGGTCATTTTTACGAGCCGTTAGATCAAGGACTGAATCCTTGTAGACGCAAGTACTGCATCCTTGTAGATGCAAAAATGCATCCTTGTAGAATATGGATAAAAATCTTTAGAATTGGCCGCTTAAACAGTAGAGCAAAAAAAAGAGCAGGAACGGCGATAAAACCGACCTGCTCGAAGACCAGATAACTACACTCCATACGACAATGTCGTAAGTGAATAGTAGCAATGTTATTATAGCAGGCCGTACAGCGGGAAAAAGACGACGAGAAAATAGAAAGGAGTACCATTACCGTCCACACTGTACAGGGTCATAGTTCGGGTAAGAACACAGGCCAATTGTAGAAAGGAGAAAATGCAATCATTATTGAAAAGAGCAAAGAGAGTATATATTCTTTATAAACACTCTACTATATATAGGCATTTCGTAGTTAGTTTACAAGCGCGAAGTGAAAAAAGTTTGAGAAATCGACAAAAAAAGCGGTTTTTAATGCAACCTTAGCCTATTAGACGGGTATTTGAAGCCATATCGTTTGAAGGTTCCCCTAATTTGATTATTAAGTCGATATCCTCACATTCAAGAATCGATTGCAGGCACTCCATAATTTTAGTACACATCAAACAGTTATTACAATCCTTGTAGGCTTTTACGTTATCTCCGAACGATAATACAATAGCCGGTTCTTTATTATCGTTGTATACCTTTTCAACCTCGACAAAATTGAGCTTATTGCCTTCTTTGGACATTCGGGTATGAGCTACGTAGTACCGTGATTTTGTTAGGGTAGCCTTATCAAGAAAAGAAAGGTCGAAGTGTTTCAAGAGAAGATAGTAGCTCTTTTTACTCCGTAGACAGGTTTTAAGTTTTTCTTTTATACCGTTAGCGCTTAGTTCATTTATCCTCGACGACTTCACCTTTATTTGTAAAGGTTCTACAATTGTTTTACTTTCCATCTTCTTTCCCTCCTCTCTTACGGAAAAAACGCCGCGTATCTAAACTCAATTCTTTTTATTTCAAGAATTAATAAAAATAGGGTATTATTACAGGGAATAAATTCTCACAACATTATTTAAACTCTGAAAGGCGGTCAAGATGAGCTCGTTTATGTAAATCGCTAATATGGGAGGAGACGCAAAATGGTACAGGCGCTACTTCATTTCTCCTTTTTTCGAGCTGAAACGTAGTAAAACGCTCCCGTCATGAGTATAAATCCGGTAATAAAAATCATCAATATGAGGGTCGGCATGAAAACCGGGCCGCTCGATTCGAAACGCTGTCCGACGAACCAGGGGAAAAACATGCTTCCGATACCGCCACCGACGAGAAACCAGCTCGTGACTCGGCCGGTTATATCCATGTTCCTCTCCGCATAATTGATCGTCGTCGGAAAAAGCGAGGCAATCGACAGGCCCATGAGAACCGTCCCTCCCCATACGATATACCGCGAATGCGGGAAAACCACAACAAGTGCCGCAGCTGTAATACAGCCGATCAGGTCGATAACGATCATGGACTTCGGTTTAACACGTATTGCGACCAGTACGGAAATCATACGACCGAGAGTCAGCGCGCCCCAGTACGTCGAGGTCAGGTACGCGGCGCCCGCCTTCCCCGCGATATCGAGCGACAGGGCAAATGAAAATATCCAGCTCCCGTAACTGAGCTCAGCCCCGACATGCAGTAAGAAAAAAAGGGAGAGAAACACAACGAGAACCCGATCTTCGCCGAGAGAAGGCCCGTCCCGGGAAATCCTTCCAATGTGCGGGCTTCGCAGTATGAAGAACAGTAGGGACAGGGGAAAAATGGCATACGCAAGTATCAGGTACGCCCGGGAGAAACCCCCGGTAGCGACCATGGCCTTTGCAACTACCATCGGCGCGATGAGGGCGCCGAGCCCGAAAAAGAAGTGCAGGCCGTTCATGAAGGGCCCGACTTTCTCGCCGTGCAGCCACACGAGAAGTGTGTTCCCCCCGACATCGATCGCCGCTTCGGCCATACCGATAACAAAGAGTATCATTACCAGAATCCAGAGTAGTGACATAACAGGTACGAGAAGCATGATAACCGTCATGATCACCAGCGCCGCTCCTATCAGAGGATGGCCCTTTATCCGGTCAAACAGATGGCCGCATAAAAGAGAACCGGTAAGGTATCCGAAGGAATGGGTGGTGAACAAATAGCTTATCTGCTTGAACCGCGTCCCAGTATTTTCTGCAAGCCCGGGGAGCGTCGGCCCGATGATTCCGATAACGAACCCGAGGGCGATAAACGAGAGGTAGTAGGATATGGTTTTTACTATTTTTTCCCTTTGTTCAGCCTGCATGTTATCCTTTATATTATTGGGAATTAAAAAACAGATAATATAATCAGTATCAGGAACACCCGGGTATCATACTCAGTGATCACGAAATTGACAATCTTTTTCCGGTAGCAGAAGCGAAACATGAATATGCCGGATAAAAATCAAGAATAAGGACGCATCCATGCTAAAAAAAGTTTTATACGTCGGTATTTTCCTGCTCATTATAGCAGTCGCGGGTGTGCTTACTCTGAACAAACGGCTGCCGATCGGCCCGATTGTTACGGGAATGACAATCGTGCCCATTTCCGGGCTTTTCATTGCACGTAGAAAATTGAGCGGTGCTGTTCCCGATATGCTGTTCGGCACCATCGACACGGGACTTTTGACTATCCCCGCGATTACCGGCGGTGTTTTTTTCGGCGTCGCCGGTGCGATCGCCGGCGGCATAATCGGGGATGCAATCACGGACGGCATCGCAGGGTTTTTTGAGGGCGGCATCGCGGTATGGCTTCGCTCCAGGGGAATCAGTGCGGCCCGGGACCCCGTTACAACATCACTGGGAAAAACTGCCGGATGCCTGTTTGGCAGCGGGATAGTACTTACGATCGCTCTCCTGTTCGGTATACGCCCCGCGTTCAAGTGAAAATACGTTCGTACAATAAACGGAACCGGACATGGAGAAATACGGTTTCGTGTCTGTACTGCGTGCCTTCTCGCAATCCCCGCTTCTTATTCCGCCAGTTTCATGAACCGCTTCAATATCGCCTGCGCCGGATCTGGCGGTGCATGAACAGCCTCTATTCCTTCCGGAATAGATACCGTCGGTTTGGAAGTGATTTTCTTGCCCTCAAACCGGGCTAGCCACTCACGCTGGGATTCGAGCATCTCCGATGCCATATCCCGTATCTCTCTCAATGTACATACCGCCGCGGTCAGCGGGTCGAGCGCAACCGCGTGAACAATATGCTCCGGATCACCCGTGAGAGAAGCCTCTGCCGTGAGTATATGCACGTTTACCTGGGTCATATTCAATGCTGCGCATTGCGGGGGCAGATTTCCGACAGTTGATGGGTGGATCCCCGTATCGTCGGCAAACGTAGGAACCTCCACACAGCAGACCTCCGGCAGGTTTTTGATATATTTGTCGTTTCGCACGTTTCCCATAAACCTGAACGGCTTTCCGGTCACCACCGCCTCCATGATGTACGAACAGTACTCGATACTCCTTCCTTCTATCTATCCCGGGAGATTCATAGTCGAGCATGTTCCTGCCCTCGTACTTGTCCGCGACCGTCTTGCACCAGGCATAGTAGGCCCCTGTTTCTCCACCGAATCCCGGTTCGTCACAGTAAAGCTCCAGCGCCTTCCTGTTCTTTCGGAAATAGGGGAGGTATTCACTCGTATGCCCCGTCGTCTCCGTTGCGAAGTAGCCGAATTACCGGAAAATCTCCGCACGCACCTTATCTGCCTTGTAGTACTCCGGTCTTTCAAATACCTCACGAAGCCTCGGGTACAGGTCCTCCCCGTTTCGTTCAAGAGTAAGAAACCAGTCAAGATGATTTGTACCGCCGCAGGTATAGGTAATCTCCTCCTTCGGAATCTTCAGCCAGGTCGCAATTTCCTGCAACGTCGTTTGTATGCCGTGACAGAGGCCTGTAAACGCGATATTCGTTACCCTCCCAATGGCGAGGCAGTTGATGGCCATCGCTTTGCAAATTTCTCCATGTTTTCAAGCTTCGGCCATGTCCTGCTCATGAGCGCGAGCTCACTTCCCTGCAGAGCGGGTGTTGCCATTATGTCGGCCATCAACAGCTTGCAGAAAACCACACTCCCCGCCCCGATCATCGCAACTTTTATGCCCATTGCATGTCCCCCCTTGCCCCGGGAATTTACTTCATAAAATAGCACTGTACATTATTTTCTTAAATAGGTCGATAAAAAGAAGTCGGTAAAGGTTATAATATGCTCAGCCTTTAATACCGCTTGAAGAGAGGATTCCCTGGATGTAGTATTTTTGCCCGATAGAAAAGATGAGAATAACCGGAATCAGATAGATGACTATACCGGAGAGTAATACAGAAACCAACAGGATGCCGTTTCTAATGACATATCCATTTGCCATTGCCACAGCAAGGGTGGTTTTCTCCCCGCTTAAAAATATAACAGGAGCCATGAAGTCTCCGTAAACGAAAAGAAATGAAAGTAAAAATACCGTCACCACAATAGGTTTTGAAAGCGGCATGAGTATTCTGAATAGAACACCGAGGCGGGAACAACCATCCAGGATGGCCGCCTCTTCCAACTCCTTTGGAAAAAAGGAAAAAAATTGCTTAAAAAGATAAATGTACAGGGGGTTTGCGCCGATTCCCCAGAGGAGCCATATATAATAGGTATTAATGAGATGCAGCTTCGCATAAAAAGCGTACTCCGGAATCAATACAGCCACAGGGGGTATCATGAGAAGGAGGATTACGATATTGAAAAAGAACTTCTTCCCCGGAGCATGAAATCGGGCAAACGCATACCCGAATATGGAGGCTGTGATAATACCGGGTATGGTATATATCATGCTTAACTCTATGGTATTCAACAAATAGCGAAGATAATCAATTTTTGTTATCGCGAGAAAATAGTTTTGAAATTGAAATTTCTCAGGCATAAATTTTGGAGGGAACGTAACCATTTCCGTTTGCGTCTTAAGTGAGCTCAAAATCAGCCAGAAAAGCGGAATGAGAAAAAGGATAACGAGAACACCGGCAAGTACATACCGCAGCGCCCTCCTTGTATTTCTCTGCAGCTTGTAACGCTTGTATAAGATCACGGCATTTTTACTCGTATTCATAGTATACGAACCTCCTGGTTGCCCGCAGAAATATAAGAGCGAGTATAAACATCACCAGGAACATGTACCAGGTAGCCGCCATTGCGATGCCGAAACTCTGATTGGTGAACGCCTGCTGAAAGGCATAAATGAGGGTAAAGTAATTCTGATACGGCGGTTGTTGGTTGAGAAATGCGGTAAACGCCGCCCCCGGAGAAGAGGTTAACAGGATCGGCTGAACGATCACACTGAAGGACAGCATAATGCCCACCACCACCTGGTACATGATAAGCGGGGACATAAGCGGAATCGTAATTCTTCTGAAGATGAAGAACTGGCTCGCCCCATCGATTTCAGCCGCTTCGATAAGGTCTTTGGGTATGTTCTGTAATCCGGCGAGGAAAATAACCATACCGCCGCCGATTTGCCAGATGAACATGGTTATCAGCGACCCCATGGGAACATTGACTAGTAAATTTAACGACAGGTTGCTGTTGATCATTCCCAGAAACATGCTGATGAGCCCCGATTCCCGGTTCAGAAGGGTTTTCCAGATAAATACGGTTGCAATGATGGGAACCGCATAGGGAAGGAATACCACACTTCTAAAAAGAACACGTCCCTTCATTTTCTTGTTAAGAAAATTTGCAAGGAGAAGGCTTACTATCAATGTTGCAGCAATGTTTAAAAAGGTGAATTTAATCGTTTGAACGAGAGATCCTGTAAATCGATAGTCGTGGATCAGTTTCAGATAATTTTTGAAACCAATGAAGTGCGGGATCGTCAGACCATCATAGCTCGTTAAAGAAAGGTAAAAACTGTATATCATCGGAATTACGTTCAGGAAGATGAACATTACAATCCACAAGCCGATGAGCAGATAAAACGTTCTTGTTTCACGTTTGATCTTTGCATGTTTCAAATCCATTGCTGTCCCACACTCTTCAAATAAATACAGGTAGAGGAGTATAATCTACTCCTCTACCCCGAGAGCCGTAAGCTCACTGCATCTCTTTTGCAATCATGGAATCGATCTGATTCGCCAGATTTTTAAGAGCCGTATCGAAGTCAATCTCACCCTTAAGGGCGGGTTCCATTTGCTGATTATAGACGGAAACAAGCGCACTATCCCGCAGATAAGGGGTAAACTGTAGTATGACTTGATAGGGCAATTCTTTCTCAACCTGCGCCAATCTGTATTTATCGAAGGCGGTTTCCTGAGGCACGTATTTCAACATTGATCTTCTGGCAGGAAGCCCCCATCCGCTCTTGGCACGTGCTATTGCTTCATCCTCCAGCATATAGTATACATAAAACTTCCAGGCCGCATCAAAATTCTTCGTTTTGCTGTATATTACATAACCGGTGCCGCCTCCAGTCGCATTCACCCTTTTGCTTCCATACATAGGTGCAGGTGCAAATCCAAAGTGATCGGGCGGTATCTGTCCGCCTTCGTTGATGATCGGGCCAAACCAATATCCGTCCCACTGCAGTGCCACCCTGCCGGCCTGGAACAACGGTCCATCCCAATCGGGGGCCGGATCGAGCGGGTTGTGCATGGCATGATGGACTTTCGCTTCATCAAACCACCATTTAAACAGGGCACGTACATCCGGATCGTCAACATTGAGCTTTGTCCCGTTGTCCTTGAAAAGGAATTTTCCCTTCGAAGCGAGTAAATACATGAAGTAGCCGTTAAACTCGTCATCGGTATAGCCGAAACCGTACCGCTCGGCCTTCCCGTCCTTGTAGACTGCGATTTTATTGATCATACCGGTAAACTCACTGAATGTGAGAGGCCGGTCGTCGCCGGGCAGAGACACCCCCGCTTCTTTCAGAGCATCCTTGTTGTAGTAATACATGTAGTCGAGGGACCAGTCTTTTACCATTCCGTAATACGGCCCTTTCCCCTGTGTTGTTCCGTCGAATCTGAACATACTGTTGACCGGGAAAAGATCATCCATGTCGATCGATTTTTCCAGGTTTGCCGTTATATCCATCAACAGTCCTTTGCGGATCCAATATGGACTGCCTATGCCGTTGATACGGAAAACATCGGGTGCATTGCCGCCGGCTATCATTGCCATAAGTTTAGCCGGGTCATTTTCAACGACGCTAACATTAATACCCTCATTTTGCTGTTCGAATGTCTGGATAACTTCATCCGGCATCTCAGCTGCATCCCTCATGAGGGTTATTGTAACTTTCTTTCCCGTTTCTTTTCCTGAGAACACCAGTGCAGCAGGTACGACAACCACTATTACTGCAACGATCAATATTTGAAAAATTTTCTTCATCTTCATTTGAATACCTCCTTGGTTAATTTAAAGATTCAAATGATACAGCGCTGAACATCCTACCACCATTATAAATGGTTTTCGCTGTTTGTTATGAATTGTTTTCAAGCACCACCCCCTTCTTTATATTGTAATCTCTTCACCTCCTGCCAGCTTTTTAATAAAAACCCTCCTTTTTACATTTTTATAATAACGTTTAATCGTTCATTAAAAATGACTTATTTTATCAAAATAATGATGATAACTTTCATAAAATGATTGAATCATACATATTATCTATGGTTATTCATTTTTTGTCAACGATTAATTTATACAAATCTTGACTACACATTCGACTTTTTCAGGCGGGCAGCGCAGATTTCCCGGGTGATCCGCGAAAGCATACGCCTGTCATTTTGTATCCTTTGATTGTTCCGAAGCCCCTTTCCGAGAACCTCGAGCAGCTCATTAACGAACGAATTTTCCTTCACGAGCCGGTAGGTCACCCATCTTCCGTCCTTTTCATCATCCAGAATACCGATATTCTTCATAAGTTTTAGATGAGCGGATATCGTTGAAAGCGCTATGTTGAGCACTTCATGCATTTCACATACGCACAGGGGTCGAACCTTCAACATCATCACAATCCGGAGCCGATTTTCGTCACCGAGAGCTTTCATAACATTCAGATATTCCCGCATACGTATGCCTTTCATGCACTGAAAACAAGGACAATACAAAGAGTGTACTCGATTATTTTTTTATTGACAATAATAAATATATTTCTATAATATACGAAATATAAAACTAATTTAAAGGCTTATACAAAGGCTGCGCTTTATGAAAGAGAGAACAAAATTTTTTATCCTGGTTTCGGCTTTCGCTGCGCTGTACTTCATACCGTTTCATAACGAGATTGTTTCACGGGCATTGCTTGAATCTTTTTTCATGCTCAAGGAGTATGTGCGCCAGCATGTACTTTTGTGCCTGGTGCCTGCATTTTTCATAGCGGGGGCTATCGCAAACTTTCTCAGTCAGCAGGCGGTCATGAAGTATCTGGGGGACCAGACAAACAAAGTACTGTCCTATGCCGTTGCCTCCATTTCGGGTACCATCCTGGCTGTATGTTCCTGCACCGTGCTCCCGCTTTTCGCCGGAATCTATAAAAAGGGAGCAGGCATCGGGCCGGCGACCGCATTTCTCTACTCCGGACCTGCGATAAACGTTTTAGCCATAATTCTTACGGCGAGAGTGCTCGGCCTCGAGATCGGCGTCGCACGCGCCATCGGAGCCATAGCTTTCGCCGTTGTCATCGGCCTTCTCATGCATGTTCTGTTTTTGAGAGATGAACGAAGCAGAAATACAAATGGAGAATTTGCCGTTGTTGAAGCTGAGGAGCATGGGCGCTCTCTGGTGCAGACCACGCTGTATTTCTTTACCATGGTCGCGATAATCGTATTCGTGAACTGGGGAAAAGATGAAACCATGCCCGTGTGGAATGCTATCTACCGGTTGAAATATCCGATTACCAGCGCTTTTCTTTTCTTTCTATTTTACATGATACTCTCGTGGTTCAGAAAGGACGAGCTGAAGGAATGGACGGCATCTACATGGGGTTTTGCAAAACAGATACTGCCGCTTTTGTTCGCAGGCGTCATGGTCGCCGGTTTTCTGCTGGGAAGACCCGGCCATGAGGGAATCATACCCTCACACTGGATCACAAGGCTGGTGGGTGGAAACAGCTTCCTCGCCAACCTGTTTGCGTCGGTAGCCGGTGCATTCATGTATTTTGCAACCCTGACCGAAGTGCCGATACTCCAGGGACTGCTCGGTGCAGGTATGGGAAAGGGCCCCGCCCTCGCACTTTTACTTGCAGGGCCTGCACTGTCACTGCCCAATATGCTCGTGATACGAAGTGTGCTCGGTACGAAAAAAACGATCGTGTACGTCGCACTCGTCGTGGTTATGGCGACATTCAGCGGGATGCTGTTCGGTCATTATTTCTAATGCTGCTCACCTGTGCACCACAGACATATATGCATTATCCGGACGCGAAGTATCCGGAAAACAGATATACAGGAGGAGTTACGATGGTAATAAAAATTCTCGGAACAGGCTGCCCCAAGTGCAGAAAGTTAGAGGAAAATACAGTTGCTGCACTGAAACAGACGGGTATCGAGGCTGAAATCCGAAAAGTAACAGATGTAGATGAAATTATGAAATACGGGGTTATGATGACCCCGGCCCTTGTCGTAAATGAAGATGTGAAATCATTCGGCAAAGTTCTTTCGGTTGAGAAGATCAGGGAACACATCGGAGCCTGAAACAAACTGGATTTGCTATAGTATGTGGACCCCAAAAACCGGTTACAATACTGATGTTCCAGAATATACAGCATATGTATATTTGTGTATGCATGTTAATGTATAAAGGGAGAATCGTATGAAAAAGGGGCTGAACGTTTTTGAGAAATATCTTACCATCTGGGTGCTTACCTGCATCGGTGTAGGAATACTTCTCGGTAAAACAGCTCCCGGATTCGCCGTCACATTAGATTCTCTGTCGGTTTACCAGGTTTCTATCCCCATTGCAATCTGTCTTTTTTTCATGATGTACCCTATCATGGTAAAAATCGATTTCGCGGAGGTGGTAAGCGCCGCAAAGACCCCGAAGCCCGTCGGCATGACGCTCTTCATCAACTGGGCTGTCAAGCCTTTCACCATGTACCTGATCGCGACCTTTTTTTTAGGAGATGTATTCAGGGGTCTTCTGCCCGGAACGGAAATCATCAAGACAGGCCGGGAAGTCGAGCTCTGGAGAAGCTACGTTTCAGGGGCGATTCTATTAGGCATAGCGCTCTGCACTGCCATGGTGCTGATGTAGAGTTACCTGTCCAGAGGAAACGACGGGCTTACACTGGTGATGGTTGCCATCAATTCACTGACCATGCTCTTTCTCTATGCACCGCTCGGCGGTTTTCTTTTAGGGGTAAACGCGATGCTCATTCCCTGGAAGACGATACTCTTTTCGGTGACTATATACGTCGGCCTACCCCTTATAGCAGGGTATTTCTCGAGAAAATGGATTATCAATGCAAAGGGTATCGACTGGTTCAGCGAAAAGTTTCTTCACATCCTTACACCGGTCAGCATCATCGCCCTTCTCGTCACCCTGATACTTCTATTTTCATTCAAGGGAGAGATCATCATTTCAAACCCGCTTACCATTGTGTGGATTGCAATTCCCTTCTTCATTCAAACGATCCTTATCTTCAGCATCGGGTACTTCGTGATTGCACGTATATTGAAACTCTCCTACCATGACGCGGCACCGGCCGCCATGATAGGCGCTTCAAACCATTTTGAAGTGGCAATAGCAACGGCAGCCACCCTGTTCGGCCTCTCTTCAGGTGCGGCTCTCGCGACCGTTGTCGGGGTCTTCATCGAGGTGCCGGTCATGCTCATGCTCGTATCGATCTGTAAGAGGACATGCTTCCTATTTCCGGAATGCAACCTCGATCTTCCACAATGCAGAAAAAAAACAATAGTCAATTCATTTCTATATTTTTAATATTATAATATTGTTGTATTTGTCAACAAAATCCTTTATATTAGATTCCTGGGGAGCACGATGCCGTATGTTCATCAGCTTCACGGAAAAGTTTTTTATTGCTGCACGGCGAAGCGGCGACGTATCCGTTTTCATGAAACGCTGTGCGCATTTTTTGGTCGTTACACCGCTCAACGGAAAGTCTATCCCGGATTTTTACATAAAAGCGAAGGTTGAAGACGAATTGATGATGCCGAATAATAAAAAGTTTAAAAATGACTGTCAATCACCGAGGAGGGCGTATGTTGCTGAAGGGCTTCGACAACATCACCACATTCTTTCCGCCGTGCCGCCCCGGAGAAGCTGAAATCGTTGCAGCTTCCGCGGAATGCACTGACGACATCAGCACAGTTTTTCCCTATCTCAACGCCGTCATGAAGGGAACCATATACGACCCGAAAAATAAGACCCTCCACTTTAAGCTCGGCGGTCACGGCATTACCCTGCATAGAAAGAAGATTTTTGTTTCCGGTCTCGAGGATAGGGAGGATGCCGAAAAGGTGCTGAAACATCTGAAGTCGGTTATCAACAGGACGTACGACAAAAGACATGAGATCGAACCGAGCTACAAAACACGGGCTCAGCTGAACGTTCTTGGTATGTACAGGCTCCTGCCGCGAACAAACTGCGGTAAATGCGGCCAGCCCGCATGCATGGGTTTTGCAGCGAAGCTCATTGCCGAGGAGACGTCGATACAAAAATGCGCTCCACTGTTTACCGACGAATACGCCGATGCACGAAAACAGCTTTTCGCCGTGCTTGATGAAGCCGGGTATCCTGTTCCACGTGTATAAGGGGATGTCCAATGACGGAATCCATTATCGAAGTAAAAAACCTCACGAAAGGGTTCAACGGTGTTACAGCAATAAACAATATCTCTTTCTCCGTAGCAAGGGGTGAAATTTTCGGATTTTTAGGACCGAACGGCGCAGGAAAAACAACGACCATTCGTCTTCTCACCGGCACCCTTACGCCGGATGCTGGAAAGGTCTTCATCAACGGGCTCGACGTGCTTAAAAACACCGTAAAGGCCAAATCAATAATGGGCATCATTCCTGAAATGGGAAATATTTACCAGGACCTGACGCCTCTTCAGAATATTGTTCTTGCAGGGAAATTCTACGGCATACCGCGAAAAGAGCTCAGGGCAAGGGCCTCAGCGCTCCTCGGTCAATTTGAACTCTTTGAAAGAAGACATGTTCCTGCACGGACTCTTTCAAAAGGCTTGAAACAGAGAGTCAATATTGCGAGTGCGCTTGCGCACGATCCCGCACTACTCTTTCTGGACGAACCGATGTCGGGGCTCGATGTTCAGAGCCAGAGGCTTATCAGAAAGCTGATAAAAAATATAAACAGCAGAGGCACGACTGTGTTTCTCACCACCCACAATATAAACGAGGCAAACCTTCTGAGCGACAGGGTGGGAATAATCAACGAGGGGAAAATCGTAGCAGTCGACCGGCCCGATGTTTTAAGAAAGGCTTACGAACAGACACGATCCGTTGAGGTGTCGTTTCATGAGCCGGTTGATATCATACCGGAGAACAATACAGAACTCATAAGTCGTACCGAAAAGACGGGCGATAAATGGAAACTCTATACCGGAAACCCCGATTTACTCGTTAAATTCCTTTGCCGCTTCGCAGAAGAGAAAAAGCTCGTGATCAATTCTCTCGAGATCTGCAGAACAAGCCTCGAAGATGTATTCGTTGCAATCACCGATGGACGCGATTAGCCGTATTCAACGCGCATATACGTATGAATCATGGTTAAAATAAGCAATCGTTCGTGGAACAACAAAAAAGTTCGATGTTGAAAGAGAGAATCTACATGTATGTTCAGAATCTTCGGGGGATTGCCGTTGTTGCCGGTAAAAATATACGCGTCTACTACACCAAGGCTCCTGTGCTTATTTTCGGCCTGCTATTGCCCTTCTTCATGTTTATTGCGTTTTTTATGGGGAGGAATATCAGCTTTCACGAGTTATACCCGGGCCTCCTGGCAATGTCGCTTTTCTTCACTGCATCGTCGGTCGGCCCGTTGATTACACCGTGGGAAAAAAGCTTCAGAACCTATGAGCGGCTCCTCTGTTTTCCGGTAACCGTATTCACTATTCTGCTCGGCGATGTTGCTGCTGGAATGCTGTTCGGCATCATCGTGAACAGCGTTGTTCTTGGTGCAGGCCTCGTCTTCATCCGCTACAGCATTCTGTACCTCACCCTGATTGTTGGAATCGTCATCGGGTCTTTCTGTTTTTCTTCCCTCGGCGCGCTCCTCTCATCCTTTTCCGGAAGATCGCCGTCGAATGTGATGATGCTGTCCTCTCTTGTCAGGTTTCCCATGATATTCATCAGCGGCATCTTTATCCCCCTCAAGGGGATACGGGGATTTTTAAAATCGATTGCATTCATATCCCCACTCACCTATCTCGTCGATCTATTTGATTACAGCCTGAAAGGAGACTCACTGATGCATCCGGCTGTCGCGTCAAGTGTATTGATGGGCTTCAGCCTGTTGTTTATTTATTGTTCACACAGTGCCCATAAAAGGAATTTATTGAAAGGATTGTAATGCCGCCGGTAAGCGTTATTATTCCGATGTACCCGGAATTGACATGTATAATAAAAGAGAACTTTTTTTCTTCGATACCGTGGTATTTTTTTTTACTTTATGTTAAAGTAACTGCAAGCCGGAATTTCAACCCGATGACGGGGGCATTATATTGAATATACGGGAACAAAAGAGATGAGTAACGGGACTGTATCCGCTCCTCTTACCGTGGAACTGCTGCGAAAAACACCGAAAGTACTGCTCCACGATCACCTCGACGGGGGACTGCGCCCCGAAACCATTGTTGCGCTTGCACACGGCCACAGGCTCGAGCTCCCGGAAAAAGACCCGGAAAAACTCAGGCTCTGGTTTTTCGACGGCACAAACAAGGGAAGCCTTGCCGAGTATCTCAAAGGCTTCAAGATTACAACCGGTATCATGCAGACCGAGGAAGCCCTGTACAGGGTCGCCTACGAAATGATGGAGGATATGAAGAAGGACGGCGTCGTCTATGTGGAAACCAGATTTTCACCGCTGTTTCATACCAGGCAGGGACTCAGCTACGATCAGGTGGTCGAATCGGTGCTGTACGGTCTCAGGGAAGGTGCTCGCGCCTTCGGTGTAGCCTTCGGTCTCATCATATGTGCAATGAGAAATATGCCTCCCGAAACGAGCCTCAAGATGGCGGAATGCGCCGTACGGTACAGGGATCAGGGGGTTGTCGGATTCGATCTTGCAGGCGATGAGCTCGGCTACCCGCCGAAAGATCACCTGGCGGCATTTCACTACATACAGAGAAGCAATTTTTATATCAGTATCCATGCGGGAGAGGCATTCGGAAAGGAATCGATCTGGCAGGCGCTTCAGTTCTGCGGCACCCACAGAATAGGTCACGGCCTTCATTTGAAGGACGACATTATGGAGGCGAATATGAAAATTATCGAAATAGGAAACCTCGCCCGGTATGTGCTCGACAGGAGGGTTCCTCTCGAGGTATGCCTTTCAAGCAACCTCCATACAGGTGCGGTACCCGACCTCCGGTACCATCCCTTCCCACTGTTCTACAGAAACGGATTCAGAGTAACCCTGAACACCGACAACAGGCTCATGAGCGGTACGACGCTTACAAAGGAGCTTGCAACAGCATCCAGCCAGTTCAATCTCTCGCTCCGCGATATCGAAAAACTCACCTTGAACGCTATGAAGAGCGCCTTCATTTCCTTCCCCCAGCGGCTCGATCTTATCTACAACACAATCAAACCGGGCTTCGCTAAATTGAAAGACTCAAACAGAAGGGGAAAAAACGGTGGGCAGAAAAGCAAATCCTGATGCATTGCCGGATACGAACGACAGGGAGGAACATGAAATTCTCTACGATGTGTCGGGCCTGGGAAACCCGCTTGTCGATATTCTCGCGATTGTGGATGACGATTTTCTTTCTGCAAACGGCCTGAACAGGGGTATCATGCACCTCATTGATAAAAAAAGAAAGGACCGACTTATCCAAAAGCTCAAAGGCCGCAATCTTGTTATGGAGGCGGGCGGCTCATGTCCCAACACCATTGCAACCCTTGCAATTCTCGGCGCCAGAACCGCCCTTGCGGGCGGCATAGGTCATGATGAGTACGGCCGCATATTCGCCGAAAAGATACGGGAAAAGGGGATTTCTTCATACCTGCGTGAATCCTCGGCCGATACGGGTATATGTATCGTTCTCATTACGCCGGACAAGGAGAGAACGATGAACACCTATTTAGGGGCGTGTAGAAAATTTTCTCCGAAAAATATTGCGCCTGACATGATCGAGAAATCGAGATTCTTCTACTTTACGGGATACATGTGGGACACGCAGAATCAGAAGGAGACGGTAAACCGCGCTATTGAAATTGCGAAAAAAAACGGAGTTAAGATCGTGTTCGATATTGCAGATCCCTTCGCGGTCGACCGCCACCGTTCCGATTTTCTTAAAATTATCGAAGAGTCGGCCGACATCGTGTTTGCAAATGCCATGGAGACCCATATACTGTACGACACCAGGGAACAGAAGGATATCACTGCTGCAGTCAAACACATGGGGAGACTCTGTAAGATTGCCGTTATAAAAAACGGTGCCGACGATACCTGCCTCTTATGCTCCGGAGAGATGGTAAAAATACCGAGCTTTATAACTGAAGTGCGTGACACCACAGGCGCAGGCGACAACTTTGCCGCCGGTTTTTTATACGGACTGATAAAAAAATTAGAACCTGAGAAGTGCTGCACAATCGCCTCCTTTGTCGCTTCAAAAACAATTGAAAGGATCGGCGCCCGGGCACCCGACGATATCAAAGCGCGGCTCGAGGAATTGCTGTAATAATCGTCAAATAAATTCGAACGGGAAGGGTTGTTTGAAAGATCCGAAAAGTGTATGACCGATATCGAGAGACGGTATTTTAAAAACAATTTTCTTCACGATGCATTGGAGGGCGCATCGCTTGTCATTCTCGATATGAACGGGCTCATCGTGGATGATGAAGAGCTGCAGCTCAGATCAGTCAATATAGCGCTTGAACTCTTCAGCATACGCATAAGCGAACAATACTGGATTCAAAGCTGTATCGGGAAAAGGGCTGATGAGTATTTTCGCACCATCATGAATATGCACGGCATCGGCAATTCTTACTCAATCGATTCACTCGTGGGAAAAAAGAACGTTGCATATCAAAAGTTGATCGCACGCTGCATAAAAACCGTGGCCAGACCCGGTGTTCCCGATTTTATAGACCATGTGTCGTCTCATCCCCGTTTGACGCTGGCGCTTGCCACATCGGCGCTTCCCGTGGAGGTTCAAATCATACTCGGAGGGCTCGGTCTTACAGACCGGTTTGCCTTTACCGCAACGGGAAGAGACGTTCAAAAGAGCAAACCGGACCCTGAAATATACGAATTCCTGACCCGAAAATCGGGGATTTCACCGGAGCGCTGTCTCGTGTTCGAGGACAGCGGCACCGGCATAACGGCAGCGTCAAATGCCGGCATGAAAAGCATTGCCGTACCGAATCGGTTTACCGCCGGCCAGGACTTCAGCGCAGCACTCTGTATCATCGATACGATGAAGAGAAATGCCGTTTTCCTGTAAAAGTTTTTTCCGAAAGCCCTCTGTTTTTTATATATTAATATGTACAAAGCGAACATTCGATGCTATTATTTTGGGGGCTGAAGTTCAAAATGTTATTAAAAGATCAGAAAATATTCGACACAATTGAAAAGCTCAAAGAACGGTACTATATATTCAGCAGCAACAACTTTGTCAAAAGCTACCTGTTCGAATCCGACATTTCCAAAAACGACTGGATGGACATAGAAGATCTGCTCAATGCCAACCAGTACTACGACGCAACCGGATATGATCTCGACAACCTGTACAATCAGATACTTACCTTCGCCAGATTCCTCACCAGGCTGGAAAGAGACATCGTGCCGAAGATGCAAAACGAAGCGAACGCCAGGGCGAACACGCTCTCAAAGGACAACAGGGTGATTTTCAAGATGACGGTAAACAATGCGCCGGGCAATGTAAAGACACTCGAGGAGCTGATAAAAGAACTCTTCGTGGGCCTGAAATCTCTTGACAGATCCACACATGGTGAGGATAAAATGCTCCTGCACAAAAAAAGCTATCTGAAAGAACTGGAACAGAGGCTGTCGTCATAATGCTCGCCTGCGGGTATAACCGCCTCCTCCACCGCTTATCCGCATGCACCTAACAGCAGCCTGAGAATATGTTTGAAATAACCATTTTCGCGGAGTACATTCAACCGAGTATGCCCGGACAAAAAATGGAAAGAAATCGTGAACGAATCGTAGGGAGTTGGTACGCCGTAGGCGCATTCTCCCTGTGGGGGATACTGCCTCTCTATTGGAAAGCCCTCAAGAGCGTACCCGCTTCACAGATAATTGCACACAGAATTCTCTGGTCCTTTATCATCGTCGTCATACTTCTTTTTATGCAGCACAGAATGCAGGAATTAAAACAGGCGGTATCATCATGGCGATACAGGCTCTATTTTCTGCTCAGCGCGGTAACCCTCGGTACAAACTGGTTTATTTATATCTGGGCGGTCAATGCAGGGCATATCGTCGAAACAAGCATGGGCTACTTCATCAATCCTCTGCTCAATGTGCTGTTGGGTATGCTGCTTCTCCGTGAACGGCTTAGTTTCTGGCAGGCGGTCTCGGTCGCCCTTGCCTTTGCAGGAGTGTTGTACATGACGCTCCAGTACGGAAAAGTGCCCTGGATAGCCCTTTCTCTGGCATTCTCCTTCGCATTTTACGGCCTGCTCAGAAAGACCTCCCATGCAGGTTCTCTCATCGGCCTTTTAATCGAGACCATTATTCTTTCACCTGCTGCGCTCACTTTCATCATGCTCAAACAAATGGACGGAACAGGAGCTCTCGGGTCTGTGTCGGTTGTTTCCCACATCATGCTTGTATGCGCCGGGCTGGTTACGGCGACACCGCTTCTCTGGTTTGCACACGGCGCCCGGCGAATACCGCTGTCTACAGTCGGTTTCATCCAGTACCTCGCACCGAGCCTCCAGCTTATCATAGGCGTCGTCGTGTTCAAGGAATCCTTTACTCCGGTTCATGTGGTGAGTTTTTCACTCATATGGGGTGCGCTCTGCATCTATTCCTTCTCCAATACGGGTCTTATGCAGAGTTTTGCTCCAATTTCGAAAAGAATACATAACCACTGAGTACTATCGTTCGTGCTGTGGACCTTTTGCGTATGCCAGGTGTTCGGCAAGATGCCTGAAATCCTGCACAGTAAGCTTTTCAGCGCGTACATGTACATCATGAAAGAGCCGCCTCACAATACCCTGCAGTTGGTTCTTGGACAAACCGTATTCCAGACTCGAAAGGTTGTTCACCAGGCTTTTTCTTCTGTTCGAAAACCCGGCTCGCACGACATCCCGGAATTCCTTTTCAACCGTATCGTTACCGGCATGTATAACCAGAGAAACAATCGCGCTCTCAACTTCCGGCGGCGGGAAAAAGTTTTCCGGAGCGATTCTTTTCTCGGGGACGTGAATATCGGCCGCATATTGCATAATAACCGACACGGACGAATACTCCTTCATGCCGGGTTCTGCGGCAAGCCTCATTGCGATCTCTTTCTGCACGGTGCCTGTTATACTTCGAACACCGCCCATTTCCTCGACAATCCTCAGTAATGCCCTGATGCCGATGCTGTAGGGAAGATTACTCACCACCTTGTTGATATCTCCCAGCGACGCAAAATCAGACCCGCCCATCTTCAAAAAATCACAGTTCATTATTTTGATGTTGGGTATTGAAAACTCCTGAATTCTATTTCTCAGATACCGTGCAAGTCCCCGGTCAAGCTCGACTGCAATGACGCTTTTTACCCTCTTCGCGAGAGAAAATGTAAGAGTGCCGAGCCCGGGACCGATCTCAAGAACGGTATCAGTGCCTTTGAGATCCGCATAATCAAGCAGGCGCCGAGCAATATCGCGATTTATAAGGAAATTTTGTCCGAAGGATTTTTTGAGCGCAACATTTTCATCTTTCAGGATGCCTCCTATGAAAGAGGGAATGAAAAGTTTCTTGACGAACGATTCGAGGGTATCGTCTCCTGTGTGGTTCAATACATTCAAAATCGGATATTCCCGTCCATAAAGATATTTTATGCGAACACCTGGCCGGGTCGCATTCATCCTAAAGAACTATCGGCCGAATTAACAAACTCGACTGCCGTTTTTGTAAACACATGTTCCCGCTTTTTACAACCATGTACATTATTTTCACATAATGCTATATTTTTTTTATACGATACTAGATATGAAAACCCTGTGAAAAAATCCGTACATGACTGTATATTGAAAGTATAAAATGAAAAAAAATCTATACCATCTAATAATTATTATAGTGTTTTTTGCATCAGTAATCGATATTTTCGCCACTGAAAACGAATACTTTAAAAAAGGCCTCGCTCATTATACAAAAGGGGAATTCCAGCTCGCTGCTGCGAGTTTTGAAGAGGCCAAAAACGTCGACGCAATGAACCCGCAGGTGTACTTTTATCTCGGCAATTCATACTACGAGCTGAACGAGCTCGACAAGGCCATTCTCAACTTTACAGCCGGATTGAACTTTACAGAAAACAAGGGCATCTACTTCTACAATCTCGCAAACTGCTACTACCTGAAGGGAAACTACGACTTTTCGGCGCAGATGTACAAAAAGGCTGTACACTACGATGCAAATCTGTACGACTCGTACCTCAATGCGGGAAACGCTTACTACAAAGAGGGCAATTATTCCGACACGATAATTCAGTGGGAAACATACCTGAAAAAAAACCCACAGACTCCACAGTACGAAAACATACAGAAGGCTATCGCCTATCTCAAGGGTGAAATCCAACAACCTCATTCCGACAAGAATGTTGATGAAAAAACAGGTATAGATCCCGACCTCCTCAACGATGTGTTGAGTGATCTCGACAAACTTGTGAACTCAACGGAAAACATATTGGAAACCAGCGAAAAACCAGTCGACGATCTCTCGGTGGAAGGTATCGAAAGATAGAATGAGGCAAAAAAAATGGCCGATAACAGAAGAACTACGGTAATACTCATAATTCTCATTGTACTTCTCATTGCAGGAGGCGGATATTATACCGTGTACAGGCTGAAAGCCCGCAAAAAACCTGCTACACAAATCCAGACGGAGGGTGAGAAAGAGAATAAAGTAAAGAACACAATGAAGCTCGCCAGGTATTACTACGACCGGGGCGAGTACGACCTTGCTCGTACCCAGCTGGAGCAGGTGCTCATCGAAGACCCCGAAAACAGTGATGCGCTTGCACTTCTCGATGAGGTGATTGCAAAAAAGAAGGCGCATGAAAAGGAAAAATCGGAAAAGGAAATCGAGAAAATCGATAAAGTTGTAAGCAGTATCAAGGAGTCGATGCCGAAAGAAGAGAAGACGCATAAAATCGTAAAACAAACCCCGGAAATCGATTTTGAAGCAGAGAAGAAAAAACGAGAGAAGCTGGCAGAGGATTACTTTCAAAAGGGTAAAGCGTCGTATGAAGCCGGTTCTTTCAAATCGGCCGTTCAGAATCTGCAAAAATCCGCCGAAATCAAACCGGACCATGCAGATGCGCTCGCCTATCTCGGAGCAAGTTATTTTTCTGAAGATCCAGGCTCCCAGGAAAATGTAAGAAAAGCCATAGAAATGAGCAAAAAGGCACTGCAGGTCGACCCGAATCTTGCACTTCCGCATTTTACACTCGGGCAAATCTACGATAAACAGGATATGCTCACAAGCGCAGTCAACGAATATAAAAAAGCCCTCGAGCTCGATCCAAACAACGGAATGGCTTACTACAAGCTGGGGATAATACAGTATTTGCAACAGAAATACGGCGATGCGCTGCAGAGCTTCACCAAAGCGACGCAACTTTTACCTCAATTTCCCCAGGCGTTCTACAATCTCGGCCTAACCGCGCAGAATCTAGGGAAAACCAACACAGCGATCAATGCATACACCGCGGCAATTTCACTCAAATCAAATTATGTCAAGGCATATATCAATCTTGGGCTGCTCTACTATGAAAACAATTTTTACGATGAGGCCATGACCTACTATAAAAAGGCGGTCGCTATTGAACCGGACAATGCCAAAGCCCATATCAAATTGGGGGACACGTACAGGGCAAAAAAAATGTTCACCGATGCAAAGCAGGAGTACGAAACAGCCCTGAAGCTCGATCCAAAAAGTGACCTGACCTACTACAACCTGTCGATTATGTATGAAATGGAAGGAAAGTCCGACCTCGCGGTGCAGGCTTTGAAAAAAGCGATCTCGCTCAAAGCAAGCGACAAGCGGTATTTCTACAATCTCGGAAACAACTACGCACGTCTCGAAAAGTACAGCGAAGCTATTACCGCATATGAAAATGCGATAACACTTGACCCCAAATATATGGAGGCATACAACAATATCAGCGATATCTACATAAAGAGCAACCTCTACGACAAGGCGCTTGAAACGCTGCGAAAAGCAATCAGCCTCGATCCAAACTCGCTTCCGGCACGCATCAACCTGGGCAACGCCCTTTTGAAAAACGGTCTTATAAAAGAGGCGAACGATCAGTTTCAGAGGGCGCTCAGCATAGACCCGCTCTCACCGGAAGCGCATTTCGGCCTTGCGTCCTGCTATGTCAAAATGGACAGGGAAAATGATGCTATCACCGAATATCTGAGGACAATAAAAACGGATAAAAACTTCATTCAGGCATACGAACCTCTCGGAAATCTGTTTCTCAAACAGGGAAACAAAAAGGATGCCCTGACAATCTTTAAAACGCTCATAACCATCGATCCCGATTACCCGAATGCACAGAAGATCAGGGAGATTATAAAGAGGCTCGAGACATAAATCGGGGTATTCAAGGAGCACACGATGGCGGACGGTTATTACGTTCTCCATGCCTACGTATCGGGTTTCGTACAGGGAGTGGGATTCAGGTTCTTTACCATCTACAGAGCTCGAAAGTACAACATAACCGGCTGGGTAAAAAACCTGTATGATGGGAGAGTCGAGATCGAGGCTGAAGGGAAAAAACAGAATCTCATTCCGTTTCTCGAGGATATCAGAATTGGCCCCTCCTACGGCAATGTTTCAGGCGTTTCCGAGGAATGGCATGAAATAGCCTTTCGGAGGTACAGGGATTTCTCCATTTCCTACTGAAAACATGTCGTACTGTTCTCCTCACATCGTACCCACGTACGAGTCGAATACCCACGTATTTGGCAAAACCCGGCTTTCTCTCGTGATTCGCCCCGTACCAAATACCATAACCCGGGGGCGGCGTTTCATATATTTTACCCTTGTCAAGCCGACTTCGGAACCATACATTAATTGTATGGAAAAGAATCTAAAAAACGCGGTTATAGATCTTGAAGGAGCGCGCTGCGCTTCATGTGCATATACGATAGAGCATCTCGGAAGAAAAATTCAGGGGATTCACCATATACATGTGGACGCATTAAAAGGTGAAATCCATGTCGACTATGAAGGAAATCCGGAATCTCTGAAAAGTGTAACCGAGATCGTGCACCGCATCGGATACAACGCCGTTATCCGCTGAAACAGCCCTTCTCAAACATCGTTCCCTTCCATTCCGTTCTTATGTTCTTCGAGGCTTTTTATTATTCTGTCGATCATGCTGTTCAGCATTTTGCCAGCCGCTGAATCGGGGTTTTGTTCAATAAGCGGGGTCCCCTCGTCGCCCCGTTTGACAATACACGGATCGATGGGTATCTTACCGAGAAAAGGCACATCGAGCCCTTTTGCGGCGCGTTCTCCCCCGCCTGACCCGAAGAGGTCTATCTCGCCGCCGCAATGCGGACACACGAATCCGCTCATGTTCTCTATTATACCGACCACCGGCACATTCAGTTCCCGTGTGAACATCACGCTCTTTCTGGAATCGAGAATTGCAACATCCTGAGGAGTGGTGACAACCACAGCACCGTCGACGTCGGGTATGATTTGACATATACTGAGCGGCTCGTCGCCTGTTCCGGGTGGTGAATCGATCACCATATAATCGAGCTCTCCCCAGTTCACATCACTGATAAATTGTTTGATCGCCGACATTTTCAGCGGCCCTCTCCAGATGACCGGTTGATCCTGACTATCCATGAGAAGAGCGATGCTCATCGCCTTAAGATGCGGCACAACCTGAACCGGATCGATGGAGGCCCCGGAGCCGTACAGCTTTCGACCCTCTATACCGAGCATTTTGGCAACGTTCGGTCCATGGATATCTATATCCAGCACACCTGTTTCGAATCCACGAAGAGCGAGACCGTATCCGATATTTACGGCAACAGTTGTCTTTCCAACTCCTCCCTTGCCGCTCAAAACCAGAATCTTGTTTTTAATCATGGAGAGGTTTTCCCGAAGCCTCTTCTCCTGTTCTTTCTTCTCTTCATCAAGCTCACTTTTCATTGGTTCGACCCGCTCATTCCAAAGTGCGGACCTACATTTGCATTGGGGAGGGGGCTGTACTTTCCATTCTTGAAGTTTTCAACCGCATCTCTGATCGTACCGTTTACCCCGGTGTACACCTCGATTCCGGCGGCATTGAGGATTTGAAACGCATTCGGGCCGCAGTTGCCCGTGAGCACCGCCTGAGCCCCTTTTTCAGCTGCAAGACGTGCCGATTCAACACCGGCACCCCCCTTCTGCCTGATACCGCTGTTCTCCACCGCTTCAAATTCAAGGGAATCGGTGTCAACGATGATAAAATAACCGCATCTGCCGAATCTCGGATCGACCGGTGAATCCATATCAGGCCCCTGGGACGTTACACATACTTTCATCTCTCTATTCCTTCTTTTCTTTTCTGCAGTTTTCGCACAGTCCGTAAAATGCTATGATATGATTGTTGATCTTGAAATTATGAAGCGTTTCAAGTCCCTTCTCCGTTTTTTCCAATAGATCGATTTCGTCCTCAATAAAATCGGTATAATCGATAATCTTGTTGCAGTTCGTGCAGATGAGGTGGTGATGATGAAAACCCTGTACTTCAGGCCCTACACTCAACTCATACCGGGCTCTCCCGTCGCCGAAGTCGAACCGAAGCACGATACCTATCTGAACAAAAAGCTCGAGCGTCCTGTACACGGTTGTAAGCCCTATTGCAGGATAATCGCCGTATACCCGCTGATAGATCTCTTCTGCGCTCAGGTGTTCGTCCGTATGTGCGAGTACGTCCAGAATAGACCGTCTCGGCTTGGTGAGGCGGTAGTCGGATTCTTCAAGCCGTTTCCTGCTCCACAGCGTCTTTTCGTCAATACCCATACCATTGCTCTTTTTCTGCGATAATGGTTATCATTTCCAATGATAACCTATCCGTTCCCTTCAGTCAAGTACTTTTATCAGTTGCCGGCTTTGGCCGGGTCGTGTTCTTCCGTATTGGGGTTCTTCAGACCGATATAAGAAGTATGTCGCAGGATAAAATTGCCGCGCTGTCATATATTTTTCTGTCCGAGCTTCACCTTGTGCACTTTCAGCATATTCGTGGGCTCTCCAGCAAGCACCGGAACACCTCCAATGAAAAGAACCCTATCCCCCTCCCTGCAGTAGCCCTTTTGAACGACGATTTTTTCCGCCGTATCCAGAAGCTGTTCGGTTGAGGACACATGATCGATATACACACCATAGACACCGCTGTACACGGAAAGTTTTCGTAACACATCCTTATTCGGAGACATGGCGATAACCGGCACGGAAGGTCTGTACTTACTGACGAGAGCGGCTGTTTTTCCCGATAGGGTGAAACTTATGATATATTTTGGGTTCATGAGCTCCGTCAGCCGTGTTGCCGAATAGCTCACACAATCGGCCGTTTCGTCGGGTTCGGGAATTTCCTGCGGTTGAACTGAAAATCCATCCCTCTTTCTCTTATTGATTTCTTCCTCGGCCCGCTGTGCGATCTCGGCCATTGTTTTTACGGCACGTACCGGAAAGGCGCCCATTGCAGTTTCTCCTGAAAGCATAACTGCATCCGTTCCGTCAAATATTGCATTTGCCACATCCGCAGCTTCCGCCCTTGTCGGACGGGGATGCTCAATCATGGACTCAAGCATCTGTGTCGCGGTAATAACCGGCTTCCCGGCCCTGTTGCATTTTCTTATTATCATTTTCTGTAAAATCGGTACATCCTGAGGGGAAGTTTCGGCGCCGAGGTCTCCGCGCGCGACCATAATGCCGTCCGCTTCGTCTATAATACCGTCTATATTCCGTATTGCTTCCGGTTTCTCGATTTTGGCAATGATGGGGAGCACCGTGCCTCGCTCCAGCATCAGCAAGCGCAGATACTGAATATCTTCCGCCTTTCTGATAAAGGAAAGCGCAAAAAAATCGACACCGTTTTCGAGACCGAAGCTGAGATCTGCAATATCTTTTCGTGTTACCGCCTGTACGCTGATAGCGCTTTCAGGGAGATTTACCCCGCGGTAGGATCGAACAACACCGCCGTTTACAATCCTGCATCGTACGGAATCCCCGCCGATTCCGACCACCCTGAGCTCAACATTTCCATCGTCAAGCAGTATCCGCTCTCCTTCTTTCACCTCTGCCGGAAGCCTGTCGTAATTTACACTCATGATGTTCCAGTCGCCTTCCACATCCCTTGTGGTGAGCGTGATTTCGCCTCCCCGTTTCAGCTGCACCGTTTCTTTTGCAAGTTTACCCGTTCTGATTTTAGGGCCCTGAAGATCGAGCACGATCCCGATGTGCCGTTCGAGCCGTCGAGACACGTCTCTCGATACCTGTATTGTCTTGCGGTGAAACGCATATGAGCCGTGTGATAAGTTCATACGGACAAGATTCATTCCGGCGCGTGCCATTTCTTCGATAATTCTTTTAGTGTGGCTTGCAGGTCCAATGGTGCATACGATCTTCGTCGATTTCATCGTCTACCGAACCGCCATATTGGTTTGCGTTAGAGGGTCGATTGTCCTGTTTTTCAGCCATATCTCGAAATGCAGATGCGGACCTGTGGATCTGCCCGTGTTGCCGAGAGCGCCGATTATCTGTCCGCTCTCGACATGCTGGCCCCTGTGTACACTGATCGAATCGAGATGCCCGTACAAAGTTTTGTACCCGAACCGGTGCTGGATTATAACCGTCTTGCCGTATCCGTACCTCTCACCGGTGTATATGACCGTTCCGGTCTGGGCAGTGTGAACCTTGACACCGATTCTGTTCGCAATATCGATCCCCCTGTGAAAGGCCCGCCTGCCGGTAAACGGGTCTCTTCTGTACCCGTATCGGGATGTCAGCCTGCCGTACGCCGGTTTGTTGAAAGCTTCACCGAGGGCATAGGCCCTTTCAATATTTTTGTATCGCGCCCCCGGTAAAAAAAGCTTCATCCCGGCAGAGAGCGTATTCGAACGAAGCCTGTTAACCTCCATAACGAAGTCGGGCGGGATTTCGTACTCGGTGGAAAACTTAAAAATTGAATCACCCTCCTGTATTGTGACGAATATCCCCCGCATATTCGGGACGAGCATGACGTCGCCCTCATGTATGGAATGAACATTTGAGAATACATTGCAGCTTATTATACTGTCGGGATCCACATCAAACTTTCTGGCAATACTCCAGAGGGTATCGCCCTTCCGAATCGTGTACTCCGCAAGCCGCAGGTCGGGCACATAGTTTTCAATTCCGCCCCTTCCGTTTTCCCTGAAATCACCGGCAGAGAAATGAATCGGATGTTCGGTGTACCATGAAAAGTCACCGAAGAAAGGCTTTTCCTCGGCAACGAAGGTCGCGGGGTTTGGAAACAGAGAGATATACGCAATACACAGTAAGCCGACAAGCATGGTACCTGCCGGAAAGGGCAATGTAATACGAACAGACGTCATGAATTTGCGGCATCCTGATAATAACCGAACAATACGGTTTCGGTTCAGGTTGAAAAAACGCATGCTGTATTGTGCCGCCCGGTCTGTTACTGTGATGTATGTACGAATAACACGTGTCGTTACAAAACGCACCTCTTTTCTGCATTTTGCTTTAAAACCGGTGGCGGGGGGAAAGGATTTCATGCGCCCATTTGTTTGATCGAAGAATTTGGTCATTTTGAAAAATTGTTTGAAAAATTATACAGTACGGGCATAAATTTTACAACGTATTTGTCATTGTTCGAGCACGCATGTTCGGGCGGCTCCTCTTTTCTGCGGCATCACATATGCAGTATCTTCAATGGATCGAGCAGTTTATCGTACTGGTGTATCTCAAAATGCAGATGAGGTCCTGTCGATCGACCCGTATTGCCAACCGTTCCGATCTTATTACCCTGCTGAACTGTTTGGGAGCGTTTGACATATATTTTTTCCAGATGGGCATAAATCGTGATATACCCCTGCGGATGCCTCAATATTACGGTTCTCCCGTAATTCCCCCGGTATCCCGTGTACACCACCCGCCCGTTTTGGGCGGCATAGACCGGAGTCCCTCTCCTGTTGGCGATATCTATGCCTGCGTGATATGCGCGCTCGCCTGTAAACGGATCTGTTCTGAAACCCATTCGTGACGTCAATCTGCCGGCCGTCGGTTTTTTGAAGAGATTGCCGAGCACTGAGGCGCGTTCCCAGCTCGAAAGCGCACCCCCCGGAATGAATAGTTCGTCACCGACATGTATAACAGAGCTCGGCAGATCGTTGATATCCGCAATCTTGTTGATGCCGATTTTATACCTGGCGGCTATCGATGACAGCGAGTCTCCCCTTTGAACCCTGTAGTATACGCCGCTCATGTTTGGAATTTTCAATTTCGTTCTTATGCCGAGATAGTATGCGTTTTTCAATTCGTTTGCCGAAATCACCGTATCGATCGATACATTGAACCTGCGTGCAATGCCGAAAAGCGAATCACCCTTCTTAACCGTATATGCTCTGGTTGTAAAGCTCGGCAGGCTGTACACACCGATATTCGGGGAATCAATGCCGGCGGTTTTTTGATCCGTTTTTTCCAGGGTGAGGCCTTCGACGATAAAAATATCGTACAGCGGATCGCCGGTGGATGACATCGCCCTCTGTCTTTCCCACATGTAGGACTTAACATTCATTGAAAGGGGTATGAAACCGAAAATGACAACAAAAACCACAAGAATGAGCAGAAGCACTCTACTCTTTTGTTTAATTTTTTGAAAAAATGATGTAGAATTAGTATAAGGGACTCTGAGGAGGCGCACCCGGTTTTTGACTAATTTCGGATACACCTTTTGAAAGCGCAGCGATTTCGACCGCCCCCATACCATATTCCCGCGCATTTTTCCGAAAGACGGTTTTGCATCTTGAGGGAGGTCTGTTTTATTCCGATGTTTTGAATATACTCTATCGGTCATCATAGTCGTACCCGTACAAAGTACTTTTCGGCACAATTGATTATCACGATGAGAAGAATTCCGGAGGTGCTGAAAAAAACCATATGAAAGACAATTTTGACAGACTGCGAAAAAAAACCGGCATCGATCGGCTCGATGATACTCAGAGGAAAAGGCTCTTTCATGAATTCGTAGAGCACGGCGGAGAGATAATCGACGAAAAAAAACAGGGGGAAAAACTTCCCCCGGAAAAACCCCGTGACCGGGAGGCGGTCAGACAGGCTGCCCGGGTCGAAAAACGAATCAAGCTGCCCGCACAAAAGCCGCCGGCTGTTAGACAAAAATCAAGGCCCCGAATCCGGAAAAAGTCAAAACCCTTCACCGGAATCAAGGTCTACGTAAAAGGGCTTTTCTCAAAAGTGTTCGCCGTCAACGGTAAGTTTTCAGACCGATTCGTGCGGTTCTTCGGAGGCGAGGCAAAAAATCATTTCCTCGATCTCAATCTCACGGTTTCCTCTTTTCTCGATGGTAAAAGCTCGATTGTCAGAGAAATTAAAAAAGCATCAACCGGTGAAAGCAGCACCTTCTATGAGCTCATAATCCGATTACGTACTCTTTATGACGACAAGGAGTTTTCTTCAATTGAAAAAGCGGTCGGACGAAAAAGCATCCCGGTCGGGCCGTATATCGAAATTTTCAAGAGCTTCTTCAAAAAGATGTATATACTCGGACAGTTCACCGATCTTTCGAAATTTTATCTCCAGAAGGCGGTCGGCATACAGCAGAGCACAGGCACGCGCACTCCTGAAGATGCTGAGGTTACGAAGGGCGGGCTTAAAAATGATGTGGACGTCATACTTATCGACATTCTCGGAAAATTCCACGCTATTGTCTGCAGGATGTACCGGGTATATTACCCACTCTTTTCTCAGGAGCTCGATGACCTGCTCGGCATAACGGAGCAGGATAAAATCGGGTACATTACGCACATTGAAAGGAAGAAGCGCGCCGAGGAGCTCAAAAGGATAAAAGAGTATCTTAAAGGCAAACAGGAAGAAGCGCACGAAAAGGTAGCGGAAGAGGTAGCGATTCCTAGGCATATACAGAGGGGCCTCCCTATTCTGCAGAAGACCATCGAAGAGTTTGAACGACAAACCTACGGTGAAGACGCTATATTTTCCCTTTTCCATCCGGCCGATAAGATGTACCGCAGCGCCGTTTTCATGGAAATATTTGAAAAGGAATACTCTTTTGTGCTGACAACCGGAAAGATCGTCTTTACCATAGATTACCGGGAACAGAAGAAGATCGACATCAAAGAAGATCTCAACCATGCGTATCTCCTGTTCAGCGAGGCCCGGCATGAAGTAAAGGACTATATTGACATATTGAAAGAATACAGAAAGGCGGATGAAAACCTGCGGCTTACGGTGCTTCAAAAATCTTCTATACTGGAATCGCTCAATAAAAAAAGATCGATTGCAAGCAGAAATGCCCGTTACAGAATCGCCGAAGCAATGAAGGCTATCCAGAATACCCTCTCGGTCGTTATAGACGATTACAACTCCTCGAAGCGTCTTCTCGAAAATGCAGAAGAATCCCTGCACTTCAATGAAAAAATCGACGGACCGAAAAAACTGAACAACAAAAAGGTAATAGAAGCCGTCGTCGATGTGTTTCTTTTCGCTTCGACTTGCGCCTTCCTGCTTACGTACGGAGAACTGTCAGGAAGCGGTCTTACCACCGAAAATCCGGCGTTGAAAAAACAGCCGACAGGCTCCTCATAACCAGCCCCGTTTCCCTGCTTTCACATACTTCCGCTCAATGTACTTCAGAGCAAGAGAGAAAGCGTTGATTTTTTATATAAATAGATTACTTTTGTGATATTCGGACGCTCTACGTTCGAATAATACAGCCGGTGATTACAAGGGCGGAATTACCGAACGGTCAAAGGGAGGTGCTGCATTGGGGGGGTTTGCGAGCGACAACAACGCGGGGGTTCATTCCGAAATCATGAAAGCCATTGCAGAAGCAAACGGCGGGCATTGCATCGGCTACGGAGACGACAGGTTTACCGAATCTGCGCTTAAAAAGATGAAAGAGGTATTCGGGCCACGAAGCGAAACCTTCTTCGTTTTGACAGGGACCGCAGCGAATGTGCTCGGCCTCAGAGTATTATTAAATCCCTATCATTCCGTATTGTGCGCTTCTTCGGCCCATCTGAATGTCGACGAATGCGGTGCTCCTGAAAATATCGCGGGATGCAAGCTGAGGGAGATCCCATCCGAGGATGGGAAGATCTCACCCCGATCATTGGAACCGTTTCTCGAAGTCCTGGGCAACGAGCACCACGCGCAGCCGGGCGCCGTTTCGATTACACAATCGACCGAACTGGGAACCGTATATACGGTTGAGGAGATAGCCGACCTTGCTTCATTTGCACATAAGAACAATATGATCCTCCACATGGACGGAGCCCGGCTCAGCAATGCAGCGGCGTATCTGGATACCGGTCTCAGAGAGATTACGGGCCAGGCCGGTGTTGACGTGCTCTCGTTCGGCGGCACAAAAAACGGGATGATGATCGGTGAAGCGGTGGTCTTGTTCAATCAAAAAGGGATTCGGAGCTTTAAATATATCCGAAAACAGGGTATGCAGCTGTTGTCGAAGATGCGTTTCATATCGGCTCAGTTTACCGCTTTTTTTGAAAACGACCTCTGGATGAAAAATGCACAGCGCGCAAATCGCATGGCGAAAATGCTTGCAGATGGGATTATCGGTGTACCCGGCTGCCGGATAACGCAGAAGGTCGAGGCGAATGCCGTGTTTGTAAAACTTCCCCCCCGTATAATCGATGATTTGAAGAAACGATACTTCTTTTACATATGGGATGCCGGAGAGCATATAATCAGGTTGATGACCTCTTTCGACACGACTGAGAACGACGTTTTAGAATTTATACATGCGCTGAAAGAGATAAGCCAGGACCAACACCTATGAGTGCGTACAAAAAACCGAAGGTGAAGGAACAGCTGCAGGAACTTTCCCTCCTCTTCGAAATAAGCCGCATCCTCGATTCGAGTATGGACCTCCGTGATGTGGTACGTCCGGTTCTTCAGGCGATTGCCAGGCATACGGATATCATACGTGGAGTGATCACTCTGCTCAACAGAAAAACCGGAGAAATTTCGATTGAATCCGCAGTCGGACTTTCCACCCACCAGCAGAAGAGAGGGCGATACAAACTCGGTGAAGGGATCATCGGCAGAGTCGTGCAGACGGGCAAACCGGTCATCCTGTCCAGAATTTCAGATGAACCGCTCTTTCTCGATAAAACCGGAGCCCGTGAAAATACCGACCTCAGAGAGCTTTCCTATATATGCGTTCCTATTAAACTGGAGAACGAGGTAATCGGTGCGCTCAGCGCCGACCGGCTTTACTCCACGGAGTTCTCCCTGGAAGATGACGCACGTCTTTTCTCAATTATCGGGTCGATGATATCTCAGGCCGTGAAACTGCGTCAGCAGGCCACAGAAGAACGACAGAGACTGCTTGAAGAGAATATCAGACTGCAGGAAGAACTGAAAGACCGTTTCAGGCCGGCAAATATTATCGGCAACTCGAGTGAAATGCAGGAGGTATTCAACCTCATACCGCAGGTTGCAAAGAGCGATACAACCGTGCTCATACGAGGCGAGAGCGGAACAGGCAAGGAGCTCATTGCTCATGCCATTCACTACGAGAGCCGCAGGGCCATAAAGCCCTTTATCAAGGTCAACTGCGCGGCGCTGCCGGAAACCATAATAGAGAGCGAGCTGTTCGGACATGAAAAAGGAGCGTTTACCGGCGCAATCTCGACCCGCAAGGGACGCTTTGAGCTTGCGCACGGCGGCACCCTCTTCCTCGACGAAATAGGCGACCTCAGCCCCGCGACTCAGATAAAGCTCCTTCGCGTACTCCAGGAGAAGGAGTTCGAACGTGTGGGCGGCACTCTCACCATCAAAACCGATGTTCGTATCATAGCGGCCACCAACAGAGATCTCGAAAAGCTCATGGTGAAAACTCAATTCAGAGAGGACCTTTACTACCGGCTCAACGTGTTTCCCATCCATATCCCACCCCTACGGGAGCGCAAAACCGACATTCTGCTGCTCTCCGACTTTTTCGTTGAAAAGTACAGCAGAGTCAACTCTAAAAACATTCGGCGTATATCCACACCGGCGATAGATATGCTCATGGCCTATCACTGGCCTGGAAACGTGCGTGAGCTTGAAAACTGCATGGAGCGTGCCGTGCTTTTGAGCAACGACGATGTTATTCACGGCCATCACCTCCCTCCAACTCTCCAGACCGCAGAGGCGAGCGGTACAACTATCAATCGTACCCTCAGAGTAACACTTGAAAGTATCGAAAAGGAAACCATTCAGGATGCGTTGAAATCATCACGGGGCAATGCCGCAAAAGCGGCCCGTGCGCTTGGTCTCACCGAGCGTCAAATGGGGCTCCGGATACGAAAGTACGACATAAACCCCGGCCGTTTTCATACATAAATGTAGGATTACGGTATAAATACCTACATAAATGCAGTATTTTCTCTGTTTTTCTTCGAATAGAACACGAGTAACCCTCTCTATCTTTTAATATATCAATAAGTTACAATCTTATCTTTAACTTGGCATTTATATTGCATTAAAGATAGAGAGGTGCACATCATGAAGCTCATCATTGCCTATATACAACCGCACAAATTGAACGCTGTGAAACAGGAGCTTTACAGAGAAGAGGTGTTCAAAATATCGGCTACCAATGCCCTGGGCTGCGGTCAGCAGAAAGGGTTTCACGAATCCTACAGGGGGGTCGATATTGAAGTCAACCTTCTGAAAAAGGTCCGTCTTGAGATTGCGGTAAATGAAAAATTCGTGGAGAGAACGATTGATGCCATCATACGGGGATCGCGAACCGGTGAGATCGGCGATGGCAAAATATTCATACTTGATCTTAATGAATGTATACGGATTAGAAGCGGTGAAACAGGGAGTGTTGCAATCGGCTGATGCACGGCCTGAAGCCGGACCATTTTCTTCCGTACTGCAGGGTGTATATCGATAAGGAATCTCGCCGCGCATGATAATGAGATGAATTACAGACACTGCTGCATTATCTGGACGCAAAGTCTTCGAATAAACATGGAAGAAGGAGCAGAAGCATGCGAAAGAGACAGACGTGGATTGCAACGGGAATCCTGATTTTACTTTTTATATTTTCGTATACGGGCCCCCTTTTTTCTTCAACCGATGAAACGCCGGCTTTTTCTGTACGTGGGCTCGATACGATGTGGGTCCTTTTTGCAGCCGTTCTCGTTTTTTTTATGCAGGCCGGGTTCGGGATGGTGGAAGCCGGTTTCATCCGTGCAAAAAACGCAAGCAATATACTCACGAAAAACTTCCTCGATTTCTGTATGGCGTCACTCGGCTTTTTTCTTTTCGGATACGCAATCATGTTCGGTCGTGGAAATGGCTTTTTGCGGTCACAGGGCTGGTTCCTTTTGAATGCGCGGTCCCGAGCGGATGTTCCGCTCTACGCATTCTGGATGTTTGAGGTTGCTTTCTGCGGTGCCTCGGCGACGATTGTGGCAGGGGGTATGGCCGAACGAATGAAGTTTGTTGCCTATTTGATCTATTCCTTTATCATATCATCGTTTATCTATCCGGTGATCGGGCGCTGGATATGGGGCGGAGGGTGGCTCTCCTCTCTGGGATTCGCCGACTTTGCCGGTTCGACGGTAGTGCACTCGGTCGGCGGATTTGCCGCACTAGTCGGTACCGTGCTCTTAGGGCCTCGTCTGGGCAAGTATAAACCTGACGGTACGGCCAACGCCATCGCAGGGCATAATATTCCCATCGCATCGTTGGGTGTTTTTATTCTCTGGTTCGGATGGTTCGGATTCAATGCAGGTTCCACACTGAGCGTCGGAAACGGAGAGCTCATCTCCAGGATAGCGATCAATACAAATATTGCAGCTGCTCTCGGGGGAATATTTTCCATGATTGCGGTCTGGATTATGTTCGGCAAACCCGACCTCTCCATGGCCATGAACGGCGCCCTTGCAGGACTTGTCGCCGTTACCGCTCCCTGTGCGTATATTGAACCGTGGGCTGCAATTGTCATTGGATCCGTCGGCGGTGTTCTGGTGGTGTTTGGCGTCGTTTTTCTCGACAAACTTAAGATCGATGATCCGGTCGGCGCAGTTCCGGTGCATGGCTTCAACGGCATCTGGGGGACACTCTCCGTCGGACTGTTCGGCCGGAAGTCGCTCGGGCTTGTATATGACGGACTGTTTTACAGCGGACAGGCTGCCCAGATCGGCATACAGCTTCTCGGCGTGCTGACCGTCGTTTTTTTTGTAATCGTATCGATGGGTATTATCTTCAAGCTGATAGATGTAACGGTCGGACTCAGGGTCGGCAGAGATGAAGAGTTGAGGGGGCTCGATATCGGCGAGCACGGCCTGGAATCCTACTCCGGGTTTCAGATTTTCGCAACGGAATAAAAAGAGAATAAACTTTACAGACAATACTTCAGGAGGCAGGTAGATGAAAGATTTTGAGCATGTCATGAAAATGGTAAATGAAAACGACGTCAAATTCGTGCGTCTCTGGTTTACCGATGTTCTTGGGTTTCTTAAAAGTTTCGCCATTACAATTGACGAGTTGGAGGGAGCTCTCGAAGAGGGGATGGGTTTTGACGGTTCTTCCATAGAGGGATACGCGCGTATCGAAGAGAGTGATATGATGGCGAAACCGGATCCGACGACATTCACCATTCTCCCGTTCAAAGGCAGCGACAACGCTGTGGAGGCGTTCATGTTCTGCGATATTCTCGACCCCCACGGCAGACCCTATGCAGGGGACCCCAGGTGGGCGCTGAAAAAAAACCTCAAAAAGGCCCGTGATTTGGGGTACACCTTCTATGTGGGCCCGGAGCTCGAATACTTTTATTTCAAAGACAGCTCTACAATAATACAGCCGCTCGATTCAGGCGGATACTTCGAACTCACACCATCCGATGTGGCGATCAACCTGAGAAACGAGACCATACTCGCGCTCCAGCAGATGGGTATTGCCGTTGAGTTCAGCCACCACGAGGTGGCGCCCAGCCAGCACGAGATCGATCTGAAGTACACCGATGCCCTGCAGATGGCCGATCAGTCGATGACGTACCGTCTCACCGTCAAGGAGGTCGCCATGAATCACGGGGTGTACGCATCATTCATGCCCAAACCGCTGTTCAGAGAAAACGGGAGCGGCATGCACACCCATCAGTCACTCTTCAAGGGCAATAAAAACGCATTCTTCGACCCGAAGGATCGGTACCACCTTTCAAAAACGGCAAAATCATATATCGCAGGTCTTCTTAAATACGCACGCGAATTGTGTCTTGTGGTTGCCCAGTGGGTAAACTCCTACAAAAGACTCGTTCCGGGATACGAAGCTCCGGTATATGTTTCCTGGGGGCAGAGAAACAGGTCGGCCCTCGTCAGGGTGCCGATGTACAAGATCGGCAAAGAAAAGGCCACACGCGCCGAATTCCGGTGTCCGGATCCGGCGTGCAACCCGTACCTTGCATTCTCCGTTATGCTCGCCGCAGGCCTCAAGGGCATCGAGGAAGATCTGACACTCCCGGACCCGGTCGAAGAGGATATATTCCACATGAGTGAAGCGCAGAGGTCGAAACGAGGTATTGCATCTCTTCCAGGCAGTCTCGGTGAAGCAATCACCGTTACTGAGGGAAGCGCCCTGGTACGGGAGACCCTCGGCGATCATATATTCGAAAAGTTTATCGAAAACAAAAAGCTCGAATGGGACAACTATCGGATACATGTCAGCGAGTACGAGGTTAAAACCTACCTTCCGGTATTGTAAGTACACATTTTTTAAAGCTCGAGAAGCAGTGCGGTTTTTTTTTCTGGCGAAGGACCTTTTTATGCTGTATAATGCTCAATGTACAGGGGCAGCTTCTCTTTTCACGCAACAGGCGGCCCAAGGAGCAGCAGATGAAAGAAAATTCATCCAGAATTCTTCTTGTCGAGGATGATGTGGATCATGCTGAGATTCTTGCACGCGTGCTGCAGACTTCACCATACGGTTACGTACTGCATGTCGCCGGGAGCATCGGCGAGGCGTATTCCGCAATCGCTTGTTTTAAACCCCACCTTATCATAGCGGATGTGCTTTTATCAGATGGAAGAGGTATGGATCTCGCATCCGTTTCACGCGCAAAAGACTCAAAAATTCCCATAATCCTCGTTTCGAGCCAGGGCGGCAGGATCATCGAAGAGGAAGCAAAAAAGGCCGGTGTGTCTAGATACATCGTAAAATCAGAAAGGACAATCGCCGAAATACCCGACATTGCAGCCCGTGTCCTTGCGATGGAAGAATAAATTTTCCGGAAAAACACCAAGCATACGCGACCCCGGTTCCCCACACGTACAGAAAAATAAGATCAACTTCTTTTTATAATGCGGGAATCTATTCAGCCGTACTGCAGCCGGCTGAACGGCAGGTGCGGTAAACTACCCGCATACATGTCGGCCGGACCATACCGCCCGGCCGCGGTACTATCAAAACATGAATACAGTACTGATGCCGACGGAATCGACCGGTTCATTCTTTCCGGTCTCATCGTCGTAGCGGAAGGTTCTTTTGAGGATGCCCGAAAAGGCAAATCCGGGGGCAATTTCATAGTACACATCCGCCTTTAAAACCGTATTCTCGTCAAAGAGGTCGTTAAAAACGTTTTCAAGCTGTGCGTTTCTATCGTAGGACAGGCTGCCGAATACCTTTGGTATGAGACCGCGCTTTACATTCACATAAGCACTCCCCTTTTGAACTGTTTCACTGCCGATTCCGGTACTCTTTTCATAGTTTTCATATCCGATGCCGAGCTCAAGTTTTTGAAAAAGATTGACTCCACCGCTTAGATAGAATCCCGCCGATGTCGTGTTAACGTATCCAGGATCATTCTGGGCAAATATCAGATCAAGCAGGTCCTGCTGATAGCTGAGTCTCCGGTTTTCCCATAGAGAGTTTATGAGCCCCGGTTCATAATAATCGAAGATGTACCTGTATTCAAATCGATAGAGAAAAATCTTTGTAATCCTTCCCGTCACACCGGCAGCAGTACCGAGACCCTTGAGAAACTCGATTTCTCCCTCTTTTACGTAGTCCGTCGCCTGCAGTGCAGGAGGAAGCTCTTTGTAGAAATACCCGATTCTGGCGGCATCCACATAGAGCTTCAAGGCAAACATATCACGGTTTAAAACCGGCAGTTCCGAGTCGGCGCCGAATACGAAGATATGGGGAAGCTGGTCTGTGTTTGCCGTCGTTTCACCGAAAGGCCCGACCGGCCGGACAGCCTCTGCCGGAACCGGCCTGTCATGAACGGCGCTTATTCCAAAGGCGAGCGGAAATTTTTGCCCCGCCGGCCTGGCATATACCCGCGCCCCGTAGAGTCTGAGCCGTGAAAAATCGGAAATCATGGATTCGAGGCCCCATTTATTTCTGTCGATATTGAGCTGCATCCCGGTTGCAAGATCTTCAGGGAAATAGGGGATGTTCGTGTAGTTGTCAACGATAAAACCATGACCGAGATTGAAATCGTCTATACCACCGACTTTCATGTACAGCGGATCACCCGGATGTCCCCAGCGGATATAGTAGAACTTAATAAGCAGGTCGTGTATACCGTCCTCGAGGTCGGTAAAATCCCACTCGTCATGATTTTCCCACTCATCAAAACCAAACAGCCCTACATCGGGAGAAAAGATCGCCGGCAGAAAAAGCCCCACACCAAGTTTGCCGACTGACAGCTCCGGGGTGAATACCCACCGGGCATAGACGCGGTCTCCGATAGTCACCGTACCGATGTAGGCATTCAGGCTGAGCAACTTCGATTCACCCCCCTCTTTCTTTCCCTTTTTCTCTGCAGGTCTCGGCTGTTCAGGTGCCGGTTGTGTTGTTTCAGCCTGTGCGGTTTCCGGGGTAAACTTAGCAAGCTCGCCCTGCCAGTCCTTCAAGACATCATCCGGAATCGTGGTAACAGGCTCTGAAAGCCCGTCAGACAGAACCGCACTCATCTGTCCCTGTTCTATAACGAGCGGCTCAAAGGCATTTTCAGTGCTGCTCAGGGTCACGGCCCCCTCGAATGTCAGCACTTTCGCGACAGCGCCGTCGTACTGAATACCGAATGAAGTACCTCGAACACCGGCAAGCGCCGTCCCCGATTTGATCTCAAATATGGAATCGGGAGTCAAGAGCTTCTGCACTTTTGTTCTCACCCGGCCGAAGATGAGGCTGAAACGCCCCTTCTTCTTTCCCGAATCGGCACTGTAGAGCTGCTCATCGAGTTTGAACACCGAAGAATTCGATATTTTGACCGTGCTGCCGTCTGCAAGGGTTATCTCGCAGAGGGCCTCTTTGCCTGTTCGAATGATGGTGCCGGTGGGAAGCTCCATCTCGAGCTCTGCAATTTCAAAATCCTCCCTTTCATTATCCGGAGTTGTATCGACATCCACATTGCCAGCCAGATAGGATATATACGCAGGCTCCTCCGGGAGGTTGGCTTCCTCCTGGGCAAATGCTGCCGCAGCTCCGGAGAAAACAGCTATTGTCAGAACAGCAATGATTCGTTTGAGAACCGGTTGAAAATTCGGCATATGACTTTCTCCTTTACGTATCTGTGCCCGATGCTTTAAAAACAGCACACGGCCTATACCGCCAAATACCGCAAAAAAATATAACCTGCTGCACAGCCGGTACTACAGCGACACTGCTGTATCGCTTAAGTACTAGAACGAAAATTGCGTTTCAACGAGAGTCTGATCGGTCGATTTACCGGACGGTGTAAACCGTGTTTCCTGAATGAAGACGATCTTCGCAAACTTGGTCACCTTGTATCCGACCTTCAGCTGAAACAGGCTGTCGTTGAGATTGAAAAAATCACCAAAATCATCGACGTCCTTTTTATCGTATGTGATTCCCGCTTCTAATTTCGGAAGCGCATTTTCCTGCGTCATGATACCGGTACGGATTCGCGGTCCAGGCTCATCGTTGAATCCGTCATCCCATGTAAAATAAAACGAAAGTAGATTGAAAAACCCGATGTCCGTACCAATGAGGTATCCCATATAGAAATCCGTGATGGCATCCAGACTGTCGTATTTGAACGCCCTGTCCCTCTCATAATAGGGATCGAAGTAGTTCACGACGAACTCTTTGCCGAGAAACCTGAGCTGCGCAATAAGCTTGAACCAGTTATACCTGTACGTACTTCCTAAAACAGTGCCGTTTCCCTTACCGCCGATTTTCGCCCAGTCCGCATAGGTTATAAGCGACATATCGCCCCTGTCGAAAAGGGGAAGCTCGCTGTCAAACCCGTACACGACAACCGTATCGCTTGAAGGATTATCGTGTGGAGGTCCGTAATCCTCAGATGTCGGGTCTTCCTGAGGGTCTGTATCCGCAACAAGCGACGCACCGAGCTTCAAGTCCTTTATAATCGGAGTCTGAAGCATGTATAGAGGTCTCGCAAACATCCGCACACCCATAATGTCCCAATCCAGCACATCATCGACCACGGTTTCGAATCCGATAACGGGAAAGTCAAAGATTCTGCCGTCAATGTCGAGGTTCAATCCCAGCTGGAGGACCTGCGGGTAGAAAAGAGTGTTCGTGAATCCTTCCATGATTGTCCCGTGTCCGAGCGTGTAGCTCGTAATTGCCCCGATACGGCCGTATAAGGGATCTCCCTTGTACCCGTACCTCAGATAATAGAGCTTGTGTATATAATCTGAGAATGTCGTCCAGGTATCCGCCCTGCCGTCGTTGTCCAGGTCGCGCAGATGAAAATCTCCGTCCAGCTCAAAGGTAAAATTCAGCCCCAGACCCCATTTCCCGTAGCTGAATTCCGGGATGAAGCTGAACTTCTGAAACGCAATTTGATCACCGTTCGAGTCCTCATAACTGGAAAGTCCTATACCGATGTTCATATCAAACCCGAACTTCGGCTTTTGAGCCGGGGTGGCGTTACCCTCCTGTTGACCTTCATTCTCACCGGCAAAAAGAAACGCCGCTTCCAAAAACAGAATTAAGACAAATACGATCTTTTTTATCATACAGACCTCCGCGCTTACATACACTTTTAGTATAGCACAAGCCCGCCCATTTTTCAAAAAAACAGAGCTCGTTTCGTTTTCTCGGGTTTTCCCGCGTGGGCGATACGATCATCTTAAAAGCTTTTATATTATATGAATATGCTGGTTTCTATTTTGACAGCAATCTTTCAATCCTTGTTTTAATGGAACCTGCTTTTAGACACCTCGACCGTCGGGTCGGGGATACTCATACATCGAGGTTTCAATCCTTGTTTTAGTGGAACCTGCTTTTAGACCTGTACCAGCTCAGCAAACCTTACATTGAGAAATACGGGTTTCAATCCTTGTTTTAGTGGAACCTGCTTTTAGACAAGTACCAAATTTATCTATGATAATATTATCAGAATTGGGTTTCAATCCTTGTTTTAGTGGAACCTGCTTTTAGACAGTTACAGAAAATCAAGGTGATGAATAATGAGTTTAGTTTCAATCCTTGTATTAGTGGAACCTGCTTTTAGACTTGATTATTACCAACCATGGAAAAAATGGGTTTTAAAGTTTCAATCCTTGTTTTAGTGGAACCTGATTTTAGACGTGTCAGGATTGCGGGAAAGAAGTGGACAGGGGATATGGTTTCAATCCTTGTTTTAGTGGAACCTGATTTTAGACAGAAACACGAGTCAGGATGGGAGCGAAACAGACCAGGTTTCAATCCTTGTTTTAGTGGAACCTGATTTTAGACTTATCAATTATTTCATCCGTCAGCTTTCCTTCATCGTAGTTTCAATCCTTGTTTTAGTGGAACCTGATTTTAGACAAATCAATCAATTTATCTAATTGTTGATGTTGAATTAGTTTCAATCCTTGTTTTAGTGGAACCTGATTTTAGACGAATTCTTACTCCTTGATCCAGACACAGAAATCAACGAGTTTCAATCCTTGTTTTAGTGGAACCTGATTTTAGACGATTCGGTCCCATCCATCCACTATCACCATCGATGAAGTTTCAATCCTTGTTTTAGTGGAACCTGATTTTAGACACCAAGGGATTGAAGTAATGAGGTCGCTGTAAGAGGTTTCAATCCTTGTTTTAGTGGAACCTGATTTTAGACCGGTTGAATCCGCATATAATTTTCTCATGTCAAATTTGTTTCAATCCTTGTTTTAGTGGAACCTGATTTTAGACATATTATTTTGAAGCCGTGTAGAGAAATCTTCAGCCGGTTTCAATCCTTGTTTTAGTGGAACCTGATTTTAGACACGGTCTTGTACGTAACATTGAATGACCAGTCATAATGTTTCAATCCTTGTTTTAGTGGAACCTGATTTTAGACATTATAATGGAAAAATTATTACAAGTCGAAGATATCGGTTTCAATCCTTGTTTTAGTGGAACCTGATTTTAGACAAAGTTTTCGCTTGTTCAGCATTTAATTTTTCCTCCTGTTTCAATCCTTGTTTTAGTGGAACCTGATTTTAGACTGTACAGCTCACAAAGCAATTTGCTGCTGAATTGAAGTTTCAATCCTTGTTTTAGTGGAACCTGATTTTAGACCGAATTCTCCATATCTCACGGATTGCAAGATCGGCTAGTTTCAATCCTTGTTTTAGTGGAACCTGCTTTTAGACGACAGGTCTTTTTCCGTTCCCTGATTGTATTTTTTGGGTTTCAATCCTTGTTTTAGTGGAACCTGCTTTTAGACAAAAGAGCGGCAATAGCCACAACGCCTCCGATAGCTATGTTTCAATCCTTGTTTTAGTGGAACCTGCTTTTAGACCTAATCCAACATAAGCTGTGTAGCCGATACATCCTGGTTTCAATCCTTGTTTTAGTGGAACCTGCTTTTAGACACCTCAACCTTTTCTCCGGCCGGTAAGGGTACTCCATTGTTTCAATCCTTGTTTTAGTGGAACCTGCTTTTAGACCTTATAGCCTTTGCTGT
>CAZFTJ010000022.1:4247-11508 GCA_964521865.1 uncultured Spirochaetota bacterium | reverse complement strand
CGGCTTCCGGTGAATTAAGTTTCAATCCTTGTTTTAGTGGAACCTGCTTTTAGACTATGATGGGAGCTCGGAAGATACATCACAGATATGTTTCAATCCTTGTTTTAGTGGAACCTGCTTTTAGACCTTATAGCCTTTGCTGTAGAGAAGTTCAACATTTCTCGGTTTCAATCCTTGTTTTAGTGGAACCTGCTTTTAGACATGAAATTAAGTCCCCTAACGGCTTCCGGTGAATTAAGTTTCAATCCTTGTTTTAGTGGAACCTGCTTTTAGACGATACATCCGAACTAGATATACATTGCGCAGATGAGTTTCAATCCTTGTTTTAGTGGAACCTGCTTTTAGACGAGAGATTGCTCGATTCGAGATAAATATGGGATTTCTGTTTCAATCCTTGTTTTAGTGGAACCTGATTTTAGACATCGAAAGAAGTCCGGTATCTATATATATTCCCTCGAGTTTCAATCCTTGTTTTAGTGGAACCTGCTTTTAGACTCCTTTATTTTCCACGATGGCTTCACAACATCATGAAAGTTTCAATCCTTGTTTTAGTGGAACCTGCTTTTAGACTTGAACCAAGCCATACCATACCAAATGCATTTTTACGTTTCAATCCTTGTTTTAGTGGAACCTGCTTTTAGACGCATTGGCAGAGATTGAGGGAATGAAAGCATTAAAGTTTCAATCCTTGTTTTAGTGGAACCTGCTTTTAGACAATGCCATAGGGCGGAGGCCCTCCTCAACGATAGGGGAGTTTCAATCCTTGTTTTAGTGGAACCTGCTTTTAGACGCGTTACAATATCAGGAACGCCAGCAGCAAAACCGGGTTTCAATCCTTGTTTTAGTGGAACCTGCTTTTAGACTGTAAGTGAATTTGTCGGGCATATTGCCCTTTTTAGTTTCAATCCTTGTTTTAGTGGAACCTGCTTTTAGACCTTATAGCCTTTGCTGTAGAGAAGTTCAACATTTCTCGGTTTCAATCCTTGTTTTAGTGGAACCTGCTTTTAGACATTTCATACCAGCTTCTGCAAATGAGCCAGTGATAATGTTTCAATCCTTGTTTTAGTGGAACCTGCTTTTAGACATTAATCTTATTCACAAGTTCATCAGCATTAATCGTAGTTTCAATCCTTGTTTTAGTGGAACCTGCTTTTAGACAAGAGAAGGATAAGATGGTCAAGAAAACGGAGAATAAAGTTTCAATCCTTGTTTTAGTGGAACCTGCTTTTAGACCATACAGATCGGCCGGCTATTTCTCGGTACGTATTGTTTCAATCCTTGTTTTAGTGGAACCTGCTTTTAGACCCACTCTTTTTGAAGCCATACCACTACCCTCACATGCGTTTCAATCCTTGTTTTAGTGGAACCTGCTTTTAGACATTCGGGAGCCTGCGAATCAGAAAAGGACATACCGAGGTTTCAATCCTTGTTTTAGTGGAACCTGCTTTTAGACTGCCGTAGTACAGTACGGGCTTTGCCTGTATCCCCTCGTTTCAATCCTTGTTTTAGTGGAACCTGCTTTTAGACTTTTTTTTAACCCCCCCTGAGAGTAAGATATAATAAATAGTTTCAATCCTTGTTTTAGTGGAACCTGCTTTTAGACAGCAGCTTCGTAGGTATGCTGCAGCTGCTTAAGGTTCGTTTCAATCCTTGTTTTAGTGGAACCTGCTTTTAGACAAGAAATCTATCATTTGCAGGCAGCCCGAGGTATTGAAGTTTCAATCCTTGTTTTAGTGGAACCTGCTTTTAGACTTCTGCTCTACCATCATATCTGGCCCGTTTACACCACTGTTTCAATCCTTGTTTTAGTGGAACCTGCTTTTAGACAGCAGCTTCGTAGGTATGCTGCAGCTGCTTAAGGTTCGTTTCAATCCTTGTTTTAGTGGAACCTGCTTTTAGACAAGAAATCTATCATTTGCAGGCAGCCCGAGGTATTGAAGTTTCAATCCTTGTTTTAGTGGAACCTGCTTTTAGACTTCTGCTCTACCATCATATCTGGCCCGTTTACACCACTGTTTCAATCCTTGTTTTAGTGGAACCTGCTTTTAGACTTCTCCTGATTTTTCCATATTCCACCTCACATATTCAGTTTCAATCCTTGTTTTAGTGGAACCTGCTTTTAGACAAAAATAGTGCATCGGCCATAGCTTTACTTATACCAGTTTCAATCCTTGTTTTAGTGGAACCTGCTTTTAGACCATTCATATTCTGAATGGATGTCATAATAGATATGGTTTCAATCCTTGTTTTAGTGGAACCTGCTTTTAGACCGAGAATTAGCTGATAGGTAGTAAACAGGATGTTTGAGTTTCAATCCTTGTTTTAGTGGAACCTGCTTTTAGACCAATGCATCTAAAACATTGAGCTTTGATGTAGAGGATGTTTCAATCCTTGTTTTAGTGGAACCTGCTTTTAGACTAGACCCGCGCCAGCCGATTAGAATAACGTCGTTCAAGTTTCAATCCTTGTTTTAGTGGAACCTGCTTTTAGACAAAATCCAAATGCATTCAGAGTTTTACCAGCTTCGATGTTTCAATCCTTGTTTTAGTGGAACCTGCTTTTAGACAATACGGTACAGACGAATTCCAAGTGGATGTTGTACAGAGTTTCAATCCTTGTTTTAGTGGAACCTGCTTTTAGACCATATCGATTTAAATGAGCTGGTTACAGGTGTCGGAGTTTCAATCCTTGTTTTAGTGGAACCTGCTTTTAGACGTTTCAATATTGGATGCCATTGCCAGTTCCACCAAAGTTTCAATCCTTGTTTTAGTGGAACCTGCTTTTAGACTTTTCTTTTTTTGATTATATGAATCAAATATTGGGAAGTTTCAATCCTTGTTTTAGTGGAACCTGCTTTTAGACTCACTAGCCTAAGGTCCGAGCTTACAGCCGGATCCGAGTTTCAATCCTTGTTTTAGTGGAACCTGCTTTTAGACCACTAGATGAATCAATCTATGTAGCATCACAACTAGTTTCAATCCTTGTTTTAGTGGAACCTGCTTTTAGACTCTTTCACAAGCAATTGCTGTTGTACCGGATCCCAGTTTCAATCCTTGTTTTAGTGGAACCTGCTTTTAGACTTTTCACAAATATTGGCTGTGTATACATGGCCACTGGTTTCAATCCTTGTTTTAGTGGAACCTGCTTTTAGACCTATCAAGTACCATTATGTTTCCATTCGTTTTTTCAAGTTTCAATCCTTGTTTTAGTGGAACCTGCTTTTAGACGGGTCATCAAATATTGCTCCGCCATCCTGTACCTGAGTTTCAATCCTTGTTTTAGTGGAACCTGCTTTTAGACCATAGAGTTCAACATTCTTATCTCTTGTGGCAGGATCAGTTTCAATCCTTGTTTTAGTGGAACCTGCTTTTAGACCCACAACAACCCATTCTGTTGAATCACCATCCGTTCTAGTTTCAATCCTTGTTTTAGTGGAACCTGCTTTTAGACTTCCAATAATGGGTTAATAACCCATTTATGGAAAATGGTTTCAATCCTTGTTTTAGTGGAACCTGCTTTTAGACTACACGCCCTGTGATAAGTATCTAGGCGTTTACCACAGTTTCAATCCTTGTTTTAGTGGAACCTGCTTTTAGACGTGAAACAACTAAGTTGCCAAGAACAGCCATTATTTACGTTTCAATCCTTGTTTTAGTGGAACCTGCTTTTAGACCATACACCAATCAGCTTTTTGGAGATCGGTTACTTGTTTCAATCCTTGTTTTAGTGGAACCTGCTTTTAGACAAAAAGAGAGCGGGTCTACGCCGTATGTGGAAACTTAGTTTCAATCCTTGTTTTAGTGGAACCTGCTTTTAGACTTTCTCCCCCTTTCAAATCTTTGCTTTCTTAATTCGTTTCAATCCTTGTTTTAGTGGAACCTGCTTTTAGACACAGTATATTGTTCACACTGCGGCACTCAAACAAGTTTGTTTCAATCCTTGTTTTAGTGGAACCTGCTTTTAGACTGTTGTGAAATTCAGTGATATATTTTATCCGTTTTATGCAGTTTCAATCCTTGTTTTAGTGGAACCTGCTTTTAGACGGGGAGAAAACGCAGGGATGACACTAGGAAAAAATAGTTTCAATCCTTGTTTTAGTGGAACCTGCTTTTAGACCTTCGATTGTTACGGGTTCTATTGTCGGCCCTGTAAGTTTCAATCCTTGTTTTAGTGGAACCTGCTTTTAGACTGTGGCTGCTTGTGTTTTAGATTCGGATGGCATATTTGTTTCAATCCTTGTTTTAGTGGAACCTGCTTTTAGACTGACCTTGCAGTACTTGAAAGAGATGCATGGAGGGCATGTTTCAATCCTTGTTTTAGTGGAACCTGCTTTTAGACAATATTGCCCGATGCGAGATCCATGAGAGCATTAGCGTTTCAATCCTTGTTTTAGTGGAACCTGCTTTTAGACCACATTGACTCTTGCACCGGTATTGTTGTCAAGAGGTTTCAATCCTTGTTTTAGTGGAACCTGCTTTTAGACCACAACATCAGATGATCCTGAAGAAGATTTGATAAGTTTCAATCCTTGTTTTAGTGGAACCTGCTTTTAGACTTATATACAGACTTCCGATAATATGGAGGATCCAGAGTTTCAATCCTTGTTTTAGTGGAACCTGCTTTTAGACCATCTTCATGACCGTTTATGGCGAATGTATACTTCTTGTTTCAATCCTTGTTTTAGTGGAACCTGCTTTTAGACGAATTCTTATCAAATCCGGCGGTAGTGATGATATAGAGTTTCAATCCTTGTTTTAGTGGAACCTGCTTTTAGACGAACGGGAGCAAGCACCATGCAGGGCTAGCTGAGAAGTTTCAATCCTTGTTTTAGTGGAACCTGCTTTTAGACCAGATTTTGTCATGCTACCCCAACTTGTTGGTTCTGGTTTCAATCCTTGTTTTAGTGGAACCTGCTTTTAGACCAGGCGATGAATGCTGGTGAATCTATGCCAATGATGGTGTTTCAATCCTTGTTTTAGTGGAACCTGCTTTTAGACGGTTTCGCCTTAACTTTGACTTCGCCGATGTCTCTAGTTTCAATCCTTGTTTTAGTGGAACCTGCTTTTAGACGAGAAATAAATGGAAGTTACAATCAAACTAAAAATGTTTCAATCCTTGTTTTAGTGGAACCTGCTTTTAGACATTGCTGGGCCATTAATTCGACATGAAGAGGTTTTTTAGTTTCAATCCTTGTTTTAGTGGAACCTGCTTTTAGACGCAAGCCATACGGGATTTGTAATCTGTAATGCATGGAGTTTCAATCCTTGTTTTAGTGGAACCTGCTTTTAGACCCTCTCATTGTGTTCCATGCATTCGGGTCGAATTCTAGTTTCAATCCTTGTTTTAGTGGAACCTGCTTTTAGACGCCTATGACAGGAGCGTACTCTGGGTTTTTGCACAGTTTCAATCCTTGTTTTAGTGGAACCTGCTTTTAGACGCAAGCCATACGGGATTTGTAATCTGTAATGCATGGAGTTTCAATCCTTGTTTTAGTGGAACCTGCTTTTAGACCCTCTCATTGTGTTCCATGCATTCGGGTCGAATTCTAGTTTCAATCCTTGTTTTAGTGGAACCTGCTTTTAGACGCCTATGACAGGAGCGTACTCTGGGTTTTTGCACAGTTTCAATCCTTGTTTTAGTGGAACCTGCTTTTAGACTATCATTTCATGGCCTCCTTCAATAGAGCATCCTTATGTTTCAATCCTTGTTTTAGTGGAACCTGCTTTTAGACTTTCGGGGAAGTACTGGAAGGTCTGCACATACGCCTGTTTCAATCCTTGTTTTAGTGGAACCTGCTTTTAGACTCAGCACAACCGGGTTGATATCTACGGCAACAAAGGTTTCAATCCTTGTTTTAGTGGAACCTGCTTTTAGACTCGGGATCAACACCAGCATACGTGACAAGATAATCCCGTTTCAATCCTTGTTTTAGTGGAACCTGCTTTTAGACCTTTTCACGGGAAGACGGGAGCTATGTGGGCTCTATATGTTTCAATCCTTGTTTTAGTGGAACCTGCTTTTAGACCTTGACTTCATAGGGCGTACCGCAATGTTCACAGATGTTTCAATCCTTGTTTTAGTGGAACCTGCTTTTAGACAAGTGGTTTTGATATTTGAGGAAGTGCGTAGAGTTTGTTTCAATCCTTGTTTTAGTGGAACCTGCTTTTAGACCAACACCTCCTTGGTGGAGTAAAAATAACCATAATGAGTTTCAATCCTTGTTTTAGTGGAACCTGCTTTTAGACACGGACATCGAACGTATACGAGCTCAGAGGACTTACGTTTCAATCCTTGTTTTAGTGGAACCTGCTTTTAGACCCCCAACGTTTGCGGCTAGGGCATTGTCTAATATGTGAGTTTCAATCCTTGTTTTAGTGGAACCTGCTTTTAGACCAGTAAACAAGACTGACTAACAACCGACCTCTAAATGGTTTCAATCCTTGTTTTAGTGGAACCTGCTTTTAGACCTGCATGGTGCTTGCTCTCGTTCGATTCGGGAGTAGGGGTTTCAATCCTTGTTTTAGTGGAACCTGCTTTTAGACAGGATCAAGATAAATGCTTTACAGTGTCCCCGGATCTGTTTCAATCCTTGTTTTAGTGGAACCTGCTTTTAGACTTGCGTCGAAACAGCTCATTATCGCTGATGAAATACAGTTTCAATCCTTGTTTTAGTGGAACCTGCTTTTAGACCGTCCTCGCTGACAAGCTCAATAAACTGCGTCACCGGTTTCAATCCTTGTTTTAGTGGAACCTGCTTTTAGACTGTTTTTCGGTTTTTCTTTTACTTCTTTTTCTCCCAGTTTCAATCCTTGTTTTAGTGGAACCTGCTTTTAGACAAGGTTTTAAAACATTCCGCTCGATCGAACCAATCGTGGTTTCAATCCTTGTTTTAGTGGAACCTGCTTTTAGACTCAGGGATCATGCAAGCAAACTGCACAAAATGGCTTAGTTTCAATCCTTGTTTTAGTGGAACCTGCTTTTAGACACCTGTGCCGGGGCTGCCTCCACCCCAAGCGCCATAGTTTCAATCCTTGTTTTAGTGGAACCTGCTTTTAGACCCGTCGGCATCTATATTGTTGGCATAAGTGAAATTGGTTTCAATCCTTGTTTTAGTGGAACCTGCTTTTAGACGATCCGCTCGATCGTGATTATAGCTTGTTTCTTGAGTTTCAATCCTTGTTTTAGTGGAACCTGCTTTTAGACCTAATCCGCTCGATCGTGATTATAGCTTGTTTCTTGAGTTTCAATCCTTGTTTTAGTG
>CAZFTJ010000022.1:0-4147 GCA_964521865.1 uncultured Spirochaetota bacterium | reverse complement strand
GAACCTGCTTTTAGACCATTTGCAGTGCTCGAATCAGCAGCGAGTTGAAAAGTAGTTTCAATCCTTGTTTTAGTGGAACCTGCTTTTAGACCGGTATACAGATCAGATTCATATAGCCGCTTATTGTAGTTTCAATCCTTGTTTTAGTGGAACCTGCTTTTAGACTCCTCATGCCCGTCTATTGCGAATGTATACTTCTTGTTTCAATCCTTGTTTTAGTGGAACCTGCTTTTAGACAAGAAAAATGATTTACCTGTAGTAACTGTGTGTATTATGTTTCAATCCTTGTTTTAGTGGAACCTGCTTTTAGACCATGCATGCATAACTCAATAATGATGCCTGTGGTAACGTTTCAATCCTTGTTTTAGTGGAACCTGCTTTTAGACAAAGGCGTGAGCTGGTAGTGATACAGTGCGATGGAAAGTTTCAATCCTTGTTTTAGTGGAACCTGCTTTTAGACCTTCTTTTTTCATTCTGCCTGCCGGGTCTGTAATTTGTTTCAATCCTTGTTTTAGTGGAACCTGCTTTTAGACTTTCATCAAGCTCCTGCAGTTCATCCTTACCGATTTGTTTCAATCCTTGTTTTAGTGGAACCTGCTTTTAGACGGTCCCAGTATCAAAACAAAGGAGATAAAACAATGGAGTTTCAATCCTTGTTTTAGTGGAACCTGCTTTTAGACAAGAAAGCTTGCCTTTTTTTGATTTCACTTCGATGAAGTTTCAATCCTTGTTTTAGTGGAACCTGCTTTTAGACAATCAATTGCTTCGGCTCCGACAAAGCGGATAGCTAGTTTCAATCCTTGTTTTAGTGGAACCTGCTTTTAGACTCTCTGCTCTCGTTACAATGTATTATGCCGGATTGGTGTTTCAATCCTTGTTTTAGTGGAACCTGCTTTTAGACCATGGAATATTTTCATAGATTATCAACTTTATAAGATGTTTCAATCCTTGTTTTAGTGGAACCTGCTTTTAGACTTATTATGAAAATCTGGTAAACGAGCGAATTGAGATATGTTTCAATCCTTGTTTTAGTGGAACCTGCTTTTAGACTGTGTGCCGCCCAAGAAAAAGGAGTAAACATTAGGAATGTTTCAATCCTTGTTTTAGTGGAACCTGCTTTTAGACCAGGCGGAGGCGTTCCGGAAAGAGAATGAAGGGGCACAGTTTCAATCCTTGTTTTAGTGGAACCTGCTTTTAGACCCGTGCTCTTTTCTGTGGCAGTCGTCGCAAAGCACAAGTTTCAATCCTTGTTTTAGTGGAACCTGCTTTTAGACCGCAGAAAGGGGGCATCTATATGATATATCATTGATAAGGAGAACATTTCTTAAGAGTTTTTTAGTAAGATTTTCTAGTATGATTCTTCGGATATAGCACATATTTGCCCCCTTTTGCATAGATATTTCAAGCACAATTCTATATTTTCCAGTAAATTACGACATCATGTATAGTCTCTAGCAATAAATTTATCAGATTAGTCTAAAACGGGGATTTCTACTTTAAATAAAAGTTGTCAAAGATCGTTCCTACACACATATGTTTCTATAACAGCAATCAATGCATCTTATTCTAGATGAAGTCTTCTTTGGATAATACCCGTTTAATATTATATCAAATATCTCTTTAATGACATTTTTAGTGTATGTCAAATCTTCTTTCCTGTAAAGGATTTCTTTTATCTTATATTTGGATCTAACATAGCAAATAAATCCTTTATTTACGGGTTTTTGATAATTATCAATAATTAATAATGCATAAAGAGCAGACTGTATCTTATGCGTTTTAAAAGTAAAATCTGAGAATTCTGCATATTTATAATCCAACGGCGAAAGTGAGCCGTCGGATAAATAGAGAACTTCATCAATTATACCTCTTGCTCTTATTTCTTTTGAAGCTAGATATACAGAGAGCTCTTTATTTATGCATCCAATCCTTTTTCTTAAGTATTTAATATTTTCGGTCTCACGTATTTTATGAATTTCTCTACCTTTCAAAACTTTATATCTCATCTCTTCATGCTGTGGTATATTCAAACAATTCATGAAATAAATGAAACGGGGACAAAAGAGATATTCGATTACCTCCGAAGGGGTGATCATTGGAGTTGTTTCATCATCAATCAAAAATTTATCATTTGCCATCTCATCTGTCACTGGGCTCATATAAATATAGCCTTTATCTTATCGGAAATGAGTTTTTTATCAAATGAGTTGCCTAGAAGTTTCACTTTCCTGAAATCATCCTCACACATAGGGAATATATATACCGAGTCATTATCAAGATCTATAACATCTTCACATTTCAATCTTAACTCATCGATCTGATTTTTATTAATGGTTCCCAGAAAGGCAGATTTTTGTACTCTGTAAAGTCCTTTGTTTTTACACGTTTTTGCTATTTTATTTCGCACTTTGTCATCTGAAATGTCATAAATGACCCAGGTGAGTATATCCATATGTATTGCACCTCACTTTATTTTATTAAGGAGTTCGCTATCCTGTGACAATCAAACTGTATGATATTGTCTCTTTTTATATTCCTACCACGGTACCTGATTGATTCATCTAAAAATGAGCTGAATGCGCCAATTAAAACTGCTTTTCCATCTTTATTAAGGGTAAAGCCTTTAGGTATTTTATCAAAAAGTTCCTTTTTGACCTTCCTTGATGCAAATAGATTAATGACAGTTTCATCCGCCCATATGCGGTAATTTTCTATAAGATCAAATACAAGAGATTTTTTATTGTAGTGATCTGTGTGTATAAAACCTACATACGGGTCAAGCCCGGCTATAATACATGCCTTTTCTACCTTTGAATAAAGCACTCCATAAGCATAATTGAGAAGAGTATTAAATTCATCCTGAGCAGGATTCCTGCTTCTGCCATAAAACTTAAATCTATCGGGTATTAAAAAACTCAGGGATTCGAAATATATTCTCCCTCCACTCCCTTCAATACCGCGGATTGTTCCTCTTGTTTCATCGAGTTTACCTGAAATATTACTCAGATTTGTTTTCAGGTTTTCAAGTTTTTCGATGTACGTTGTAATGTCCGCTGATTTCTGCGGTCTTGTTTTTCTTAACCTTTTTAATAAATCAATCTGGTTCTGGAATTTCGTTTTAACCCACTCAAGGGCAAGGTTAAATCCTTTCTCTGTTTCAGCGATTTCAAGCTGTTTTCTTCTTATCAGTGTAGTACTTCCTAGCTTTGAATGCCATACCCTTCCATAAGGGTCTCCAAAATCATCAATAAAAATTATATCGATGTTATTATCCATTGCCAGCTTGATGGCATCTGTTGTTATGTAAGCTGCTGTTGATATAAGAATCGAGGAAACCTTTTTACAAGAGATCTCGTGAAACTTATTATCAGCTTTTATTCTGAAAAGATCGCCGTTTTTTTGTAAATAAGAGCCGTATGTATTTATGACGAGTTGCATAATACCAAACCTAAATTAGAGAATATAGGAGATAAAAATATTTTATGATGTTTATGATTAAAATCAAGCAAAGAAAAGTAAAAATTATTCCTTGTAAATCTTGAGATTTGCTATAATAATTTAAAAAGCATAGAGAAATATTGATATTGTTACATCTCACCTCTATGAACTTATAAGTTTGTAAACACAATTAGGGTGACAGTATATTTCCTCTAAATAATAAACACATCGTCCCTTATGTTCAAGTAGGAGCCGAATGAGTTAAATATACTGTATCCTTAATTTATTTTTTTAATGTATAGATACAGATAATGTCCGGGACATAAAAATGATTAATGCAATGAGAACGTTGGCATTAGATTTCCTCTTTGATAAGTTAGGGGATCGGAATAATCCCCCGTCAAATTTAGAGGAGTGGTATTATACTCTAAGGGCTACTCATCCGGAAAAATTATTTCCATTTTTAGTTGAAGATGTAAGTGATATTGAGAAGATCTACATTCTTTATCCCGATAAAGCTGATTCCAACATAGTTAATATAGATGTGGAAGATATGACAAAAGAAAAAGCGCGCAAATTGCCATTCAAACAGTACCGAGCTAGAGCTATAGGTCCTGTTATTAAACGATCAAAAACTAAAGATAAAATTAGTCCGTGAGGTGGACCCCAATGGTTGGACAGAATTTAAGAGAATTTAAGAAATTATTTT
>CAZFTJ010000021.1:0-80705 GCA_964521865.1 uncultured Spirochaetota bacterium | reverse complement strand
TTACATTTGTATTCAGGTTAAGGTCGGTGACCGTCTCGCCTTCCTTGGGAAGAGCTTTATCGCCTTCCTTGAGGTATTTTACAAGGTAGTACTCGGCAATAGGGACATAAAAACCGGCAGGCTGATCGAGCGCTGCATCGATTTGATCGGCCTTTATCATCTTGATGACGCCGGGGACAGCATCGATTGTGACCGTGTATACCTTTGATGTATCCATTCCCAGGTCTTTCATTGCCTCGACCGCTCCTACGGCCATGGGCCCGTTGGCCGAATAAATGGCATCGATGTTCGGATTGGACCGGAGGACATTCTCGGCTGCGGTTTTTCCGGGGGCTTCCTGGAATTCACCTTCCGCCTGCAGAATTTTTACGTTCTTGTACTGGTCGATGATGCTGTGAAAACCGTTGCTCCGATCCTGGGCCGAAGCGCCGCCCAGTGGTCCCATCATCTCCAGCACAGTACCTTTTATCTCACCGTTGTACTTGCTTTTCAGGTAATCCGCAATCTTCTGGCCGAGCTCTGCTCCGGCACGGGACCCCGAGAAACCCACGTACATCTTTACATCAGGGCTGTTGATGTCAGCGTCAGCAGTAAAGACCGGGATGTTCGATTCGCCGGCCAGCTTCACGATCGGTACCGCGGCATCCTTGTCCTGGGCAGAGACGATGAGGCCCTTGACTCCCCGCTGTATCATCTGGCGGTCCTGTGTCACCTGTTTTGCCGGGTCACCTCCCGCTTCGTTGGCGATGAATTTGTACCCCATGTCTTTGGAATACCACTCGAAGCTGTCCTGGAAATAAGCCTCCCAGGTGTTGGTTACGGTCTTGGTATCCAGGCCGATGAAGTACGTCTGCGGCTTGGTCTTTTGTGCCTGGCCCTCTGCGAGTACGAACGCAGCCGACGCCAGCAGAAACACCATCGCCACTGTTCCTGTAATAAGTTTTTTGTGTTTCATGATAACACCTCCCTGGTTAAATATGTTTTTGCGTAGATGAACTATACGCATCTACTATAGCAGGATCACAGTGTTAGAATGCGTCACATGATGGTTTAGACCGATTCGGGTATTTAACCGGATTTTTCAACTATTTGACCCGTATTGATTATGACTCTCATTCCACAGATCAGCTTCCCGATTATTACCACGATTTCGATCAATGAAGCCATCAAGAGTATAGTCTTTGCAGCGTTCGTTCCAGAACCCGCTCATTCGTCGGTGTTATCTTCCTGCACTTGTCACTGACGATCGACAATCTAACACGTGAAAATAACATGAGCCTTTCTTGAACATTACATTTTTGAAAGGTTCGGGAAGGAAAATTAGAAGTTGGATCTTCTGTTCGGTACCGTCAAAACTAAATATCTTTTTCGAATCCATACTATTAGATTATGGAGAGGGGTATACAATTCCGGAGGCAAGGTTCCGGAAGGGTTCTGGCTGCACGGGCTGCATTGAAACTGCGTATGGATATTTTTGATAAAATAAGGCAGAAAAAGGTTATTCCGGCTATCAGGAATATCCGTGATATACCTGTCGCCCTCGACAAAGGGAGTCAGGTGTTGTTTCTACTTACCGGAGATATCTTCGATTTATTGAAGATTAAAGAAGAGTTTATAGCGCCCAGTAGGGCCGTGTTTCTCCTCCACCTGGACCTCGTCAAGGGGGTTGCTCGCGACCAGGCGGGTATACGGTTTCTTAAAACAAACGTCCAAACAGGGTTTTTTTGTCTGTGACGGCAACCGTGCGCCGGGGTTCAGTACAGGCGCGGTCATTTATTTCCATCAGCGTACCGTATTTTCTCTGTGACATGCACGCGGTGGTCGTTTCCGGAGGTTTGCTCCGGCTGCATTTTAACAGCAAGGAACAGCTCATGGGCGAAGAGTATGATGTTCTCATAATAGGCGCGGGTGTTGTGGGAGCATCCGTTGCGCGCCTTCTATCTCGCTACCGCATACGCGTCGCGGTCATCGACAGGGAGGTTGATGTTTCCTTCGGCACGAGCAAGGCGAATTCCGGGATCATCCATGCAGGATTTCACGCTCCTTTCGGTACCCTGAAGGCCCGGCTTGTCGTGGAGGGCAATCGTCAGTTCGACCGTCTGGCAGAGGAGCTCGAGTTTCCGTTTGAACGGCGGGGTGAGCTTGTTGTTGCCTTCAATGAGGAGGAGCTCCACATACTGCAGTCTCTGTACGAAAACGGCAGGAAAAACAATGTACAGTACATAGAGATAATCGGCCGGAACGGGGTGCTGGAAATGGAGCCCAATCTCAGCACCGATATAATCGGCGCCCTGTATGCGCCGACAGCCGGTATAATAGGCCCTTATGAGTACTGTTTTGCTTTGATTGAAAATGCAGTGAAAAACGGCGTCGACCTTTTTCTCGGACAGGAGGCGATCGGGATCGAAAAGTCGGGAAACGGAAAATCCGGGAACAAAAGTCTGAAAGTTCATACTGAAAAGGGTACGGCGCTGACCGCGCGTTTTGTGGTAAACGCTGCAGGCCTGTATGCGGACGATATCGCCGCTCTCGCAGGTATGCGGGATTTCAAAATCCTGCCGCGAAAGGGGGAGGAGTACCTGCTTGACAGGCGAGTCGGCCGGCTTGTGACAAGGGTCGTCTTTCCCGTTCCGACCGAACATTCCAAAGGCATGCTCGTAATACCTACCATAGACGGTCCCGTTATGGTCGGCCCGACGGACGAACCGGTCGACAACAGGGAGGATTTCAGTACCACGAAAAATGGTCTGCAGAAAGTTTTCGAGCATGCGAAAAAAATGGTACCTTCGGTCGAAAGCACTGACGTAATTACATCTTTTGCGGGAATCAGGCCTGCTGCCGAGGGGGAGGATTTCATCATAGGAACAACCGTTGTAACCGGTTTTATCAATGCAGCCGGTATACAGTCGCCGGGCCTGACTGCATCCCCCGCAATTGCCGAGATGATACGCGATATTCTCCTCACCCAGGGGCTCGAGCTTGCTGTGAAACCCGATTTCAATCCGAAGCGAAGAGCCTTTAGCCGCATTAGGAGCAGCGTGGATGCGAGAGATTTTGATTATATTAAAAAATTGATCGCCACGGAGCCGAACTACGCCAGGCTCGTCTGCAGGTGCGAGAATATAACTGAGGCGGAAGTCGTCGCGGCAATCAGGAGGGGGCATACCACGCTCGACAGCCTGAAGTTTGCGACGCGTGCAGGTACCGGCCGATGCCAGGGAGGATTCTGCACATACCGGATTATGCGGATTCTGCATCGCGAGACCGGCATCCCCTATGAAAAAATCAGCAAGAAGGGGCCGGGATCGGAGCTGGTGTTGTATCGGCTGTCCAAAGGAGAATCGGGTGAATGAGAGACACGACGCGGTTGTTATAGGTGCAGGGCCGGCCGGCCTGGCAGTCGCCTGCTCATTGAAAGATTCGGGAATAACCGATGTGCTTATCGTCGAGAGGGAAGATGCACCAGGCGGGATTCTGCTTCAATGCATACACAGCGGTTTCGGCGTGCACCGTTTTCACGAAGAATTGACCGGCCCCGAATACGCCGAACGGTACATCGAGCTCTGCAGAGACGGAGATGTTCGAATGCTGTTTCGTTCGTGTGTGGTGGATATCATACAGGGTGATGATTATAAAACCGCAGTCGTTCTTTCGGAGGATCTGGGCCTGTGTGAGATCGAAGCAAAGGCGGTTATACTTGCAATGGGATGTCGTGAGCGAAACCGCGGCAACATAAACATCCCCGGCAGCCGACCGGCTGGAATAATGACCGCAGGGCTCGCTCAGAAGCTGGTAAATATTCTCGGCTGTATGCCCGGAAAAGAGGTTGTGATCCTCGGGTCAGGTGATATAGGGTTGATTATGGCACGCCGGCTTACCTGGGAAGGTGCTCATGTGAAGGCAGTTGTTGAAATACAGCCGTTTCCAGGCGGGCTTTTAAGAAATGTCGTTCAGTGTCTCGATGATTTCAATATCCCGCTGTACCTTTCGCACACCGTCACGAATATTTTCGGCAACAAAAGGGTGGAGAGCGTTGAAATCAGCCCGATAGACAGGCAGTTTAATCCGCAGACGGAAAAAAGCTTTACCCACGACTGCGACACGCTGCTTCTCTCGGTGGGGCTGATCCCGGAGAATGAGCTCTCCATCAAAGCAGGCGTGCAGATCGATCCTGTGACGAGAGGGCCGGTCGTCGATGCCCGTTTGATGACGAATGTTCAGGGAATATTCGCGTGCGGAAACGTGCTTCATGTTCACGACCTTGCAGATTGGGTATCGAAGGAGGCGGAGTACTGCGGAATACAGGCCGCGAAATATGTTCGCGGAGAAACGGGTGTGGAGAAAGTTGTGTCAGTTGAAATAGGAAACCTTGTCAGATACGCGCTCCCTTCGAAGGTGATCCCGGGAGAAAGAACAATGCTTTCCCTGCGGCCTCTCGCGCCGGCAGAGGATGTGACTCTCCTCGTCACGGCAGGGGAAGAAGTGCTTTATAAAAGGAGATGCCGCCGCATACTTCCGGGTGAAATGCTGCGGGTGCCGGTGACCGTTACAAGCGGCGAAGCGGAAAGAATCAGGATTTATTTCAAGCAGGAACAGCCATGAAATCGAGCCTTTTATGCACGAGCTGTCCGTACGGTTGTCAGCTTGAAGTCGAGCACGACGAGAGGAAAATCTTCAGTATCGAAGGCAACAGGTGCAAAAAGGGTCTGGAGTATGCGGAAAATGAGTTGTTCGATCCCAGGAGGATCGTCACCACAACCGTGCGGATCTCGGGCGCCCGGATTGAGCTTGTTCCGGTAAAGACCGATCGCAGCGTTCCAAAAAAACTTTCCTTCGATATAGTCAAAACCGCATCACAACTATGCCTTCATGCTCCCGTAAAAGCAGGCGATACGGTAATAGAAAACATATGCGGTTCGGGATCGAATCTGGTTGTAACACGCTCTTTCGGCAAAGAATACTGACCCGAAAACGTGCACAGTGTGCAGAACCGGCAAACCGCCTGTTATGAGGTCGCTTGAAAAAATTTTGAGATGAACGATCAAAATATTCAGAAATACTCAAAATAGTTACTTGACATTCATATTTTATTTGATACAATTCATTATTATTCATTATCAACTCTTCTTTTGGATGAATCAATGCCATCAGGTCTTATTCCTGCTGATAGACAAATGCGGATTTGCGAACACCTCCGCGAACAGGGTATTGTAAAAGTCAATGAAATGAGCAAGTTATTTGGCGTATCCGAGCTCACTATCAGGAGGGATCTCGATGTATTGGAAAAAAAGGAGATCCTCGAGAGAACACATGGCGGAGCAATTTATAATCATAGAATGCCTGTAGAGCCTCTCTATGAGCAGAAGCATAGACTTCACAAGGAAGAGAAAAAAGCAATTGGACGGTATGCAGCAGAACTTGTAGAAGAAGGTGACACCATTCTGATTAATAGCGGCTCCACAACTCTGGAAGTAATCAACAATCTCAGAAATAAAAATGTGAGAATCATTACGAGTAATATCGGTGCTATATATAAATCTGTAGAAAGCAAGTTTGAGCTCATAATGCTTGGCGGCTTATTTCGATCACAGTCAAACTCACTCGTTGGTGAGTTCGCCCATATTTTACTTAAACGTGTATACGGGGCAAAGGTTTTTATTGGGGTTGACGGCCTCAGTATAAAGTATGGCTTGACAACTCCTATACTCGAAGAAGCAGGAATTGCCAATATGATGATTGAATCGACATTGGGGAATGTTATAGTGGTGGCAGATTACAGCAAATTGGGGGTCGTATCAAACTTCGTTTCCGCACCCATCAGTAAGGTGGATATTCTGGTCACAGATGATAAGATAGACGATGAATATAGAAATGACCTTGAGAAAACAGGAATACGGGTAATGGTTGCATCATTACATTCCAGGGCTGCGCCTCATTTATGATGTCATATGATATATCGGTAGGTCGAGGGATGGAAGCTCATACTATTGCCTGATTGATGTGAAGGCAATGTAATTGATATTTTTTTCTATTTTTATGTCGGTTGTATTAATAAAGCAAGAGCCCGTTTCAATAGTAAAAGAGTGTTTTTCTTCTGGAACACTCGCAGAATCTGATGTACAATAAAAATATAAGAGAGGGAGGTAGGCCATGAAAAAGCTTTTGGTTGTTTTGCTCATTATTTTTTTTGGTGTAACGGCCAGTTTGTTTGCGGCTGGTACCAAAGAGGAAGTAGAGAATAAAGTCCTGAGGCTCATTACCTGGTCGGGTTACGCACCACCGCAGCTTATTGAGAAGTTTAAAGAGGAAACCGGTATAACGGTGGAAGTTACCCTCAGCAACAACGAAGAAATGATTTCGAAGCTCAGGGCCACGCGGGGCGGAGGTTTCGATCTTGCGCAACCCTCACAGGACAGAATTTCTGCAGTGGTAGAGCAGTATAATATCTATCAGCCGATTGACTATTCAAAGGTCGATACTGATCAGATCGACCCGTCACTTCTGGAAGCTGTAAAGAAAAATACCCTTGTGAACGGGAAATCCTATGCAGTACCTCACGTGTACGGCACTTCGGGTCTTGTGATAAATAAGGCAAAAGCACCGGATGTGAAAGATTATAAAGACCTGCTTAATCCTAAATATACGGGAAGGGTCTCATACAGGATGAAAAGGCCTACCCTGCTTGCAATGGGATATTCTTTTGGGTACGATCCTTTTTCTCTCTATGACGATAAAGCTGCCTATCAGAAGTTTCTCGATGCGATTGCAGAGAAACTTATTGCCGGGAAACCGGTCGTGAGAAACTACTGGGATAACGGTGATCAGTTGCTTGAATCACTTCGGTCGGGAGAAGTCTGGGCTGCCATGGCCTGGGAGCAGGCAGGATGGAAATTGCACGGAGAGAATCCTGACATAGATTATCATGCTCCAACGAGCGGAGCAATGGCATGGATCGATACATTTGCGATTCCTTCAAAATCTGAAAATATTGAGGGTGCATATAAATGGATCAATTTCAGCCTGAGGCCTGAGAACGCTGCGGTATTCACCAATAAGGAAAAATACGGTACGGCTTCAAAAGATGCTGTAAAATACCTCGACCCCAGTACTGCTGACAACTTTACTAGATGCTTTCCTCCAGAAGTGCTTGCGAAGGCTCATTGGTATCCGCCTGTGCCCCCGGGGTTGGAAGAGATGGAAGGAAAGGTACTGGATAGAATCAGGGCCGCAAAATAAAACGTTCAAACCGGCAGTATTGTATACTGCCGGTTTTTTTTAGGCGTACCCGGCAGGTGAGATCAAAATGCAAATTGCATTATCCGTACAAAACGTAACAAAGAAATTCGGCGATTTTACAGCGGTCGATAATGTTTCCTTCGACGTGGAAGACGGGAAATTCTTTTCCATACTCGGTCCTTCAGGATCCGGTAAAACGACGTTATTGAGAATGATCGCAGGATTTTATGAACCCTCAAGCGGATCGATCAAGATACGCGGAAAAGATATGGCTGGAGTCGATCCGAACAGGAGGCCGGTTAATCTTGTCTTTCAGAGCCTTGCCCTGTTTCCTATGATGAATGTTTTTGAAAATGTTGCATTCGGACTGAAAAGGAGAGGCGAGAGGGGCACGGACGTGAATAAAAAGGTCGAATCGATGCTGGAAAGGGTCGGCCTCATCGATTTTGGAAACAGGAAAATAAATCAGCTTTCCGGAGGACAAAAACAGAGAGTTGCCATCGCTCGATGTCTGGTGATGGACCCGACGGTTCTGCTTTTAGACGAGCCGCTTGGTGCATTGGACTTTAAATTAAGGGAAAATATGAAGGTGGAGCTAAAAAAACTGCAGGCAAAAGTGGGAACCACCTTCGTCTATATCACCCATGATCAATCGGAAGCAATGGTGATGAGTGATCACGTGGCTGTCTTAAATGCAGGCCGTTTCGAACAGATAGATACTCCGCAAAACCTCTATAATAAGCCGGCCTCCGCGTTTGTTGCACAGTTTGTCGGAGACAATAACAAGTTTCCTGTCAAGCTCGGTACGGATCGGCACGGAGTTTTTTACGCAGAGACGGATGAAGGACATTCGTTTAAACTGGAAAAATCGTATGATTTGGCGGGAGACAACTCATTCGAAATGTATGTGAGGCCCGAGGCGATAATAATCAATCCTAAAGAAGACAAGAACAGAATTAATCTATTGAATGTTGAAGTGAAGTCCATACTTTTTGACGGCGGCAACAGCAGAATCCTCGTTGTACCTGAGGGTTCCAATAAAGAAATTATTGTTTCCCTCCCGCAGAACAGGAAATACGATACGCTCAAAGTCAAAGATAGATTGAAAATTGGCTGGTACTCTTCTGCAGCCGTATGCTTCAAGGGTACAGGTAAAAAGATATATGAAGAAATCTCATAAGTTCGGAATTCGGTGGGGGTTTATAATCTTTTTTACACCGGTTTTTCTCTGGCTGCTCTTGCTGATCATTTTACCGCATCTTGAGCTTCTCAGAATGTCGTTCATAGGAACCGATTATTACGGGAAATCCGGTTTTACTCTTGAGAACTATGGAGGATTTTTTAAAGAGCCTGTTTACTGGCTTACATTTGTAAGAACGACGTTCTACTCTATTCTGGTCACATTTATTGTCTTGGTTATAGCGCTTCCGGTCTCCTTCTATATAACAAAACTTGCAAAAGTCAAATTCCAGGGATTTTTAATGGTTCTCCTGTTGATCCCATTCTGGGTCAGCGAACTCATCAGAATTTATGGCTGGATAATAATTTTACGCGAAAGTGGAGTACTGAATTTTTTCCTTACCAGATTGCACATACTAAAACAGCCTGTAGAGATGCTCTATCGTGATGCGACAATGATTCTTGGACTTGTGTATACCACCATGTTGTTTATGATCGTTCCAATCACCGGAGTTATGGAGAGCCTGGATGATTCTCTCATTGAGGCGGCCCTTGATCTCGGTGCCAGAAAATTGGCAATATGGCGTAAAATTATCATACCGTATTGCATGCCGGGAATAATGTCAGGGAGTATCATTGTGTTCATGCTGGTTCTTGGCAGTTATCTGACACCTAAACTAATGGGAGGGAAGAATGCGCTGTGGTTCACGGAGCAAATTTACAACCAGATTATAATTTACTTTAACTGGAACCAGGGGTCTGCATTCGGTTTCCTGCTCCTCCTCATTTCTTCATTGATAATATTTGCTGCGTTGAAGGTTACAGGGCAGAAGTTTTCTCAGGTGATAAAATGATACGTACTTTGCCGAACACAAAAACATATTTAGCAGGCTTCAAGATTTTTATAATACTTTATTTTATTTTTCTTTTTGCGCCTCTTTTGGTAACCATGGTTCTTGCATTCAATGACTCAATGTTTCCTTCTTTGCCGTGGAACGGCTTTACTCTTGCCTGGTTTTTTGGAAAAGGCCCGGACAAAATAGGTATTTTTCATGATGCGATCAATTTAAGGAGTATTTTTACTTCATTCAGGGTTGCAATTGCCGTTACCATTCTTTCTACAATTGTCGGGACAATGGCAGCCTTTCTCTTTGAGCAGGAAGAATTCAGGTTTAAAAATATTCTCTATTTCCTCATGCTCGCCCCCATGGTTATACCCGGGGTCATTTTAGGCATATCCATCCTGATGTTTTCTACTGCTGTAGGCTTGTTTTTTGAAAATGCATTTGGTTGGAATAGTAAGGTGTTGAGTCCGGGTATATGGCTGGTAGTGATGGGTCAGTTTTCATTTATTACCACCATTGTAGCACTGTTTGTTTCCGCACGGCTGAGAAAATTTGACAGAACGCTCGAAGAAGCTGCGTACAATCTTGGAGCAAGCAGATTGGAGGTAATATGGTTGATAACATTGAAGTATCTGCGCCCCTCAATTATCGGAGGAGCTGCAGTTGCATTTCTGATGTCATTTGAGAACTTCAATACGACTTTATTCCTTGTTGGTTCTGACGCCACCCTGCCCATCAATCTTTATCTACAGGTGCGGGACGGATCGACACCTGTAATAAATGCAATCGCCTTACTGCTTATTATTACTACTTCCACCCTAGCAGTTACCAATCTTTATTTGGGTAGAAAGAACATTGAGTGAATGATTATGAAGAATATCGTTAAACACTGAGATGGTCATGCTCTGCTTCAGATGGAAATGCAATTTTAGGTATGGTTGCATAAGGTGGAATTCCGAGGAGGCCTGAGTACGACAAATCAAAGGAAAAAATATTTTTTGAAAAAAGTCTTGACCTCTTTAAAGGCATTGTGTACAATGAAGGAGCGTTGAGGAGTTTCATTTGTAATCTATTAAATAATTCTATAAAGGTTAAAATTAAACAGGTTAGAGACCAGGAGAAACCCTGTTTGGACAAGTACCGGCCCAAACAGGGTTTTTTATTTTTTTGAGCACGACTTTCTTTTCGGTTTGCCCGGTGTTGTGAAGCGGTTTGCATTTTACGTATCCGGGTGATTGGCGTTGTGTTCGGATAAACAGGGCATTCGGGGGTACTGCAGTAGAAATGAAAGAAAGGTATATACTTGCAATCGACCAGGGAACAACCGGCACCAGGGCGGTCATGTACGATCGCAAAGGCATGCATGTTGCGAGTGCATACGAAGAGCTTCATCAGTACTATCCAAAACCTGGATGGGTCGAACAGAGCCCGACAGAGATCTGGGAGACTGTTGAAAATACGATTCATGTTGACGCCTATTTTTCAGCGACAAAACTGGAATGGCTCCTGCAGAATGTTCCCGATGCTTTCCGAAAGGCGAAAGATGGAGCGCTCGTCTTCGGACGCCCGATTCGTGGATACTCTGGAAACTGACCGGCGGTGCGGTTCATGCCACAGACTTCACGAATGCTTTTCGCACCATGCTGTTCAATATCGAAACGCGTACATGGGATAATGGCCTTCTGGAGATGTTCGACATACCGTTTAATGTGCTTCCGGAGTTGAAAAGATCTTCCGGGGTTTTCGGGAAGAGTGCCGAAACGGGTGTGCTCCCTGCCGGTATTCCCATATCAGGAATTGCCGGTGATCAACAGGCGTCTCTTTTCGGGCAGGCCTGTTTCGATGCGGGATCGATAAAAAACACATACGGTACAGGTTGTTTCGTTCTTATGAATACCGGGCTGGCGCGCCCCGTTTCAGAATACGGGCTTGTTACAACTCTGGCCTGCAACGGGAGCGGCGAGCCGGTGTTTGCGCTCGAGGGTTCCATATTTATCGCAGGTGCTGCAGTCCAGTGGCTTCGCGATGGATTAAAAATCCTTCTCAGTGCATCCGAATCGGAACAGATGGCGCGGTCGGTTGACAATACGGCCGGGGTATATTTCGTACCTGCTTTCGTCGGGCTCGGCGCGCCGTACTGGGACCCTGATGCCCGGGGCGGTATATTCGGAATAACGCCTGGAACGACGCAAAACCATGTTGTGAGGGCTGTCCTTGAAGCGATATGCTATCAGACGAGAGATGTACTCGAATCGATGCTGAAAGACACAGGCCTGCAGATTCAGGCTTTGAGAGTCGACGGAGGCGCTGCAGAAAACGATTTTCTCTGCCAGTTTCAGGCGGATATTCTGGGTATCGATGTAATTAGATCGAAGTGTATAGAAAGTTCGTCGTTAGGGGCGGCCTGTCTTGCCGGGCGTGCGGTCGGATACTGGGAAGATGCAGACGCACTGAAGAGGTGTCATGCAGTCGACAGGCGGTTCTCACCGAGTATTTCACAGGCGGATGCGGACATACTGTACGCCGGCTGGAAGGATGCGGTCGAAAGAACACGTTCAAGGCAATACAGAGGTGATACACGGAGATGATTGAATCGGGTGATTCGACCACCAGAGCTGTATTTGCAGATGATCGAATTTCATCAAAGAAGATCGAATTTCATCAAAGGGGAAACCATGAAAAATCTACTGGACAACATCGATGACGTGTTGCTTATGGGTCCGGGACCTTCCTGTGTTCCGGACGAGGTGTACAGGGCCCTCTCCTGTAAGACGCTCGGGCATATGGATTACTATTTCATCCGGATCATGGATGAAATCAAAGATCTGCTTCAAAAACTGATGGAGACTCGAAACCATCTTACTCTTGCGGTTTCGGGAACGGGTTCTGCGGGTATGGAGACATGCTTCGTGAACCTGATAGAGCGAGGAGACCGGGTCCTCGTTCTGATAAACGGTGTATTCGGCAAGAGGATGGCGGATGTTGCCGACAGGCTCGGGGCACAGGTCGACACGCTCGAGTTCGAGTGGGGAACACCGGTAGTCCCCGATCAGGTGGCTCAAAGGTTGTCGGGTAATTCGTACAAAATAGCAGCGGTCGTTCATGCGGAAACCTCGACGGGAGTCAAAAATCCGGTAGAAGAAATCGGCCGGCTCGTGAAGGACAGCGGAGCCCTTTATCTGGTGGACTCTGTGACCAGCCTTGGAGGTATACCGGTGGAGGCCGACCGCTGGCAAGCGGATGCGCTGTACAGCGGGTCGCAGAAATGCCTTTCCTGCCCTCCGGGCCTTTCGCCTGCGACCTTCTCAGAGCGCGCTGTGGAATTGATCAAAAACAGGAAGAGCAGGGTGCCGAACTGGTACCTCGACATGAGCATGATAATACAGTACTGGGAGGGCAGAAAGCGGGTATATCACCACACCGCTCCTATAAACATGCTGTACGGTCTGTACCAGGCCCTCCTGCTGATCTTCGAAGAGGGAATCGACCGGGTGCATCAGCGGCATTTTGATGCACACCAGCGGCTCGTAGAAGGGCTTAAGGAACTCGGCATGGAAATGCTCGTTCAGCCGGAGTACCGTCTTCCCATGCTGAATGCGGTGAAGATTCCGGGAGGGATCGATGAAGCTCGCGTGCGGAACCGGCTTCGCAGAGAGTATTTTATAGAGATAGGAGGGGGACTGGGTCCGCTTGCGGGGAAGATATGGAGAATCGGCCTGATGGGCCACACTGCACGGGAGAAAAACGTCGACAGATTGCTTTCCGCCCTGAAAAAAATTCTGAAGCGCTGAGCTATATCGTCTTGAAATCGATTGAAATGGGTGTGGGGAATATAATTGAATAATATTTGGTCGATTGTTCTTATTGTACGCTGATGTAAAACTACGCATATATTAGAGGGAGAAATCACTGTGCCCGGTCACATAACTATTTCTCTGGTGCCTGTACAGTGTTTAGCGTCCTTTATTGAACTTGAAGTCTCGGGAAGAGGTACGGCAACTGCAGATTAAATACGTAAGCAACAGATGGCAGATCGTAAAATCCTTCTACACCGGTATCGGAAAATCAGCAGTACTGCTGCCGGCCGCCTTTCTCGTTGCCGTCAGTGTCGGGACCGTGGCCCTGGGTATGATTTTTTACGTGCGTGATGTCTTTGCGGCAACCCCGTCCCAGGTCGGCTATCTTACCGCTCTGTGGTCGTTGCACTATATACTGGGATGCCTCTTTATCCGCCAGGTATTCGAAAGGGTTCTTCCGCGTTATCTTTTAATAGCTTCCACTTTTTTTATGACCATGTTCGTGCTGTCCGCCGTGTTGACTCACCGGTTTTTTATGGTATACGTTTTTTACAGCCTGTGGGGTGTTGCGATGTCGCTTTTCTGGCCATTCATCATGGGCTGGTTGTCACACGGCGTAGAGGGGGTGAAACTGGGAAAGGTTTTGTCCAGCTACAATTTTTCATGGAGTATAGGAACCATAATCAGCCCCTTTCTCGCAGGCGTTCTGAGCACGTTCTCTTCCTCCCTGCCGCTTTTTGTGGGAAGCTTTCTGTTTTTCCTCACCTGCGTCCTCATCATCGGGGCCACCCTTACACTGCCCAAAATAAAAAGCGACAGATGGATCGAGGCGGCGAAAAGGAGGGATGTTTCTCACAAAGATAGGAGCACTTTGCTGAGATTTCCCTCCTGGATCGGATTGTTCACGACATATACAGTCATTGGTGTGATCCTCAATATATTTCCCGTATACGCCCAGGCCGATCTCAGCGTGAGCAAGAGTCTCGTCGGTCTGATCCTTCAGCAGCGGGCGATTTTTGCAACTCTGGGGTTTATCGTTCTTGGAAGGACTTCATTCTGGCATTTTAAACCACACCAGATGCTCGTCGGGCAGATTCTGCTTTCGGCAATGGTTTTCCTGCTCAAATACACGGGCATGCCGCTGCCCCTGGGGGTGTTGCTTGCCCTGATCGGCGCTTTCATGTCGTTGAGCTATTTCAACAGCCTTTTTCACGGTGTGTCGGGCAGTATCAACAGGGCGGGGAGGATGGCGATTCACGAATCGATACTCTCAGCGGGGCTCATAGTCGGGTCTTCAATCGGCGGGCTGTTGTATGAAAGATACAGCATGTCTCTCGTATACCTGTTCTGTGCGGGGCTTGTTCTGCTGGGGACAGCAGCACAGTCTCCGTTTGTTTTTCTTATACGGAAAGAAAACCCCCTGCTTAAATAACGGAAGATGAAGCCCTTCTTCATAGAACTAAATTTTTTTTAAAAAGTGTTGACACGTTTATCTTTGTATGATATCGTTTGCACAATCGTTTTCATAAACAAAACGTCCACATATAGTATTAAAATAAATATGCGAGTCCTCCGTTTCGAAAAATGTGCTGATTAAAACTCAAACGAGAATAGCACCGGTCGGTACATTTGATCATCACTTTGATTTTTATCGATAGGATTATATGGTATGCCTTCTATGAAGGATGTTGCAGGCATGGCAGGTGTTTCGATCTCTACAGTATCGAGAGTAATTAATCAAACCATCCCTGTCGATGAGCAAACCCGTTCGAAAGTGCTTGTTGCAATCGAAAGATTAAACTACAGGCCGAACCTTCTTGCAAAGGGCCTCAGAGTCAAAAGCGGTCAATTAATCGGTCTGATACTGCCCGAGATTCGATTGCATGCCTTTGTTCAGATCATCAATAGTGTTGAAGAATATGTCGTTAATAGGGGATTCAGCCTCATCATAGGAAACACCCATAACGATCCGGACATTGAGGAAAAATTGCTCGATAATCTGCTTCGCAGAAATGTCGATGGAATCATTTTTTCCCGGTTGTCCGATGAAAGCAGAGTTCTGAATCTTATTAAAAAAAGCAGGGTAAAGGTTGTCGCAATAGATCGAGAGCTTGATGTACAGGACGTGCCGCACGTCATTCTTGATAATTATGGTGCAGGAGTGATGGCTGCGCGGCACCTCAGCTCACTCGGTCATAGAAAAATGGCCTGTATCACCGGCCCGTTAAATATAAAATTGTGCAGGGAGCGTCTTGCAGGATTTTCTGATACCATCAAAAACGAACATTTACCGCTTGGAAATCATCAAATTTACGAGGGAAGATTTGACTTTGATTCCGGCTTTAAAGGAGCAGAGCATCTCCTCTCACAAAACAGAGATCTAACCGCTTTGTGGGCACAGAATGACCTTATGGCAATTGGCGCGTTGAAGGCATTAAAAATGCGGTTATACCGTGTTCCTGAGGAGATTGCCCTCATGGGAATGGATAATCTTGAAATTTCACGTATGGTTTCCCCTGCGTTGACGACAATCATGCAGCCCTTTGACGAAATGAGTAAAAAGGCGGTTGATATTCTTTTCAGTGAAGAAAATGAAGCAGGGCAACAGCGAATAATTCTTCAGCCCGGGCTTGTTGTAAGGGGTTCAACTGTTTTAAACAGCAGCAATTCATAGTACAATGTGGTAAGATATATTTTTATTCATATATACAGGAGAATAAAAAGTGTCTGAAGAACTTTACCTTCTAGAGATGAACAATATTTCAAAGCAGTTCCCCGGAGTCAAGGCGCTTGAAGACGTCAGTTTGCAGCTAAAAAGAGGAGAAGTCTTCGCGCTGGTTGGTGAAAATGGAGCGGGTAAATCCACACTCATTAAAATTCTTTCGGGCGTATACAGCAACGATACCGGCGAGATAAAAATAAATGGCAGGAATGAGAATATCAGAGGACCGAAAAACGCAATTGACCTCGGGATCAATACCATTTATCAGGAAACATCACTTGTACAGGATATAACGGTAGCGGAAAATATCTTTCTTGGAAGACAGCCGCAAACCAGATGGGGACGGATTAACTGGAAGGAAATGATTGAGTCTTCCGAGAAAATACTCCAGAATCTTTCCATCCCCCTTTCACCAGTATCGATTGTTGCTGAATTATCGGCTGCACAGCAGCAGCTTATCGAAATAGCGAAGGCATTTTCCCGTGAAGCGAAAATCATTATAATGGACGAGCCGACCGCCTCTATTACGGAGGAAGATACGGAAAACCTGTTCAACCTTATTCGCCGTATTGTCAAGACGGAGACGTCGATAATCTATATTTCGCACAGAATACAGGAGATTTTCGTAATAGCGGATATGGTTAAGGTGCTCCGTGACGGTAAAACAGTTAAAACGATGAAAGTAAATGAAACAAATGAAAACGAGATAGTCAAGTACATGGTGGGGCGTGATATAGGCAATATCTTCGGGGATGAAAGTTATCAATCAAAAGAAAATATCGTCCTTCAGGTAAAGAATCTCACCATTTCCGGGGTGTTTGAAAATATCAGTTTTGATCTCAAGGAAGGCGAAATTCTCGGATTTTCCGGTCTTGTCGGGGCCGGCCGCAGTGAAATCGTACGTGCGATTTTCGGACTAGACGAAATAGAAAACGGTGAAATACATCTATACGGAAAAAAAATAACTTCCCGGAAGCCGGCCGATATCATCAAAATGGGTGTGGCTTTTGTGTCTGAGGACAGAAGGCTGGAAAGCATAATTCAGGGTTTCAGTGTAAAGGCAAATATTACCATCCTGCTGTTGCATGAAGTACTATCGAAACTCAGACTCATTAAACGAAAGAGGGAAAATGAGCTTGCAGAACGCTACGTGGGTGAATTTGATATAAAAACGCCGTCTCTTGACCAGCTTGTCATGAATCTGAGCGGCGGCAACCAGCAAAAGGTCGCTCTCGCAAAGTGCCTTTCAACTAATCCGAGAATTCTCATACTCGATGAACCGACAAAGGGAATCGACGTCGGCGCAAAAAAGGAGATTCATACCCTCATCAAAGAGCTTGCAAACAGGGGGGTCTCTATTATCCTTGTTTCTTCCGAGCTGCCGGAAATCATCGGTATGTGTCACCGCGTTGTTGTCATACGTGAGGGGAATCTGATGAAGATATTCGAAAAAGAGGAAATAACCGAAGAAAATCTCATGCATGCAGCGGTTGGGAATATCTGATAGAGGGCGGGACCGTATGGATATACAGAAACAGCATACCGTCGTTGAGTTTCGACGAAGCCTCGTACGTTTTTTCTTTAATCAGGCAATGCTCATTGTTCTGCTTGTATTCATTATTGGTATGAGTTTCGTAGCAAAAGATTTTCTAACGGTAGGAAACATTTTCAATATTATTCGCCAGATCACCGTGCATGGTATTGTCGCGTGCGGGATGACGATTGTTGTGATCGGAAAAGGGATGGATCTTTCCGCCGCTTCGATTCTTGCCCTCTGTGCAGTTGTCAATGTGATGCTGCAGCCCTTCGGTTATCTCGTCGCCATTGTCGCAGCTGTTGCTGCCGGTTTTATCAGCGGGTTTATCAACGGGTATCTCATCGGAAAGGTGAAAGCCAATTTTATAATAGTAACACTGGGAACGCAGATCTTCTATAAAGGTGTTGCTCTTATTATTTCCGGTGGAAGGAATTTGAAGAGCAGGCCTGAAAGTATTTTTCACTTCATCGGTGATGAAAGCATTTTAGGTATTCCTGTTCTTGCCTATTTTCTCGTTGCGACTATGGTTCTGGTGGGAATTCTTCTGCATAAAACAATTTCGGGCAGGAGGTTGTATGCCGTCGGCCTGAACGATAGAGCTGCCCGAGTTGCCGGTATCAATGTTTCGAATGTTGTCATGTGGAGTTATATCATCAACGGATTGATTATTTCGCTGGGCTCTATTGTTCTCACCTCCCGATTGCCCAGAATCAGGGTGGGCACCGCATCAACGTATTTATTTGATGTGATCACAATTGTTGTTCTCGGTGGAACAGCACTGTCAGGTGGTGTCGGCGGTATTTATAAAACAGCAATCGGACTTTTTATATTCGCGATTATCAACAACGGCATGGCTCTTCTGTCTATTCCGTTTGAATACCAGCAGTTAATAAAAGGGGTTATACTGATTCTTGCAGTGCTGTATGATGAATTCAATAGAAGAAAGAGGTTGATGTATTGAAAAGAATGAAGGGGAAAATTACACACTTTATCAGAGAACAGAAACTTCTTTTTATCGCCCTGGTGTTGCTTATTACCCTGACGGCAGCCGATCCAAGATTCTTTACCATCAGGAGCCTGTACAGCATTCTCGATCACATCACGATAAACGGAATCATGGCTGCCGGCATGACTGTTCTTCTGATCAGCGGGTCGTTTGACCTCTCCGTCGGCTCTGTCATGTCGTTTACCGGCATAGTCACAATCATGATGCAGCCTCACGGTATGTTTCTATCGATTCTCAGCGGGTTATTTATTGGTACATGCGTTGGCGCATTGAACGGCCTTCTTGTGGTAAAGGGGAGGATCAACGCGTTTATCGTTACTCTCGGTACGATGGTTATTTTTAAGGGTCTGGGGCTTGCCGTAACGGGCAGCCATCCGGTGAAGGGCAGTATTGATGCATATCAATTCATCGGCCAGGAGAATGTCCTCGGTATACCTGCGCCCGTTTTCTATTTGATAATTTCTTATGTGATTGTGTGGTATATCCTAAAATACACGAAATTCGGAAGAAACGATTATGCAATTGGGGGAAATCCTCTTTCATCGAGGCTTGCAGGTATCAATGTAAATCTGTATACCTTTTTCTATTTTGTTTTGTGTTCTTTTACTGCGGCAGTATCGGGAGTAATTCTCTCTTCCAGAGTCAATACCGGATCGGCAGTGTTTGGCGATAATACGCCTCTTATCGTGATTGCCGCTGCGGTGCTTGGAGGTACGAGCCTTTTCGGCGGAAAAGGTAAAGTGATCGGCACTCTCCAGGGAGTATTGATACTGGGGCTTGTGGAAAGGGCGATGGTTATCTTCAATGTGTCAACCAACTATCAGCTGCTATTACGCGGGTTGATAATACTAGCGGTTGTTGTTACCGATGCACTCACCGTATACAAGGAGAAGGTTGCATTTCGGGCAGGTGAAGCATAGGAGTTGTTCGGACAAAAAAGATTTGTAACAGGAGCCCGAAATCATGGCTTTTCATGAAAGGGGGTGATGCTTACAGGAAGGGATACTCAATCATTTCGATTAATTTTTTACAATCTAAAATAGGAGGGTTGGATATGAAAAAGCAGGTAAAAGTGTTACTGTTTGTTGCGGTGCTGATCACATTTGCATTCAGTGCCTTCATGGTGTATGCAGGAGGGGGTGAAAAAAAAGGGGGAAAGAAGCAGATTACAGTAGGCTTCTCTCTGCCGTTCATAGAAGACAGCCCCTACTGTTTTCCTTATGCCGAGGCGTTGAAAAAAGAAGCAAAGGATCGAGGCTGGAAGCTTATAATGACCGACGCCAGCGGTGATCTGAACAAGCAGGTGAATCAGGTGGAAGACCTTGTAGCCAAGGGAGTTGATGGGCTGATGATAATGCCTGTTGATGCCGCCGGTATTGTGTCGGTGATCAACAAGGTCCATGATGAAACGAATGGAAAGCTCCCGGTTATTACCTCAAATGTTATGACAGATCCGCCGAAGCTTGACTCGTTAATCGGTTTTGCAGGACCGAACAGCTACCTCGAGGGAAGGCTGATGGGCAAGACCTATGTCGAATACCTCGACTCTAAAGGAATCGACAAAATAAACTTCTGCGAATTGACCGGAACGGCGGGATACTCCGCGGCAATTGACAGGCAGAAAGGGTTTGCGGACCAGGTTAAAGAGATGGGCGCAGAGGGTCGTTTCGTCCTGCTCGATCGGCAGCCGGGTGACTGGTCTCCGGATAAGGCCCAGACAATGACTGAGAACTGGCTTACGACCTATGGTGATAAGCTCCAAATGATCTACTCGCATAATGACGGAATGGCGATCGGTATCGCCAAAGCTCTTCAGAATGCAGGACTTAAGCCGGGCCAGGTCATTTTCAACGGATGCGACGGTCAGACTGAAGCGGTCAAGAATATAATGGCCGGATGGCAGTTGTTTACTGTTTTTCAGTCCCCAGCTGTTGACGCGGCAACGAGTATGCAGGTAATGGAGAAGATTTTGAACGGCGAAAAGGTTGATTACTATACCTATATGGATACTCCCATCATCAACGCCGGCAATGCTGACAAGTATCTGCCCATTGTGGAAGAGCTCTGGAAGTAGCGTCGTTTTTCTCTGATGTGCAGTTATGGTCACTCAAGTGAGCGGCCCGATATCCGGGAGGGTATTGGGCCATTTTAAATAAATTCGACCTCATACTAAAGCATATGTCTGTTGAAAATATAATCGGTTAAGGGAGAGGAAGATGTTTTACAAAGACAAAACAACAAAAGTGGGCCTCATCGTTACCATGTCGCCGGATGAGACATGGCCCGATAGTTTTGTAAACCGGGTGAAAGGTTATCTCCCGAAGGCTCGAAAAACCCTCGAAAAGATCGGCATGAGGGTATTCGATTGCGGCGAAATTGCCCGGACAAACCGTCAGATGGCTCAACAGGGGGAGACATTGAGGCAAAAGGGGGTGCATGTTCTGGTTGTTTATGTCGGAACATGGACGTATTCCTGCACGGCTGTTATGGCCGCATTTAAAACGGATGCACCTGTTATCGTATGGGCGGATGCGCATATTGAGACCTTCGGCATCGTCGGCGGTTCGATCGTTCGGGGTGCGCTTGATGAAGTCGGCATAAAGAATTATCTGGTGTATGGAGATTTTGAAGAACAGAGGGTTCTCGACAGGTTGAAAATACTCTGCAGCGGTATCGCTGGAGCGACGAAGCTCAGGGGGATGGTATACGGTGAAGGCGGCAGCAGATGCATGGGTATGTATACGGCCCGCATTGACCCGTCGGAATGGATGCGCAGATTCGGCATAGATGTGGACGGCTTCGAGCAGGTTGATATTATCAGGAGAGCCGAAAAATACGACGCAAAAGAGATGGTTACCCTACTCGATTGGATAAAAAAGGATTTTGGCGGAGTAGAGGTGAAGGATGATGTGATGTATTCGCAAATCAGGATGTACCTGGCCCTCCGCGAAGTGATACGTGAAAAGGGGTACGATTTTATTTCAGTGAAATGTCTGCCTGAGCTCCCATCCTGTTATACCACATTCTGTGTTGCACACGCTCTTCTCAACGATTCATCGAATGACGGATTCGGGGAAACGAGCTCATTTGTCTGTGCCTGTGAGGCTGATGCCAACGGCGCGCTTACCATGCAGATACTGAACAACATCACGAACGATACAACACTGTTTACCGATGTACTGTACTATGATTACGATGAGAACATAGTACGGATGTGCAACTGCGGATCGCAGCCGACGGATTTTGCACGATCGAGGAAGGAGGTTACCTGGGTTACCGAAGGGTTGAGAGAATTTGACTGGGTGATCGGCGGTGCGTGCCCCAGATATGTGGGAAAGCCGGGAAAGATAACCATCGCCCGGCTCAGCAGGATCAACGGGGAGTATGTTATGCTCATTACGGGCGGTGAAGCACTGGATATGCCTCTTGAGAAGATCAACGAGACGAATTCACAGCAGCCCCATATATTTGCCCGGCTTGACTGCAGCCGGGAAGGGTTCCTAAACGCGCTCCGGGCGAATCACGTGCATGTCGTGTATGGTGATTATAAAGAGGAGCTGGTAACGACGTGTGAAGTGCTTGATATAAAACCTGTGATCCCTTATTAGCGGGGTATGAGATGTTTTTTGATAACTTTTAAAAAATCCAAATACGCAGGAGGCGTGGTATGAAAGATACAGGCGAATTGTTGAAGAGTGCCCTGGATAAAGGGAACGGTGCTTTTCGGCTTTTTCCGAACTGGGTGCCGAGGGAGTTCTGCATTCCCGGGAGACGGCTGAAACTGCATCCGGACGATTACTATTCATTCGGTGCACATAGAGGCGGAATCGAAGAGCGGTGGTTTGCATCGACCACAAAGGCGGACAATGGACCTGAAACGCTCGAGGACGAGGGTTTGAGTTATATCTATATAGAAGACGGGACCAAATCTGAAAAAGTACTTTTCAAAGATGCGATAGAGCTGATAGGGGATGAAATCCTCGGAAAAGAGGTGTTGGAAAAGCATGGCGGCTGGACGATGTATTCAAAGTTCTTCGATAATATGGAGCCTCTTCCCCATCACCTCCATCAAGATGACGAGAGGGCAGCCAGAGTCGGACAAAAGGGGAAACCGGAGGGATACTATTTTCCCAAACAGCTCAACAACCATCCGGCCTGGTTCCCCTACACCTTTTTCGGCCTCAATCCAGGTACCACGAAAGATCAGGTGAAAAAATGTCTGGAGAACTGGGGCAAAGGGGACAACGGCATTCTGTACCTCTCACGCGCGTATAAGCTGAAACCCGGTACCGGCTGGGATGTGCCGCCCGGTATTCTCCACGCACCGGGGTCGCTTTTGACCTATGAGCCGCAGAGGGCTTCCGATGTGTTTGCCATGTTCCAGTCTCTCGTGTGGGAGCAGTATACGCCATGGGAACTTCTGGTCAAAGATGTACCCGAAGAATACAGGCATGATCTCGACTACATCATAGATATGATCGATTGGGACCTGAATCTCGATCCGGATTTTTATAAAAACAGGTTTCTCGAGCCCAAATCGGTCAGGCCGGTCGCAGAGATGCGCGACGAGGGATATGAGGAATATCACATCGTGTACAACTCCGAGTATTTCAGCGCCAAGGAACTGACGATTCTGCCGGGACGTTCGGTGACGATAGCCGATGATGCCGCATACGGATTGATCGTCATTCAGGGGTATGGTACGTTCGGTGTGCTCGACATAGAGTCGCCTGCTATGATCAGATTCGGCCAGATGACGGGTGATGAGCTTTTTGTCAGCGTGACTGCCGCCCGGGAGGGCATAGTCATTACAAACAAGAGCAGCACTGAAGACCTGGTCATGCTCAAACATTTCGGTCCGGCGGTATAATGCGAATCGATCAGGGTAAATTCGATTTTTGTCGTTTCACCGTATGACGGCGACTGGTAAGAGAAGTCCGAACAGACCGGGTAGTTAAACCGCCCGGTATACCGGATATGTGCAGTGCCGCCTGGAGCCTATAATCATTCTCCCTGAATAAACGATAGGTAAGTGAACTTATCAATCGTAAAAGATCCAATTTATCACTTACCTAATGGTTTTTACCTTAATTTCCCAATGCTTAAAAGGCCACGGAAAAGTAAAAGATCATTTTCTTTTGTAAATTCTGGTACAAAATACCAGACTTTTAACGGATAAAACCATAATTAAAAGAAAGTCGCCGCATGATGCGTTATACTTAAAATTATGAGAATCGGGCATTTCATAACACTTGCGATTGTCATCCTTGCTGCAGTTTCCTGCGGCTATGTAGAAGAAACGGATTTTATACAGTCGTCTGGAGAAACGTCCGGCTCGGAACAGGCCTTTACAAAAGCATGGACATTCGACCAGAGCAGCGATTACTCCGCTGCTTCAGGCAGTATGGTTTCGGGCGGTTATGCCGGGCTGGCTTCCGATTTCTTCGACACCGACTGGCAGTATAGAATTCCGGTATCGATCGACAACACGGGCAATGCAAGTGACCTGACCGCATATCAGGTTGTTCTTGCGCTCGCAGACACCGATTCCGATTTCTGGAGCGGAATCGAAACGGATGGAGGCAGTATCCGCTTTACCGACTCGAATAAAAGCACTCAGCTCGATTATTTCGTAGATTCTTTCGATTACCCGGGCGAGTCTGCACGCCTGTATATCGGGGTTCCCCTCATACCCGGAAGCAGCGTTAAAACCGTGTACCTGTATTTCGGAAACTCCGCAGTGTCGTCTCTGAGCAGCGGCCAGAATACACTTCATTTCTACGATGATTTTGAAAGCGGCGACCTCGGATGGCAGCAGTACAGCAGCGGCTCCGTTGCTATCTTCAGCGATGCGGGCAACGGGGTGCTGAGAAAATACAATAACAGCGATCCGAACGGCGGGTATCGAACCTTTTCATCCTCCATCGGCCCATTCGAGGCTGTGTTCAGGACGAAGCGGGTGAATTTCAGTGGCGGCGGTGCGAACCGGTACGGAGTAGAAGACAGCGGTTTCAACGGGTACGGTCCTCTTTTTAATAATTTCGATGCAGTTTCGGACCTGTACATAGAGGAGCGAAGCTCGGGATCGGGGACCGGCATCTCTGCAACAAAAAACCCATCTCTCTCTTCGCTCACCTGGTACACTGTTCAGCTCCGGCGGGCTGGTTCTGCTGTCGATCTTGTTCTGTTCGACGCATCGGGTACTATCGTCGATTCCGTTTCGGCGACGGACAGCACGGTCAGCAGTTTCGACCGTTTTGCGGTACACGGCGGATACGAGTTTTACACGGACGACATCCGCATACGGCAGTACACATCCCCGGATCCGTCTGCAAGCCTGGGACAGCTTGAAACGACCTATCACACAGACAGGCCCTCCATCACACCGAAAACAGGACAGGCGTATACAGGGCTTATCTCGTTCAGCGAAACCACCGCATCCTCGAGCGAGGGGTCCGTGCAGTACCAGATTAGCAATGACTCAGCATCCTGGTACTGGTGGAACGGGAGCGTCTGGACCGGGGCCGGCTCCGCTGCAGAGGCGAACACGGCGCCTGAAGTCAATACACAGATTTCCCGATTCGCGACCGATGTGGGGACCGGTACATTTTTCTTCAGGGCATTTCTGGTTTCAGACGGTACACAGAAGGTGCAGCTCGATGCGGTTGCCCTGGAATACCGCTGATTACACCCACTTGTTGAAATTTTTTATGGTAACGAGGCTTTCGGTCGAAGCAACAGTCCCGATAGTCGATAATTCATTGGTGAGGAAGTTTATGAGGTTGTGCGGTTCGATGAAAAGCTCCACTATCAGGTCGAATCGCCCGGTGATCATGGAAACGGATCGTACATTGGGGAGCTCGGAGACTTTTTGCGCGGTTTCCTTCCACTCTTTGTTCATCTGCAGTGTGATCAGTATATAGATGAGCTGTTTTTCGGTGCCTTGATCGGGATTGATGAGCCCCTTCACCTTCAAAAGATTGTTTTCGGTAAGCTTTTTTATACGGTTTCGGACCGTGCCTTCCGAAATGGAAAGCCGGACCGCAATCTCGTTGTTCGGTATGCGCCCGCTTTCGGAAAGTATCTCCACTATTTTAAGATCAACCGAATCTACCTTGATCATTCTATCCCGCCGTTATACGTAATGCCGCCGGAGCACGCGCCTGGATGCGGTATACACCGCTGTGTAATGTTATTCGGCAGACCGCAGGTCGGCTGAATACGTCCAGGTGAGCGGACAAAATCCCTGCGTACGCGCCGTGGAGAACATGCCTCAACCAGGCGGCATTACAGTGCTCGTTCTCTTTTGAATGATTTTATCAAGAGTTATCCCGTACTGTACCACGTATAACTTCTATTGTCAATTTCGATATTGCTGGAGCGGGCCGGAATGATTGATGATGCGGGTCGTCTAAAATGGTCGTCTATCCCGCGTTTGATGCTGCCGACATGCTTCTTCAGAAGCGTGTCGGCGGCATTCGGCAGTCAGGTTTAAAAGTCGATATCCACATCAATCTCACGTCCGATACGGTCGAGGCTTCTTTTCATACTTTCAATAGAGACGTCCTCGGGAACCTGAATCACGATCTCCAGTATGTAACGCACCGTTCCGCTTTCGGGCGAAGTGACGCGCCGGGATGTCAGGTTGGCGATATTTACCTTTATCGATGCGAGGTAGTCGCTTATTCTGTACACAATACCGGTATGGTCGATCCCTTCGGCATGCACGCGCTGAAGGGTATACGGTATTTTCATCACTCCGCCTGAGGTTTCTGCAGGACGGAAATAGGCCGAAACTCCTCGCTCTTTCTCGAGCCGTCTGCACGCTTTAGCAAGGTCGTTCTCGATATCTTTCCGAATCGAAAAGAGGAGGATGATTGCGAATTCGTCGGCAAGCCGTGTCATGGTTGTGTCTTCGAGATTTCCCCCGATTTCGAATATGAGCCCGGTAACATCTGCAACGACGCCGGGCCTGTCCTTTCCGAACGCGGTTAACACGTAATGCTTTTCCATGTGCTTTTACTCTCCGTTAACGGCACAGATTGATTTCGGGTGCAAAGACGGTCAATCCCTGCAGGTGTTTTGTTACTTTTACCGGCCGTTACTACTATCGCCTGGTTATGGCTGCAATCGGGACCGGTATGTACCGGTTGTCTGTGAGCGTCATGATAAAACCCGGTTAGTCGCTGTTTTGCATTATTATTACATAAAAAACACAACTTTTCCAGCCCTTCTTCGTCCTTGTGATTCGATCGTGCGAGCGGTTGCTCTGTTATTATACGAAGACCTATCTATTGATCATTTTCGTATTAATAAAGCTTATATTACATATAATATGTAATATAGTATAAAAAAATTGTGTTATCTGTATTTATCTCTTGACAGAGATGACGGTATTGAGTATATTGGCTTTTGGAGAAAAATATGCGTTATTCAGAGTATGTGTTTGATAAAACGCTCACAAATATGGATCCGACCATAGCGGAGCTCACGGCATTGGAGGAGGCACGGCAGGCAGGCAAAATCATTCTCATTCCGTCCGAAAGTATATGCCCTGCGCCCGTGCTGGAGGCATTGGGCTCTCCCTTCAATAACCTGTATGCGGAAGGCTATCCTTCCGGTTTCATGGAGGGGGAGGAAGAGGCCATCCTGGCCGATATGGATTTTCAGCTCGCCAGGTACAGAAGGTATGGAGACAGGCGGTTCTACAAGGGGTGCGAGTATGCGGATCTCGTCGAGACGATCGCTGCGCGCAGAGCGGCCGGGCTGTTCGGAACCGAGAAAACCCCGCCTCAAAACATTTTTGCCAATGTTCAGCCCCTCTCGGGCTCGGTTGCGATCAGCGCCGTGTACGATGCTTTTGTGCGGCCCGGTGAAACCGTGATGGGGATGTCGTTGATGCACGGCGGGCACCTTACCCACGGGAGCGAGTTCAACAGGTCTGGAAAACAGTACCGCATCGTCTCCTATGAAGTCGATCCTATATCCGGGAGGCTCGATTACGACCGTATCGTCGATCTCGCCGAAACCCATAAGCCGCGTATGATCATTGCAGGATACACCTCCTATCCATGGGCGCCTGACTGGAAGAAGTTCAGGGCAGCGGCGGACCTGGCAGGAGCCGTACTTCTTGCCGATGTATCTCACCCTGCAGGAATGATAGCAGCCGGTGTGTACCCGAATCCAATCGATTATGCGGATGTTGTCGTATTCACAACTCATAAAACACTGTTCGGCCCCCGCGGTGCGGTCATCATGACCACCGACAAGGAGTATGCCGAACGAATCGAACAGGCGGTATTTCCCGGCGAACAGGGAGGGCCCCATGTGAACAAGTTTGCAGCAATGGCGGTTGCATTTGGAATCGCCGCCGGTGATGAGTTTAAAAATGTGCAGAGAGACATTGTGAAAAACGCGCGCTTTCTCGGGGATGTGCTCGAACGAAACGGGTTGAAGCTCGCCTACGGAGGAACCGATACCCACCTCCTTCTCATAGACCTCAATGCAGTTGAAATAAAGAGCGGTTTTCCGCTCAAAGGTGAGATAGCGGTACGAATTCTGGACCTGTGCGGCATTGTTGCAAACAAGAACACCATACCTGGCGATTCGGCAACCGCCGAAGCGAGCGGGGTGCGGATCGGCACGCCGTGGATTACGCAAAGAGGAATAACGAGGGAGGGGATCGAAGAGCTCGGCAGACTCATAGCGGAGACGATCAAAAATATACAACCTTTCACCTATCAGGGGCTCACCGGAGACCTGCCGAGGGGCAAGATCGATTTCGATGTGCTCGTGGATATACAAGCACGGTGCCAGACGCTTGCCCTGAGCCTCGACCGGCAAAATGAGGGGACCGTACAGGGTTATCCTCATTTCGGATTTGAGGTCGGAGGTGCGCCAAAAAGTGAGTCAGACACTATCTGCCCCATCCTCATCAAGGGTGCACGTTCTTCTCTATTTTTAGAAGGGATCTCGACTCGCACAGTCGGTACATTGAATACAGGAGAGGCGCGACAGACGTTTTTACTGAAGGGGGACGGAACGCTTATTTCGGCGTCAACAGCGGTCCGCCTTTCTACCGACAGCATGGGAAACGATCGTTTTCTCCTCCTATGTCCTGCTGAAGTCCGTAAAAAGACTCTTTTCTGGCTCAGAGGTCTTTCAGACGGATATATTGCCTTTGACTCCATCGATATATTCAGAAAGATAGACGGCCCGGTTGTGATCAGGGCGTATGACGAGTGCAGTGAAGACGAGAAACGTGAGATCGAAAGTTCGCTCAAAAGGATTCCGCCGCATCTGCAGGTGAAGGGAAAAATTAAAAGAAAAAACTCCTCATTTTTCAAACCGGGGACAGGAGCGCAGAAGCTATACAAACAAAGACCTGATTGCTTTGATGTTTCAAAGCCCTATTTCATCGGTGTCCACGCACTGGATTTGACGAACGAAAAGGTGGATAAGAAGATTTACCGCCAGGTCCTGACGCTTTCTGAAAAAACGGGTACCGGAAAACATCATGCAATGCCGAGCTGCCTCCACGGCGAACACCTAAAGCTCGGGGCGCACATGGTTGCCTTTGCCGGATATGAAATGCCCGTTCGATATGAGCGGATAATCGATGAGCACAGGACCGTACGGCAGAACGCCGGACTCTTCGATATCAGTCATATGGGTATTCTCGAAGTCAGCGGCAGGTTTTCGGCTCAGTTCCTCGATGCGGTTTGCAGCAACTATGTCCCCTGGATTCGATCGGGGGAATCCATGTACGGGTATCTCCTCGATCCGGACGGTCATACGATTGATGATATCATGATTTACAAACTCGGCGATGAGAGATACATTGTGGTCGTCAACGCGGCGAACAGTGATACCGATATCAGGTGGTTTACTGCGGTAAATACAAAAGATGTCTGTATCGATGCCGATGCGCCGATGCGGGAGCTCATCGGCGAGGCGGTAATAAAGGATCTTAAAAACGTTGAAACTGCCGGATCCGATGCGCGTGTCGGCATGGCCCTTCAGGGACCGGCTTCTTTGAAAACTCTATGCGCACTCGCCGGATCGGACGCGGTGGGGACACGGATTGTCCGATTAATGAAATCCAGCTTTATTCAGTGTGAGATCTGCGGATGCGACGTCCTGGTATCGAAAACAGGCTATACGGGAGAGGACACAGGGTATGAGATCATGGTTCATCCCGACAGAGCGTCTCTTCTCTGGAACAGTATACTGGAAGCGGGTAAGCAGTACGGGGTGAAGCCGGCGGGACTCGGAGCCAGAGATTCCCTCAGGATTGAAGCAGGGCTCCCTCTGTACGGACATGAGCTTGCAGGGTCCCGGGATATAACCCCTGTTGAAGCCGGGTTCGGTCCCTACGTAAAGTTTCACAAGGCTTTCTTCATCGGTAGAAATGCGCTGTTGCGGCGCATGCAGGAATCTTGGATGGAAATTGTCCGCTTCAGGGTATGCACACGCGGCGTGCGAATGGCAAAAAAGGACGACTATGTGCTTGACATCAGGAGCCAGCGGATTATAGGCCATGTGACCAGCTGTGCCCTGGGAGCGGATGAGCTGCAGGTCGGCATGGCTTATATCGACAGAAGATTTACACGGGAGGGGGTGCAGATCGGTTTAATTACCGCTTTTTCGGAAGATGAAAAAGCTGTTTCCGGGAAGGTTGGTGAAAAGTATCATCTTCATATTGAAGCGGAGATTATCAGCCGGTTTCCGGAAAAAAAATGAGCGGCCCGGTATTTCCATTGGAGCGCGAGGATCGCGGTATGCGGATTGTCTGCGGAGGAGAAGTTCTCGGCCGCTTCCGGCAGTGTGCGGCCCGACGGGCTCCATCCAGGCTGCACCAGGTCGGCTGAACAGAATATAAACGGAGGATATAATATGGCAACTCTCAAAACCTTCAGGGCACTCAGGCCGGTACCTGAAAAGGCGGAGACTGTTTCGAGTGTTCCGTACGATGTGGTGACTGCGGATGAGGCGAAAAAAATGACAGCCGGAAATCCGCTCAGTTTCCTGCATGTCATTCGTCCGGAAATAGACGTGCCTGAAGGCATCGACCCGTATAATGACACGGTATACGAAAAGGCTGCCGAGAATTTCAGCCATCTGCGTCAGAGAGGAATTCTGATTCAGGAGGATGATCCCGCCCTGTATATATACCGTCTCAAGACGAACGGCAGTGAGCAGACCGGAGTTGCCGGCTGCTGTTCTGTGGATGAGTATGACGGTGATATTATTAAGAAGCACGAACATACCCGGAAGGAAAAGGAGGATGACCGGGTGCGGCATATGCTCGCCCTTTCGGCACATGCAGGCCCCGTACTGATGACCTATCGGGGAATAGCCCGGCTCGATGCGCTGTTCGACCGTGAAAAAAGAGAAGTGCCTCTCTATGATTTTACTGCCGCCGACGGTGTCCGGCACACAGTCTGGCGGGCGAAAAACTCCCAGGAGATGGCTGAAACTTTTAAAGAGATTCCGTATGTATACATTGCAGACGGCCATCATCGTGCAGCGGGTGCAAGCCGGGTGCGGGAGGAGATGAGAAAAAAAAATGTCGGCGGCCGCGATGATTCCACTGCGGAGTACAACTTTTTTCTTGCCGTTCTTTTTCCGTCCGAGCAGCTCAGGATTCTCTCCTATAACCGGTATGTCAGCGATCTCAACGGCCGAGGCGAGAAGATGTTTTTAAACGAGGTGAAGAATCGATTCGATGTTTTTGAGACGTCCAACCCCGAACCTTCTCATAAGGGTATTTTCTGCATGTATCTGAATAAGAAGTGGTACAGCCTTGCCCTGACAGGAGAGATTCGGGCGAAAGATCCTGTTGATGCGCTTGATTTGAGTATTTTTCAGAGATCGCTTCTGGAGCCCATACTGGGGATCGTGGATCAGAAGAATGACCGGCGCATCGACTTTGTCGGAGGCCCTGACAGCGCTCAAAGGCTTGAAAGGCTCGTTGATGGAAAGGGGGGGGCCGCTTTTTCATTTTATCCCGTGGAGGTGGAGGAGCTCCTTGCTGTTGCCGATGCCGGCATGGTCATGCCGCCGAAGTCGACCTGGTTTTCACCGAAGCTGCGGTCGGGGCTGCTCATCCATCTCTTCTGATACTGACGTTATTCGGATGCAAAGCATCCGAATAACGGTACGCTGATCCGCGGATCAACAAGGGAATCGGGGTTTAGAGATTGTGAAAGGAGGTGAACCATGACTCTGAAGATTTTGATTGCAGACAAGTTTCCTGATGAAAAAGTCGATGAAATGCGGGGCCTCGGATGTGATATCGCATACGATCAGTCGCTCAAGGAGGATACGCTGCTCTCCGCTCTGCATGAGCAGGAACCGGATATACTCATTGTCCGGTCCACAGGGATTAACGGCGATATGATAAGAGCGGACAGGAAGCTGAACCTCATTATCAGGGCCGGGTCCGGTGTGAACACAATCGATGTAGAAACTGCATCGGCCAGAAGCATATACGTTGCGAATTGCCCGGGAAAGAATGCAATCGCCGTCTCCGAGCTTGCATTCGGTTTGATTCTCGCCCTGGACAGGAGAATTCCGGACAATGTAATTCAGCTCAGGGAGGGAAGGTGGAACAAGAAGGAGTTTTCAAAGGCACAGGGTATCTGCGGCCGGACGCTCGGAGTCATAGGGGTGGGCAGAATCGGAAGAGAGGTTATTTCCCGTGCGCGCGCATTCGGCATGCACGTGATTGCATGGAGTAGATCTCTTGACCGGAACAAGGCCCGGTTGCTTGGAATTGATTATCGAAAAAGCCCGGAGGCGGTAGCTGCAGATGCTGATATCGTAACGGTCCACCTTGCCCTGGCTCCGGAAACCGAGGGGCGTATCGGAGAGGATTTCTTTCGTGAAATGAAAAAAGGCGCCTGTTTCATCAATACTTCGAGGGCTGAAGTTGTGGATGAAAAAGCCCTTTTAAAGGCTGTTCATGAGAAGGGAATACGGGCGGGACTCGACGTATTTAAGAATGAGCCGTCCGTAAAGGAGGGATTGTTTCAAAGCGACCTCGCGAATTCAGAAAATGTGTACGGAACACATCATATCGGTGCGTCCACCGAGCAGGCCCAGAGTGCGGTTGCGGATGAAACGATACATATCCTGCGGGAGTTTCTCCGAACAGGGAAAGTGGTCAACTGTGTAAATCTCATCGAGCGGACACCGGCCCGCTGGATGCTCTCGGTTCATCATAGAAACCGTGTGGGTGTGCTCGCCGGAGTTCTTGATATCATCCGGGATGCAGGCATCAATGTCGAAATTATGGAAAATATAATTTTCAGCGGTGCGGACGGCGCGTGTGCGCGTATTCAGCTTGACGGGAAGATTTCGGCTGAAGACATCGGAAGGATTGAAAGCAGCAACGAAGATATACTGTACGTATCACAGGTCGAACTGGGAAAGTGAGCTGGAGATTCGACGGTACTGGAAGTTGAGAGAGGAGGCGGTAATGGAATTTCCGGGAAATCTGCGCTATACGAGTGAACATGAATGGCTTTTACAGAGCGGGGGAACGGCGACAATCGGTATAACCGATTATGCTCAGGAGCAGCTGGGTGATGTGGTATTCGTAGAAATGCCTGCTGTCGGGACCCGGCTCAAACGCGGCGAGGCCATCGGGGCCGTCGAGTCGGTAAAAGCTGCATCGGATGTATTCGCACCTGCAGGTGGGGAGGTTGTCGAGACAAATGAAGCGCTCGTCGAGCATCCTGAATACGTCAATCTTTCACCCTACGGAGACGGCTGGATGATTAAAATGACGATCGAGGATCAGTCCGAGATTGAGGCTCTTATGGACAGCAGCGGATATGAGGAGATGATAAAAGAGGAGTCTGAGGAAAGCTGAACCGGTTGTTCGCAGGCAGCCCGGATATGAATATTCGGCTTCGTACGGCTTGTTCAGACGCTTTGTGCCGACCGTGGGCGGCATCGGGGAGGAGACGAACGAATCGATGAGTTATATTCCAAATACCGATGAAGATGTACGCGAGATGCTCCGGGATATCGGATGTGGGAAAGTTGAAGACCTCTTTACTCACATACCGGAGAATCTAAGATATGCCGGCGAGCTCGATCTCCCCAAACCGCTCTCCGAGCCCGAGCTCATGCGGCATATGAAAACGCTGAGCATACGAAACTGCAACCTGCATGAATACTCGTCTTTTATCGGCGGCGGTCTGTACAACCACTATATTCCCCCCGCTGTGAGCCGGCTTGCATCACGGTCGGAGTTTTCAACATCCTACACTCCGTACCAGCCTGAGGTAAGTCAGGGAACACTGCAGGCTATATTCGAGTATCAATCGCTTATGTGCATGCTCATGGGCATGGATGTGTGCAATGCCTCGGTATATGACGGAGCGACCAGCGCAGCCGAGGCGGTGCTCATGAGTCTGCGGATAAACAGAAGAAGTACGGTTATTCTCTCCCGCACGCTGAACCCGCAGTATCGCGCGGTGATTGAGGCATACGTGAAAGGGCACGCAGAGATTGTTGAGGTTCCCTATAACAGGGAGGGGGTGACCGACAGTGAGAAACTTGCAGAAATAATCGATGAAACCGTTTCTTGTGTCGTGCTGCAATCGCCGAACTTCTTCGGTGTGCTGGAAGATGGCATGTATGAAAAGGTGATTCATGGGCGCGGCGCGCTTTTTATATCCGTGTTCTCGGAGCCGCTTGCCTTCGGAATAATCAACCCGCCCGGCGTGTATGATGCAGACATCGCCTGCGGTGAGGGGCAGAGCCTTGGAATTCCACCGGGTTTCGGCGGCCCCCTGCTGGGAATACTCACCTGTAAAAGAGAGTTTGTTCGGAATATGCCGGGCAGAATTGTGGGTATGTCTGTCGACAGACTGGGTAAAAGGGCTTTTGTGCTCACGCTCACTGCGCGTGAGCAGCACATTCGCCGCGAAAAGGCAACCTCGAACATTTGTACCAATCAGGGGCTTTGCGCGTTGACGGCCGCACTTTACCTGAGTGCGCTGGGTACACAGGGGATTCGACGCATCGGTATATTGAATCATGAGCGCACGGAGTACGCAAAAAAAGTCCTGTCCGGCATCAGCGGTTTTCGGCTGAAATTCGATTCGCCGACATTCAACGAATTCGTCCTTGAAACCGACAGGGATTTGGAAAGAATTACGCAGGCCTCGATCCTAAAAAAAATTATTCCCGGTTTAGCCCTCAAAAAGTATTATACGGAGCTTGAAAACTGCCTTCTCGTTACCGTGACGGAAATGAATTCGAGAGAAGAAATCAATGTATTGCGGGATGCTCTCGAACAGGAGAATTAAATGGAAACACCAGCCGGTATCTCGACGCTCGGTTTCGAAGAACCGCTTCTCTTCGAGATAGGCGCAAAGGGAAGAACAGCCGTTATCCTGCCTATCGATAAAACCGGCATGGAAGGATTGAAAAAAACTCTTCCCCGGTCAATGATCCGTACATCCCTCGAAGGATTTCCTGAAGTGAGCCAGGTTGAGCTGGTCAGGCACTTTACGCGTCTTTCACAGTGGAACTACGGAGTGGATACCGGATTTTACCCTCTCGGGTCCTGCACCATGAAGTACAATCCCAAGGTGCATGAGGATATCGCGAATTTCGATGGGTTCAGTTTCGCACACCCCCTTCAGCCCGAGGAGCTTTCACAGGGTGCTCTGCAGATTTTGTACGAGCTCGAGCGGTTCCTTGCAGTAATCACCGGAATGGACAGGGTGACTCTCCAGCCGGCCGCCGGGGCGCACGGCGAGCTGACCGGTATGATGATGATAAAGGCGTATTTTGAACACAGAGGAGAAAAACGTACGAAAGTGCTGATTCCGGACACAGCGCACGGGACCAATCCTGCAAGTGTGAATATGTGCGGATTTACGGCAGTGCCGGTTAAATCCGGAAGAGGAGGATGGCTCGAAGCGACTGCCGTCGGGGACATCATGGATGAAAACACTGCGGCGGTTATGATCACAAATCCGAACACACTCGGAATTTTCGAGCAGGAAATCGGCAGTATTGCGGATATCGTACATCAAAGGGGAGGGCTTGTGTACATAGACGGTGCAAACCTCAACGCTCTCATGGGAATCGTACGCTTCGGTGATGCAGGGTGTGATTTTCTTCACATAAACCTGCACAAAACCTTTTCAACCCCTCACGGCGGCGGAGGACCGGGCGCAGGGCCTGTTGCGGTCAAAGAAAGACTCATCCCGTTTCTACCGGTTCCTGTCATCGAGAAAAAAGATGGGGCGTACAGCCTCGATTACGATTTAAAGAATTCGATCGGAAGGGTGCAAAGTTTCTACGGCAATTTTCTCGTCTGCGTCAGGGCCTATGCGTATATACGAACCCTGGGCGGAAGCGGATTAAAGAGAGCTTCGCAGACAGCGGTCGTAAACGCGAACTACCTGCGTAAGAAACTGGAGAAACACTTTCATCTCCCATACACGACGCAAAGCATGCACGAGTGTATTTTTACCGATAGAAAACAGCAGAAATACGGCGTAAGCACCATCGATATCGCAAAACGGCTCATCGATTACGGGTTTCATCCACCGACCATTTATTTTCCCCTCGTCGTACACGGCGCCCTCATGATCGAGCCGACGGAAACGGAAAGCAGAGAGACGCTCGACCGTTTCATCGATGCAATGGTTGCTATTGCAGGGGAAGCGGAGCGGACGCCCGAAAAACTGCACGATGCGCCGCAGAGAGCAAAAATAACGAGGGTCGATGAGGTTGCAGCAGCGCGGAGGCCCGTTCTTCAATGGAAAGATACGGACAAACCGTCCTAAAAACAGCTCCAGAACTCACTGTGAACGTCCGCAATCCGTTTAACTACCATGTCCACATCATGCCTGCGTCTGTCGTCAGGTGGTTGGTGAGGGCCGGGACATCCTTCCCCGAAAAGACGCACCATAACTTTTTTTACACTTTCTCTCAATGCTTCGAGGTTGTACCCTCCTTCGAGTGAAAGCAATATTCTGCGGCCGGCAGTCTTTTCCGCTATATCCATCACCACGTCGGCAAGAGAGGAAAATCCCTCAGAAGTAATCTCCATTCCGCCCAACGGGTCTTTGTAATGGGCGTCGAATCCGGCTGAAACGAGCACGAGCTGCGGTTTGTACAGTAAAGCAACAGGCCTGAGCACCTCTTCGAACAGCATAATGTACTCATAGTCGCCGTATCCCGGTCCGAGCGGTACATTGACGGTAAACCCTCTTCCTCTTCCGCTTCCGACCTCGAGAACATCCCCGGTCCCCGGGTAGTGGGGATACTGGTGGATTGAAAAGTAAAGCACCCTGTCGTCCGAATAAAAGGAATGCTGCGTGCCGTTGCCATGATGCAGGTCCCAGTCGACAATGAGCACCCGGTTGATTCCGTGATGTCTGATTGCGTATTCCGCTCCGACAGCAATATTGTTGAAAATACAGAAACCCATACCCCTGTTTGCTTCTGCATGATGCCCGGGGGGACGGACGAGCGCAAAGACATTCGGGCACTCTCCGTTTATAAGAGCGTCGATACTGTTCAAAACGCCTCCCGCAGCGTACAGGGCAGCTTCAAAAGACTTTGACGAGAGCTGTGTATCCATGTCAAGCGATGAGCGGGCGACCCCTTCTGTTTTTGCGACATAATCAAAATATGCAGGCATGTGATTATATTCGATTTCCTCTCTTGAAGCCTTCCTGGGCGGTAGAATTTTGAGTTTTCCAGCGATGTCTTTGTCCTGGAGCATGTCGTAGAGTACCTCGAGTCTGCGTGGACTCTCCGGGTGAGACGGCCCCGTATCGTGATCGATGAATATACCGTGCTTTACAACCCCGGTCATATGCCTTCTCCAGTATAAGGAAATTTTCGGATCTGTTGCTTCAAATCGCGTGTTTTCTCATACAGTACCTTTTTTTTTGTTGATTTACCACTGATTTTGTGCTTTTACCTGCAAAACCGATCTTCCATATGAATTTCGATCCAGGTAATGTATGATTTATTCACTGTTGTTTTTATCTGTGGCTGCACACGGGTAATTGTTGAGAAAAAGGTCATTTTACGGTAAATTTTTTTTATCAGGTTTATGGGGCTTGTGATTCAGCGGTTGAAGAGGCGGGGGTGCCCGCCGGTCTCCATCCGCTGTCCGGTCGACAGCCTCCCGACACGCGCGTGACCGAACCGCTGAAGCCGGACGGGCTTTATGAATTACCAGCCGTACATTCAAAAGCGAAAAGAAGGGCCCGGTGATTACCTGCATTCAGTGCAAAAGGAAGCCAGCCGCTTCATTTATCGTTCTCTGCGCTGATTGCATCCGGGATTATCCAAACAGAGAAAATCTGATCAGGCTTCATGACAGGGTGCGAAAAAGATATGATCTGCCCGAAAGGCCTCCGCAAAGAAACGACGCATTATCCTGTACTCTGTGCGCAAATCACTGTAGAATGGAGAGGGGTGAACCCGGATACTGCGGCATTAGAATAAATAGAGACGATACCGTTGTAAGTCGGGCCGGCTCTGAAAACCTCCTTGTTCATACCTATCTGGATGCGCTTCCTACAAACTGCTGTGCAGCCTGGTTTTGCAGAGGTTCACATGAATCAGGATACAGTCTCGCGGTGTTCTTATACGGCTGCAGCTTTGACTGTCTGTACTGCCAGAATGCCGAGCATAAAGCTGTGCGGAGCGCTCCGGTCATGGCTGTTGATGATCTCGTGCAGGAAGCACTGCATAGCTGCGTACGGTGCATCTGTTTTTTCGGAGGGTCTCCCGAACCGCAGTTTCCATCCGTTCTGGAAGCTGCCCGGCGGATTCTGAAGGAGTCCGGAGGCAGAAAGCATATCTGCTGGGAATGGAACGGTTCCGGAAATACGCAGCTCGTGCTCAGGGCCGCCGAACTTTCAATGCGCAGTGGGGGAACGATAAAGTTTGATCTGAAAGCGTTCGATTCCAATATCCATCATACGCTGTGCGGCGTTGCAAACACGCAAACGCGTGTCAACTTCAAAGCAGTTGCGGAAAATTTTCCGGGCTCTGATCTGCTGACCGCAACAACGCTTCTCGTTCCCGAGTATGTGGATGAGCAGGAGGTTTCTGCAACCGCTTCTTTTATAGCAGAGCTGGATCCGGGGATTCCCTACTCACTTCTTGTATTTCATCCGGATTTTTACCTCGACGATCTTCCGATTACGCCGAGAAAACAGGTTTTCAGCTGTTATGATGCAGCAGAGCAGTATCTGAAAAGAGTACATATAGGAAACAGAGCACTGTTATAACATTTATTCGGAAAACTTCGCGATTTTCGCTCCTGTCAGTTTTTCAAAATCTTTATACGCGAGCTGTATGAGCTCCGTATGTGATCCGGCGTTAAAGGCTATATCACCTTCCTCCTTGAGAGAGCTGTCGGCATACACATCCATGTCGTACAGGTTGCCGAAGGGCGGCATTGCACCGACGGCGCAGTCGGGAAAAAGACTCTGAAACTCCTGTTCACCGGCAATTTCAACCTTTTTTCCACCTGTGGCCTTTTTGAGCATGCCGAAATTTATTCTGAAGCTTGCCGGCAGAACAGCCATTGCCATTTTCCGGTCGACCTTGATCATGACGGTTTTGGCGATCTTCTTGCCCCGGATGTGAGTGGATGCAGCGACTTCCTGCGCCGTATATGCAAGTGAATGCTTGATACTGACGTATTTAATATTATGATCATCGAGATACTTCTTTAACTTTTGAACGGGCATCTTTTGCCTCCCTGTTTTGATTTTTTTGGATTATCTTTCGTTTTCCGCCGAACTACGGAAAACTGCGCAGTCATGACGAAATACTGTTTGCGGGCCGGTCCGTGCGCTGTACAACCTGTTTACAGATATCTTTGAGTAAATTGTTGCATTAAAAGTACGAAATTGCAATTGTATAATGCGGGTGAAAAAATGGAAAAAATGAGGTATTGTACATTGTGAAGCCGCGAACAACAAAATCGGTGAATTGCACCGGCTGCACCACACGTTCGAATGCCGTGCGGTCGGCGGCGCATGTCTTTCTCTTGCGGTACACCACTGGATTTATTATAATAGGCTGATGCTTGGTATCATATACAAAGACCGTGTGAAACAACGCATCGGTAAAAAACATGCTCATTTCCATCGAAAAAAATCGGTATACACTTTAAAGGGAGGAACAAAATGACCCAAAAGCTCATATGCATTCTCTTTTTCATTCTTGCACTGGTTGCAGTTCCTGTTCTCTCATATTCTGTTGTCGTGGACTGGGTTTCTGGCGACGTTACCTACAGCCACCTGAAAAGTGACTGGGAGAAACTGGATTCTGGAATGACCCTGGTTTCAGGCGATATTATCAAGACAGGCGCGGGCAGTGAGGCAACCCTGATCGACGACGGAAGTGAAATGCACATTATGGCAAACTCCAAGTTCACCATATCGGAAAAGTACGTTCAGGAACAAAAAAGGCCTTCGTTCATGCTCTTCCTGGGAAGAATGAAGTTCAAGCTGGGGAAGACGGCAAAGAACGAGCCGGATATCCAGACTCAGACAGTCAACCTCACCATCCGTGGAACTGAGTTTGAGGTTGGATCGGGATTTGACGGTTCGACCATTGTTTTATTGAATGAAGGCAGTGTTGCTGTGCAGGGAAGAAAGAGTGAATTGGTGCTGCAGCAGGGCGAGGGAACACAGGTGGCATTCGGGGAGGAGCCGACCGAAAAGTTCGATGTTATGACCAGGGTTATAGACTGGGATAAATGGCTGGCAGAATCCCGGGAGTCTATTAAGGGCAATGAGATTTCTCTTTTAAAAAAAATACTCGTTCGTTTCCAGGAGATAGATGCCGACATTAAAAAGAACGAAATAGTGCGCCAAGATGCACAGAAGAAGAAGGATGAGTTTATTAAAGAGCGTGACAAGCTTCTCGATGAAGGGAATAAGGATCTGGCGGATCAGTACTCCAAAAAGGCAGGCGAGCAAAGCAGGTTTGCGTTTCATGCCTTTGTGAATATCCGGTTTCTTGCGCTTTCGTCTATAGGCCTGTTCGACATGGCGGAAAGGATCTATACGGGACTTGAAAAACCTCCTAAGGAGGCGACCGGTCTCTTTGAAGAAATAAAGACAATATATAAAAATATTGAAGCAAAGTACCTGTACGAGGGCGACAGAGAACGACTTGAAAAAAAGGCTGAGAAGAAAAAGGGGTGTAGTAAGCTCTTTTAAAAAAACGTGCCGCCCCCTGCGGGGCGGCATTTTAATATATGCCGTCCCGAACATTTTTTTGGTATATTATCTTCAGACATATATGAAATTGAAACGATATACATGCGTATTTCTTCTGTCGATGGCCCTTTGTTTTTTTAATGCTCAATTTCTACACGCTCAGGACTCCAATGAAAATCCTCCGCAGGTGTCCGGAGACGAATCGCTTTTTCCCGAATACGAGGTGGAGCACCTGAACAGGCCTCCGGAAGGTACCGATACTATTTTCCCGATGATCTTTAACGGGTCGCTCTATTCTTTTTCTCTCGGCATCTCGAAACCAATATGGAAGATCTTCATCGGCGGAGACCTTTTAAATCCATTTGCGGTTCAGGATGGGGATGTATATTTCTATGACATTTACAACAGAATGTACGCCATTGATTTAAGAAGCGGTAAAGTGTTATGGGTTTCCCTTATAAAAAATGAGATCAGCGGAAAGCCGCTTATCTATGAAAACTATATAATCATTTCCACGTCAGACGGCGGTATATACGTTCTGATACGTTCGGACGGACATCAGTTGTATTCCTACGAAAGTGAGGATGAGATAAACGCAGGACTGACTATATATAAAAACCTTCTGATCGTTCCGTATAAAAGCGGGAAAGTCGTTGCCTATGATATTGCTACAAGAAAACAGGTATGGCTTTTCAGCTCAGGCGGTATAATAAGCGTGTCTCCCGAGTTGCGTGACAGCAGTCTTTACTTCGGAGCATGGGACGGGACTTTTTACTCACTTGATGCCGGAACGGGAAAATCGAAATGGATAAGTTATGTTGGTGATAACATAACAAGGGATTTTCTCGTATTTGATGCTGTGATCGTTCTTTTTTTCTCAAAAGGCGAAGTGGTGTGCTTAAACCGGCAAAATGGTTCCATAGAATGGATAAAATATTTTTCCACTGTGGACTTCAATTACAATTATTTTTCGGGAGAAAAAGCATTGTATGTTTTTCTGCCGGATTTCATTGCACTTGATCCGATGAGCGGAGCGGAGCGTTTCGACTATAGAGAAAGGGCATTCAACCTTTATAAGGAGATGCTGTTCAACAACATGGTCGAAGGAAAAAATCCGCTTTCAGATAAAGACAGAATAAGGCTCCTTTCCGATGTGTTTTTCACCGTCGATGCTTTTCCGTATCTTCCGCCGGGAAGAGTCGGTAAAAATCTTGTGTACTTCATTACCGGTAATGCGTATCTCTATGTGTACGATTTATTGAAGGATTTTTTTATTTTAAAATATAAAATGAGTTAGGATTCCAAAAATGAATGAGAAGAGAGTGTCTTGCCCGAAACATGGGAGAGGGGGTCGGTATGCGGCCTGTATTGCGGTACTGACAGCCGTGTTTCTGGCAGCTGTTTCATGTGCGACCAAAGAGAAGGCTGTTGTTGAGCGTCCCGGAATAAAGGGTACCGTGGTGCCGGTCGATGCGTCAGGTAATGAAATTAAGATGCAGGACAGAGGAGGCATCATTATCAACTGTACACCGATGCGGAATGGTACGCAGGAGCAGGAAAAAATCATCACTACGAATGCATCAGGCGATGGGAGCTTTTCCGTTGATTTACAGAGCGGTGAGTATGTTGTAGAAATATTTCTCGAAGGGTTTTATGTAAAGAGTTTCCGCCTCGATTTAAAGGCCGGTAAACGGTACAACCTCGGAAAGATAACTCTTCAGAAGATAGAGGCGGGTGAAGGAAAGCCGCTTAAGGATAGCGGGCAGAAGGAAATTACCGGAAATGAGGGTGATGTTACCATACAGCCGCCTACAATGTAATGCGTACGTAAACGGTATGCTCTTTCATCAACCTGTATAGGTGCAAGCAGAAATTCTGGTCCGCTCAAAACTGTGCATTCGTGGTTTTACACCGTCGTCATTATTCGAACGTAAGGCTTCCGAACAAGGATCGATTAATCGAAACGGCGGGCCTGATATACAGTACTACACTCGACGGCATTCAGAGCTTTTTCTTTAAAGCAATTACAGAGTGCCTGCAGTCTCATAAAATCGAGTTGGGTCATTGAACAGGCTAAACACATTTATTATCCTTTTTTTCAGTTTTGCTTTGACCGGGCTTGTCGTATATCTGTTTATCACCGGGCAATTTGAAAAAGAAATGATAACGATTACGGCACCCCTCAAAATCGAGGCGTACCGAATCGACCGGTTTCCTCTTCCAGACGCAGATATATACCTCAACCAGAAGTTTATAGGCAAAACAGACGATAAAGGGTTTTTTCAGACCAATGTTGATCTGAACGTCGGAGAGTCGTATACACTCATAATTGAAAGAGAAAACGACGGATATGAGTACGGGCCCTGGGAAACCCATTTTAAAGTCGCTGAAGAAGAACAGAAAGCGAAGAAAAAAGAGAAAAAAACAGAAGAGGAAACCCCGTCCCTTGAAGGGGAATTTGATATACTGACGGAACTTGAACGCGCTGAGCTTGGAAGGGCAAGCCTGTATGAAAAATATCATTTTCTCGCTATCATCGACGGCCATATGTATTATACACTGGAAGTGCGCCGGAAAGGAGATTCACCCCTGGAGGATGCAGCCGTTATCATAAACGGGACATTCATGGGTAAAACCGACAGGACGGGCCGATTTACCGTACGGTACTCGGGGCAGAATAATCGGACAGAAAGAATACAGGTATCGAAAGCAGGGGAACATACCTGGGATAAAAGTGTTGAAATATATCCCGATGCTGTCGTACAGGCTGCTCTGGATAAAATGATTCCTGTTGAGGTGTATACCGTAACAGAGAATTATAACGTGGTCAGGGGGATTGAGGGCGCACGGGTTTTTATAGGTGACCGGTATATGGGCATATCGGGGCCCGACGGCCGCATATCTTTCAATTATGAAAATGAGAAGGGGGTGGATGGGGAACTGCAGCTCGTCATTTTATTTCCATCCAATTACTACCCTGATAAAGTCATCCATACATATGATATACAGAGGAAGCTGCCGGTGCTCCAGGATTACATATTTTCTTATACAAAAATTCCGGATTCACCGAATATAACCGTCTTCCCGTTGAAAATCAGTGCAGGGGATGACCCGCTTCTCAAGCGCCAGGCTGATGATGTCAGAACCAGGGTTATCGATTATCTCACAAATGACGGGGTGTTATCGAATGTGTCGAACAAAACTGTTTTCTCATCAATGCGTGATGAGGGTCTGAATATTGCACAAAAAGGGGTGAACTGGAGTGAGGTGCCGGCGATAAAGAAAAAAATCGACGGTGCGGTATTCGGAAACCTCGGACGCATCGGAACACTCTTTGAGCTCTACGTATGTGGGGTTGACTATACGGGAGAGGTTATAAGTGAAAAAAACGAACTCGTTACGCTGCGGGAGGTACAGTCCGTACTCGAGGATTTCGCCTCGTCTTTCAGGAAAAATTTCCCCTTTGAGGGAAATATTTCTTCGATCGGAAACAGGGTGTATATAAACCTCGGAAAACGACAGGGTGTTGTACGAAATAACAAGTTTTACAGCTACTACGACTATTTCGACAGAATAAAAGGCGGGTACTCGAAAAAACGAGTCGCAAAGCTCATTGTTGTTGATACCGGTGAAACACTTTCGGCATGCACTCTCGAGACAATAAGTGAGGGGTATCTCCTTGAAGCGGGCGGAAGAGTAAAACGGTATCGGGAACCGATACAGGAGTTGAAGGAGGTTCCTGTTACGATTGTCGTTACATCGAACAAAAACCCTGTGCTGAATGCCAATGTGTATCTTGACGACCGATGGCGCGGGCAGACTGATGAAAACGGTGAGTTTCGGCTCTCACTGGCAGAAAGCCTTGGTGCGGACATCCTCGTATACAAGGAGGGATACGAACCCGCAAAGATCGCGCTGAAGGTTCGAGAAAACAGCGGAAAGGTTTCCGTCGAATTGAAACGTGGAAAGACAGTGTTTACCGTCGATTCCATACCGCATGAAGCACTTCTCTTCATTGATAGTGAATTCAAGGGGAAGACTCCGATAATAAAACAGCCGATGGAAGTACCGTATGGATATCATCTTGTTGAATTGAAACGCGAAGGGTATAAGGAGTACAAGAAATATTTAAGTTTCGGGGAGGAAGGACTTTCTCTCACCGGAGATGAGGCAATTCATCTCTATAAAGACTACTTTGCTGATGCTGAAGCCGAATATAAAAAAGGAAATATTCATGAAGCAATCAGTATACTCCAGTCGGTTCCCACGGAGCATCCCGATTTCGGAAAATCAACGGAATTTCTTGCCTTTATATACCTGAACGATTTGAAGGATGACGAACAATCGCTGTACTATTACAACAGAGCCGTGGAGATTTTGAATGATGAGCTCTCTGTTATTTCATATTACAACATGGGACAGGCGTATTACAATAGTGCCGAAAAGCTCTTCTATACCGATCCGGGGACTGCAGAGGATAATTACAGAAATGCTATCTCGGCATTCAATGTAATCCGGGAAAAAAAGAACCGACTGAGAGTGAGCAGAAGAAGAAATGTGTACCTGAATACTCTTTTTTATCTTTCAGTATCCTATCAGAAGTTGTACTATATGACCAATCAGAATGAGTATTTAACGAAGGCATTCTACTCCTGGGCCGATTATTTTGATTTCTTCGATAGCGATCTGATGAATGAACAGCATTATAGGGAACAGTACGCGGTTGCGGTTTCGTATAGAGATGAGGTAAAGAGGCTGAGAGGTGAAAAGTAAGATTTTTCCGGTGATACCGCTGCTCATGATTTGTGCGGGTGTGCTGTTCGCAGGGTGTGAGAGGAAAGCGATACGCACCCCGTCCGCTGAAAAGCCCCCGGAATCCGACGAAACGGTCGAACAGACGGTGCAGAAAGAGGCTGAGGAGGATTTCGCCGTCGATTTTCAGGGGATAGAGTTGAAACTTTTTGATTTCATGCAGGTGGAAGAGATACCGGGTCTGTATAACTCGTATAATCCTCAGTTTGCAACGAATGAAAAGTTTCTGGCTTTCGAAGTGGACCAGGGGATGATTAAAAAAATTCGAATTTATGCAGTTATAATCAACAAATCCGACGAGAAATATTCGCTTGAGTTCGAAAAGGTGAGGGAGGTTTCTCTGACGAATACTTCCGAAGGCCGGCTTTCGGATGACCTTTTCGAGTCGTTTTCAGAGGAAAGTTACAACTATGAGTTCACCTGGTTTCCATTCAGCAGTTCATTTATTTTTACATCCAATGCGGGTCTCGGAGAATACAATTTATATGCGGGAGCGGTACTGGAGAATGACCGCGTGCTCAGCGAAATACGCGAGTCTTTGCACCCGAAACAGTACAACGGCTATTTCATGGTTACCGAAGAATTCAGAAAAGACGGGCAGGCGCGGGTGTCACCGGACGGGAAAAAGATAGTGTTCAGCTCGGGACGAACGGGCAACGGCGATCTCTATCTTTTCGATATTACGAACGGGGGGCTGCAGCAGCTTACATCCGGCATGGATACCGACCTTTTTCCGCAGTGGTCCCCGGACGGCAGGGATATCGTGTTTACAACCGGAGGCAAAACCGCCCATGATATTCATATAATTCGGAATGTCGGTTCTCCGGATCAGCGTGAAGAAGTACTGGTGAGCTGGTTTTTCGATGACGTTCTCCCTTCTTTTTCTCCGGACGGCCGGTTTGTTTCATTTTACACGACATACAACAGGGAACGCGATCCGTTCAATACGAAACGATGGGGGATTATGATCGTTCCTGCGGACGGATCGGGTCCCCGGGCCGGGCAAGAGCTTATAGACTATTTTAATATTCCTGATGTCATAAAAGACAACACACAAACTACGGCGTGGTTCCCCGACAGCAGGCACATCATTTTTGCAAAAAATATTGATAGCGATTATAATCCAATTTATATTTACGACATTGAAGACAGAACCGAAAAGTATGTTGATACAGGAACACGAATAAATCACGATATTACCGTATCCCGCCATGGACTCGTCTCGTTCCGAGCCCAGCAGCTCGGATGGGACAGAATATTCGTTGCATCTTCTACATATTTTCAGGAATATTTGAATGAAAAATTTACAAAATAAGCGTCTCTGGCGTGCCGTACTTTATGTGCTGCTGTTTTTTTTCGGCACACAGGCTGTATATCCTATCCCGAAGGAGATCGAAGAGGCACTGAAGCTGAACCGTGTGAATCACTTTGATGAGGCGTTGAGAGTTGTCGAAAAGGCCCTCTCTGAAGAAAAGATAACTCCCGATATTACATCGGCATATACAATAGGGCGTATTCTATACCGAAAGGGTGATTTCTATCGTGAAATTGCCGACGTCAGCATATTGACCAGCATCGGACGCATACTGCAGATCGAAAATGATGAAAAAAAACTGCCTGACGGACTCAAGCTGTTTCTTGCGAAGGGATACTTCTTCAATCGACAGTACACAGATGCTGTGAATATTCTCAAACAGGTGGTGAGCAGCTCAGGAATATCGGATGAGTCTTTATCACTTGCCAAAGTATATCTCGGTGCATCCTATTACAGACTCGGCGATAAGAAGAAAGCTGAAGGATTGTGGCAGGATATAAGCGGAAAGCAGGTTTATGCATTTTCTACACTCGGGTTGATGTACGCATTTCTGAATATCAATCCCGCACAGGGTGAGTTGATAACGAGACAGGCGCTCGAGCGCATCTCTGAGACAACAAAATCAGTTGCACCCGAGTTGGTGGAATCGTACGGGTATGTGTTTCAGGTGTACCATGCGTTTTCACTGCTCGCTCTCGGCAGGTTTCATGATGCCTATTCAGAAATAAAAGATGTCAAACTCAATATGCCCGTATATGTTTATACCCATTCCGAGGGAATACAGATGCGATTTTATGATGTCGCACTTCTTTTCTGCTACAGCAGGATCATTTTCGGTGAATCCATAAAGAATCTCGAACCGATTGTTTCGGCATCATCCGGAGAACTAGCCGGTTTCGCCTCATTTTATGTAGCTCAGATGTATCTGTATCTGGAAGAGTATGAAACCAGTCTCAAGTTTGCGCAAAAAGCCAGAAAATTATCTGTAACCGGCTCTCTTACGATGTACAGAGCTGTTGCATGCGAAAGCGCAAATTATACGCTTACCGGAAAACAGAAAAAGGGGAGCAGGATCATACGGAAGGAGATGGAAGCAATATTCGGCAAGCCCTCCTTTCTGCTCGAAATGATGAAGGTGTTAATATCCTCGGGAGTTTCGTATGCAGAAGAGAAGGATGTCATTGCCGAAGTTGAATCCTACATATATGAGACGGAGTGGGAGAAAACAAGAAGAGATTCCGCATTGATGGGAGAGCTCTCATTTTTTACAGGCAACTACGGAAAGGCGTTGTACTATCTTGAACGGGCGCGGGATAAGGGCAATAAGAATAGGATTGAGACGAATGACCCTGGTTTTCTGCTGAAGCTTTCCTACGTGTATTACAGCAGGGAAGATTATTCGGAAAGTCTCGAGATCCTTTTTTCTCTCGGAAAAAGCTTTTCCGGCATCAGGCCCGTACAGGATGCCGTGCAGTCTGTATACTCGTATAAACAGAAGGGGACGGGTGAGGCAATCATCGAGTAGCGGCATCATCGATTTCAGCTTTCTGGTTTTTTCATAGGTTCGAATTGCCGGGTTTGTGTTGTGAACGGTGCGTGTAACCGTAACGCACAGACACTATTCTGGTGTGCGTATCGGTGTTTGCATTGCGAAATTCCCATTCAGGATTTAAATCGGGGATGTAAAATGAAACAGTTCAAACGAAAAATTATTTTCAGTGCAGTTCTTGCTTTCATGACCCTGTGTTCGTCGTCCCTGCTTTTTTCACAGGAAGCGGGAGGCACCCTTGTATACGGGGAATACGGCACCCCGACTCGTCTCGTGCCGATTCTTGCGAACGATTCGATTTCCATCCGCCTTATAGAGCTGATATACGGATCTCTCGTGTATTACGGTGCGGACGGAGAAATAAAAGGGGACCTTGCACAGCGCTGGGATATTGCAAAGGATCTGAAAACCGTTACCTTTTATCTTCGCGATGATGTACGCTGGCATCCGATGCCCGGAGAATCGGCCGGCAGGAAATTTACGGCTGATGATGTGGTAAAAACATTCAATATCATGATGAATCCGAATACGGTAACCTCATTGCAGTCCAGATATAGTTTTATCGATTCGGCAAGGAAGATCGATGAATATACCGTTCAGTTTAAATTGCGAAAACCGGTTTTGAATGTACTGGGCAGATTCAGCTTCAAAATTCTTCCTTCGTATCTGCTGCAGGATGTGGCGTACCTGCGCGGCGATGAAGATCTTTCCATTTACAAACATCCGATAGGAACGGGTCCGTATATGTTCGTTTCTCAGAAGGGGCCGTCATCAGAAATAGTGCTGAAGGCCTACGATGCGTACCATCTCGGCAGATCTTTTATCGATACAATAATCATGCGTCCCTTTGCCGATCAGAACATAATAACTCAGACCCTTCTCTACGGAGGCATAGACATGGAGACCAGGGTCCCGCCGCGCGATATCGCCGAGATCCAGGGAGATTCGCAATTCGAGCTCAATCCTTACAGCACGCTTTCATTTTCCTTTTTCGGATACAATCTGAGGAACCCTGTACTTGCAATAAAGGAGGTGCGGCAGGCGATATCCTATGCCATCAACCGAAAGGAAATGCTCGATTCATTCTTCGAGGGCAAGGGACAGCTGATATCGGGACCTTTTGCACCGGGGAGCTGGGCATACAATCTGGATGTAAAACCAATCGACTACTCTGAAGAGAAAGCAAACAGTCTCCTCGACAGAGCAGGGTTTACCGAGAGGACAAACAGGGGCGTTCGCAAGAGGGGCAGCTATGAGCTCAAATTCGAGATGGTGGTGCCCATATCCAAGGAAAGTGAAACAACCAAGAGGGTTATACTTGCGTTTCAGAACTACCTGGCGAAGGTCGGCATACAGATCGATATCAAATGGTACGAATGGAAAGCCTGGACCGAGGCCGTGTTCATCGAGCACGAATTCGATATAATCTATGCAGACTGGATTTTCGACGATTCATTCGATATTTCGTCGCTGTTTCATTCACGGGAAATCGGGCCGGGTAAAAACAACTTCGGCGCCTATAGAAACCCGGAGGTTGATGCCCTTCTCGATGAAGCAAACGCGACTCTCGATATGGAGAAAAAAAGAACCATATACAGACGTCTCCATGAAATACTTGCAGAGGACGTGCCCTATACCTACCTGTGGACCCTCACAAATTATGCAGCATATAACAGGAAGGTGAGAAGAGTGGAAATTCATCCAACCCGTTTCTTTACCTATGTGAGGGATTGGTACATCCAGAGAGGGGGAGGATGACACGTTTCCTTAAGCTTATTGTGAAAGAGGTCATCTATACGCTCTTACTTGTTATAGGTGTGAGCGCTCTTCTGTTCTGGCTTTTCAATCTAATGCCCGGAACATTTTTGGGAAAAGGAGAGGGATTTCGTTCCTTTTTACTCCTCCTTAAAAAGATATTTACCCTTCATTTCGGAGTTTCTATTGTATCAGGGATCGATATCAACAGCATTGTATTCCCCGCATTCAAAAATACGCTGATTCTCACCGTTGGCGCCCTGTTTGTTTCCCTCCTTTTTGCCCTTCCCATCGGTATCTTTTCGGCATTCAGAGGGTTTAAAAGTTACTCCTGGCCTTTGTCGATGCTCTCCTACATCGTGTCGTCGATACCGGTTTTCTATTTCGGATATCTTGTGCTCTATCTGGTGTCCAGACATATGGGATACTTGCCGATCTACTACGTTCAGGGCAACGGAAAGGGGAGCAGGGTTTTGGCTTATGTGCTCCCGATCCTCGTCCTCGGCCTGGGGAACAACTCCATATGTGAAATTGTTCGTTTGATTACCACCGAACTCGACAGGGTTATCAGTACAGATTATGTGGCCGCTTCCAGGGCGAGCGGAGAATCGATTCTTGCAAGTGCTGCAGGCGAGGGAATTCTCATACCGCTCGTCTCGATTGTATTTTCTAAAGTTCCGTTTATAATCGGGGGAGCTGTGATTGTTGAACAGGTGTTCAACTGGCCCGGTATGGGAAGACTGGCCTTTCAATCCACGCTCGATCGGGATATGCCCGTTCTCATCGTTATCGCCTTTCTATCCGTGCTGATGGTGCGGGTGGGCATGGTTGTGCGAAACATACTCCTCTTTCATCTGAATCCGAGAGAGGGATAGGCGTATGAAAAGATTCTACTACGAAGAAGAACCGGTCGATATAGAGGAGTTTCATGTTCCGATATATAGACGGGCAAGTGTCCGTGATGTTGTCTCTATAGGGTTTGGTTTGTTTGTTGTCGCCTATCTCTTCACCTTCTATTTCATCTCGATAACCAATACCTTTATTCAGAATCCGATGGAGGTGCATGTCGATCAGATGTTTCAACGTCCATCCCTCGAGCACCTGTTCGGAACAGATTTTCTCGGCCGTGATATCTTTTCGAGGATTGTCAAGGGAACAGAGGCCTTTTTTGTTCCCGGGCTCCTTTCAATCATCATCTCGACCTCTTTCGGCCTCCTCTTCGGTGTTGTTACCGGTTTTTATCCGAAAATACTATCGAGGATAATCTTTTATTTTCTCAATATCGTCGATTCAATACCTCGACTGATTCTCATTCTCATGATCATCGTTCTGTTCAGGCCGTCAATATATTTTATCATGGTTTTTGTCGGTATAACCTCTATTCCAAAAGTAACCGCCTATATACGGTCAAAAGTCGAGGTATTGAAAAACCAGCGGTTTATCGAGGCGGGCAAGGCCCTCGGCCTGTCTCAGGGGAGCATCGTCTTCAAACATATTGTATGGCTGTCAGCGAAGTCTGTTCTAATCATTCATGCAACACTGGGAATGGGAGAGGCTGTGCTGATAGAGACATCCCTCTCATATCTCGGCTTCGGGGTACAGGAACCCGATCCGAGCTGGGGAAACATGGTTGCAATGGGTATTGATTTCTTTTTCCAGGGCAGGCTGTGGTTGTCCACTATTCCCGCGGTCGTCATCCTCATTACGATTATGGGTCTCTATTTACTCGGTGACGGACTCAACTCCATTTATAATGAAAAGGTTTCACGATAATGCCGTTAATTGCTTCGTTGAACGGGCTGAAGGTATACTTCTACGACCAGAAGGACAAACGTTTCATCCGTGCGGTGGAAAACGCTTCGCTGAGCATCGATATGGGCTCCGTGCTGGGACTGGTGGGGGAGTCCGGTTGCGGCAAGACCGTCACCGCGCTTTCCATGATGGGTCTTGTCGATTCGGAACCGGGTATTATAGGGGGTGAATTTTATTTTAAGCCGAAAAAAGAGGACAGGAGAGCGGTTATCCGTGCAATTCTCCGCGGTTTCAGCGAATCGATAAATTACAGGCGGGGAGAGCTCGTCAATCTCTTATATGGGCTCGAAAGTGTTATTGAGTTTCGGCACAACCCCCTGACAATTATAAAGGACAATGAACAATGGCTCCGCAGGCATAACAGGATTATGGAGCATATTCGGGGTAAGAATATTTCGATGATATTTCAGAATCCGCTTCGAAGTATCAACCCCTTTACCCAGGTCGGAGCGCAGCTTATGAAAACAATCGGGCGCTTCAATCAGGAAAGGGAGGAGAATGAGATATATGAAATGGCTGTGGAACTGTTGAAATCCACAATGCTGTACAATCCTGAAGATATAATGAAGATGTACCCGGGCTCACTCTCTCTGGGAATGGCTCAGAGAGTTATAATAGCAATCGCCCTTGCGTCGAATCCCACCCTTCTCATAGCCGATGAGCCGACTTCCGGACTCGATACCACAAACAGATACAGAATTATCGATCTACTCGAAACAATTATTGACCGGATGAACCTGACACTTGTGCTTATATCGCACAATATTCAGATTGTCGGGCTTATAGCATCACATGTCGCCGTTATGTATGCCGGTATTATTGTGGAGAGCGGGAGCAAGAGGGATGTGATAGGCAGAAAGCACGGACCAAAACACCCGTATACGCAGGCGCTTGTTTCTTCCATGCCCACGGATTCCGATATCAGGAGGGGAAAGCGGCTGCGGGTGATTCCCGGTACGGTTCCGGACAATAAAATAATAATACGCGGCTGCCCTTTTATCGACAGGTGTCCGTACGCAAAGGGCCGGATCAGGAGAAGATGCAGGGAGAAGTGTCCCGATCCTTTTGAAGTGGGGAAAAATCATTTTATTCGCTGTTATCTCTATTATTGATGTGAGGCGTGCGTGATGGAAGCTGGAGGGATGTGCGCGGACTGCCTGCAGGGCCGGCACCTGACCAAGCACTTTTACGGGAAGGGCAGGAAGATCACCGCCTGCGACGATGTATCGATAGCAGTTTCCCGTGAAAAAACGGTAGGGCTCGTCGGCGAATCCGGCTGCGGCAAGACAACTGTGGGACGTCTTCTGCTTCGTCTCATTAATGCCGATTCGGGGGAGGTGCTGTACAGGGATATCAGACTATCCGCAATTCCCGAAAAGGAGCTGCGGCCTCTGAGAAAAAATTTTCAGATGATATTTCAGGATTCCAAATCCGCTTTCAATCCCCGTATGAGGGTTTTCGACGCCCTGCGTGAATCCATCAGGCTGTATGAAGAGGTCAAAACCAGGGAGCTCAGGAACATGGTAGCGGATATCATTTCACGGGTAAATCTGAGCAGAGGCATACTTCAAAATTTTATCGGGAATCTCTCAGGCGGCGAGCTCAAGCGCCTTGACATTGCCCGCGCCCTCTCCATTCACCCCGAATATCTCATTGCAGATGAGCCGCTCACATTGCTTGACATTTCCATTCAAGGACAGATTGCCCAGCTGTTAATGGAGGTGCAGGAGACGGAAGAGATGGGCGTCCTGTTCATTTCGCATGACCTGCGCATGGTTGAAATGCTCAGTGATACGGTTGCAGTTATGTACAGAGGGAAGATTGTCGAATGCGCATCAAGAAAAGATATTACCGGGAAACCTCTCCACCCGTACACCCGGCATCTCTGGACTCCGAAGAGCTCGCTGTTCTTTATCGGTTTTCGTGAAGGCGGATGTGTGTATAAAAATCGATGCTACCTATTTCAGAAAAAGGGATTTCCGGCTGTATGCTCCGAACGGCAGCCGGAGCTGCTTGAGCATAGAAAGGGTCATTTCGCGGCATGCTACTTTGCCGGCGACTGATTCGGCATATGCACGCGAAAAGGCAAGCACATACATTTCGACGATGTCGTACAATTTCATGTTGTGCCGGCACGACAAAATCGGGTATGCCGTTAGAAGAGCGACCGGAAGGATATGTATGGAGAACAGACATATAGCACGATCGGCCTTCAGCATCAGTTCGGTTACCTTTATTTCGCGAGTATTCGGCCTGGTACGTGAATGGATGCGAGGCTATCTTCTCGGTACATCGGGAAGTTCAGACGCCTATACACTTGCCTTTATGTTCCCAAATCTGATGAGAAGGCTGGTCGGCGAGGGAGCACTGATGGCCGCATTCATACCCGTTATCTCCGATTACATCGAAAGCAGGGATAGACGGGAATTGGAGGATTTTTTATACAGTTTTTTCTCGATTTTGCTCGTTATACTGATCGTTATTACGGCGGCTGTCATACTTGCCGCGCCTCTTCTGAGATTCTTTCTTCCTCAGTTTACTGAAGTCGAGGGCAAGATCGAGCTTACCGTGCTGCTCACACGGATCATGTTTCCCTATATGCTCTTTATCAGCCTGGCAGCTCTCTCCCAGGGAATACTCAACGCGCACAAGATCTTCATCCCGCCTGCGGTTACACCAATACTTTTGAATATCTCGATTATCTCCTTCGGTCTGCTCGGGCGAAACAGATTCACCGATCCGGCAATTGCCCTTGGGCTGGGTGTGATTACGGGAGGTGTGCTACAGTTCTTTTTTCAATGGCCCTTTTTAGCGAAGAGGGGGATCAGATACAGAATGCATTTCAATTTTCACAGCCAGGGAGTGAAGAGGGTGTTTCTGCTTATGGTACCGGGCGCTGTCGGCGCAGGTGTGTACCAGATCAATGCGCTCGTTTCCCAGTTCATCGCGGCTTTTCTGGAGGGGGGCACGGTCGCCGCTCTGCGATTTTCCCTGACCCTTATAGAGCTCGTGCTCGGAATATTTATCATTTCTCTCACAACGGTGATACTCCCGGTTCTCTCTGAGAAATCGGCACAGGGTGACAGGGCGGGGATGAAGGATATACTCCGATATGCGATCCGCCTGATGTTCCTTATTACCATGCCTGCAATGGTTGGGCTTATGCTGCTAAGGTATCCCATTGTGACAATGTTGTTCAGGTACGGCAGATTTACCGCCGATTCCGCATCGCTCGTCTCGTATGCACTTCTGTTTCACGCAGCAGGGCTGCCGGGTATTGGGGGGAATCGCGTTCTGGTGCAGATGTTTTACTCCATGAAGGATACGAAAACTCCCGTATATGTAGCGGGAGCAGCCATGGTAATAAATCTCCTGCTCTGCTATTATCTGCGGTATCCGTTGCGAATAGGCGGTATTGCCCTTGCGGGAACTGTATCCTCTTACTGCAACCTGTTTCTTCTTCTCTTGCTTCTTCGGAGGAGGGTCGGCATCATTATGGACAGACCCGTCTATATTTCACTCGTAAAATCGACTACGGCAGCAGCCTGTATGGGTGCCGCGATATTGGCGCTGTACGTCCGATTGAAGAGCGTCATGCAGATAGGCAGGTCCTATAATGCAGGTATAACGCTCGGGATTATCGTTATTGGCCTTTTCGTGTACTTTGTAATCAATATTTTGATGAAAAACGAGGATATCACCGAATTGAAGAAGATATTCAGGTAAATGGATAGGCATGCAATTGTAACATAATTTAGTCAGTTGATTATAAAATTCTGGTATAAAATACCAGCGTTTTGTTTTAATGGAGAGAACCATAATTTTTATTGCTGTCCCATAAGCGGCATTAAGTGCTAATTTTAGGGACGATACAATTTTATTACAAGGAGTGAAGAGATGATAAAAGGATTTCGTGAAAGATTGATTGGTCAGCGCGAGAAGCTCAAGGTAACGGAAAAGCAGTTGCTCGAGAGGATAGAATCCTCTCCTTTTGGAAATAAATCGAAAGAACTTGCTCGAAAATGGGCGCAGTATGAATCGTTTGGCGGAGTCGGTTGGGGAATCTTTGATGTAACACCGATAATTGAACGAGCGGAAGGGGTATATTTATACGATGCTGACGGAAAAGAGTATCTTGATTTACTTGCAGGGTTTGCAGTGAATGCACTGGGAGAGTGCAACAGGGATATAACCAAAATCATACAGGAACAGGCTTCAAAACTGACGCATTTCTTTGACTTTCCTCATGTTGAACGAATAAAGCTTGCAGAAAAATTGTCGAAACATTCGAAAATCAGCGGGAAAACAAGGGTACTGTTTGGTGTTACAGGAAGCGACGGTATAGAGCTTGCAGTAAGAGCGGCTCGATATTTTACGGGGAATCCGTATATCTTGACGGCGTATGGCGATTATCATGGTGTAACATACGGGACCATGGGATTGACGGGCAAAGGAAACATGCAGCCCTTTTTCTACCCGGTGTTGCCGGATAAGGCAATAGGATATTTCCAATTTCCCCATGAGTACAGAAGCGAGCCCGGGCATGCAATGGACTGTATAAAAGACTTCGAGAAATTGTTGGACAGCAAGGAAACACCATACACGGATGGTGTAAATGGGATATGCAATGTAGCTGCAATTTTGGCAAGCCCGTTTCAAAGCAGTGCGGGGTACTATGTACCGCCAGCGGAATATCTACAGGAGCTTAGGCGTATAGCGGACAAGTTCGGGATGCTTCTGATCGTGGATGAGATACAAACCGGCCTCGGGAGAAGCGGCAAACTGTGGGCGTTCGAGCACTCGGGAATAGAGCCCGATATGATTGTAACATCAAAAGCATTGGGAGGGGGGCTTCCGATATCCGCGGTAATTGCAAGGGAAGAGATACTCACCGAGTGGGGTCCCGGTGCGCATGTATCGACCCAGGCGGGTAACGTGCTGGCCTGCGCAGCCGGTAACTACGTGCTGGATGTGGTGACGAGCGATGAGTTTTTAAAGAAAGTAAATGAGATTGGGTCGTATTTTGTAGAATGCCTTAAAGGACTTCAGAAGAATCACACAATTTTGGGATGGATAGACAATAAGGGAATATATACCGGGCTGGAGCTTGTTCGTGACAGGGAAACGAAGGAACCGGCCTCAAAAGAAGCGACATTTGTGAGAGACCGCTGTGTTACCGAGGGGCTGCTATTTGAGAAGGGTGGGTATTATCACAACAGAATGCAGCTTATCCCACCGTTGAACATTGCCAGAAATGAAATAGATCGTGTGATTAAAATATTCGACAGGGTGTTTGAGGAAACCGAGAGCAAGTTCGGCATTAAATAAAAAATTTGACAGACTTAAATATGCCTGGTTAAGGCCTTATTCTATTATTGCCTCTTAAGATATTCAAGCCTGACATGTGCACGCAGTTCCCGGGCCGTATCTCTATTGAAACGGCCTGCCCCGGAGATGAGCGTATTTGCGCCGCCCATGGCGCATGCGAGGCGGGCTGTGTCTGCGTCGTTGAGGTTTTGGGTAATGCCAATCACTCCGCCTGCAACGACGCAGTCTCCTGATCCGACCGTATTTATCGGATGTTCGACACAAAGTTTTGCCTCCAGTATGCCGAGCCCGGAGGAAAAAATAATGCCGTTTTTTCCCCTCGAAATTATTACCCGCTCGATGCCCATTCCGTGAAAGGTTTCGACTGCTTTGATAAATTCCATATTCGACGATGGTAAAAACCCTAGTGCATCTTCAACCTCCCGTATATTCGGTTTAATAAGAAAGGGGGCTGCAGCAATCCCTTCCTCGAAAGCCTCACCGGAAGCGTCAAGAACAGACGTACAGTTCCACATTTTCACTGTTGCAATGAGGTTCCTGTACGTATGTTTCGGAAGACCGTTCGGAAGGCTGCCCGCGAATACAAAAAGCGCCGGGGAGGACGGTGTATTGTAGAGCTCAGGCTCTGCACCGGCTTGATCGTTATTTTTTTCATTCAGCGTACGGAGTTTTTCTGTAAGGTCTGCAAGAGCAGATTCGTGTATGAGAGGACCCTTTTCCCTCAGATGGGTTTCCCTGCCGGTTTCCGGCGAAACAATGGTTATATTGGTGCGAACGGCGCCTCCGGTTACGTTAAAATCGTGATCAATCCCGTCTGCATCGAGAAGCCTGAAATAGACTTCTTTTCCCACTTCTCCGATGAGGCCCGTCGCGGTCGTACGTATGCCGAAATTGAGCAGTGCGCGGGAGACATTTACACCTTTTCCGCCGGCGTATGTTTCAGATCGCCGGACAATAAAGGTCTTTCCGATATCGAAATTCTGAATCAATAAGGTTTTGTCAAAAACAGGATTGAGAGTTACGGTTATTATCCGTGTACCCGCCCGCTCTACGATTTCGGCCATTACTCTTCCCGTTGAACCGTTCAATACGGTTGATTTTTTTTCGTTATCCGATTACTATTAATGCCGCCGGTAAGCGGCAGTATACGCGGTGTAGAATGGAGCCCGCGGATCGGCGATGAAAAAGGCGCGTATGCTCACCGACGCATATCAATGGTTCGGTCGTGCGGCACACTCGTCGTCCGATTACAAGATAAGCCCCATTCAACCGGCCGCAGGTCGGCTGAACAGTCAGGTTAAGAGGAGGCGGCAGTGCTCATTGGAATAATATACTCGACGGAAAAAAAAGTCATTGAAAAACTGACTCAGGGATTGAAGAGAGGTCTTGAAGAGCAGGGACACCGTGTGCAGGTTTATGCAGACAACAACGAAAGTTTTTCCGGACTTGCCGGGTGCAGGCATCTGTTTGTGGGTTCTTTCTCGACAGGCGGTTTCAAACCCAGAACGCCGATGCGTCTCAAGGAGGTGCTCGGCAAAACGGGCGGTATTTCAGGCAAACGGTCGATAGCCTTTCTTGCAAAGGGAGGAATGAGTGAAAGAAAGGCCTTGGTCGCGCTGATGAACGATATGGAGAAACAGGGTTGTTATATCATCGACCAGGAGATATTTTCTTCAGAGCAGAACGCATATAATTTTGGTAAATCGGTCCATTTAAAAGAATAAAAAGCAGTATTTTTGATTCAGATATTTTCAGCCTTCTTGCTCATGAGGATGGCTATCGGCTTCATCGGCTCTATGTTCATGAGCACGATCTTTACGATTGCCGTAATCGGCACGGCGATAAAAGCTCCCACAATGCCCCACACATAACTCCAGAAAAACAGTGAAACGATTATCAGTATGGGCGAAAGATTGAAGCGGTTCCCCATCATCTCCGGGTCCAGGTAGCTTCCCATAAACATCTGGATGACCGTCAGTGAAATTGCGGTAAAGAGTGGAATGTAGGAATGAGGAAACTGCAGCAGGGAGAGGATAATTGGAAACACGACAGCTGCAAGAGAACCTATGTAGGGTATGTAGTTGAGCATGAATGCAAGAAACCCCCATAAAACTGCAAACTTGATTCCCAGAAGCCAGCATGCAATGCCCGTAAGAAGACCTGTTCCCATGCTGATCAGTGTCTTGATAAAAATGTAGTTGATGATCTGAACGTTGATATTGCGGAGTATCTTGAAAATCTCAGACACCTCTTTTTCCCTGAAGGCCTTCTTTATGAGACGGGGATAGTTGTGATAGGTGAGATAGATGAATACAAGAAAGAGAAGTGTGAGAAGAAATTTACCCAAAAAAGATAGTGAAAAACTGAAAGCGGATTGTAATAATTCAGTGACCCTGGTACTTTTCAGGACGCTTGTGAGGGTGCTCGTATCGATTTTTACATAGGTTGTCAAAAAACGGCCGAGGTTCTTGATTATCTGGCTTTCCATCGTCGGCCAGAAGGCGATAAACTCTTTCGCATTCTTTGTGAGTATCTGCGCAACGAAGGCGCCGATGAGAAAGATAATTGCGAGGAGAATGAAGAGGGAGATTATCCTGGGTATTTTTACTTTAGCAAAGAACTCGACTGCAGGGGCGAACAGGTATGAGAGGAATACTGCAATCATGAGCGGCACGAAGATTCCTCTCAGGGTTTTGAGAATAAAGATGCCTGCGATCACCGAGAAGAAGATTGCGGTAAACTTTAGAATCTTCTGCCAGGATTCTTCTTCATGCATAGAGCAAATCTATTACAAATATGAATAAAAATCAAATGTGAAATGTATGGGGGCCTGCCCTCCTTTTTTCAGGGGGGCCTGCCCTCCTTTTTTCAGGGGGGCCTGCCCTCCTATTCTCAGGGGGGCCATGGACACCGTTCGGTCAGTTCCCTTTTCAGTACTTTGATGAGCCCTGTTTTATCAACCCTGTACCCCTCACTGTATAACGAGGTGATGAAGTCTGTATGCAGTCTTCCTCTCCGATAATCCGGTTCTTTCTGCGGGTGACACAGATACCCGGCTATCAGATCGAGGGGCGGATCGACAAGGAGAGACCCCTGGTACAGGACCAGGTCTTTCTTTCTATGGAGAGACGAACCGAGTAATTTTTTATCCCCGATCGCGATGTCCGATATACCTCTGATAGAGAGGTCTTTTATACCGAAGTGTTTGAGCGTTTTGATGACGGCCCTGTTCACTGCATTCATATGCTCTTTCAGGTGATAGGCCAGCGTTGTTCTTCCTGCAACCGAAATAACAATCACCCCTCTGCAAAGAACGACGGTTCCGCCTCCTCCGGCCCTCCTGTGCACCGGCACATGGTCCTGTGTGCATTTTTCAAGATGCACATCATCTTCTGCTTTCCCGGATTTACCGAGCACGACCTCTGTTTGTTGAGCCTCATAGATCTCACAGGCGTAATCGCTCCCGTTTCGTATATGCCGAAGAACCCTGTCGTCGATATGAAACGGATGAGCACCTGTAACAATCACCCGGAATCACCCCTTTCCTCCCGGTTCGGCCCGTTTCTGGATACGCCGTGCGCCGCGATCCAGTTCTGCACGTCCTCCGCGACAATTGCACCGTGCGGCCCGGAACCTTTCACCTCTGAAAGCGGCACGTTGTTTTTCTGTGCGAGCAGACGCGCCCGAGGAGAAACGGCTATTCTCGAACTGCTGTTTCTTGCAGGTGCAGTTTCCTCTGCTGCTCGACTCTTTTTTACGGGGTGAGCCTTTTTCAATTGCTGCGGTGTGTGATCTCTGTTCCCGGTATGGATCCGGTCCGGCCTGAAATGTTCAAACTCCTCGTACTCATCTCCGATTACTGCTATTGGTGCAAGAAGCGGAGCTTCGGCATCATCGGCAAAAAACAATGCCAAGACGATTCCATCTGCCGGAGCTTCGATATCGAAGCTCGCCTTTCCGGTATCGACCTCACACATGGGCTGACCGGTCCTCACCCGGTCTCCCACCTTTACGTACCAGCCGGTGATCCGGCAGAGCTCCATCTCGGAACTTTCTTTTGGAACTATGACGGGATATGCCAAAATTATACCCCCTCATGATTGTCATAATAGCGCATGACTTTCATGCCGGCATTTTTTGCGGCCTCGATTCCGACGTCGGAGTCCTCAATAACAATGCAGTACTGAGGGGGAATTCCGAGTTTTTCAGCGGCGCAGAGAAACAGATCGGGATTCGGTTTTCCACGCTCGACATCCTCCGAGGTTGCAACTGCGTCTACTTCGATACCGAATTTCGCCATAATCGGAAGAATTGATTTCGGTGTGCTTCCGGTTGCAACGGCGACCCTGATGCCGCTTTGTCGCAGTATGTTCAGAAGCTGTATATTGATTGGGATATCGGTCGCACGGTCCGTCCAGTCTCTGCCGAGCTCGCTCTTTCTTCGATATACCGATTCCACATCCACTGCGATCCCTGCTCTGTCGGCAAAGTAGCGGATCTGCTCCCTTCCGGTCATTCCGGCTTGAGAAAAGAACTGCTTTCTATCCACGTGTATTCCGAATTCCCTGCATGCCTGTGAATAGGCATCATAGTGAAGCTCCATGGTATTTACAAGAACTCCGTCAAAATCAAAGATATAGCCGTACTGCATTGGTGTGCTCCTCACTATGGGTATCGATCTTCCGTACGTGTAATCCGATTATTCCGGCGCAGCGGCATTCGAGCACTTTTGTTATTCGGGCAGGGCCGCATACCGTCTGCAATCAGGTTTTCTGTCCGTCCGGACTACCAATTTGAAGACGATCCCTTTACCGTATCGATAACTGCGTCTACGATATTTTCCGTTTGCGGAATAACAGCCTGTTCCATTGCCGGTGCAAACGGAATCGGCGTATCGGGAACGGCGACTCTTCTTATCGGTGCGTCCAGATAAAAGAAAGCATGTTCCGCGATTATCGCGGATATCTCCGCAGTTACGCCGCAGGTCAGCACGTCCTCGCTTGCAATCACCAGCCTGCCTGTTTTTTTAACGGATTGGATTATCGTTTGTCTGTCAAGGGGAACGAGGCTTCTCGGGTCGATGATTTCACAGTCGATATTCTCATCAACGGCAAGCCGAGCCGCTGCCTTTACAGCCTTGTGTACCATATAACCGGTAGCAACGATGGTAACGTCTTTGCCAGGTCTTTTTATGTCCGCTTCACCGAAGGGAATCGTATATTCCTCATCGGGCGCCGGTCTGAACGCTTCGTCGAGCTCATCGACTGCACTTTTCGCCTTTCCGCCGGGAGATGCCGCTCCATAGAGAAGTTTGTGCTCGAAGAACATAACTGGGTTGTCGTCGCGAATCGCGGATTTGAGCAAGCCTTTTGCGTCGTACGGCGTCGACGGCATGACCACCTTCAGCCCGGGCGTGTGCATAAACCAGGCCTCGAGCGACTGCGAGTGCTGGGCGGCGCGTCCGGTTGCACCGTAGGGAGCGCGTATCACCATGGGTATGGCAACCTGTCCCCCGAGCATGAATCTCGTCTTGGCCGCCTGATTGCAGATCTGGTCCATGGCGCATGTAAGAAAGTCGTTGAACTGAATTTCTGCAACCGGCCTGAGGCCTGTCATGGCAGCACCGACTGCAGCGCCGATTATGGCGGTTTCCGAAATGGGGGTATCCCGCACGCGGTGCTCCCCGAAGAGCTCGAGCAGTCCCTCGGTCACTCTGTACGCACCCCCGAAAACAGCGATGTCTTCTCCCAGAAGAACGACGCGCTCGTCTCTTTTCATCTCTTCACGCAGCGCACGGTTCAGCGCATCGACGATCTTTTTTGCCGGCATAGCTCTGGTTTTCCTCACGCAAAGATATATTTTTTATAGTCGTCAGAATCCGGTTCCGGACTATTTTCCGCAAACCGCACCGCTTCTTCTATTTTTTCTGCTGCCTCCCGGTCGACGGCGTCGATTTCAGAGTTTTCAACTCCCAGTGTATCGGTGAGATGTTTCCTGAAGGCGATTATGGGGTCCCGTTTTTTCCATTCCTCGAGCTCTCCAGGTTTTCTGTATGCCGCCTTTTCAAAGCGGGAATGTCCCATATAACGGTATGTTTTGCATTCCAAAAGTGTGGGGCCTTCTCCGGCACGTGCCCTCAGTACGGCTTTTTCGGCTTCATCGTAGACTGCATTGAGGTCCATGCCGTCGACCGAAGCCCCCGGGATGCCGTATGCGGAGGACCTGTCGGCAATGGAATCGATGGGGGTTGCCCTCCGGTAATGGGTCGAAAACCCGTACACATTATTCTCGCACACGAACACGACCGGCAGTTTCCACACGGCTGCCAGGTTAAGCCCCTCGTGAAAGGCACCTTCATTTGCTGCGCCGTCCCCGAAAAAGGCGCACGCTACCTGTTTTGTTTTCCGGTACCGGCAGGACCAGGCTGCGCCGACTGCTATGGGAATCCCGGCCCCGACAATGGCGTTCGCACCGAGCATTCCGACGTTGAAATCGGCTATATGCATCGATCCGCCCATCCCGCAGCAGCATCCCGTGGATTTCGCGAACATCTCGGCCATTATAGCTTTAATGTCCGCACCCTTTGCAATGCAGTGGCCGTGCCCCCTGTGTGTACTCGTAATATAATCCTCCCGGTTCAGGTGTGCGCATACGCCGACGGCTACCGCTTCCTCGCCGTTGTACTGATGCATACTTCCGGGCATGGGACGGGTCTGGAAAAGGAAATACAGTTTCTCCTCAAACCGTCGTATCCGTACCATTTTTTCGTATAGTTGCAGTGCGGTTTTTTTATCCATTGTTCACTCGTATTTTTACTACCACCGGCAAGCAGCATACTCTCCGCGACATGTAAGCGGGGGTTATGTCCGCTCGTGCTTGCACCGGCGGTACTTTCAGTACTTTGCAGCACCTACGGCATTTTCGACCTTATCCGGACGCAAAGTGTCCGGATAAGGTTTTTTCTATCGCTGTGAGCCGTACGGGGCAGGAATCGAGGCCCGCCACCCGAAGCGCGAGCGCAAAGAGCGTAAACCGTTGGTGCCGCAGCCGATCGAGATTCGCAGCGGACTCGATAATCGGTATACCGTGGTCCATCAGGAACTGATGATTCGGCTGATTCGGCGCGTTCGGGACCTCGATGCCCGACGCATCCGAACCGATCAACGAAATTTTTTTTTGAAGAACCAGCCACCTGACAGCCTCGGTCTCGATATACGGCCGCTCGTGTGACTTCGGGGTGCGGTAGAAACGAGCGCAGTTGAAATTGATGAGCAGCATATCCCCCTCTCTGATCTTTCCGTCATGCTCCCCGAGCTCGCCGAGAGTCACCGCTTCATCCCGTTTCTTATACGTGTAATCGAGCAGCAGAGCTTCTCCAATGAGCCTTTCTAGGGGATATGAGCCTGCATCCATGCCTTCTCGGTTATGATGGTAGGGAAACTCGATATGCGTACCGCAGTGAGAGGACATGGAAATATCCTGCAAAATGTACCAGACGCCCGGATCGACCCTGAACCGGGGGTAGAGCTCGTCGGTCTTGTGTGTGACGAGATCCAGATGGTACTCTTCCCTGCCGGGGTACAGCGTATGGCTCAGGTCCACGATTCGTCCGTCAATCATGCCGGAGGCTCCTTTAAAAATTTCATTCATCCGTTCTGAGAAGCTGTTCGGTAATCCTGTTCAGATCTTCAATATCCCATATATTCTTCCTGTTGTGGGCAACGAGGAGGTACAGTGCATCTATAATGCAGATCTGTGCGGTCAGCGAAGACAGGGCCGCGACCTTTACCCTGTTCTCAAAAAAAGAAGTACAGAAAAGATAGTCTGCATGCCTGCTCAGAGGGGCTTTCATGTAGTTGGTGATGCCGATGGTGAGAGCACCGTTTTCACGGGCGATTTTGAGGCCGTTTACGGTCATAACGGTTCTCCCGGAATGGGATATGCCGATCCCGGCCTCTCCTTTTTTCAATCTCTTTGCCGCGGTTAATATGTGAACAGGTTCCGTATAGGATTCGGCCTGCACGTCGATGAGAGAGAATCTGAGCGCGGCATCCCGTGCGACCGTTCCGGATCCGCCGATACCGAAGAACAGAATTCTCCCGGCCTTGCTGAGCGAACGAGATGCATCTATAATATCGTGTAGATTCAGCAGCTTCAGGGTGTCCTCTATGCTCCGTATATTCCCCATGAATACTTTCTTTACAATTTCTTCCTCATCATCGTCTGGGCTGATTTCGCCGAACATCTCTTCGAGGGCGGGTGTGACATCCTGCGCAAGCTCCACCTTGAAATCCTTGAAGCTGCCGTAGCCGATCGTCCGTACGAACCGGCTTACAGAGGCAACACTGGCCCCTGCCGCCCGGGCTACGTCGTACACCGTTTTGAAAGGGACATCTCCGGTGTTCTGCAGCACGTAATCGGCGACCCGTCTTTCGGTGTTGGGAAGACTTGGGTAGAGCGATCTAATTTTTACAGTGACTCCCGCCATACCGACAGACCTTATTGTTACAGAGATTACATATTCATCGTAACAAAATTACATTTATCTGTCAATGATTTTATTGCTTAAAAGTCTTATGGAAGTAATAATATTTCAGATTTTTTGTTAATCTATGAAAATAAATTACTGTAATGGCTTGACAGGATTTTTAAAAAAGAGTATAAACGGCTGTAGAAACAGGTATTCGATTGACATGACGCCCGGCCGCAGTATAATAAAGACGGATGTGAGGGGGCAGTATCTCCACTTTGTACATGACCCTGTTCGAGGTGAGCGGGGATACTGGTACTTTTAATACGAGCAGTTCGATATTAAGGGCTTTATATGACAGACCATGCTGTTTTACTGCAGATGACCGGTGTCGTCAAAACGTTTCCCGGTGTCGTGGCGGTGGACAATGTGGACTTCGATGTGAATCGGGGAGAGGTCCATGCGCTGGTAGGGGAAAACGGGGCCGGAAAGAGCACGCTTATTAAGATTCTCGGCGGTGTGTATGAATTGGAAGCCGGAACTATCTATTTTGACGGCGAACCGGTCTTCTTTACTTCAACGCATCAATCCCAGATGCGGGGGATTTCGGTTATATATCAGGAGTTCAACCTCATTCCCGACCTCTCCGTGGCGGAGAATATATTCATCGGCAGGGAACCGAAAAGAATCGGCGGGAGGTTTATCAACTGGAAAAAGCTGAACGCCGATGCCGCCTCCGTGCTTGACAGGCTAGACGTGGGGATTGATCCTAAGAAATTTGTGAGCGATATAAATGTTGCGGAACGGCAGATGGTGGAAATTGCGAAGGCCCTTTCGTTCAGGTCGAAGCTCATAATCATGGATGAGCCCACCGCGACACTGACGGAAAAAGAGGTAAAAAAACTCTTCGAAATAATCAATGCGCTTCGACGCGACGGTGTTTCCATAATTTATATCTCTCATCGTCTCGAGGAGGCGTTTGAGCTTTCCGACAGGATAACCGTTTTAAGAGACGGAAGGAAAATAGGAACGAAGCTTTGTGTCGAGACAAATGACGGCGAGATTATCGAGATGATGGTCGGCAAGGTGGTGAAGGGATATTTCGGCGGTATGCGGAAGGAAACGGATAAAAGGGAACTTGTAATGGAGGTGAAGAATTATTCCATTGCGGACTATGTCGATGACGTGAGCTTCAAGCTGTACAGAGGGGAAATACTCGGTTTTGCAGGAATACTCGGATCGGGGGTGCATCATCTTCTGCGATCGCTGTACGGTGCCGAACCGAAAAAGAGCGGAGAGATACTATTTGAAGGAAGGCCCATGCGCATCGATTCGGTCCGTGATGCAATCAAACTGGGTTTCGGATATGTGACCGAAGACCGCAAGAATGCAGGAGTTCTGCCCGATATGTCCGTCCTCCACAATGTTACCATCATTATTATCAAAATTCTCACATTTCTCAGAGGATTGTTCGTAAGGAAATCTCTCGAACAGGAAAAGTTCGATGAGATGAAGGAAAGCCTCAATATAAAATTTGCCGATTATAATCAGAAGATCATCTATCTGAGCGGCGGAAATCAGCAGAAGGTGGTAATAGGAAGAACTCTCATTACAAACTGCAAGGTGCTCATCTTGCAGGAGCCTACAAGAGGCATCGATGTAGGGGCAAAGGCGGAGATTCACAGGATTATGCTGGAGCTCGCCAACAGGGGGATATCAATCATAATGACTTCTTCCGAGCTGCCCGAGCTCGTTAATCTTCCCGACCGGTGTATCGTGCTCTATAACGGGAGGATTGCCGCCGAGTTTGATAGAGAAACAATGGATGAGGAAAAGCTCGTTGCCGCCCAGATCGGTCAAACGGTGCAGTGAAATCGACGGTTTCATGTATGTTTTTGGGGTGGGCTGCGCGGCATGCACGGCAGATGGGCTGCCGGCGAAAACAGGTTCGTGCAGGTTTGTGTATCGTGGAAAAACGCCCGGGAGGGCAGCATACAGGCAAGGACGGGGCCGATGGCGAAGTTTTTAAAGCTCTATGAGAAAATAGGTATATTTATTTTTTTCGTTGCCGGGGCTATTTTCCTCGCGATAGCGAGCCCCCATTTCTTGGAGGAAGACACGCTGCTCAATATCATCGCCCAGGGAACATACGGTGCTATAGTCGGATTCGGCATGACGCTCGCCATTACCCTGGGAGGTTTCGACCTCTCCGTCGATGCCGTTATGGCGCTTACCAGTGTATTCATATCGATTCTTATTCCCCATGCGGGGATGATTTTTGCCGTGTTTTTTGCCCTGATCATTGCTTCCTTTGTGGGAATGGTAAACGGGCTCATCATTACAAAGCTCGGGGTCAGCCCGCTCATTACCACACTCGCAATGATGACCATCATACGTGGAGTTGCGCTTCTCGTTACCGGCGGCAGGCAGATAGTCATACAGAGGAAGGAGTTCATGTTTTTAGGTACGGGAAAGATGCTCGGTGTTCCGAACCCGATCTATGTTATGATTGTTCTATTCGGCATATTTTATTTCCTGCTCTATCATACGGCATTCGGAAGGCATATAAGTGCGGTCGGTTCCAATGAAAGCGCTGCACGTATATCGGGTCTTAAAGTTGATTTCATAAAAATCTCTGTTTTCATTCTCGTTTCATTTACCGCAGGAGTGGCAGGGACTATCCGTACGTCACAGGCGCTTATCGGGATACCCACGATGTCGCCGGGATTCGTGCTGGTTGCGATAACGGTAACCATACTTGGAGGAACGAGCCTTTCGGGCGGAAGGGGCAACCTGTGGGGAACTCTGTTTGCAGGTGTATTCATCTCCATGATCTACTACGGCCTCAACCTTCTCGGTGTGCAGATTTACTATCAGATGCTCTCGGTGGGACTGGTGCTGATATTTGCCCTTTTCGTCGACGGGTTGAGAACGGCGTATCTTGAAAAGATACGGGCTAAGGGAATAGAGGTGTAGCATATGAAACAATTACACACTCCGGGTATCGGTGGAAAAATCGCCGGAAGATGGGATCGCTACGGTCTGCCCGTGCTGTTTGTCATACTCTTTACGGTATTTTCCGTACTGTCTCCGACCTTCAGGACCTCCTTTAACTTCATCAGCAATCTCCGATTTACTTCATTCATCGGTATCGGGTCGATCGGCATGGCCTTCTGCATTATGAACGGAGATTTTGATATATCGGTCGGTTCGATGCTTGCCCTGGTGGGAGTGCTCGGCTCATCGCTGCTGCCGACGGTCGGCGGCATACCTGCGGTGTTCTTCGCACTGGTTATTGCGTCTTTCCTCGGTTTTGTAAACGGTATATTTATTACAAAGCTGAGAATACCTGCGTTCATCACAACCCTTGGAACGATGTTCATATTCAGATCGTTTGCCTTTATCTACACGGATAATGCCCCGGTGTATATAAACAACAAATTCTGGCTTTTTATGGGCAACGGCAAGTTTCTGGGCATCCCCTTTGCCATAATTCTCATGCTCCTGTGTTACTGTGCCGCGTTTGTGCTTTTAAGAAAAACTCCGTTCGGAAGATACGTCATTGCCGTCGGAACAAACCGGGAGGCTGCGAGGCTTTCGGGGATCAACGTGGACAGGGTAAAGATACTTGTTTTTACAATCGTCGGATTTTTTATAGGAGTAGCCTCGGTGGTTATCTCGGCCAATCTGGGAAGCGCAAATCCCGGAATGCTCGGTCAGGGGTACGAATTTCAGGTGATCACGGCAGTCGTCCTTGGGGGAACCGCCCTGGGCGGCGGAGACGGAAACCTCTGGGGTGCGTTCTTTGCAGCCATGATTATTACTTTCCTGAAAAACGGCCTTGGTTTGGAACAGGTCAACTCGTACTGGCAATTCGTCGCGGTGGGCCTTGTGCTCATCTTTGCCGTTGCCATGAACAGGATACGGTATACGGTTCTCGGTCAGAAGGAGGCGTAGAGGAGCTCTACGGCGGCATCGGGTAGCGAGGCGTCATTTAAAAATTTTATTTAATGAAGGAGGTTTCAAATGAAAAAGAAAATGTTTGCTGTGTTGCTTGCTCTGATCATTGTACCTGTATTTCTTTTTGCCGGGGCCGGCGGCAAAGAGAAAAAAGAGGGCATAACGATCGGTTTCTCGCTCTGGACGATGGAGTTTACCTTTTTCCAGAATGTCGAAAAGGGAGTGAGGGATGCGTGCGAGAAGTTCGGTTACAAGTACGTTATGCTCGATCAGAACAGCGATCCTCAGAAGATGGTTCAGGACATCAACAGCCTGGTCGGACAGAAGGTCGACGGTATCGTCATCACACCCGTCGATCCTGGAGCGATCGGTCCTGCGGTGCAGAATGCGCGTGATGCGGGTATTCCGGTTGTCTGTGCGGACATTGGAAAGTCTGGCCCGGTAAACGCGCTCCTCATCTCCAATAACTACAAAGGCGGCCAGTTGGCGATGGAGTATATCGACAAACAGATGAAGGGAAAGTCGAACAACACTAAAAAGGTCGGGGTCGGCAGAGTGAAGCCCCAGTGGACGTATGCCCGTGAAAGGGGGCAGGGATTCATGGACAAGGCGAAGGAGCTCGGGTATGAGGTGGCTTCCGAAATAGTGGTTGAGACCCCGTCCGCCGAGGGCGGCTACGATACCATGCAGCAGATCATGTCCGCAGCTCCCGACATTGTGGGTGTGTTCGTTTCGAGCGGCCGTGAGGCCGTGGGTGCGGCGAATGCCGTGAAGGCGGCGGGCAAAAATATAATCGTTGTCGGCTACAACGGCGACCCCGAGGAGCTCCAGTCGATTGAGGACGGTGTGCTCAATGCCACCGTTGCCCAGCAGCCCTGGTTCATCGGATATGAAGCTGTTCGGATCCTTAAAGAGATTCTCGAAGGGGGCAAGGAGTACGAAGATGCGGTTGTGCCCGTGAAGGTTGAGCTTTTGACGCCTGAAGACTACAAGAAGTGGGCGGATGAAGCCTCAAAGAGGAGAGGCATACCGGCGTATTGATTGCAAACGATCGATGCGAGTTAAAAATGAGGACAGGCTTCGGCCTGTCCTCATTATGAAATTTCATTTCACCGGCCGTACAACGATTCCGGGCCTCTTTACCGGCTCTGCCATCTTGATGAGGGGCGTCCGGCTAATTTTTTATTATTCGGGGAAGCGGCATGCTGTCAATTGATCTGAGCGGCAAAACAGCGCTCGTAACGGGCGGCAGCAGGGGAATCGGTGAAGGGATTACCAGGAGTCTGTGCGCGGCCGGCGCCCGTACCGTGTTCACACACACGGGAAACCCCTCCCGCCGGGTGAAGGTTGCCCGGCTCGTGGAAAGCATAAAGGAAGATGGCGGTGAGGTTGAGGAGGCTGCAGTCGACGCCCTGGATTTTGCAGAAATGACGGTGCTCGCTCAGAGTATTGTTGACAAGCAGGGTAAAATAGATATTCTCGTCTGCAATGTGGGGAGGAATCTTGCCCGGGATATTGAGGCAACAGGCGAGGCGGACTGGAAAAGGTTTATCGATATAAATTTAAGCTCCGCATTCTATGCGGTGAGGTCCGTCATTCCTCATATGGTGAAAAAGCATTACGGCAGAATTGTTCTCATAGGTTCGTCTGCAGCCTATGACGGCGGTGGAGGTGCGATCGATTATGCGTCCGCAAAGGCGGGTATATCGGGGATGATGCTCTACCTGTGCAAGGTCTATGCGAGAAAGGGTATCAATACGAATGTTGTGCACCCCTGCGTTATCGGCACCGACCTTGTGCGGGAGCGCTACAATACCGATGAGCTCTGGCGCAGCCTTGTATCTCAGATACCGGTGGGAAGAGTAGGCCGGCCGGAGGACATCGGCGGTATGGTAGCGTTTCTGGCAAGCCCCTGGGGCGATTACGTCACCGGTCAGGAAATTCTTGTCGACGGCGGAAGAACGCTGTGGAGAAGCTGAGCGCGCCCCGTTTCTCGATTACCTGTAAGCGATATACGGGAAAATCCGGATAAAAACCAGCACATGCTGTCCTGCACGGCTTAAGCCGGGGCAGTACCGCACATTATTCGTTTTAATGCCCACTGTGAGATGCATGTTCTCCACCGGTCGTATCCGCGTTACCGGATTTGTTCGGCGCGCCGGCGGCATTTTTCGGCCGCAGGATGTGCGAAGGGCTGTTTCTATTCTGTACGAGGAAGATGGATGCGAATATCAATGAGCCTCCAATGTACATCGTAATTACGAGGGCTTCATGGAGCATGATAACGGAAAGTATTACACCGATAACTATGTTGATGAGAAGATAGATCGCGCTGTTTACAGCTCCGAGCTCTTTTATCGAAATAAGGTAGAGAATAAAGGCTGCATTTGTAGCCAGGACGCCGAGATAGAGCACCGGCAGAAGTGCGATCGCCGGAAACGGGCTGAGGCCCGGAAGGTCCTGCAGGAACAGCCCCGTTATGAAGATTATGAGGAGAGAAGAGACTGTTGACGCAAAGAAGAGGGATACGGGTTGCGGGGTCTTTCCCCTGAAATTTACCGACATGATTTTTTCGGAATATACGATGTAGAGACCGTATACCGTCCCGGCCCCGAGAACCATAAGGATGCCGTAGAATGTGACGGAAAGGGCATGCGACCGTATGACATTACCGAGAGCGATGACCGCAGCCCCGAGGAATCCGGCTGCAGCAGCCTCCTTTTTCCTCCTCTCGACAGGCTTTTTGAAGAAGAAGTGGTTGAAAATTGGCGTGGAGAGCACGTAGGTATTGAGCATTATCGATGAGAAACTGGCGGTAACGTGTACCTGCCCGAGAAACTGCAGTATATATCCTGCTCCGTTCATTATACCGAGGAGTAGTACTTCATACCGGAATAGCAGGTAGAATACCTCTTTCCTGATAGACCGTACGGCAAGAACGGGAGAGAGAGTCAAAAACGCAAAGACAAAACGCATGAAAAGGTAGGTCATGGGGGTGAGGTGTAATTCCTGAAATCCTATTTTAATAATCGGGTATGTCGTTCCCCACAGAATCGCGGCAATGATCAACGATATATAGGCCGGGGCCCTGCTGTGAAGTTTCATCGTGCCGTGCCGCCGTATCTTTTCAGTAGTGTGCTCAATCGATAGGCAGGTTACCCGTACTCCTTGAGTCCGGGAAACTTTCAATCGTAAAGGTTTCGAACCCGATTTCAAATGAATAAAACCATAAGGGTATTCTGCTCTTTTGTAAAGAGAAAAGATGAAAATAGATTTTCGTCGTATACCCATGCGGGCACCGAAGAGAGCTTCCGGGAGCGGTATCCGTATTTTGGTTGCGTTTTAACGCTGCTGTGCTATCATGGAAAAGTATTATAACAGGTTCGGCAGGTGCTGCTGATGGAAATAGACTGTAACCTTACACAAGGACAAGGAGTCGACCATGAAACTCAATGTGAGCGCACATGTTTTTTGCCTCGGTACCTATCCCGAGAGATATGTACCGGGAGGCTACTTTGAAGAAATGTCAATCGACAAGATGCTCGAGGTTTTTTCAAAAACGGAGGGCCTTGACGGTATCTTTCAGATGTACCCGCCTGCTCTCATGCCGAAGGATCCGGTGAAGCTTCTGAAAAAAGCCGGGGAATTCGGGCTGAAGGTTCCCGAGGTGTTCGTCGAGCAGTGGAGCGACCGGAAATGGAAGGACGGCGCCTACAGTACAACCGATGCAGGCACCAGGAGGGAGGCAATCAAAATATTCAAGGAGGGGATCGATTTTGCAAAAGAGCTTAAAGCCCGGAGCGTGCTTTTCTGGCCGGCTCATGACGGGTTCGACTATCCCTTTCAGGCAAGCTACGGCGACGCATGGAAATATCTCGTGGAAACGCTGCAGGAGTTGGGCGAGTATGCGAAGGATATGAGAATCGCGGTTGAGGCGAAGAGCAAGGACCCGAGGCAGAGGCAGTATGTGAGCAATACGGGGAAGGTGATGATGCTGCTCAACGACGTCGGTCGCGGCAACGTTGGCGCTGCGCTCGATATCGGACATTCGTTCATGGCTCAGGAAAACATCGCAGAATCCTGCGTAATTCTGGACAGCCATGACAAACTCTTTCAGATTCACCTCAATGAGAACTACAAGGACGCGGACCCGGACATGCTGTTCGGCTCCATCAATTTCTGGGAAATTCTCGAGTTTTACTACTACCTCAATAAAACGGATTACGAAGGGTGGCAGGCGATTGATATTATTGCACCGAGAGACGACAGGATAAAGTCGCTCAAAGCCGGAGTAGAGCTTGTCCATATGTACAAGTCGCTTGCAGACAAACTGACCGAGCATTCCAATGAAATCGAGGACAACATGCGGGGCTATCGATTTACCGATAATATCGGGCTTCTGACCCGTGTGCTCTTTTAACGATCCAAGGGGTTTCTGTCCGTGTATGTTCTGTAAAAATCCCGGGAGGGAAGTACATGGCCGATAAACACTACCTGATATTCGACCTCGGTGCGAGCAACGGGAGGGTTCTTGTTGCGCATTTTGATGGAAATGTATTCACGATGGAAGAAATTCATCGTTTCGAGAACAGGCCGGTAAGGGCGGAGGAAACCCTGTACTGGGATGTGTTGAGGCTCTATTCTGAGGTGCAGGAGGGACTTCAAACTGCAGTGAGCCGGTTTAAAGACATTGAGTCTCTTGGAATCGATACATGGGGGGTCGATTTCGGTTTTATCGACCGAAGCGGAAGGCTTATCTGCAACCCGGTTCACTACAGAAATGAACGAAGAAACCTTATAGCCCCCGAGCTCTTCGAAATAATTCCGGAAGAAGAAATTTTCAGGCTCACCGGGATGTTTACAATTTCAATTATGGGTGTTTTTCATATGTATGCGCTCGTGAAGGACGATGCAATCGAGATCAGAAACGCGCATAAGTATCTCATGGTGCCTGATATATTCAATTATTTTTTGACCGGCGAAGTCGCCAATGAATATACCAATGCAACAACCTCGGTTATGTACAATCAGAGAGAGCGGAAGTGGGAAAAGAAGATACTCGACATGCTCGGAGTGCCGCCGCACATCTTTTCCGAGGCCGTATTGCCGGGCACCCGGATCGGCAAAGTACGAAAATCGGTATGCGCCGAGCTCGGCGCACCTTCACTACCGGTAATTGTGCCGGCTACCCATGATACGGCGTCTGCAGAGGCGGGTATTCCGGTAAAGGATGTCGACCGGGGCTGGGCATGGCTGAGCATGGGTACGTGGATTGTAAGCGGTATGAAGACGGCGCATCCGATTCTCGATACGGGTGCGCTTCACGGCGGATTCGGTAATGAAGGAGATTCCGAGGGCAGGAGCTTTCTTGCAAGAAATCTCACGGGGCTGTGGATTGCTCAGCAGTGCAGGGACAAGTGGATGCGCGATGCGGGCAGAAAAATCACGTGGGAAGAGATTGTTGCTGCATCCGAACAGGCCCGGACATTCGGCGCTTTTATCGATGTGGACGATCCGGGTTTCGGACAGGTGCAGGTCGATATGCCGGGGCTCGTCGGAGAATACTGTACGAAAACAGGCCAGAGGGCTCCAAGGGGAATGGCGGAGGTTGCGCGCTCCGTATATGAAAGCCTGGTCATGAAGTTTCGCCGTAGCTTTGAGGAGATGATGCGGTTGACGGGAAAGAGGATCGAGCTTCTCCACCTTGTAGGCGGCGGTTCGAATCACAGGTTGCTCTGTCAATGGACTTCCGACTGTATGCGTGTGCCTGTAATTGCCGGACCGTCGGAAACGACTGCGGTTGGGAATTTGCTTATGCAGCTGAAGGGAACCGGGGAAATACATTCTCTTGAAGAAGGACGTGATATCGCGATACGCTCGTCGAGGCTCAAATACTACGAACCGAAAGATGGTGCAAAATGGGATGAGGCGTATGAGAGATATACCGGATTGTTGGACCGACCTGCGGCCGGCTGAATGAAGCTCGTCGTAGGGCATGCAGCCGAACAGAGGATGCACGCCGGCGGAAACAATCGCCTCCCCCACCATTGACCAGAGATCCTCATTTTTGCGGAGGAGGGGAAACTGACGAGTGTGCGTACGTATTTTCAATGAAAATCGTTTGAAGTATCGTTTCATATCCGGGACAGCATGCGGATTTCCGAAAAAATAGCTTTGCAGCTGGGGTTATGTCCGCTCACCGGCGGCCTTATCCGGATGCGAACCGCCCGGATAATGTGTCAAGGAATGCATCGCCGGGTCGAAAATAGTAAAGAATAAGGTCCTGTATGAATCTAAGAAAATAGTACGAAAAGGGCGAAACAGTATGCGTATCAGCGGATGGCTTATTCATTTAACCACAAGGGCGCTCGCCGAATCGATGGATGTGCGGTCGATGATCCATCTTGCCCGGCGTCTGATACGAAACTACGATATCTATGAGCGATCGGGGTTTTCGCAGAATATTTCGATTCCGAACAAAGACGCCGCAAGCCAGATCGTCAGGGACATGAAAAAAGACGAGCTCATGCTCGATTTCATTATTTTGCTGATTCAATGTCAGGAAACGGGCCTTGGCGGGAGAAGGTACAAAGTTCCTCACCTCCGGGACATAATCAATGAAATCCGCAAGGCGGGCCTGATCTATGACGGTAACGTGAAAATGTTTTTTGAAAATCCCCTCGTGCGGAAAACGAAAAACTGGGGGGTTTTACGTGAAGCTGAGGAGTATATATTTACCTTTTTAAGCCTCGACATTGTGGCAAGTTCCTCTCTTGTCAGCCAGAACGAGGACAATATGGTGCGTACAACCTACGATGACTTCCGCAGTATTGTACAGAAGGCAATCGAACGGAGAAACGGGCGTATCTGGAACTGGGCGGGTGACGGCGGGTTGGCTGCATTTTATTTCTCGAACAAAAATTCAAATGCCGTAATGAGTGCAATGGAAATTATTCATGATTTGTATCTCTACAATCTGGTTTCGTGCGGGCTGAACAAACCGCTCAGGGTCCGTATGGCCATACACAACGGCCCGTGTGTGTACAGGCGGGATTACGGAGATATCAAGAGCGACACTCTCAAGAAACTCCACGAAATCGAGACAAGGTATACACCGCCGAATCATGTGACGCTCAGTAATTCGGTATATCACATGCTCAACGAAACAATCGCAGCGCAGCTCACTCCCTCGAAATACGGTGCCAATACTACGTGTTACAGTTATCAATTAAAACTGGAACGGTAAATGGATATTCTCGTTGTTACGGATAAAGCTGCCGTAAAAAAATATTTCAACCCGATCAAAAGAAGCAAAACCTACAGGCTTCGGCTCTGTCCGTGTGAACACTTAAAGAGAGAGCTCCGCGGCGACATACGGGGGCTTTTTGTATACCTCGATATCGATTGTTTTGTCTTTGATGAGCGGAACAAAATACTCAAATATCTATCGAGGATGCGCGGGCTGAGATACGGTATAATAGACGAGCCGGGGGCTCTGGAAGATACTGCTTCGCTTTTTCACGACGGGGCTTCGGATTATCTTGACAGGAATGTGCTTCAGAAGGGCATTGACGCCCGGAGGCTTCGCCGGGTCGTATCATTCGCTGCAGCAGGGGACAGTACAGCCCTGGAAAGTGTAAAGCCGGGCAGCGTTTCTCAAGAAGAGGTGCCGCAGCATATCCCGTCGGGGAGTAGTTGGAGCAGCGTCCGAACCGGACAGGAGTACACCTTTTGCCTTATGTTTGTCGAGCTCGATGATCAAATCACATTGAAAAATCAGTTCAGTGATGCTCAGTTGAACATCGCAGTAAATAAATTCAAGGACTTCATCGACCGAACGGTTGCACCGGAACAGGGCAGGATCTGGATGTGGAATGAGTTCGGCGGACTCATACTCTTTCCCTACGACGGCGCATGTTTCGGTGCGGTATTAGCCTGTATGCGGCTCGTCCTCTCCCGCAAGCTTTTCAGCGTTGAAGAGCTGGATTTCAAGACTCTCGTTTCCTACCGTATTGCCCTTCACATCGGAAATACCGTATACCGGAGAAGGGGTGATACCGGAACAATCATTTCGAGCTCGATAAATACCATATTTCATCTCGGAAAAAAATACGTCAATCCCGGGAATTTCTATGTCACGGCCGATGTATACAGAAACCTCCCTCAAAAGCTGAAAAAGAGCTTTCGAGCCGCAGGAAGTTTCGAGGGTCATGGTATAATGAGAATGCGACTTCCGGTATAACGCCGGTATTTACGAATGCAGGGATTGACTTCGTATGATGTCGCTTAATGCCGCCGATGCAGGCCTGCAATTTTTTTTCCTGAAGCAATACAATACACAAAAGCCGAAACGGAGGCTTTCATGGATACCTATACCATTGTGCGGCCGGAGCATTTGAATCATCACGGGTATTTATTCGGCGGAAGACTCCTTCAGTGGGTTGACGAAGCCGCATGGCTCACGGCAGCAAGGGATTTTGCAGGATACTCGCTTGTCACCAGGGCAATGGATGGCATCGATTTTAAAACGAGAATAGTAAACGGGTCAATTCTCAGACTCCATATTTCTCCCTTTAAACAGGGTACCACATCGATTACCTATATCGTCAAGGTGTTCGCAGATGAGCCGGGCTCGGCAGAGGAGAAACAGGTCTTTTCAACGAGAGTAACCCTTGTCTGTGTAGATGAAAACGGCGTCAAACGCGCCCTTCCGAAGAAAAAACGCCTCCGTTCGGAGATTTAGGAAATAATTTCCATGAATTAAAGAATATGAATTGACAAATAAAATATTTTACATATCTCACATCGGGTATATACGGCGTGTGCGGTTATCGACCCCTATGAGATGATCGTAACTGCCGGTCATGCCGATAAAAACTGCACCGTCATCTCCCTGTCCCATTCGGGATGCACTCGGCCGGTTGTCGAAGCAGTCGAGATTGCGAAGAAGAGGGATGTATTTATCGCAGGTATAACAAATTACAGGAGATCATTACTGGCTGAAAATGTTGATGCACTGCTTTTGACCGCATGTCCGGAGCGGAGGGTGCATATCGCCCAGTCGAATTCAATGGTGGCTCAGTCTACCATTCTTCACTCTCTATACCTGCTTGCAGCTTCGAGAGCGGACGGCAGGCTGCAGGATGTAGTAAACAGAATAAATGACAGCATCGAAAGAAAGCTGCGCGAACCGAGGAAATAAGGGTCTAAACAGCTCAGCGTGGCGGGTTTCAGTATCAGCTGTCAACGACGCAGCACGATCAAAGGTGATGTCGGATCTGTGGTGGAGGAAGCGGCTTGTTCGCCGTTTCGCGGCCGAATATGCAGGCATACTGTGGGGTTTTGTGAACGGAGTTCCCTGCAGGATGTACGGGGATGATGATTGGGATATTATTAAAGAGTTTATTTGCCTGCTACAATCAGCCTCACGATATCAGAATATACATTCTGAACCTCTCTTATTTTAAAACCGACTTTCTCTATGTTTTTTTGAGTTTCAGGAATCATCGAAGTCCCGATCAAGGTTTTTGTAAACAGATTCATCATGTATAAAGGTATGTTCAGGAAGAACGCATTGCTTTTCATATGCTCAAGAAAAACGGCTTTTCCGCTCTGTTTCAATACTCTAAACACCTCTCACAATCCTTTAAGGGGATCCGGAACCGTACAGAATACGAATGTTCTCACCACGGTATCAAAAGAGTCATCTTGAAAGCTCATCTTTTCAACATCCATTTCCAGAAGAGTGACATTTTTTAATGATAGGTTTTCTGTTTTCATTTTTACTCTTTCCAGCATCCCCCTGCTGAAATCGATTCCAGTCGCTTTAATACCATTTGGATAATAGGGTATATTTTTACCTGTGCCAACGCCGACTTCGAGAACATCTCCTTCAGCAAATGCAAGAGCTCTCTTTCTAGGAGATGAAAAGAGGTATCTTTCCATTGGTCTTTCAAAAAGGTCATAAACCATGGAAAATCTGTTATAATTATTGATGGTTGTACCCATTTCTTCAATACCAGAAAGTTTATAATTCCCTGTTAAAATAAAGGGTAAATTTTTTTTACTTCAAGAGAGCCTCAATCGGTTTTTTTCCCTGCTGTCGTTTTCATTTTTACCAAAACCGCAAAAGCGGATATCATATAGCTCATGTATATAACTACTTCTATAAGGGATGGGTTGCCGTCATAGCCGAATAGGCCTTTAAAAAAACTTCCAATGTATCCTTTGTCATGTAAGAGGGGGTAGCTTCCATCGGGATTCACCGAGGGATTTATATCCCATACGTGCTCAATGAGCTGAGGGATGATGTGAGCCTCCTGCAGTTCGTGAACTCCAAGGGCGATCAGCCCTGCAGCAAAAAGTATTAAAACAATGCCTGTGATGAAAAAAAATTTTTTAATGTTTATTTTTCGGGAACCGGCAAAAATCAGGTACCCGAGCAAGATGGCTGCTGCTATTCCAAGCCCTGCACCGAGGAGGTTGCTTTTTTTTGTTGCAAATCGCAAAGCGGCTAAAAAAATTACCGATTCTATTCCTTCTCTTAAAACAGAAATGAAGACGAGAAAAAATAACCCGAATTTTCGAGTCTTTGAAACTTCAACGGTTACTCGATCTTCTAAATCTTTCGTAATATTTTTTTGGCTCATCATCCAGAGTATCATGGTGGTGAGAAGAGATGCGCCGAAGATCATGGTAATCCCTTCGAACAGCTCTTCATTTCTTCCACTGAAACCGCCTGCAATGCTATTAAAGAGGAATGCCCCTACGATACTCATCGCCACTCCTGCGGCTACTCCCATGTAAACAATTTTTTTGTATTCAGTGAGGTACGCTTTGACCAGAAAGCTTAAAACAATGCCTGCTATTAGCGCAGCCTCGAGAGTTTCTCGAAACATTATAATAAATGCGCTGAGCAACTGTCGTCTCCCTTAAATATATCTTACTTATAGTATAGTTTTAGTAAGATGATAATATAAATTTTTAATTTCACCAATATTTATTTTCAAAACTTTTTTAATCGAGAGATTTGATTATGTTTTTTAAAGGGCTCTTTTGAGCAAAGCAGCAAAGATCCACTTCGTTTTCCCCCGTTATCTGAAGGGTCGTTTCAATTATGTTATGCTTCTCATACAGGTACCTGCTTA
>CAZFTJ010000020.1:0-85222 GCA_964521865.1 uncultured Spirochaetota bacterium | reverse complement strand
AAAATAATTTCTTAAATTCTCTTAAATTCTGTCCAACCATTGGGGTCCACCTCACATACCTCATACAGTAAGGTATTTCAATACATCAAGGATTCTGTGTTTGAGACAATTAAACCAAAAAAATATATCGTTACTTGTGGAAACCATGACATTGATAGAGAAAAAATAAAACCCATGTTTAAAGATTATGTAACCTCCATTGCATCGACACAAAAGTTAGATAGCTTTATTTGCGATGACGTATCAAGACAGTTCTCAGAGAATATTAGTTACATCTCCGATTATAATGATGCAATAAGCACCTTTGTTGGGCCAAAACTGATTACAGAGCTCTATTATTTTGATGATATGGAAATCAATAACAAGAAAATTGCACTGGTTTCAATCAATACTGCTTGGGCATCCTTTAACACTATATCTGATTATGGTAATTTGTTGTTCCCTGTAACATTAGCTTATGAAATAACAAAGAAGCTCAAGGACTATGATTTAAAAATACTAGTATCACATTTTTCACTGGCATACCTCAAAGAGTACAATAGGGTGGATATTGAGAAGCTTTTATACAAACATTTTGACATTCTTTTTTCTGGGCATTCGCATCGTACTGGCGAGTCTATTGATTTCTGCTCTTCAGATGCGATTTTTTCTTGCCGTGCGCCTTCCTGCCTCTCGGTGAACAGCCCCCATAATACCGGGTATGTGATTATTGAGATAGATCTGGATGATTACTCACTAAATGTTCAAGACAATAGATATTTTGAAGGCAAGTTCGTTCTAAATAATGAAAAGAATTTAAATATCCCTGTGAGTAGGTCGAAAAAAGTAGCTATTGAGATCCGCAAAGCATTACTCAATAAATATTCGAGCACGGTTGAAGCAGCGGGTAAAAGACTCATATTGTATGGTCAAGATAATGTCGATTTTCAAGACATTTTCACCGAGCCAGTATTAAAGCCTTACGAAGAAGTTAGAGACATTACGAGACTAACTGAAAAAAACAAACACGTTAAAACTGTCAAACCAATTACATATAATGAGTTGTTCAGTAATGAAAACTATGTGCTGTTTGGCAGCGAAAAGAGTGGAAAAACAATGCTGCTTCTCAAAGTCCTCATGGACTATTTAAGTCATTTCCCTGAATGGGGAAGCGTCCCAGTATATGTCGACCTGAAAACAATTTATAGAAGGGGTGAGAATAACTATACTTGTGATATAAAACGTTTGATTAAAGAAGAATATAACGTATCTAATCGGATAGCAGAGGCTATACTATCATCGTATAAAATTGTACTGCTGTTAGACAATTACGATCATTCAACAACACAGATAAACTCTTTAATAATTAATGAAATACAATCTAATCCACAATTAAAATTTATAGCCTCCATTACTAGACGACAGAAGGTAGGCCTTAAGCCGACAATAAACAAACTAAAATACAAGGAGCTATTCATTCATGACATAAGTCGCAAGCAGATAAGAATACTGACGGAGAAATGGCCATTTGTGCAAGCCTGCAACACTGAAGCTATAATAGATAAACTTACCAGCATCTTCACTCAGCTGAATATTCATTTTAACTATTGGACTGTATCTCTATTCTTATGGATATTTGAGCGAACATCAGTTGTTAACATACACAATAATGTTGAACTCATTGACCTCTATATTGAAAATCTACTCGACAAGAGAAATTTGGCACTCGATTTTACCAAGAATTTCTCATTTGACAACTATAAGGACTACTTAGCCGAGTTAGCGTTCTACTTATACAAAAACTTCGAGAACACAGAGTACTCTGCACCCTATTCCGAAATCGTTAAATGCTTTGAAGATTTTAAACGGAAAAACATTAGGATAATTGCGAATTCTAGGTCAGTTGTTGAATACATCATAGATAAAGGAATTTTAATCAATATTGGAAATGATTGGTATAACTTCCGTTTGAATGGAGTCTTTGAGTATTTTTTAGCTCATTACATGAAAAATGTCGAATCATTTAGGAAAATGATTATTTCAAAGGACTTTCTTTTTCTCTCCTTCGGAAATGAACTAGAGATTTATGCAGGATTTAGAAGGAATGACGAAAATTTATTAATTCAGATCTATTTCAATACGATCCGAGCACTTGAACTATTTATGCAAAAATACCCGGAATACAAGGACGTTTCCCCTGAAATTGACAATTTTCCAAAACTCTTTGAAGAATTAAACACTATGATCGAAAGCGTAACAGAGAAGATCAAGCCTTTAGAAAACACTGCGAAGGATGAGATACAAGATATTACGTTACCTCTTTCATCCATCGAATCCGCAGTGAAGAAAAAACATCTATACACTTTATCAGACATTGATACTGACATTCTAGCCCGTCACATATTCATTCTTGGTCGAATCTTTCGAAACATGGATGCAGTACTTGACAGGGAGCTTATAGATGAGATTTTCGATTTCATTATTGACCAAGGGTGTCTCCTTTTTTTCTTCTTTATGAAAGACCTTAAAAAAGAAATCCAAGATGACGAAGAATTATCCAGCTTACTCGACGTCATAAAGGGCTTTTCTCCAATCTTTTCTCATACGTTTTTATATGACACGGTAGCGCATGTTAATTTAGAAGATTTAGTGAAAGCTCATATTCATACTTTGAAATTGTCAAAGGAGGTAAATCTATACAAGCTATTCATACTCTACTTCTTGGTAATCGAAAACAACATTAATGACAATATTAGCATGATTGATGAAGTTATAGTGTTATGCGAGAATAACCATTTGCTTCTAAACTCGATTATGTTAAAGCTAATTTACTATGTTGTTTTTAAATGTGACACTCCACACCTGGAAACTGAACTCAAGAAGCGAATTGTTAAAATCAACAAAATGCTTCACCCAAATGCAAAAGATGCGCGAATTATACAAGTGGTGGAAAAAACAAAGTTGAAGGAGCGGATGTCAAAGTAGGAATGTTAAACACTTTACCTTTCCGGTTTTTAGATCAAGAGGTACAGACTTGCATGTATTCACCTCCTTGAGAAATTTCTGAAGAGCAGCAAAAAGCATTCTCCCATCATTATGGTTGCAGCTAGAAACGCCTCTGCAGTCAAGCAGCGCCAGACCTGAGCCCATCTGTCTGAGAGAATTTCTCGAAGTATAGGTTCGAGTTGCAGGATTAGAAAGTAAGGAGGCGGGAGTGGCTTCAGATTAGATTCTTGAGTTTGCTCAATTGGAAGCGCGCCTGAGTTTACTTGACTTGAAAACTATATGAGATAGGTGGTCAAATTGTATCCTAAGAAGTAGGCAATTACAAACTTAGGAGGAATCAAAATGACCACCCAAGAAAAGCTTATCAAAAAGAAACTCAGTTTGATATAAAGTAACTAAACTCAATGTCATTATACAATTTTTGTAGAATTTTAAAAAATGCGATTAGATTGGCTTTTTGAAGCTTTTTTCTAACCATGAGGACAGCTTTCTTTCTTCGAAAAATATTTTTCGACCTATCTTATAATATGGTATTGTATTGCTACTAGTCTGTTTATAAAGATATCCTTTACTTATTCCTATTAATTTACTTACTTGCTCCAATGTTAGGAATTTATTCTGCTTGCCAGTCTGTCCATATTTTTGCCTGATGCCCTGATCTTCTCTCTTAGAGGTATCTATTTGCTCTGCTTTTTTTTGAGCCAGCTCCCTGGTTAAATCTTTCCTAATAGATTCTAATGCTGGGATCAAATGGTTTAATACAATTAATAAGGTTTTCATTACCATCTCCATTTTTTAATATCGTATTCTTTATTTTTTTTCTTTTTTCAAAGCAATTGTCAATATTTTTCTTAATTTATAAGAATGTTTCTCGGTGTGGGTTCGGAAGGGTAATTTTTTGAAATTAAAAGAAGTTAACTTTCGGGCAATGTGGGATTCGAACCCACGCCCTCCGGCTCCAGAGTCCGAAGTTCCCTTCATATAGGTCATATACGACCCGATTTTGGCCTTTTTTTCACGGAATTCTTGAAATTTTATCATATACTTCATATACGTTCATCTGGAAGTGTACACAGTTTCGTACACAGTAAAAATCGGTTGTTCAGATTAATAACATTTAGTGAAGGTGATATTTATATCTGTGGAAACCCCGGCGGGCCTGGAAAATCTTACTGTATTATTATTCTTCTACAGTATTTGCAAAATCCTTCATGCTGGTATAAATTCTATTCTGAAATTCTTCTCCCGCAATTCTCGCATATAAAATAGTCTTCCTGTTCTCCAACCTATCATCATCAATGAAGGTGTTATTTCTGTCCTTTTTCTTTTTTTGTTTCTCATCGTATATTTTAAGTATCAATTATCACTTTGATACTTACTTTCGTATTCGTCATCGATTGGAGCGGTTGACCGCCATTTTACAGAGGCTGCGTATTGAATCTTGAAGAAAGGGGAATCTCGACTTTCTTTTCAGGTGGATATTTTTTCCGTTGGTTTTTCATGCTCTGACCTCCTCAGAATTCCACCTTATTTTGCCATACTAAATACTCCGTTTCCATCTGAAGCAAAACATAACCAACATCAATTAGTTTAATAAGGGAGTTCAATGAATCTGAACGACGAAATCCGTCGAAAGATTCTCCAGTATTTCTCCGACCAGAATTCTTATGCAACTAGGAGAAACGGCAAACACGGTTCAGCTGTAAGAATCAGCGACGTTAAACGAGAACTCAAACAACAATATAAAAACCATTAATATGAAGAAATATCTAAGGGCGAGTTATGTCCGTCTACATTTTCAGCAATGCCATGGAAACTTCACATTTTCTTTATTCTTGACAGAATGTTCTATGACAGGCCATGTATTTATAAGAAGGCTATCACTTTTCGGTGGAAAAAGCAGTTAAAAATATTCCACATGCAAATTGGAAGCATTTTACAGCTCTTTTTTCATAATTGGAGGAAACTCGTATTATAAAAATTCTACTATTAATTCATGGGGAGGATTATTTTCAATCTGTGATGTTTTCGATACCTTCACGTGCGAGAGGCCATATAAACGGAGTTGGAGTGAAGAAGAAGCGATCGAGTTAGTCAAAAGAGGAAGCGAGTCTCATTTCGATCCATCACTCGTTCTAGACTTTTTATGTGTGTTATCAAATATAAGATATATTGAGAATCGTTACTCAGATTTATAATCCAAACACATTCAGTGAAGCCTACCTCTATCATTGTATTCTTCCATCGACTCTAGCATAACTTGGATATTTTCAAAAGGAGTATCTGGCATGATGGTATTGCTCGGTCCTGCTATGTAACCTCCTCCATCGTGGTCTAGTATAGAGAAGATATCCTTAATACCATTTTTCACTTCCTTAGGTGTTGAGTTTATAAGAAACTTCTGTATATCTATTCCACCAAAAAATGTTAAATGTTTTCCATATTCCTTTACCAATCTTTGTATATCTAAAACAGAAGGCTGAAAGTGAAAGACCTGCAGGCCGCACTCGATGAGATCAGGTATGATCTCCCACAGATAACCGCAGCTGTGCATCATCACATGCAACCCATACTTACGTATTCTCTCAAAGAGTTTCTTATACCACGGCTTGAAGAGTTCTCGGAATATCCTTGGAGGAAAGATAAGCTGGTTCGAAAAACCGAGGTCGTCTGAGAAGAAAATACCGTCCATGCCTGCTTCTGCAAATCCATCCACAATACCACAGAAAAAGTCACATATCTTCCATCCAAGCCGTTCCACATTTTGTCTGTGTATCATACAATCGACGAGGAAATCCTCCTCCCTGCGCAGAGCAATCATCCGCTCAAAATAGAGCGCCCACCAGTGGCCCGCAAGGTAAAGGTTAGGATTCTTACTCCTTATCTCTTTCACTCGATTAAACCTCCCTTCTGCTTAGGGATCTGGAAAATTCTTGAGAAGCGTTTTCTCGATAGTGTCCCAATCACTGCCCTTGAGGTCAGAAGTTCTCATTCCGCTGAAAACACCAGGTTTATTGATGTAGTATATCGACCACTCGTCTCGACCTGAGTCAGGTTTCACAAATCCCCTGGGCATATCGTAATCCACAAGAACCACATCATCTTTGTAATCTGAGAGAAGATCACGTAGATGGTCACCGTATTTTTCCCATGTTTCGTCAGCAACCCATGTATACCAGCATGGGATATGCGAAGGATTCTTTTTCTCAATCGCCTTTATTACTTCGGTTCGTGCAAGTGGTTTTCCTCTCATTACAAGCTGGGCTCCTCATCCTCTAAAGAAATCGAATATTCTCTTTGTTGTCTCAAGTACATCTCGCGTCGTTTCGGTGTACTTTCCATCCTTTACCCCTAATTTTGGTGATATAGTAAATTGAAGAACCAGACCAGTAGGATCGAGCTTGGTCTTTATTTTTTTTAAAATAGTCATCAAGTTGCCCATCCACTGGTACAATATCACCGGCAATAAGGGCAATCTTTTTCATATGTAATTTTTTTTGTAAATTCACTATAGAGTCAACATCTCCCAAGAAATAATTGTGCACAGCTTTTAATCCAATATTGGAAATATGTATGAAATGAAACAGAAGCTCCATCTATCTTGATTTTTAAGGTAAGCTATCCATAACTCAATCACTTAATGGCTCCCATTGTCAAACCACGTACTAAATATCTCTGAATGAACAATGTGAAAATAAATAGAGGCACGATCATTATGATGGCTGTTGCTGCCATATATCCCCACTGAATACCGAATTCTTTCATAAATAGCGGTACTGCTACAGGCATTGTTCGAGCTCGGCGTCCTGTCAATAATAATGCGAATAAGAATTCATTCCAGTTAAATATAAAAATTAGTATAGCAGACGCCGCTAGGCCTGGAGCAGAAAGTGGAAAGGCGATACGGAACATTGCTCCATAGTGTGAACAACCATCGACCATCGCACTCTCCTCTAACTCACGCGGTAATTCATCGAAAAAACCGCGCATTATCCATACTACAAATGGGAGGCTTGTAGCGACATAAATGATTATAAGACCTATTCGTGTATCGAGTAATCCTATAATCCTTAATAAAATAAAATAAGGAATAACAGCCGCAATTGGGGGTGCCATGCGCGTAGATAATATCCAAACTGCAAGATTTTCTTTTGACTTGAACTGAAAACGAGCAAGGCTGTAGGCAGCTGGTGCTCCGAGAACTATTGCGATTGCTGTACTTGCCAATGCACATATAATACTATTACGCATGTACATCCAGAGTGGATACATATTAAATACATCCTTGAAATTGGTGAGTGTGGGCTTGAAAAACCAAACTGGTGGCATTGCCACAGCATCGTTGGGCGTCTTGAGAGCAGTCATCAACATCATTAATATTGGGAACAGGCATACTAATAATACAATCAGCACTGCTATGGTTACAACAGCGCTTTCTACCTGTCGTTTTAATCTATGTATCATACAGGTCTTCCTCCATTATGCTTTTTCATTCATGCATTGTTTTTCATCACTCGCTCATAACTTTGAGAAATATGTTCGCAATCAATAGGACGATGATAAGCATAAAAAATGAGAGTGCCGACGCCTGGCCCATCTCAAACTGTCGGAATCCGACTTTATAAGTATATAGACTTAGAACCTGTGTGGTTGCTCCCGGTCCTCCACCCGTAAGTACGAATATGATGTCAAATGTTTTGAAAGATTCCATTATGCGTATAAGAAGGGCAACCAAAATAGCCGGTCTGATCAATGGCAAGGTAATGTAACGAAAAGTCTGCAACTTGTTAGCGCCTTCTATTGATGCCGCCTCATAAAGATCATGAGGCAATGCTTGTAATGCTGCCAGTAATATAAGCACAATCAAAGGTGTCCACTGCCATACGTCTGTAATCACCACGGCCCAGAATCCAGTTTTTATGTTACCTAACCAATCAAATTTTTTCATTCCTATTAAACTAAGAAAATAGTTAACCATACCTAAATCGGTGTTATACATAAAACGCCAGATAAGGCCTACTGCAACGGGTGTCGCCATCATAGGTAATACTACAATTGTTCGAATGATACCCTTTGCACGAAGATCGCGATTAAGCAACAATGCAACTGCAAGCCCAAGCACAAGTTGTGAAGTAACCGTTGCAACCAAATAACTCATTGATACTCGAAGAGATAACCAAAATAAAGAATCACTAAAAAACATTCTTCTGTAGTTTTGCAATCCGACAAACTTCCAGCCAATGGGTTCCATCATATTCCATTTGTGGAAGCTGAGAATAAAGGAATAAATAAATGGAAAAATTGTAAGTGCAAAAATTACGAAAATTGTTGGCGCAAGTAATATTAGTAGATTGCGACGATTAAACCATCCTTTTTGCGATATTGTTGCTTTTTTAACAGATCCCCGAGCCATTCTATAACCAGCCTCTCATTTGATTCTTCACATTCATATTAGAAAAATCAACAAGGCCAATGCTACTCCACCCAATTTTGAGTAACAATGGCCTTTATTTAAAACTAGCGATTTCTTACTTCTGATAACCAGATTCCCTTAAAACCCTATCCACTTCTGTGTTTAAATCATTCATTGCGTCTTTGACTGGCCGCTCACCTGTAATAGCTTGGGAGAGGTAGACATCTAATTGTTCGTTCATCTTAGGCCAGAAAGCATATCGTGGTAACGCGGTTGCATATTCGAGAGATTTGAACGTCCATTCAAACCATGGATAATTAGCTTTAATTTCAGGGTTTTCAAAAAAACTCTTCCGAGCACCTGGTCCGTATGGAGCCAGTTTCTTTTCTTGTTCGGGTAATGTTGCCCACATAATCCATTCCCAAGCAAGATCTTTCTCCTTTGAGTCCTCAGCTATTCCAAGGCCCCACCCGGCCAGCATAGGGCCACGCCTTATTGAACCATCATGCTGTTTCTCTCCAGGAAGTAAATAGCCTGCCCACTTGCCTGCAATCTTCGAACTGCTCTCATCAAGGAAGGGAGCATAAGCGTTGTTCCACTGTAGAAGCATTGCAGCTTTCCCTTGTGCGAAAGCCGTCTGGGCTTCCGGATAATCTTGTGAAAGCACACCAGGATTAGATAACGGTACCAAGGATTTGAGATACTCAATAGCACGGATTGCTTGCGGAGTGTTGAGTGTTGCATTGAAGTTCTCATTGTAGTAGTAGCCCCCCATCGAGCAAAGCACATTGTGAAACTCACAGTCAAGCTGAATACCGCGCTTTGCCATAAAAGTGACGCCATACACGCCGTTAGACTTTTCTTTTTCATTAATTATTTTCGCTATCTCTACCACATCGTCCCATGTCTCAGGCGGCTTGAGACCATACTTAGTGAAAATGTCTGTACGATACCACATCTGGAACATAGCAGAAATGAATGGAAGACCATAGATTCGTCCTTCCCATGTTCCTTGAATATCTAGCATCGCAGGAACAAAATCATCTATGTTGATCACATTTGGATCTGTTTTATTGATGTAATCGTCAAGAGATATGATCCATCCTCCTTCTAGATACTGGGCGGCCCAAATACAATTCACATCCACGACATCATAAATCCCTGCCTTTTGAGTTAAAGCGATATTTTGTTTTTCTTCGAGGTTTGCGTAGGGTAATACATCAATGTTTACTTTAGCACCTGTCTTAGCTTCAAATTCAGCCGATAATTTTTTAACAGCTTCGGAACGTGGTTCCCCGACTAATGCAATGTATAAAGTTTTACCTTTGTAAGCTCCTTCCGGTGCAGGAAAAGAATACCTACTTTTTGTTGGCTCCTCGGCACCTTTATTAGCGATCACTATGGCTGAAATGAAAATTAACAGCATTGCAATAACTAGTGTCATACATTTTTTGTTCATTTTACACATGATGATCTCCTTTCATGATTAATAAAATTTTTTCGACTTAATGAATACTCCTTTAAAACAACTAACTTTTCATTATGATGTACAATTTCTAAATATGTTTTCAATATTTTTACATCACCCCCTTTGATCATTTGTTTGATAGAAACATTTAATAAAACTCAATAAATGCTTCATGAAATACAAGCATCTTCCTCAATTGTTATGAATAAACACCATATTCATTTGCAGCTTCCAGCATAGCATCTATGTTTTGAGGTGGCACGCCCGGCTGAATATTGTGTGTTGCACAAAATATGAATCCACCTTTAGGTGCAAAGATATCTATTCTTTCTTTAACTTTTTCCCTCACCTCATCAGGGGTACCAGTGGTAAGTTCATTCACCGTATCAATTCCACCTCCCCAGAGAACCAAATCCTTTCCGTACTCTTTCTTCAATTTTACTGGATCCATATTGTTGCATGATGTTTGTATGGGATTGAGCATATCAAGCCCTGAATCGATAAAGGCAGGAATAAAATCAGCAATCGAGCCGCATGAGTGATTAAGAATCTTTACATTACTTTTTGAATGGATGAAATCAAATAATTTTTTATATCTTGGGGCCATTATTTCTTTAAAAAGTGTAGGCGAAAATTGTGGTCCGGTCTGACTTCCGAGATCATCATGAAAAATTCGAATAATCTGTATGTACTCACCGACAGCATCTAGTATCACTTCTAGTCTCTCAATACAATTTTCAACATAAGCATCGAGCATTCTGCATACACCAGATTTATCCATGATCAAAGCTATTAACCATTTTTCCGCACCCATCATGTACATACCCTTTTCGAAGAAGCCAGGGCGCCCCAAATCATAATACAAAGCATGAGTAGTATTTTCATAGAGTTCTTTCACAATGCGTGCAAATTGTTGTAAATCAGATTTTGAGCGCATAAAATCTAAATGATTGGGTGAAGCAGGCACCATCCATATTTCTTCTTCAAATTTATTTTGAGGTATTGGGTCCGGGATTTTTTCTTTTTCACCCCAGGGCCAATAACATTGGTCAAAGTAATAAGAAGTCGGAGGTTTTACCGCCACACGAGTTCCTTTGTTATTTAGTAAATACTCTGTTCCATCAGATTCAGTAATTATTTTAAAGTAGGTAGGAATAACTGCAGAGGATTTGTCCATGAGGGTATAGTTGCGCCATTCTACTTCTTCGCGAAGGAAAGATCTACCAACATCGTAGATATCAATACCGTATTTTATTAAAAGCTCATCATCTGGATAAATTAGCTGCTGTTGTATGTCAAATAATCTTGTCTTCTGAGAAATAAGATTCAGATATTTCTTCAAATCGTTATAGGCAATTGCAGTAATGCCACTAGATCGTGTTGTTCCGAAATCAATTGGAACCCTGTCCGGTTCTTTATGATTAGCAGAGTATATAAAGCGTTCACGTGAATTCATAGTTAAAATACTCAATTATTTAGTTAACTTTATATTATTTTAAATAAATATTATATAAAATAATCGTCTAGTTTTGATTAATATTTTTACAATAGTACCATAACATCTTGCTTTGTCAACGATTTTTTTAAAATTTTTACTTATTTTTATCTTATTTTATTTAATAAAATTATAATTAACCAATAAATTTAAAATTAATATTTAATTAAATTCCCTGTTGACTTGACTTTGGAAAATGTATAAAATAATATGTATTTAATTTATAATTCTTTTATTTTTTTAAACATACCAATGTCGAACTCGTTAACGCTTAAAGATGTAGCTTCCATTGCGAAGGTATCTACCGCGACTGCCTCTCTTGTACTTTCAGGTAAAGGTAGGATTTCTCAGGAGGTAACAACTCGCGTTCTTAAGGCCGCAGAAAGCCTTGGATATAAAAAGAAACTTGCATCAATGAAACAACAAAAGGAGAGTAGGGCAATCGCTTTTTTACACCTCATATATTTCCCAATAACTTGGATGTTCGAAAGAGGCTTTATTATCCAAATCGAGAAGTCACTCCTTGAAAACAATTTTTATCCAGTCTTGATAAACGTAAGCCAGCATGCAAAATACCACGATATTTTTAAATCAATACAGCAGTCCAGGGCGAAAGGGGTATTCGCCATTCATTACGGACATACAGAGCTTTTCACTGCTCTTGAGAAGATGGGTATTCCTGTTGTCATCATTAATGATTCTAGTTATCAGGATCGTTTCAATTCGGTGTTGGTCGACGATTTCCAGGGAGCTTATGAAGGGACTCTTCATCTCATACACAATGGACATAAAAGAATAATGTACATTCAGTTTGATAAAATAGAATTCGATAATGTAAATCTCCCAAACTGTTATTCTGACCGATTTGTTGGATTTAAGAAAGCGTTAGATGAAAACGGTATAGTCTTCCAGGAAAATTACAAGATACAGATTGAAAGCAAGGATTTCGAAAAAACAGTTAAAACATTAAAAAAAGTCTTTTCAGCACCAGCACCTCCTACTGCTTTTTTCGTTCAGGATGACCATTTAGCTTCTTGTGTATATGCCGGATTAAACGAAATCGGGCTCAAAGTTCCTGATGACGTGTCATTAGTTGCACCAGGAGATGTATTAGATTACACTCTGCCGTTTATCCCTCCTATGACAACAATGCGGATTGACTCTACAATGATGGCCAAACTTGCGTGTGATCTAATGTTGAGTCATATCAAGAAATCCAGCAAAGAGATTCACGTTCTGAAAGTTAAGCAGCATCTCATTCAAAGGCAATCAGTTAAAAAAATAGATTGATGAACAAGAGCTTTAGATGACTAGTAGAGAGAGGGTGATAAAGACACTTCGGATGGAACAACCCGATAGAATTCCTAAGGACTTGTGGTGGCTGCCATCAGTTGAAATGCACAAGAAGAAAGATTTGAACAAGCTATTGAGAGAAGTTTCCTTTGATATTGCAACTCCTTCTTTCACACCAGGAGTGAGTGAAAGGCAGAAGGGGCATCCTACAATTACTGTACCTGGAAGCCATCCACCTGTATCACTTCCCCGGGCGGGGGAGCGTTATATGGATGAATGGGGAAGTGTATGGCATATTGGAGAAGATGGTGTAATAGGGGAAGTAAAAGAACCAGCATTAGCTGAGTTGGGAAAAATAGATACATATAATCCACCATGGGAATACCTTGACTCCACCGATTTAAGTATAGTAAACGAAAGCTGTATGAAGAGCGACAAATTCATGCTGTCAGATATATGTGCACGTCCTTTTGAACGTTTACAGTTCATTCGAGGTACAGAAAATTTTTTTATCGATCTCGCCTACGGCACAAAAGAGATCTATACCATGCGGGATATGGTCCATGAGTACAATATCCGACATATTGAAATGTGGCTGGAGACTGACGTTGATGGAATCTTCATGATGGATGATTGGGGTGCGCAAAATACCTTGCTCATCTCTCCTGAGATTTGGAGAAATTTCCTTAAACCACTCTATCGGGAATACTGTGATATGGTTCATGCAAGAGGGAAGTATGTGTTTTTTCACTCAGATGGATGCATAGAATCGGTCTATGAGGATATCATCGAAATTGGAGTTGATGCAATTAATTCACAGCTTTTCAGCATGAATATTAATGAATTAGGCCGTAAGTTTAAGGGAAAAATTACTTTTTGGGGAGAAATAAGTAGGTCCCTTCTTTATTTTGGAAAACTAGAAGATATATCGCATGAGGTTATGCGGGTAAGGCGTGCTCTATATGACAAGCGTGGCGGAGTTATTGCTCAATGTGAATGGGGAAAAGATACACCTGTCGAAAACATAAGAGCTGTCTTTACTTCGTGGGATAGTGTGTTTGATTGAAACGTCTTATAATAGATAATAGATTTAGAGTTTGATGAATATAATTGTAAAGATTTACCATAATTACTTAGATGAATCTGGGAATATTTCATATATATTTCCACAGGGATGAAGTGCACATTAAGTCGGTATCCATACACGTCTTTGAAACCCTCCTTCCGGCGGTGATAACGGAAGGTGGGGATAAGATGGTACTGTTCTGCTTCAGATGGAATCGGAGTTTTTAATATGGTAAAATAAGGTGGAATTCTGAGGAGGTCAGAGCATGACAAGTCAAAGAAAAAAATATCCACCTGAAAAGAAATGGAGATTTTACGGGAGCATTTAAAAAACAAGGTTTCAGTATCCGAGGTGTGTGAAAAATGCAGCAGAAAGAATCCCCCAACCACGTAGGCCCATATCATAAACTTAATCTGGTATCTTGATTTATAAAAGTATGTGAATCTCCTTGCCCGCTTATTCTTTGTTATTATTTATCCGCATCAGCAAATGCGTTTCATTCCGCCAATCACTTTCGCAGTACCATCACCTCTTTACATACCTGGTAGATCTCGTATATTATGATTTTCCCGCCCTGTTTTTCTTGAAAATCATATAAGCTCCTCAGCATTTCCGGTATTCCTCCAAGAGGTGATAAATATGCTGCTCGGTCATGATTTAGTGTTATTGTGAACTCATCCATACGATGTGAAAGCAGCAGATAATAAAGCAAGTGGAAGCTGCTGAAAGGCGCAGGAAAGCGCTGACCTTCTAAAATCATACCAGCTTTACTATCGAATGAGCGAAATAAGCTTTGGACCTTTATGCGGGAAAAATAGGTTAGAATTGGAAGGAAATCCTTTGTGGAAACTAAATTTTACCAATTATTTAACTCCTACCTACTCTTAGTTTTGTCAGGTTTCTAACTCTTAACATTTTCGCAAAGGTCACTCACTGATAAAATGTGAAGATTTCGGTCAAAAATCACCAAAAATTTTCTTGACAAATATTATCAATGTAATTAAAATAAAATCTGATACTTTTATCATTTGATATTTATCAACCTTCTTTACAACTGATGATGATATTGAAGAGAAACTTATCTTTTCTATTTGTGATAATATGGATCAAAAAAAATATCAATTCGCTCAAATTGCAATTTTGCACTATCAAAAAGGTCTTTCTCAACAAGAAATTGCAGTTAAGTTTGGATTTTCAAAAATGACTGTATCAAGGATACTACAAAAAGTAAAAGAGCAAGATATTGTGCAAACGACAGTAACATGGCCTTTCCAATTAGATAATAAATTAGCTAAAGAAATAATAAGTCAATACAAGTTACATAATGCAATTGTTATTAAGAGAGAAAATTCAACTAGAGTGAGCGTACCTGAATTAATAGGTAAGGGCTATGCATTTTATATGGGGATTAATCTTCCAGATGATCACATATTAGGTTTGGGAGTTGGCAATACAATTGGTCAAATAGTACAGAATATCGTTTCAATGAAAACGAAGAATCTTCATATTGTACAATTAATGGGAGGGCTTGCTGACGTAAATTATACAAATCCATTTACCATTGTTCAAGAAACGTGTAGAAAATTGAATGCGAATGGAACTTACATGACTTCATATGCCATAGTTGAGAGTAAAGAATTGCGTGAATCGATTTTTTACAATACAGCAACAGGACATCGAGTAATTAAGTTGTGGGAACAATGCAAAGAAGCTCTATTTGGAATTGGGGCTATTGAAAGAGGAACATTTCTTTCACCTCAACTTGTAAATATGGAGGAAATTGAGAAATTAAAAAGTATGGGTGCTGTTGGTGATATACTAGGACATTGTTTCGATATTACAGGCAATTTCATTAATACGGATCTGGAAGATAGATTGATTAGTATACCTATTTCAATGCTAAAAAAAATAAAAAAAAGAGTTGCAGTGGCTGGAGGTAGAGAGAAAGCTCGTGCACTAAAAGGCGCCCTTCTTTCAGGCTCTATTACATGCTTAGTGACCGATGAGTTAACCGCAGCAATTCTGTTGAACGAAGCATAATTATCTTTAGTTTGTATTAAATTCCTATGTTCTCTTTGTAGATACTGTAGTAACTCGTAAGTGATTATATAGGAGTGTTTAAAATTTTAAAAAAAGTAAGGAGGATAAGATGTTCCTGGAAGTGTTAGAAAGAAGAAATCCGGAGTTTGTTAAAGCTGTTGTAGAGTGCCACCAAAAAGGTGAATTAAAACCCAACACTTTTGTGATTGATTTGGATGTAGTAACGGAAAACGTAAAAATTATTAAAGAAAAAGCAGATAAATATGATTTAGATATTTATTGGATGACAAAACAAATTAATCGTAATCCCGTTATTTTGAAATTGCTAGCTGAAGTCAACAGTCCAAAATTAATTGCTGTAGATATCGAAGGTGCCCGTATAATAGCTGATAATGGGGGAATTGTAGGTCATATTGGTCATTTATGCAATGTTCCAAAACATGATATCCCTTGGGTACTGGATCTCAAGCCTGAAATTATTACTGTGTATTCTGTGCAAAAGGCGCAAGATATTGCAAATGTTGCAAAACAAAAAGGAATAATTCAAGATCTTATGTTGCGAGTGGTAGATGACGACAATTTTTTTTATCCAGGACAAACTGGAGGCACACACATCAAGGATCTATTAGATGTTGCAATACAAATTCAAAAAATGGATGGTGTTAGATTAGCAGGAATAACAAATTTTCCTGCCATGTTATATGATACTGATAAGAAGCATGTTTTACCTTGCAACAATATGCGAACCATTTTTGATGCAGTTAAATTAATAAAGGAAAATACGGATATTAATATTATACAGATTAATACTCCTGGTACAACTTCTACTGAAATTATAGAACCATTAGCCAAAGCTGGTGCTACACATATTGAGCCTGGTCATGGTATGACCGGTACAACCCCTATTTCAGTAGTTAAAGATTTGCCAGAACGTCCCGCTATTCTCTATCTTACAGAGGTCTCTCACATTATGGGAAATACAGCTTATATCTTTGGTGGAGGTATGTGGGTTGATCCAGTGTTTCCATCATACCAGATGATTGGTTTAGTTCATCGTGATCCAAATGCTATCTTCACTCAAAAAGTTAAGGCGAAGTTCGCTCCTTATGAATTGATCGATTATTATGGAGATCTTATGCCGGAATCTGATCAGGATGTTCGTATAAATGACGCTGTTATTTTTGGCTATAGGCCACAAGTTTTTGTAACAAGAAGTTATACTGCTATACTTACAGGAGTTCAAACAGGCCATCCTAAGGTAATTGGCACTTTTGATAGAACAGCTCATCAGATTAGTCGGTAAAAGTGTTTTGTATACCAGAATATTATTATGCAGGAGGAAAGTAAAATGGATTTAAATAAAATCTTAACCATACCAATTAAGGACTTAAAAAAACATAGTAAAGTTGGAGTTGAGATTCTTGTAGATAAAGAAAGTGTTTTTAATCATTTTGCTCGGAGTATTGCTGATGACATCAAGGAGAATAATGAAAAAGGCAACCCAACGCGTATTATACTTCCAGTAGGTCCAGTTGAACAATATCCAATTTTAGCAGAGATCACGAATAAAGAGCAAATAAGCTGGGGAAATGTTCATACATTCAATATGGATGAATATCTGGATTGGCAAGGAAGACCAGTACCTATCGCTAATCCTTTTAGTTTTGAAGGTTACATGAGAAACAATCTATTTAATAAAATAGATCCAAAATTGCGCATATCCGAAGGAAATATACATTTTCCATCTCCTTATAAAATTGATGAATTAAGTGAAGCGATAAATGCTGTTGGTGGCATAGATACATGCTATGGAAGTATTGGATATCACGGCCATATTGCTTTCAATGAGCCACATTATAGCCGGTGGTACGAAATTTCTAAAGATGAGTATCGAAACTCTTTAACTAGAATTTTGCCGCTTGCACCAGACACTGTAGTTATTAATAGTATACGTGGTAGTGGTGGTAATCCAACAATTATTCCACCTATGGCTGTCACAATTGGAATGAAAGATATTCTTTCCTCCAAAAGAATCAGATTATACTGCTTTGATGCTGTATTTCAACCAACAATTTTTAGAATAGCGTTAATGGATGAAGTGAGTGTTAAATATCCTGTTACTTTTGTACAGGAACATTCAGATTGTATCATATATGCTGACAGAAAAACTGCTGAGCCACCGGCTTTAACTCCATAGATATTATTAAAAATAAATATAAGCATAAGAGTTAATGATGGTGGACAGATCATATTGATATAGATTTTATACTGAGTAGATACTTTATGTAAGTGTTTGATATGAATTGACATTTTACGACTAGACACAAATAGGATCTAATTTATTACCATGATTAAACGCAAAAAAGGATAAATGAATAGTATTATGTGAGAAAGGATTTATCGAATGTGGGGCGAAGACTATACTGAAAAAGAAATACTAGATTTAGAAAGAAAATACACTATACGTAGTTATGCTGCAAGTCGAACAGATAAACCCTTAATTATTGAGAAGGCAGAAGGAATATATCTCTGGGATTATAATGGAAAGCAATACCTCGATTTTTCAGCTCATTATTGGTGTTGTCAGATTGGTTATAACAACTCTGAAATGATCGACGCAATAAAAGACCAATTAACGCTTACGTCCATTTCAGCCATGTTTATACATCGTAGTCGAGTTCAGTTGGCTGAACTTTTAACTAAAGTTTCTCCAGGAAATCTTGGAAAATGTCATTTTGAAATTACTGGTGCAGATGCAATAGAAGCGTCCCTAAAATTTGCTCGAAAATACACAAAGAAATATAAAGTTATATCTTTATGGGAGGGGTACACAGGTCAGAGTACATTAGGTGCGTTGAGTGCACATGGAATCACTTACCCGCGACTTGATTTTGAGCCTTTATTACCGGGCTTCTTCCGTGTATCTCCTCCATATTGTTATCGTTGCGATTTTGGTTTACAATATCCTGATTGCGGTTTAGCCTGTCTTGAAATACTTGAGAAAACAATAATTCGAGAGGGCAATGTAGCTGCTGTGTTGGTTGAACCAATTATTCATGGTGGAGGCGTTATAGCACCACCAATTGATTATATACAAGGATTAAGAGAGGTTTGCAATCGACGTGATGTTTTATTAATCTTTGACGAAATTGTGACAGGATTTGGTAGGACTGGAAAGATGTTTGGTTGTGAACATTACACGACAATACCTGATATGTTAGTTATTGGTAAAGGATTAACTTCAGGATATATTGCCGGGTCTGGCGTTATAGTACCTGATGATGTTCAGATATTTGACAGCTTTAAGATATATGAACCAGCCCAAGTACATTCACTATCAGCTAGCCCTCTTAGTTGTGTTGCAGCAATTAAGAATATAGAAATAATTTTAAAAGATAAGCTGATTGAAAATGCTAAGGTCATGGGAAAATATTTTATAGAAGGTTTAAATAGTTTAAAAGAAAAAAGTAATATCATTGGAGATGTTCGTGGTAAAGGATTAATGGTCGGTGTTGAGATAGTAAAAGACAAGCAAACCAAAGAACCGGATAAGGTGAAAGAAACATCAATAATTGACAAATGTAGAGAAAAAGGTCTTATAGTTGAGGGATGCGAAGGAGTACAATCTGAGATAGTTCCCCACCCTCCACTAATTGTTAAAAAAGAACAAATAGATGAAGCATTGAATATCTTGCATGATGCAATTAGAGAAATTGAGTAGAACTTTTACCGCTCTTTAGAATTACTTATGATTGCAAAAAATAGGTTAATATAATTCAATATAAGTTAATAATTATAAAATTAGGATTTTTATTCAGGTTAATATTGAAATAAATCAACCATCATGTTATTCAATTTAAAAAATTTCTTTTTCTATGGGTTTTGATGAATTAATGTAGTTATTACTTTCAATCATTTTGAGAAAACGAGGTGATAAGATTTTTCGAAAGACTTTGGTTCGGGTTGCATTCATTGCAATTAAGTATAACATGTACTTGATGAGTTTCTATAATTGGCTAAAAGTGAAGGGAGGAGGTGGGAAAGAGATTATTGCTACGACGCAGAAGATACTGGAGATAATTTATGACACGTTGAAAAAGGATTGGGTATTTGAAGACTTTAACAATTTTGTTTTAGCTTAATAATGAAGTAGTAATGGAGTAGATCTTCTACTCTGATCTTGATTTTTATTATAGGAGGGAGTAAAAATGTTTTTACAAAAAAGATCTTTGTCGCAGGTGATTATTTTTATGTGCATGTCTTTTTTAATTCTTTTTGCATTCATCGATTCAGCTCAAGGGGGTGCTGCAAAGGAGGAAAAAGTAAAATTGAATGTTGCTGTTTTAGTAGGAGTATATGGGGCTAGGGCAAAAGAACTGGAGCCTCTATTTGAAAAGGAATATCCCAATATTGATCTTGCTATTGAAGAGCTTCCATATGAGGAGGTCATTCAAAAAGAATTATTGGACTGCAGCCAAGACACCGGAAGATATGACGTCATAACCATGACTATACCAGAATTGGCGATTTTCGCAGGTGCAGGTCATATCACTCCTATTGATGATTTTTTAAAGGATCAGACACTTACTAGTTCAGATTTAGATTTTGAAGATTATTATAAAGCTTATCGAAATGGATTACAATATCAAGGGAAGACTTACGGTATGCCTTATCAGTTCTGGTTAATGGCTTATTATTATCGTAAGGATTTGTTTGAGAACCCTCAATATAAAAGTGAATTTAGAAAAAGATATGGCTATGAATTGAAGGTGCCTGAGAATTATGAACAGTTTTATGATATGGCCCAATTTTTTACTAGGGATCGAGACGGTGATGGAATTAATGATTTATATGGTTTCGGTATGGATGGTTTAAAAGGTGCGGGAGGTTGTAATGTCTTCCAATGGGTTCACTTTTTATGGGATGCAGGGGGAGATATCTTTGATAAAAATTATAAACCAATAGTGAATAATCCAGCTGGTGTCAAAGCTACTAAATATTATGCCTCATTGGTTGCTTTTTCTCCACCCGACTGGGTCACGAATATGTGTGATGAAAACACTTCTTTGTTCCAGCAAGATATGCTTGCTCAAAGCATACATGATAGTGATCAATTTGGATATATAAATGACCCAGAATCATCAAAACCCCAAGTTGTGAATAATGTGGCATTGGCTACCCCACCTGTTGGTCTAGAAGGTAAACCTATTATTCATTTGTGTGGTTGGCTAGAAGCCATAAATAACGATTCAAAACATAAGAAGGAAGCTTTCCAATGGATCCAATGGGTTGCTGCAAAGGGAAGGGCTCCAATTCAAGCGAAATATGGGGAGCCACAGTGCCGCGTTTCATGGTTGAATGATCCAGCAAATCAGCAAAAGCATCCTGAATATAAAGGAATGGTTGGAGCATTACCATATGCAAAAACATTTCCAAGTATACCTGAAATCGGTGAAGTAATTGATATTTTGGCGTTAGAGATCCAAAATGCCTGTTTGGGAAAAAAGACTGCTCAAAAGGCAATGGATGACGCTAGCAAAAGAATTGAAACTGTTCTTCAACAAGCTGGATACTATTGATTATTCTAAACACGGCAAAAGAGAGAAATTAAATTTTAGATAGCAAGATAGAAAATATGATTTTTATCTCGCTGAAAAAATAATGTACCTCCTGTATATGACTAGAGCCAATAGTACGGGAGGTACACCATGAACAACTATCGAGGTTTAGATTATCACAAAAAGTACAAATTATACAACGATTATCACTGAGGACGGTGAGATCAAAGATAAGGAGAGATTTTTCAACTGAAAGGAATCATTTGAAGAGTACCTTCATAGGTAGGAGGAAATTGTGGCGGTTGTTGAAGCATGTTGGAACTGGCCGGTAGCTGTTGAACTGCTGGGGGGGTTGGTAGATGAGGTGAAATTAGCGCATCACTTAAAGATGAAGGCGATAGCTGAGGCAAGGATCAAGACTGACTCGATAGAATCTGAGACGTTGGCGTATTTATTACGAGCTGATTTGGCATCGGAAGCATATCTACGGGATAAGAATAATTTAAAGAGATAGAAGATATTAAGGATGAGGAGTTTTATGTAAAGCTGAGGACCCGGGTAAAGAACAAGGAGCATGCATTATAATAGACAGGTAGAGGGAGGAGACAAGCAAAATAGCGAAAGGCTACAGTGGCCTGTTTGGCAAGGGAGGATTACGGTGGTTAGGTGAGTTACGGCAGAAGGATACTGACGAAAAGATGATTAGAGGGCTTCTTGGAATATACACAATACTTTGCAAATAGGTGAGGCAGACAGACAGGATTGTAAAGGAGATAGTGAAAAGTGAATAGTATTGTGAATTTATTGAAAAGAAGACCTGGAATAGGGGAGTTTTTTATGGTATTGATAAAAACGGAGAAGGGGGATATCGAGAGATTTCCAAGTTCATCGAAGCTATACAGTTATGCGGGTATAGTATAATAGTACCCTCGACGTATGCGAGTGGGGGAAAGGGCTCGCATGGAAGGCTCACGAAGTAAGGGAATCGATGGTTGAGGGGTAATACTGGTGATTAGTTCAAATGGTGAGTTGAGAAGTTAATATGCGAGGATCCGGTATAAGAAGGGACCGAAAGCAGCGAAGTTAGCGACGGCGAGAAGGCTCTTAGCGATTGTATATCGAGTGTTGAAGGAGAAAGATTCATTTAAGCTCTATAAAACTGAGCTAAAATGAAGGGTGAAGTTGCCTTCTACTCGAACTAGTGCAGCGTAAGCGGGCACCTATAGTTAAGGGGGACTCCGTATCGAATAATACGATGTGTGCTGAATGAGTAGTTGCCACCGCTAGAAGGATGAGTGAATAAAAAAGAGAGGTTGCATTATTTTTTCATAGAAAGTTCAAATATTGATACTTCAATGTAAAATATCTTCGAGTGTTTCTATTTGAGATTATGCGAATATTTGTTTGAGATTTTTTCTTACGTTCGCAAATATCCTACAAATAGCGAATTTTATAAATTTTATATTAAGGAATTATAGTGTCTGAGAACGTAAGAGGTGAGGTTTTATATAATAAAAAGAGGCTTCGGCTTATAAAATTTAAAAAAAAGTACTTTGCATACTTTTTAATTGCACCTACACTCATAATTCTTATTTGTGTAGTTATTTTTCCTTTAATAGCTTCATTGGGATTTAGTTTTACAAATTATAACATAGCTACTGGAGTTATAAAATTTGTTGGTTTAAAAAATTTTTCCCACATATGGATAGATAAACAATTTATAAACTCACTTTATGTAACCTTTATATATCTTTTAATAGTTGTTCCTACCGAGTTTTTTATCGGATTTGGTTTAGCTTTACTTTTAAATCAAATTCCCAGAGGGAAACGTCGTGCATATACATCATTGTTTTTGCTTGCAACTATGATGACTCCTGTAGTAATGGGATTTATATGGAAATATATGACGCATGGTAATGTGGGCGTTTTTAACTACTTCATAAAATTAGTTGGAATGGAACCTCGTCCATGGTTAAGTCAGCCTAAGACAGCTTTAATTACTTTAGCATTTTTAGATATTTGGATGTGGACTCCTTTCATGGCGTTAATTTTAGTTTCCGGACTCGTATCACTTCCTAAAAGTATCTATGAAGCAGCTTCGATAGATGGAGCATCTTCCATAAAAATATTTCGATGGATTACTGTTCCTCTATTGAAACCTGTTATACTTGTCGCTATAGTACTAAGACTAGTAGATGCTTTGCGGACCTTCGATCCAATAATTGTTACTACCAAAGGCGGTCCTGGGAATAATACGGAATTGATTTCGTTTTTCATATATAAGGTAGCTTTCAAATTTTTCCAAATGGGTCGTGCTATGGCAATTTCATGGATTCTTTTAATTATTACAATAATCCTTGCACAAATCTTTATAAAAACTATGGAGAAACAAGAATATACGTAATAATTGAATTATTGGAGACACATTTTGAATAAATCAATTAAGACATTTATCATTTATTTCATTTTGACAATTGCTGCTTGTATAGCTCTTTTCCCAATTATATGGATTTTCTTGACTGCTCTAAAAAATAGAGTTCAAACCTTTGCTATGCCTCCAATATGGGTTTTTGTACCCAACTTTAAAAATTTTATTGAGCTTTTAAACCGATACGCTTATGGACGTTATTTTTTCAATAGTGTAATAGTGGTGATAGCTGTAGGAGTAATAAGTATATTCGCAGGTACCCTGGCAGCCTATGGTTTTACTCGCTTTAAAATTAAAAAAGGCAATTTCCTGTTATTTTGGATCTTAAGTATCAGAATGATGCCGCCTGTTGCTGGGATTCTGCCTATGTATATAATTATATCTAAGTTAGGACTTTTAGATACAAGAATAGCATTAATCATTGCAAATCTTCTTTTTAATTTGCCCTTAGTTGTATGGTTAATGAGAGGATTTTTGATAGAATTACCAGGAGAATTAGAAGAAGCGGCAATGATAGATGGATGTAGTCGATTAGGAGCTTTTTTACGAATCTCTCTTCCTCTTTGTTTGCCAGGTATAGTGGCTACGGCCACTTTTGTAGTAATATTTACGTGGAATGAGTTTATGTATGCTCTTACATTGACTGGAATTAAGAGTAAAACAATGCCAGTTGCCATTATGCAATTTGTTACAAATCGTGGAATTGATTGGAATAAAATGGCTGCTGCGGGTACGCTATCAATTTTTCCAATAATAATATTCACTTTATTAATTAGTAAATACCTAATCAGAGGCCTTTCTCTGGGTGCTTTAAAAGAATGAATCTTAATTAGTATTAGTTTGAAAAATTTTCGGGTTCGACTTAGCTAAATAACGATAATGACCATGTGGTTTAAAAGAAATATGAACTAAATTAATGCATTAATAAACTCTAATGTAATTATGTTTTTCTCATACGGAGGCGAGTGCTGTGGGCTTAAACAATTTATACAAAGATATAAATAGTAATCTACGTAAATTTGTTGGAGACATTTCTCAAATAGCGGGCATAAAAAGCTACCAATTTTTAGAAGGTAACAGGAGGGGAGTTAGAGCTGTTGATGTTTGGACAGGTACAGGGTTAACATATACTGTAGTACTTGATCGTAGCATGGATATATCTCAAGCCAATTTTAAAGGAAAGTCTATGTGTTGGAGATCACCTACAAAAGAAATTCACCCTCATGCTTATGAACCCCAAGGTATGGGATGGGTACGCGGTTTCTTTGGCGGACTTCTCACAACATGTGGTCTCACTTATTTAGGTGCCCCCTGTATCGATCAGGGAGAATCTTTAGGTCTTCATGGGAGAATATCATACATTCCGGCAGAAGATGTTCAGATTATTCAAGATTGGAAGAATTCGGAGTACGTTTTATCGTTGTCCGGTTGTATGCGACAGACTTCAGTATTTGGTGAAAATCTTATATTAAGAAGAAAAATAACTTCGTGGTTAGGTAAATCTGAGATATTACTTGAGGATACCATTGTTAATGATAGCTTCCAAGAATCACCTTTCATGATCCTCTATCATATTAATATAGGATTTCCTTTATTATCACCAAATTGTAAGTTCATTTCGGTTTCTGAGAAGATAGCTCCTAGGGATGCTGAGGCAGAGAACGATATTGAGAAGTACAATGAGTTCGCAGAACCAGTTTCGGATTATAAAGAAAAAGTATATTATCATGAAATGAAAGCAGATGAGAATGGGTTGATTAAATGTGCGGTTGTATCTAATGAGATTGGAAATGAGCAATATGGTCTATATGTTATGTATAACAAAGCTCAATTACCTAAATTCGTTCAATGGAAAATGCTTGGTGAACAGCACTATGTGTTAGGTATTGAACCTTCTAATTGTTGGACAGAAGGAAGAGATAAAGAAAGAGAAAGGGGCACCTTGTCATTTATTAAACCAGGAGAGAAAAAAGAATTTACCTTAAAATTCGGGATCTTGCAAAGCTCACTAGAAGTTAGAAATTTCATAGAAGATGTTCAGAAAGTAATAGGAAAAAATCGTCCGAATATTTTATCAAAAGAGGACATGATTCGGTTGTTTATAAAATAGGATGAAAGTGGAGTATCGATTATGTACATGGTTGACATCAGCAACGAAGACATAATGTGTAACACCAAGTCGGGCAACAAGATATACTGGATGCTCACTGTAGAGAAAGGGGCCCAAGGCTTCGAATTGCGTTACATCGAGATCCCGCCGGGTGGAAAATCGAGCTATGGCAGTCACTACCACGAACACGAAGTTTTTGTGGTGCGCGGAGAGGGTAGGATCAAGGGCCAGTATCCGGAAAAGGTACTCATGCCGGGAACCGCAGTGTTTGTTCCTGGCAATGAAGAACATCAGTGGATCAACGCTAGAAGTGACGAACCCTTCGGTTTCGTTTGTGTGGTACCTCGGGGGGCCGAAGCGGAATTAAAACCCCCTTGCTGATAAAACCAAATGACCTTTAGAGAGGGGAGGAACTGATGTGTCCGACAATCACCGAAACGGCCACCACAGTCAGTCTAGGAATAGTTCGAAGAGCGTATTATGCGGCTCATTGACATCGGACAGAGTTTCCTGGGCGGGCAAGCCTTCAAGGGAATGGATTTAGATCGCAAACGCGGAGAGGACTATGCGTTGATGGGCGAGAACGGGGCTGGCAATTCGACTTTCATGAAGATCATCATAGATATTTACACTAGGGACAACGGAAAAATGCTGCTCGAGGGAACATTAAAAAACATCTGGACAACATCGCTACTGGTGAGGCTGCAAAGCACATATTCTCCGAGAAACACCTATTCCTGAGTGAGAAGGGTTTAAAAGAGATATAAAGGCGAAAAAGGCAGGTATCAAAAACGGTATGGGATTCCATTATCGGAAAGTTTATGCTGTGGCCTTTGATAGGCAGCTGGTAGAGAAGGGTAAGATCAGTCAGACCTTCACCTTCCGTTACCTAAACGACTGGGCCAAGGATTCAATGGGTCCACTCTTCTGGCGCTTCCAGAAGGCCAAGGCCGGATCAGGCGTCCTCGTGGATCAGTGTACCCATGTCATGGACATGACCCGCTACATGCTAGGTTAGAACTAGAACAAAACGCGTTTCCGCATGGACTGTTACCCTTATCAAGGGGCACCCCTGCAAATCTCTGCCTTTGACGCCCTAGGCCGAGAGTCTGATTCCAAGAACAAAAAATGGGAAAGTTGGACGTCGACGAAGCCTGTGGGCTGTGCTTGTGGAGTATACAAGCAACCCACGAGGGAAACTTGAGGTGAATCGAGGTGCTACGGGTTGAAAAAACCACCTCTCCCTTGAGATCTAAGGGAGCAAGGGACCGATATACTTTGACTTGGAGCGCAACAATGAGCTTCATTGCTATTCCATGGAGGATGAGTTCGAGGAGTAGGGGTACCGACTTATCGTTATGGGTCCTGACCATCCCAACGGTGAGTATTTCTGGCCCGTAGCCGGCATCAATATCGGGTACATCAAGGCCACGGCAATCAATCTTCAACAGATGATCAACGCTATCATCGAGGACACCGAGTTCAATCCGAACTTTGAAGATGGTTGGCGCATCGAGGAGATCGTGTATGCAGCCCTTGAATTCAATGAGAAGGGATTTTGGGTGGATTGTCACCGCTAATGCTTGTGCTTCGCAGAGGGGGATCTGAGATGGACGTGGCAGTACAATTTGGTGCTGGGAATATCGGTCGCGGCTTCATGGGCCAGCTTTTCTGGGAGGCAGGGTACTGGACGGTCTTTGTTGAGGAGTCCAGGGAGCTTGTGGAAAACCTCAACAAAAGCAGACACTACCCCCTCAAGTTGCTCGATGCCTCTTCCCGGAGAGAAATTGATCTTTCTATCGATCACTTCGAGGCCTTACAGGCAGAAGATACGGCTGCAGTAGCATGGGCAGTCGATGAGGCCCGGATTATTGGAACCGCCGTTGGTGTGAAGAATCTCTCCGCAATTGCAACAGCTCTGGCCGTGGGAATCAAAAGACGCTTCACATCGAAGAGAGAACCGATCGATATCTATCTCTGTGAAAACGTGGTCAATGCGGCAGATATTCTCAGAGAAGAAGTAACCACTCACATAGCGAGGGCGGAAATCATAGAGTGGATGGAGAGGAACGTTGGGTTTGTCGGCACCGTGGTTGCTCGTATGGTGCCATCAGTGGGCGAACGATATGTGGAAGAAGACCCCTTGCTCGTGGTTGCCGACTCCTATCATACATTTCCCTACGATGCTAAGGCCGTGAAGGCACCACCACCCATCGAAGATATGAGGCCGGTCGAGTACTTCAGGGCTGAAGTAGAACGGAAACTGTACAGCTACAACCTGGGGCACGCCGCCCTTGCCTATCTCGGTTATCTGAAGGGGTACATCTATGTGCACGAGCCCTTTTCGGATGATCAGCTCATGGAGATTTTTCAGGGTGCTCTTGACGAGACCTGCGGCGCGATTGTCAAAAAGTATCCCGTAGTGTTCACCTCTAAGGACAATGAGGAGATACGGGCAGATATCGATCTGCGTTTCGGAAACCCTATGATTCAGGACACTGTGTACCGTGTCGGCCGGGACCCTCTTAGGAAGCTTGGTCCCGATGACCGCCTCGTGGGAAGCGCGAAGCTCTGCATGGAGAATGGGATCTTTCCCAGGAATATCGCTTCCGTATGCGGTGCAGCGCTTTGCTACGACTACGAGGGAGATCCCGAAGCGCAGAGGCTACAGGTAATGATCGCTTTGCAGGGAGTGGAAAAAACCCTAAAGGAGGTGTCATCTGTCGATCCGTCGAATGATTTTGGAAAGAAGGTGCTGGATTCATATCGTGAGTTCAAGGCGTTCAAGAAAAACGTGAAAAAGGAATAGGGGAATATCGATGAAGACCAAAAAGCTCTGTCTCAAACCATCGCCGATCCTTATGGTATAACTCATTTACTATCACCAAACATTCTAACAGCCGATATACACTCTGCTATGAAACCTTGAAATCTGTCGGCAAAGCCCTCGCTCCCATGCTACTCTCAGCAACGTTGGTACCGAGGCCGCATTAAGCTTCCTCTTCAGATGTATTGGTTCACCGGGAATCGGAGTATACGGGGTACTGAGTTCAGATGGGATTTGTATTGTATCCACAATACCCGGGCTTTTTCAAGCTTTCGTTTTCTGGTTTCGATTATCCTCTTATCCCTCTCGATCAGTTAATCAAAGGGAGTAACATACCCGATGGCATTGTGCAGCCCTTTCGTGTTGTAATACCAGACATAGTTGCTGATCTGTTTCGTGGCATCCTCGATTGAGCCGGTAGTACCTGAACTCACAACGCCTTATCAGATAGTAAGGGCGTTTTGCGGCGTTTCCTTCGGGAAGAGTGTATCGTACATTCAACATTCTGGTTACACTGTGACAACATCGTTCTTTAAAACCGATGGCTATAAGGTAGGTAATTAATTGTTATAGCAAGATCAACCTTCGGGCAATGTGGGATTCGAACCCACCACTTCCGGCTCCGGAGGCCAGCGCTCTATCCAGCTGAGCTAATTGCCCTCTTCGCACTTCTTAAAATACAGCAAATATCAGGATACAGCAAATAAAATTTATGAGTTGGGCGGGCTTTTTGCCTGCATTCTATGGCGAATACGATTCTGGAGCTGTCAAGGTTGTGTATATGGTTAACGGGAAGGCTTAACCTCACGCCTTTTTCACAACAATCGAGGTCGGAGTTGTGGGGCAGTTTGCCTCGCAAATGCCGCATCCTATACACAGGTCGTGGTCCATGACGGGATAACGCAGCAGGGCGTCCTTACCGTTTACGAATTTCTTTTTTTCTAAAACTTTGATCGCTTTCTCCGGCACCGGGCAAAACTCCTCGCATACGAGGCAGTTCGTATCCTGGGCATAGACGACGCAGCGTTTCTCGTCTATGGCGGCTATGCCGATGACCGCACGCTGCTTTTCCTCGAGCGTCTGTTTTGGTATGGCGAAGTTCGGGCACACCAGCTGGCAGACCTGACAATTATAGTCGCAGCCGAACTGTTCGAATACAAGGTGTGGCGTAAAAACACTGTTTAAACCATCCTGAAGGCCCGATATCTTGATGATCCTGTTCGGGCAGCTTTGAACACATTGAAAGCATCGAAGGCAGCGCTGAACAAACCGGGTCACATCCGCAACTCCCGGTGGCCGCAGGAGACCCGCTTTGGCCGGGGAGCCTTCTGGTACGGCACCCGCAGCTTGCGGCTTTGATACGACTGATTTATCCCTGCCTGAAAAGGTGAGAAACGCGCCGGTAAGAAGTCCTCCGGCAAACAGAATTCCCTGTACCAGAAAAGCACGGCGGGAGTTATCCGGATTTTCTTTTGCTGCAGGCTGACCGATTGCATACGAGAACCCGGAAGCAGGGCAGCGGACCTCGTACTCAAAGCAGAGTATACACTGGTGATCGATTACAGTTTTCGATCGGTACTGAACAGCCTTCATCGGGCATGTGTCGCACAGGCCGCATATAGAACATTCGTGTATAAAAAGCTTGAAAAAAGACACTTTTGCAAATAGGCCGTACAATGCGCCGAGCGGGCAGATATAGGAGCACCAGAGCCTTCGAGAAAGAAGGGAGAAGATCAAAAGAAGGCCGGCAAACACGATGCCGATCAATGAGAGTGAAAATATCCTGATGATCCATACATTCGGATGAAAGAATTGCAGGACCGGTGGTGCGTAGAACACCGCAACGAGCAGGGCTCCGAGTACGAACCACGAGGGAGGGTAGGAGGCCAGACGCCTGGCGGTGTTTTTGAGCACACGATCGAAATGAAACCGGTTGCCAAAAGGTTTTCGAAGAGGTTTGAGGATGAAATCAAATATTTCAATGAGTGTCCCAAGAGGGCACACCCACCCGCAGAAAAACCTTCCGAACATTACGGTAAGAACCAGTATGCCTGCCGTTGGGGCAAGGTACTTCCACTCGAACTGGAGATGGGTGAGCAGGATGAGCGGATCTGTCTTGAGAAACGGGTTTTCCCCGGGCCAGAAGGGATTTGTCGACCGAATGAATACGAACAGAAAGAGGCTGAAGAAGAGCGCCTGTGATAGCATCCGAAGCTTTTTGAGTGTTCTGAATACCTGGGCTCTGTTTTGCATATATGTGCCGGCTGTACAGAGGCGGTTTATACCGATATGTTTTGACTGCAGCTTTCTTTCGGGTCTCGCTGCCTGAGATTATACCGGACGTTTCGATTGCATTCTTCGATCGGACGATTCCGGTTCGGACGCTTCCCACTACACTAGAGCGATACGGTGTGTGAGGTAAAACCCTCTATTTTCCCGATACCTTTTTCATTTCCTTTCGCAATGTATCCGATGCTGTGCGGGTCTTTATCGAACAGCCTCGCTGCAGTGGCATCGGCACTCACGATATCGGGCGAGGCGATTATCGTATCAAGCCGTTTCAGGTAATCTGTTCTGCCGCCTGTCGGGCCGTTCTGGAACATGATGTTTGTGGCGTCGATGATGGTAAGATGACTTTTGACACCCATATTGATGTCTGATATTGATTCGTGGAGGTGCCAGTGCCACTTTCCGCGATTGTCACCGGTGATTCCCATGAGATTTTTCATTCCCAGCGTGAGGCCTGCGGATGAGTGATGCTTCGCGACAGGCACATTGATAAAAACATCCGACTCAAGCACATATCTGTTTACCGATGTGTCTTTCAGCACCTCTGCTCCCCTGATGGCGATCGTTTTGTACAGTTTGTTCGTTACGCTGTCGACGTACAGTACCCTGGCACCCGCCGATTCTGCAGCTTTTTCAATGCCCGAGTTTACGTAGGTCAGCTTCGGGTTGTCGCATGTCCTGTCAAACACGTAGACCTTCGATGCAAGCGCCTGAAAGCAGAGATGTATTAAGGTGCGTACTATTGTAGGGTCGGTTGTCGCTTTCAATTCCGGAGGACGGTTGAAAGCGATGTTCGGCTTTACCACAACAATATCGCCGGGTTTCACATATGTATTGATTCCTCCGACAAGCCGGACTGCCTCTTCTGTTGCTTTTGCATAGTCCTTCCCCCTGGCAATCCCTACATCGTAATCGGTCAGAGAATCGGGGAAGAGTCTCCGTACGGTCAGATAAAAACCGGTTCCCAGTGCGGCTTTTAAGAAATCCCTTCTTTTCATAGAAATATCAATATAGCACACGTTTTTTATAAAGTGAAGTAACCATGATATAATATTTATAAGGTGTAATTTCAGGAACAGATATGAAATGGTATATTCCGGATGCCCACGCTTCCGGGCGGTGGTAATGGCAGGAAAAGTGCCGGTCTTTCGATTGACATATGGACAGCATGCGGGTATTGTATGATTTATCGAAAGGCTTCGGGCCTCTTTCGTATGGGCCGCGGTATGCATGTTTTTCGGTGTATGCTGAAGGGTCGGGCTCAGATATAATACTCTTCGAGGGGAGGAAAAGCTGTGCTGTACAAATCGCTTTTCGACGGAAGAAAGCTGCCTGTCATTGGACTCGGCACCTGGAAAATAGGCGGACAGATGGCAGCTGACTACTCCCATGACGAAGAGGCGGTTGCGCTAATACAGAAGGCGATGCGCATGGGGTATTCGCATATCGATACTGCTCAGATGTACGGAGGCGGGCATACCGAGGAGGTTGTGGGCAGGGCGATCAAGCCGTTTAAACGGGAGGATCTGTTCATCACCACAAAGGTATGGAGCAACAATCTCAGGTACAGGGATGTGCTGCGTGAGTTCGATATAAGCATGAAAAAACTGGATACCGATTATGTGGACCTGTTTCTCATTCACTGGCCGAATCCAGTCATTCCCCTGAAGGAGACTTTCAGGGCATTCAATGAAATTGTAAAAGGCGGTCGTACGAGATACGTTGGTGTAAGTAATTTCAGCATCAAGCAGCTCAAAAAGGCACAGGATTTCTCGGATGTCCCGATTGCTGCTGATCAGGTGGAATACAGCATTTTGACCCGGGATCCGGAAAGAACCGGTCTTTTGGATTACTGCAGAAAAAACAGTATACTTCTCACTGCCTATGAGCCGCTCGGAAAAGGAAGGGTGTTTTACAATTCAGAGCTTCAGGGAATCGCTGCACAGTGCGGAGTATCGCTTGCCCAGCTCGCCCTCAACTGGCTCATTTCCAAGCCGGGAGTAATCACCATTCCCATGTCTTCCAAGGAAGATCACCTCAGGGAGAATCTAGAGGCTGCGGATCTTGAGCTACCTTCGGAGATCCTCGAACTGGTGGATCGAAGGCTGAAAAACGGATGATTTCGCCATCGCTGATTTAAAAGCTTCATTAAAAAAAATAAAATATGCCGCAATGATATGCTGGGAAGAGGTGAAGAGGTATTGAAAATCCCGGGCCCATACCCGGGGGTACACCCCGGTCGAAAAGCAACCGAATAACAGCTATGATAGAGGATGCCAGACGAGCTGACCGCATGCAGCAGCTATATCATTCCCGCGCCTGTACCGTTCGCTGACCTGCACTCCCGAGGAAGAAAGTATTTGCCTGAATATTGCAACCTGCCCGCTCACCGGCGTCTGAATGCGAGGCTTTTGAAGACGAGGCAACTGGAGATCGGCTTCCTGGATCTCTCTTCGAGCTTCACGGTGATTTGTCCTGTTGTACCTGATTATGTTTACGTGCGCATTTACGTCCCGCGCAAACCGAGCCAGGGCGACGGCATCCTCTTCGGAGTCGTTGATCCCGGCCATCAGGGTATACTCGAATGTCACTCTCCGTTTTGTCGTCTCACGGTAGAACTGTAGGGCCTGTTTCAACCTGGAAAGGCTGTTTTCAGATGAAAGGGGTACGATCGTTTTTCTCTTTTTTTCAAACACAGACCCTATCGATACAGCGAGTCTCGGCCTCAATCCCGACCTGGCCAGATCATATATCCGCTTTACAATACCGCAGGTGGAGATAGTGATGCGCCTGGAAGAAAAGCCCGCATCAATCAAAAGTCCGATGCTCTTCAATACTGCATCGTAGTTTAAAAGGGGTTCCCCCATTCCCATATACAAAATGCTGTCCGGTTTTCCGTGAAGCCTCTCGAGTGAAAGCACCTGGTTGACGACTTCGCCGGCAGAAAGGTTCCTGATGTAGCCGGCTGCGCCCGTTGCGCAGTAGCTGCACCCGACCGCGCATCCCAGCTGACTGGAGATGCAGAAAGAAGTTCGTGCGTTTCCGGCCCTGAGCACAACAACCTCGATGCCTGTTCGATCATCGGTCATAAAGACATGCTTGGTAGTACTCCCATCTGCCGAGGAGGAGGATGCACAGGGTGTGTAGTAGTGTAGAGAGAAATCGGTCGATAGGTTTTCCCTCAGTTTCCGCGGAATGTCCGACATCAATGAAAAGTCATCTATCTGCCTTTGATACACCCAGGCAAACAGCTGGTTTGCATGAAACGCCCTGAAGCCTCTTGATAGGACATACCCGGTAATTTCAGCTTTTGACATGCCTATAAAGGAGGCTCCGGCGGGGATGTCGGGGCCGCGGTTTTGTTCCGATGTTTTGATTTCAGACATGGTTCTATCAGCTTCGTCCGGACAAGAGCCTGAGCCTGTTCTTCAGTTCTTTGTTTTGAATGCCTTTTTTAAGCGCTTCACCGATAATATCTTTGGCTCTGACCCTGTCCCCCAGAGATTGGTAGCACTCGGAGAGGAGTATGGTGAGCTGGTAGTTCAGGCCGGAGATGTTTCTCAGCTGGTTCAGGTTTTGTATTGCAGCATCAAAGTTGTTCTGCATCTTATCGAGCATGCTCAGCCCGAGGATTGCGTAGTAGTCAAAATCCTTTTCAATCGCCTTTTTGTAGTAGTACCTGGCGGTTTCACTGTTTCCGAGGTTTCGGTATGCATCACCGAGTCTCGTGAGAATTTTCTTGTTTTGAGGATCGGTTTTTAAAATCCTTCGCCAATACTCGGCTGCCTTTTCATACTCATGCAGGCCTCTGTAGGAATCCGCAAGGCCGTACAGGGCATAGAAGTTGTTTTCCTCCTTTTCGAGAGCCTTGTAAAAAAATTTGAGCGCTTCGTTGTATAGCTTCATTTTTCGGTAACAGTTTCCCGTACTCGTCAGGACAATCACGTCATCGTGCTGGATTTCAATGAGCCGATGCCAGTATGACAGCGATTCCCTGAAGTTCTTGTTTTCAAAATACAGATGACCGAGACCGGAAAGGGCATAGGGGTTGCTTGAATCGATGGAGAGGGCCCGTTTATAACGATCTATCGCCTTATCGAAGTTCTTTGTCTTCCTGTAGGTGTCGCCGAGCCTGGTGAGAACTGCAATATCGAACTCATTTTCACTGTAGGACAGGTATTCTTCCCATACACCGATTGCTTTTTTGAAATTTTTTGCACCTCTGTACGTATCTGCAAGGCCGATGAGCGCGAACTTGTTGACAGGATCCACCTTGAGCGCCTGCTTGTAGTGCTCTTCTGCCTGTTCAAAATTCTTTTCCCCCTTAAACACGTCGGCAATTCCAACGAGTGCATAGATGTTTTTTTTATCGATTTCAAGAATCGTCCTGAACTCATCCTCCGCCTCTCTAAAGCGCTTTTCCTTCAGATGCTGATACGCCGTTTTAGATATTTCAGGTATTTTTCTCCATTCTTCATACTCTTTCGGACTTTTTTTCATTATACGTTTTCCTTTCATCCTTCATTGAGCCACTTTTTCAGTATGGAGGCAATTCTCTCGGTCAATTCACGGATCCGCTTTTCGTATTTTGCCTCTATGTAAAAATGGAGCGCTTTCAGCGGATTTTTTTTATCGAAATAGTAGTAATCTCCAACCCTTATGAGGCCGTCTTTATAGGATGTGGTAACAAATATCTTTGCCGCTTTTTCAATATCCCCTTTGTTGAACAGCTCATTCCCTTTCCTGATAAGAACGAGCCTCTCTTTCGGAGTTAATACCTTATTCATAAATGTAAAATGTAATCATTTTTTCGGTATTATTCAATAGCGGTTGATCCGTGCCCGGTATGTGTGGATCCGCACTCTTCATACATATTCCCGAATATTCCCGGTCGAAGGCAAAATTTCACCGGCCAGGAAGGAATGGTGTATTAGAATTGACTCTAAATTGGAGCGGGTATACTATATGGGGACACAATGCAGAACATTTTCCTACAAACGTACCGGCAAGAGGATGGCTTCGTTTTCATTGAGGGACGGGACTTTCACTATCTCAAGAACATCCGGCGTGTTAAAAAAGGGGACACAATAAAAGCGGTATTGGGACGTAAAAAGGCCCTGCTTCTTGTTTCCGGTCTTGAAAAGAGACGGATTATCTGTACCGTTGCCGGAATGAGGAGGGTAATGGACAGCGGCGTAGTACCTGTTACCGTATACCAGGGTCTTCTCAAAGCGGGGAAGATGGATGCCCTTGTCACCCGGCTTGCCCAACTGGAAGTGCGCTCTTTTGTTCCGCTGGTAACCAGCCGGTCGATCCCTCGCGGCGATACGGGGGATTTACGAATCGAGCGATGGCGCCGTCTTTCAATGGAGGGTGCGAAAGTATCGGGGAGTGAAAGGCCGATGGATATATCCGCACCGGCTTTATTTGCAGATGCATGCAGAATCTTGAACAAAAAGAAAAATGAGGTTATCATAATCTTTTGTGCCGATGGTTCAGCTATGCACGTGAAATCCTTCCTGGATTCGATCTCTGCTGTTTTTTCGTTTTATCTCTTGTTTGGGCCCGAAGGTGGATTTACAGACGAAGAGGTACGGGCTGTACAGGAGATCGGCGGGACAGCGTTGACAATGGGCCCCTTTATTATGAAGTCTGATACCGCAGCTCTGGTCGGAGCAGGCTTTATCCGTGTATACTATTCCGGGATGATTGAAAACGAATGAAAAGAGAGCGCATTCTCGGCATACCGTTTGATGCTGTTCGAACGGAAGATGTCCTGAAATTGACGGAATCTTACCACATGACGGACAAAATCCATGTCATCGTGTTTCTATCGCTACCGACGCTCATGATGGCAAGAAGGAAAAAACTCCTGCGTATCTTTTTGGAAGAAGCGGATATCATTATCCCGAGCGGTAAAAGCGTTTTTTGGGCGGCACATCTATTGAAGAGGACCATTGCGGAAAAAATGGATCCGTCACAGTTCGTCAAACGGCTTATGATCCAGTCGGTCGAGCTCAATAAATCCGTGTATTTTCTCGGAAGCAGAGGACCTACCGTCGACCGGGCGTTCGATAACCTGAAAAAGGAGATACCGAAACTGTTCGTGGTCGGCCGTCACAGGGGAGATTATCCAAAAAGAGAGCACGAGGATATTGTGAAGGCGATAGGCAAGGCATCACCGGATTATTTTTTTATCGGTCTGGGAACGCCGTATGAAGAAAACTGGATAGAGACGAATAAAAAAGGGATCAATGCCGGAATCATAGTGCTTATTGGCGGGTTGTTCGATGTGTTTGCCGGTACGGTAAAAAAACGGTACTGGAGATACGTCGAACCCGAAAAGGCTGTGTTGCGGGAAATTCCTCAACCGGGCTCTTTCCGCAGGCTGGTATGGCTGCCTCTTTTCTTTGTGTCGGTATGTTTTGAGAGGTTATTCTGGAAACGTCGGCCATGAAAAATATTACAGTGTGTATTTTTATCAAAGATCGGGAACCGGGCCTCCTTTCGATTGCAGACGGAAGGGTCAAGTCCCTTATTCCGGTGTTCGGCGGAACAAGAATTATAGATTATTATACGGCACCCTTTGCCTCTTTTAAAAATGCGAGAGTTTTCGTATTCGCCGGGCGGGGAGCCGCCGCAATGAAAGATCACATTGTATATACCTATAACACGGGCAGGATCAGAATAATCGATAATGCGGATATCGGGAACACTCTTTTAAAAGCAGTGTATGGGAAGAAGGGCGGCGGCATTCTCTTTATGAAGGCAGACGGCGCTCTTATTGCAGACTGGATTGCATTGAACCGTCAGCTGGACGAACTGACGGATGGTTACTATACCATTATGACCGGGGATGGGTATGCATTTGGATTTTACGTCAGTGAAGGTATGCTCGGAAGAAAATTAGCCGATGCGGGTGATATTGCAGAACGGCAGGGAGGCGTTTTTGATACATGGGATGCGGTTATGGGCTATTTTACTGCCGGTGCGAAAGTCGTACACTGCAATGCCCGATATTTGCCGTTTACCACTGTTGTCGAATATTACAAGACCCACATCACCCTTCTCGATAGACTTAAAGACAATATACGCCTGTTTTCATCTCCCCTGCGGGCCATGAACGATGAAAGCGCGTCCCGCATCGGGACCGGAGGTTTTGTGAGAAACTCGCACATCTCACCTTCATGCCTGGTGGAGGGCATGGTCGATCGTTCAATACTGTTTCCCGGGGTGCGGGTCGGAAATAACGCGATGGTTGTTAATTCGATAGTCATGGAGAATAACTATATAGGTGAAGGTGCCGTGGTCCGTAATTCCATTATCTGCGGAAACAATGAGCTGTTTTCAAAGGTTTCTCCGAACATCGGCGATAAGGCCGTTATCGGAGAGGACGAGAGATCCGGCGTCAACAGTGAATACCCCGAGTTTCTTCGAGACGGTATTACGCTTGTCGGAAGGAACGTTGAGATTCCAAGGAAACTCAGAATATCGGGAAACTGTTATATAGCCTCCGATGTAAACAGGTCTGTCCTCAGGGGGAAAGGCCGCATAATGGCAGGTGACTGTGTCCATGCATGATACCCGCAGGGAGTATGTAAATGATACGCTTCAACATTCCGACCATTGAGAAGAAGGATCTGGAAGCGGTTTTGAACTGTATGATCGGGGATGATCTGACGCCGGGAGCATATATGCGCGAGTTTGCCGGTATGCTTCGCAAAACGCTCTCACTTCCCTATGTTGCCGTATATAACAGCAGTTTCCATGCACTGGAAACGGTATTTTCAATTCTCGGTGCCGAGCAGGGAGATGAAGTGATTCTCCCGAGTTTTTCCAGGTACAGGCTCCTCGACGGCGTGCTCCGATCCGGACTTACGCCGGTTCTGGTCGATGTCGAGGAGGACAGCTTTCTTCCATTAAAAAGGCGCATTGAGGAGAAGATAGGCGCCAGGACACGCTGCATCATCATCGGACAGATGTTCGGTCTGCCCAATGATCTCGATTCTTTCCGAACGTTGGGGGTTCCTCTCATCGAAGACCTTGACGGAAGTCTTTGTGCCGAGATCGACAATAAAAAAATAGGATCGTTCGGTGATTTCGTGACTATGAATTTCAATGATGATTCGATTATAACAACGGGAAACGGAGGTATGCTCGCATCCAGGGATGCACGCCTCAAGCAGCCTATTCTTTCTTACAGGGACGATAAGTTCCAGCTCGATTATCTTATGAGTGATTTTAATGCATCGTTGGGTATATCCCAGCTGAAAAAACTTGAACGGATGACTGAGAAGAGAAGAAAAATAGGCTCCTACTTCGATGATGCGGTACTGGTATCGAACTGTACCTTGATCGGCGGCAGGGAGGGTCGAAAGCTCTGCTATTCGAGTTATGTCGTGAAGACGGAAACCGCCTTTGATGACATATTTCGGTTTTTCAAAAAATACGGAGTTCCGGTGAAGCGGGGCATCAGCAGCCCTCTGCACAGGCATCTGAAACTGGACCCGAAGGAATTTAAAAATACTGAGGAACTGTACGGGAAAACGGTTGTGCTGCCGTTGTATCCGTCCCTCGGCAAGGAGCATATCGATACTATTGCACGCGGCATCAGGGCAGTGTTATAAAAAACGGATTTTTTAAGAAAGGCGAATGTACGTACGGACGGACACGCTGCGAATCCCGGATTTGTTCGGCCGACCTCCTGCATGCTGAGTGTCATTATACAGCGGCGTATTATAAATCCGTGCGGCTGCACCTGCGGCATTATACGGAGGTAAAGTATCAGGATGGTATACAGCTTTATGGACGAAAGAAAAATGGGAAAATATTTGTTCTAGTAGGTATATACGGCGCGGCGTACTCGAGATATTTTGTGATGAGTTGTGTTTCTAACCGAGTGATTCGGGTGCTTACCGAACAGGCTGCGCAACTTTGTATATGCGTTATTCGGAGCGAACGATTTTTGGTACGGAGCACACAGTATGGGGACTGACGGCATGAAACTCGTGGGGATCGTGATTAAGGACAACAGCAGCAGGGCATTGGATACGGCTGAGGTGTTAAAGGGGTATCTGAGATCGAGAAACATAGGGTATCTCATTTTACCGTCGAAAAAAGGCGTAATTGAAAAGGATACCATGAATAAAATCCCCGCCTGCGATCTCGCTGTTGCCATAGGGGGAGACGGGACACTCCTGTTCGCGGCACGGGTTTTTTCGCAGTACGGGATTCCGATTGCAGGCATTAACCTCGGCGGTCTCGGCTTTATTACTGAATTCAGGGAAACCGAAGTCGTTGAATGTGTGGAATGTTTCATCAGCAGTCTGCACAGTTTTGAAGAGCGTATGATGATAGATATAGCGGTCATCAGGGAGGGCGCCTCCTGCTTCCAGTCAAAAGGGCTGAACGATATGGTCATCAGCACTGGCGGAATATCCCGTCTGCTCGAGCTCGAAGTGTCGAACGGCAACCGACTTATCGGCACGTACCGGGCGGACGGCATAATAGTCGCGACGCCAACCGGATCGACCGCATACTCGCTTTCCGCCGGAGGTCCGATACTCGAACCGACAACCGAGGCGTTCGTCATTTGCCCCATCTGCCCGCATTCTCTAGGAGCCCGCCCCCTTGTTGTACCTCCGAGGGAGGATATTATCATCCGTATCCTGTCAACACAGAGGAAGGTAATAACAACAGTGGACGGGCAGGTTGCGTTTGATGTGCAGGATGGAGATGAGGTACGGGTGTGTAAATCGGAAACAGTGACCAAGATGATATCACTCGGGAATAGAAGCTTTTACGACATAGTCAGGGAAAAGCTTGCCTGGAAGGGTTGAAATGTTGTCTGAATTGTACATCAAGAACTACGCACTTATCGAAGAGCTTACACTGCGTTTCAGCAGCAAGCTCACCGTGCTTTCCGGTGAAACGGGAGCGGGGAAAACCATCATCGTCGGGGCACTCGGCCTCATTCTCGGCGAGAAGGCAAAAATGTCGCAGATCCGCACGGGTGCCGATACATGTATCGTCGAAGGGCGTTTTGAAATTCCGCAGCCGCACCAGGTGTACACGGTTATGGAGGCGAAGGGTATTGAATGCAATGAACGTGACACGCTTGTGATCAGGAGGATTATTACACGCGCCGGAAGCTCGCGGAGCTTCATAAACGGGTTTCAGGTAGCGGTTCGGGACCTTCAGGATGTAACCGCACTGCTTGTGGATATACACGGTCAACATGAGCACCAGTCGCTTCTTACCGTAAGAAATCATCTCCACCTGCTCGATCAATACGGCAAACTTCTGGAAGATCTGACCGGATATCAACGGAGTTACCGGGAAGCACTTCGGCTGCAGGAGGAGATACAAAAGAGAACTATCGATGAGAGAGAAAAGGAGCGAAAGATCGATATTTTGAGCTATTCAATCGCCGAGATAGACCGTGCGAATATAGCGGATGGTGAGGAAGAGGACCTCAAGAGAGAGTATAAAGTGCTGCGAAACTACGAAAGCCTCGTGTTTTCCATTTCGGAGGCTCACAACCCCCTCAGGGGTGATGAGGTTTCAGCGCTCGTACTGGTTGAACAGGCGCTTGCGGCACTGGTAAAGGTGCGTGAGGTCTCATCTGAAATAGATGAAATTATCGACAACCTTGAGAATGCACGTGTTCTGATCGATGAGAGCGCCTCCGACCTCAAACAGTACATCGACGGTATAGAGTATGAACCGGGGAAGATCGACAACATTCTTTCCAGACTGGAGCTCATTAAAAATATAAAAAAAAAGTACGGCGAAACCGTTTCTGAAATACAGCAGTACCGGTCTAAGTGTGAGAGGGAGCTTGCAGAGCTCGAGACGAACGATACGGTGATCCGGGAGCTTGAAAACAATCTCGAAAAAGAGTTAAAGCAGGCCCAAAAATATGCAATCGAGCTTTCAGCGCAGAGGCGGGTTGCCGCTAAAACACTCTCCGAAGCAGTGATGGAGGAGCTGAAATTTTTGAGCCTCGCCAAGGCGCGTTTTTCGGTTCACATATACTATACGGAGAGCGAAAACGGGCTTGTTTCAATTGATGAAAAGCGGTATAAACTAACGCAGTTCGGACTCGACAATGTCGAGTTTCTGATTTCAACAAATGTCGGAGAACCGTTAATGCCCTTGAAAAATGTCGCGTCCGGAGGAGAGCTCTCGAGAATAATGCTTGCAATCAAGACGGTTCTGGGAAATGTCGACCCGATCCAGACCTTCGTTTTCGATGAGATCGATGCAGGAATCGGCGGGAAAGTTGCATGGGCGGTCGGCAACAGGCTGCGGACAATGGCGGCTTTCAAGCAGATCGTCTGTATTACGCATCAGGCGCAGATAGCATCCAAGGGAAACCTCAATATACGAACAGAAAAGAGAGACAGAGACGGCAGAACAGTTACACAGGTCAGTGTACTGGAGGGAGACCGGAGGGTGGAGGAGATCGCCCGCATGATAAGCGGAAAAACAATAAGCAGCGCGGCAATCGAACAGGCACGGCAAATGATTGAGGAAAATGCTTGAGTTTACTTTGTTCATCCGGTACACTATGGATGCTGCCGGGCTGAGCGCCGATTTCTGATTATCCGAACTATCTATCGGGTAAAATGTCGCTAATAGTGGAGTAATATGTTTTTTTTTGCTATATTATTTATATAATGTGCTTGCCAAACGGTATATAGGCGGAGCGTATGTCCGCTCAGATGAATTTGTGGTGCGGCGTGAAGCGACGCATTACAAACGGCGGCCTTATCCAAATTATTCAAACGAAAGCGTCAGAATCGCACTATTGTAGTATGGAGGAAATGTGAAACGTGTAGCTGTTGTCTGTACGGCGTTTTTTTTACTGTCGATTTGCACGGGGTATGCGGTCGATAAAATTAACGAGGTATACGACTCGATACTGAACATGTCCGAAAAGATAACCCCCGTTTCGTACAGTGTACGGGTCAAGAACAAAAGTTTCGAAGAGGCGCTCCAGGATCTTCCCAAAGACGTTCTGACGGGAAAACCGGCGGTTGTCGTGACCTTTAAAAAAGGGGTAGGGGTACGGATTGTCATTGAAAATATAAAAAGTGAATATGCGTCGCTTTTTTCAATGTACGAGGATTATTTGAAGTTTTCCGGCATCTCAAAGGTGCAGAATCCGAATGAGTTCAAGGAATTGATCGACAGGAAAAAGGTCAGCTTCCTCAAAGAAGATGCAGACTCTGTCGTCGTAAAGGCATGGGACCCGGAAAAGGAAGAGAAGGATAACAATTACGCATTGTTTACACTCGATAAAAAGAAGTGGGTTATTCACAAGGCGGTGTACTATCTGGACGGTTCGCCGTATGTTCAGGTTTTAAACAGCTATAAGAGCTACGGGAAATACTACCTGCCGTACAAGATTGAGCTTAAAAACCTTGTTGACGGCACGTCCGATGTGTTCCTCTTTGAGAATTACACGTTTGGAGGGTAACAGAAGCGGCGTGAATGACGGGAGAATGGTGCCCGGAGGAGAAGCTTTCGGCAGGATGAAATCGAGTCATGGGGACCGAATGTAAAAAACGGCTTCCGGCTCCCGTGAATTCGATGGAGGGGCAGCGGTTTTAAAAAGTCCGCCTCAGATGGTTATCGAAGCTCCATTCGTGAAAAGGGGGTGAATTGTATGGGCAATATTCCCGATTCCTCATACACCTGGCCTGTTCCGCTGGAGAATGTAACCGGCATCGGTGTTGCCGGGCCTCCTGCAAACGAAGTTGAGAAGCCTGAACAAAAGGAGCAGGTGGAGAATACATCACAGACGGAGAAAGTAGTGCAGACGGAGAATAGCGAGTTTTCAGAAGAAGAAGTGGGCAATAATATCGATGTTGAAGCCTAGTCGGCACAGGACAGACGGATGGCGGTGAGTAAAGAAAGAAAAGCGAAATATAATGAAGAAATTGCATTTTTGAAGAGGAAGATTGACGAGATCAATCAGAAGATAAAGTATCTGGAATCGCAAAACAATGAGGATGAAAATGTGATCAAGCTTCAGATCGTTTCCCACCTCATTGATTTTGTTTCGATTTACTGTGCCATGACCGATTTAAGCATGAACCTGCTCGGCTACAAGAACGAATCTTTCCTCGACACCGGACGAAAGAGTCTCTATAAGGCATTGATACTGCTCGAAGGCATTGTTTCCGGGGTTATCGACCTGCCGCTCAATGAGAATTACGAGCTTCTCACGTTCATCGAACCCTTTAGCGATGCCGATAGATTGAAGCTGGTTAAAAAGATCGGATACACTGTTTCGCTGCTCGAAGACAGGTACGGGGAAAACTCAAAATGGAAATGGAGCTTTGTCGAGCTGGAGGGAAGATACGCGGTTATTGCCAAGAATCTGTTCAATTTCAGAAGATACCAGGAAAAGAACGATCCGACAATAGACGGTTTTGACGACCGGTACGATTACCTGTTCCTGATAAAAGAACTTCTCGAACGTTCGGGCAACAGGTACAGAGAAAAGTATGAGCTTACAAACCATTCACTTGAAGATATGAAAAAGGCGCTTGACTTTCTGCGTGCGTTGAAGAGAATACATATTCTGTTCAATGAAAAAAATGAAGTGCAGAATGTGACAAAGAGAATCGAGCTCTGGTCGCAGAAGCTCGAGGTTGATTTGAAGGCAAAAGAGAAGCAGATGAAGAAGAATCTTGCCGGCTCTGATAGTAAAATGTTATAACTACTCTATAAAGTGTGTTCTGCCCTGCCTCCCATCCTGTTTTTTATTTAAAAAAGTGCCTTTTTTTCTTGACAAATATCTAAAAGATAGTATAGTTTTGTTTGAATTTATTTATAAAAAATTATAAAAAACTACCATTATTGTCATAATTGAATATGATTTTGCACAGCCAGGGAGAAATAACGGCGAGGTGGACAAGGTGAGCGGGTATAAGGAAGATCTGAAGAACGCGCTTCTGGATAAAGAGCTTAACAGAATGCTTACCATAACGGAGGCAGCAGACCTTCTGGGGGTAAGCTGTACCTCTCTGAGGAGGTATGCAAATGAAGGAAAGATAAGGGCATACAGGGTCGGCTCCGGAAAGCACAGAAGGTTCAGGAAAAGGGATGTGCTTGAGTACCTGGAGAAGAACAGTGATTATTAGCAGAAGGTTTATTTTTATATGTTTTATCTGTTTCATTATTATACTACCGGGGTGTGGGTATTGGAAGGAGAGGAAGGTAATAACAAAGAGCAAGAAAGTGCTTGCGCAAAGAACAAAGGAAACTGAAGATCTCATAAGGGTTAGGGCAAGCCTGAAGAGGATAATCGATATGAAAGTCCAGGCTGTTGACGTGCTCGAAGATGTCGACCGGCTGCTCGGCAGGAAATATATGGCGCTCGGAAGCTATCAACTTGCACGTGACGTGTTTCTCGAAGCTGAATCTCTGCTTCCCTATAATGCCTTTATCAAAAAGGACCTTGGGGAATGCTACTACTTTCTAGGAAGCGGGACGGTGGAGACTGATGAGAGGAGCATGTACCTTTTAAAATCCAGGGCCTATTACGAGAAGGCGCTGGAGATAAATCCTGATATTCTCGAGGCGCACTACGGTCTCGGTCTTCTGCTCTTCTTTGGGTTCAATGATGCTGCTGCAGCCATCGAGGAGATAAAGAAGGTTATCGCCAGGGACCCCGATAATGTGGATGCTCACTTTGCACTCGGAAGGTTTTACTATGAAAGGGGAGATCTCGGAAAGTCGATGGGGGAATATCTCGAGCTTGAAAGGATCCTCCCTGCAAATTCGCCGAGAAGAGACAGGGTGGAGGAGAATATCTTAAAATTAAACAGGGAGCTCGGCATTGAACAGTGACGAGACGATCAATTTGCTTGCTATCAATCGCATTACGAACTACACTCCCCGGCAGAAATATCTCCTCTACGGACAGTATGGAAGCGGGGCGTTGGTTCTCAAGCTTCGGACAAAGGCCGAGTCTCTTTTTGGAAGGGCGTTCAGGATAAACGGTGAATCTTTCGACAGGGAAGCGGCACTGAGCGATGCCGGTAAGGAATTGGATTTTTGTGCGCGACATGATATCCATGTATTCGGTATTCATTCGCACCCGTACCCCGATTGCCTGCGGAACATCGAAGATCCTCCTCTTGTTTTGTTTGCAAGGGGTGATGCTTCATTGCTGCAGAAAAAAAATGCAGTTGCAATTGTGGGCGCTCGCAAAGCCTCTAATCGAAGCATAATGCTGTCCTATTCCCTTGCGCGCTCCATTGTAAAATCGGGAACCGTTGTTATAAGCGGGCTTGCAGCCGGCATCGATTATTATGCCCATAAGGGGTCGGTAGAGGGAAATGGAGCGACAATCGCGGTGCTCGGCAACGGTATCGATGTTGTGTACCCGAAATCGAACGTCGATATGTATGAGGCAGTCATGAAATCGGGGTTGATTGTATCGGAGTATCCGCTCAAAACCGACCCTCTGAAGTTTCATTTTCCCCGTAGAAACAGAATTATCAGCGGATTGTCGCTCGGGACGGTTGTTGTCGAGGCTTCAGGAAACTCGGGCGCGCTTATAACCGCGACCTTTGCACTCGAACAGGGGAAGGAGGTTATGGCGGTTCCCGGGAGAGCCGGATTGGAGAGCTTCGAGGGGAACAACAGGCTCATCAGAGAGGGCGCGCATCTCGTTGAAAGCGCCGAAGAAGTGCTTGAAATACTCGGAATCGACCATGAGGGAAGCGGCGTGATTGAGAAAAAGCTCCCCTTTTCACCTCTGGAATATAATATTTTAAAAGTGATAGGTGATGACAGAGTGAGCATCGAGGAAATCGAGAGCGTTCTCGACGACCCGATTTCACATATTTCATCAGCTCTGATGAAACTCGAGCTGGGCGGGGCTGTTGTTCAGCATCCCGGAAAAATCTATTCGAGAGTAAATTGATATGGAAAAAGAAAAAGCCCTGGTTATCGTAGAGTCTCCGACAAAAGCAAAAACCATAAACAAATACCTGGGAAATGAGTATACCGTGAAATCGTCGATGGGGCATCTCATTGATCTGCCGAAGTCAAGGCTTGCCGTCGATGTGGATAACGACTTCAAACCCGATTATATAACCATCAGGGGGAGGGGAAAACTGTTAAACGATCTCAAACGCTACGCTCAGAAGAGTGACAGGATATACCTCGCCGCCGACAGTGATCGTGAAGGCGAGGCCATATCCTTTCATATTAAAAATGCGCTCCTGAAGACCAATCCGAAGGCCGATATAAAACGGATTATATTCAATGAAATAACCGAACGGGCGATTCTCGAAGCTGTTTTGAATCCGAGAGATATCAATATGGCGCTTGTCGATGCACAGAAGGCGCGGAGAATCCTCGACAGGCTGGTGGGGTACAATCTCTCTCCTCTCCTCTGGGAGAAGATCAAGAAAGGCCTTTCCGCAGGAAGAGTGCAGACCGCCGCCCTCAAAGTCATTTGTGAGCGCGAACAGGAGATTGAGGAGTTTATTTCCCGGGAGTACTGGACTATAGAAGCGGAGTTCAGAAAGGGTAGAAAAACATTCAGCGCGAAGCTTGCTCTTATCGACGGGAAAAAAGCGGATATTCATTCTGAATCGGAAGCGGACGCCCTGCTCGATCGTATACGGGGTAAACGGTTTGTCGTGAGCACGATAGAAGAGGCGAAGAGGCGAAAAAAACCTCCGGCGCCCTTTACGACGAGTAAACTGCAACAGTCGGCGGGTTCCAGGCTCGGATATCCCGCGCGTAAAACGATGACCATCGCCCAGCAGCTCTATGAGGGCGTCTCTCTTGAAGCAGGGCCGGTCGGTTTGATTACCTACATGAGAACCGACTCTCTGCGCATTTCGCAGGATGCAGCAGAGGAAGCCCGGCGGTACGTTGCCGAATATTTTTCAGGAAAGTACATCCCGGAAAAACACAGCCAGTTTAAAAACAAAAAAAATGCACAGGACGCCCATGAGGCGATACGTCCGACCTCCGTGTTCAGAACACCTGATAGCCTTAAATCATTTCTTACGAGGGATCAGCACAGGCTGTACTCCCTTATCTGGGAGCAGTTTCTCGCATCACAGATGGTGGACGCACAATTCAGGCAGCGTCGGATCGATATAGAGGCTGACGGGATTTTATTTCGAGCGACGAGCCGGAAGCTTCTTTTTGACGGATTTCTCAAGGTCCTCAGGATGAACAAGGAAGAGAAGTGGACAACACTTCCGGAGCTGGAAGAGGGTGAAGTTCTCGAGCCTGTGGAGATACGCAAGGACGTGCACTATACCGAACCTCCGCCGCGATATACCGATGCATCGCTGGTCAAGTTTCTCGAGGAGTCGGGTATCGGCAGGCCGAGCACCTATGCACCGATCATAACGACGCTTCTCTCACGGTACTATGTCGAGCGGGTAAAGCGGCAGTTCAAACCGACCTTTCTCGGGAGGCTCGTCAACGATTTGATGGTCAGAAGTTTTCCCGATCTTTTCGATATCCGTTTTACTTCCAGAATGGAAAACAGACTCGACGAGGTTGCCGAGGGAAAGCTCGAATGGATTCAGCTGTTGAAGGATTTCTATGCGCCCTTTATGGAGTCTTTTACCCGTGCTCAGAAAAAACTCGAGAGCTACAGGGGGATTACCGACCAGGAAACCGACTACGTCTGTAAGAAGTGCGGCAGGCCTATGATTAAAAAACTCGGCAAGTTCGGCTATTTTCTGGCATGCTCCGGTTTTCCGGAGTGCAGAAATACCATGCCGGTTCCGTATGGAAAGTGCCCCAGAGAAGACTGTGACGGCATGGTCGTGGAGCGGAAAACGAAGAGGAAAAGACCCTTTTACGGGTGCACGAATTATCCGGACTGTGATTTCATGACATGGGACAAGCCGGAATCCGTCCCGTGCCCGAAATGCGGTCACATTGTCGTGCAGAAAGAGATAGACGGAAAAAAGCTGCTCGTCTGTATGAATGAGAAATGCGGGTATACGTTTGAGCCGGAGGGCAAAAAGGACGAAGATTCGGAAAAGATACTCGTCGAAAGTACGTTATAGCGTGTGCCTGAAGACCGGTGAACCTGAAAAATCAGTATGAGGACAGCGGGTAATGCAACGTCGCGGTCGAGGTGATGCGTATGAGCGGTGCAAAGGCATTGAAGGACGATTATGCGCATACACTGAACGGCTTTTTGAATTATCTCAGGGTGTTGAACAGGTCTGAGAAAACCGTCCAGTGGTACGTGCACGATACGGGGCTCTTTTTGCGCTATATACAGGATGAAGGCAAAAAGGGTCTTGCATCCATCGATAGAAACGATTTGAGAGATTTCCTCGCGGTCGAGCTTGCCAGGGGAGTCTCCAGACGATCCCTCATAAGGCGCGTTTCGGGGATAAAGGCATTTTTCCGGTATCTCGTCGAACAGCAGATTATTTCCGAAACAGGGATATTGAGCTTCGAGACGCCGAAGGGAGAAAAAAGGCTTCCGCGAGTGCTGTCGAGAGAACAGGCCGAAGCACTTCTTCTGAATGCCTGGGATGATTCACCGCTTGACAGGAGGAATCGTGCAATCATTGCATTTCTCTATGGAACGGGCGCACGGGTGAGTGAAATGGTGGGTCTGAATATAGAGGATATAGATTTTCGCACCGGGCTTGTGACGCTCCGGGGCAAGGGAAACAAGACGCGGATTGTACCTGCCGGGAAGGTTGCCGTTGAAAAGATCAGTGAGTGGCTTCTGGAGAGACCATGCCGCCGGATCACATCCTCGGGAGGGGGACCGGTTTTTACCTCTTCGTCGGGCGGAAGGCTCGGTGTCAGGCATATACGGAATATCATGAATGCGGCAATGAGGAAGGCGGGCATTTCTCAGCATCTCTCTCCACACGGGATGCGGCATTCATTTGCCACGCATATGCTTGAGAACGGCGCTGATATTCGCAGCGTGCAGGAGCTGCTCGGTCATGCGAGCCTCTCGACGACTCAGGTGTATACCCATATCACGAAGGATAAGCTGATTGCACAGTATAAAAAGTATCATCCACACGCATAGGAGGAAATATCAGATGAATAGCACAACCGTTCTCGCTGTGCTCGGAAAGGACGGAGTCGCAATGGGCGGCGACGGGCAGGTGACAATGGAAAAAACCATCATGAAGGGGAATGCGGTCAAGGTCAGGAGGATGTATGAAGGAAAGGTTCTTGCGGGGTTTGCAGGCGCCACCGCAGACGCCTTTGCGCTTTTTGAAAAATTCGAAGCCAAGCTCAATCAATACAACGGCGATCTCGCCCGTTCGGCCGTTGAACTTGCAAAAGAATGGAGAACGGATAGAATGCTGAGGAGACTCGAAGCGCTCCTCATTGTTGCAGATCGAAGCAACATGTTCCTCATCTCCGGAACGGGGGATGTCATACGGCCGGAGGAAGACGGTATTCTCGCCATCGGGTCCGGCGGCCCATTCGCAACTGCAGCCGCCAGGGCATTCATCAAGACCGGTGCCCCCATGTCGTTACATGAGATTGTGGAGGAATCATTGAAGATTGCGGCCTCGATCTGTATCTATACCAATGATAACATTAACGTAGAGGAGATAAAATGAATAAGCAGGAAAATGAGCTTACGCCCGCGCAGATTGTCTCGGAGCTCGATAAATATATAATCGGCCAGGATAAGGCGAAAAAATCGGTGGCGATCGCGCTCAGGAACAGGTACCGAAGAAAAAACCTGCCTGATGAGCTGAAGGATGAGGTGGCGCCGAAAAATATCATAATGATAGGTCCGACCGGAGTGGGAAAAACGGAGATAGCGAGACGGCTTTCTAATATAAGCGGAGCTCCTTTTATCAAGGTTGAGGCAACCAAATATACGGAAGTCGGGTATGTCGGGCGGGATGTGGAGAGCATGATACGGGACCTGACAAATATTGCGGTACACAATACCAAGAAGGAAATGAGTGAAGAGGTTGAAGGTGTTGCAAAAGAGAGGGCTGAAGAGGAGCTGCTCGATGTTCTTTTGCCCCCCATTTCATTTCAAAGAAAAAGGGAGGAGGAGCAGGCCCAGGCATCGGCCGAGGAGCGAAGGAGGAGCACCCGGGAACGGTTCAGGGAGATGTTGAAACGCGGCCAGCTCGAGGATAAGCTCGTTGAAATCGATGTAAAACAGCCGAAAACTCAGGTTCTCGGCATGTTTGCCGGCATGGGGCTCGAGGAGATGGATACGAATATCTCCAATATGTTCAGCAACATCTTTCCAGAAAAAAAGAAACGCAAAAAGGTGGCTGTGCGCGAGGCTCGTTCGATTCTCGAGGAGGAGGAGAAGGACAAGCTCATCGATATGGATAAGGTGGTAAAAGAAGCCATTGAAAGAGTGGAACAGATGGGCATTGTTTTTTTAGATGAGGTGGACAAAATTGCACAGAAGGGAACGACGCACGGGCCTGATGTGTCGAGAGAAGGTGTTCAGCGGGATATACTCCCCATTGTCGAGGGTTCGACGGTTACTACCAAATACGGTGCGGTTCGGACGCATCATATACTGTTCATCGCGGCAGGCGCGTTTCACATGAGCAAGCCGTCGGATCTCATTCCCGAACTGCAGGGGAGATTTCCGATACGTGTTGAATTGAGCAGCCTCAGTACGGAAGACTTGGAAAAGATACTTCTTCAGCCCAAGAATGCGCTGGTGAAACAGTACGCGGCCCTTCTCGAAACCGAGGGAGTGGAGCTCGATTTCAAAGAGGATGCGATACGGGAGATTGCGCAGATCGCATCCTTTGTGAACTCCCAGTCGGAGAATATCGGGGCACGGCGTCTGCATACGATAATGGAGCTTCTGCTGGAAGACGTGTCGTTCTCGGCGCCTGAGCTGAAAGGTCAGACAATACCTATTACCGTTGAATATGTGCAGAACAAGCTAAAAGATGTACTGGAAAACAAGGACCTTTCCAAATACATCCTGTAGCTGAATCGCGTATGATCAGTGCAGGCGGCATGAAGGTACGGGTATGGTTGTTGGTTCCGTTTTGTACTATTGAGAAGGTTAGTGAGTATTAAGGATTTTTTAAAAGTACCGAAATAAGTAATAGACATGTGAACGTGCAATCATAAAAGATACAAACCGACACGTGCCGGATGGTTTTTATTTGAAGAATGTATGGGAGGCAATTGTAACGGAACATAGTTATTTGAGTATAAAAATCCGGTAAAAGAGACAGGAACTTAAATGGACAAAACCATAAAGACCGAAATATTTTGCGGGAAGGGAGTAGAGGTGCACGATGTTTCTTGATTCGGAGTTCATGCAGACGCAGGATCTTTTACAGAGGGCGATGTCCGTGTCGATTGTCCGACAGGAGGTCATAGCCGACAATATCGCAAATGCCGACACCCCTCATTTCAAGAGGAGCGAGGTGGCGTTTGAAAGTGAGCTGAACCGGGTGCTGCACTCCTATGATCCAAATCCTTTTCCCGCGGCATTGACGAACAGCAAGCATATACCTTTTTACAGGCAGAAAGACTACAGAGAAGTACAGCCTATTGTCTATCTCGATTACTCGACCAGTTACAGGAATGACGGAAACAATGTGGACATCGAGAAGGAAATGGTGGATGCGAAGGAAAATGCACTTCGCTACTATGCAATGGCTGAGCGTGTGAAGGACAACTTCAACCTTCTCGGTATTGTCATGAGATAAGGAGCTTTGCATGGGAATTTTTTCGGCAATGAACATTTCTTCGACCGGGCTTACCGCCCAGCGTTTGAGAATGGATGTTATCTCGAACAACATTGCGAATGCAAATACCACGAGAACGACGGACGGGGGAGCGTTCAGGCGCAAAAGGGTCATTCTGAGACCGAGAAACGACTATCTCGAGTTCAGAACACGGCTGCTTCCACAGGCTCTGTGGCGCGGAATGGGCGAGGGTGTACGCGTAATCAAGATCGAAGAAGACTCCTCTCCGCTGCGGCTGGTATATGACCCCACCCACCCGGATGCGATCAACACAGGACCGAAAAAGGGGTATGTGGAATACCCGAATGTCAATACAGTTACGGAAATGGTTGATATGATCTCGGCGAGCAGGGCGTATGAGGCGAATGTTACGGTGATTCAGAATGCGAGCCAGATGTTTATGAAAGGGCTTGAAATCGGAGCCAGATGACGAGACTTGCGGACCAGCGATTGAGGATTCAGCCGCATGAGGCATAAAACACGTGTGGTCCGGCCGCATGCAGCCGCACAAGACATAGTCGGCCGGACGCGGGACGACTGAATACATAACTGAATGGAGGGGGATATGATAAATCCTGCTGAAGCACAGGGCGATATTGTAAAGCTCGTTACAACAAATGCGAAACACTTCGGCTACAAAAAACCGGTCCAGGATGACGACAATTTTATTTCCGACTTTTCAAAATCAATGAGGGATGCGCTTTCCAAGGTGAATAATCTTCAGAAAAAATCAGACGAGATGACGCGTGCCCTTGCGGCAAACCCCGATTCAGTCGACATACATGATGTTACGATAGCGGCTGAAAAGGCGCGTTTATCATTAACACTTACCAAATCCATCGTCGATCGAATTACCCAGGCGTTCAGAGAATTGATCAACATGCGCTGATACATCGAAGGTTTTTATACCATGGGAGGGGAATATGGACGAGTTTTTAAAGAAGATATGGGGTAACGTTCAAAATATACTTTCAAAGTTAAATCAGACGCAGAAGCTCATTCTCATCGGTGTGGTCGGGCTCGTTATAATCGGGCTTATCTTTCTTGTTTCCTTCTCTTCCAAACAGACCGAGGCGCTCCTCTTTCAATCCCCTCTTGAAGAGAACGATTTTTCACGCATTACGAACAAACTGACCGAGTGGAACGCACCGTTTAAAATCAGGGATGACAAATACATAGTCGTGAAAGATGAGAACACCTCTGCGTATCTCCGTATGAAGCTTGGACAGGCGGGCATCCTCCCGACAGGCATAAAGGGCTGGGAGCTTTTCGATACCCAGTCATGGACAACGACCGATTTCGAAAGGAATATAACGAAGCGAAGGGCGATAATCGGGGAGATAACAAAACATATCAAGCTGCTTGATGATGTCGAGGATGTGAGCATTCAGGTCACCATGCCGGAGCCGCAGCTTTATCTCGACAATGAGCTCCCGTACACAGCATCCGTTATCATTACACCTGCACCCTACTCGGACATTCTAACCAATAAAAAGAAGATCAAGGGAATCATCGACCTTATCGCATTCGGTGTGGACAGGCTCAAGCCTGAAAACGTCATTGTAACCGACAACCACGGCAATATTCTCTCCGATTTCGAGGCTGAGGACAAGGTTACCTATTTAAACCGCGCCAAAGAGGAGTGGAAGATAAAAGAGCGCCTCAGGCTGCAGATGCAGACTGAAATTGCAAAAAAATTGAAGGCGGTGCTCGGTGACGACAAGGTGGATGTATCGGCCGAAGTGGAGCTCGACTTCGATCAGAAGAAGGTCGATAAAACCGAATTCATACCCATTGTCAAGAGGCCGGACAATCCCGAAACACCCTACGACGAAACAGAGGTCGCGATGAACGTTGTCAGGAGCGAGAAGGATACCTCGGAGCATTTCGAGGGACTGGGATTTGTCCCCGAGGGGCCGCCCGGCGTCGAGCCGAATATCCCGCCCGGATACAAGGAGGCAACAAACGAGGGAACAAAGTACGATAAAAAAGAGAATGTGAAGAACTATGAGATAAGCGAGCAGGTGTCTCATATACAGTCCGCGCCCTATAAGATACGGCGTATTTCTGTCGCTGTCTGGGTCGACGGCACCTGGAAAAAACTTTTTGATGAAAACGGCAAACCGGTCCTGACCGAAGAAGGGGGTATAAAGCGTACGTATGTACCGCGTACCACGGAAGAGATGAGAAATTATGAAGAGATAGTAAAAGGTGCCATCGGGTATGATGCCGCGCGCAAGGATAAGGTTGTTGTGAAGAACATTCAGTTTGATAGAACAAAGGAGTTTGCGCTCGAAGACGCATATTTGAAACGCAGAGAGCAGCTCAGAAAGACGCTTTTGTCGGCACTGATTGCACTTTTTGCTATTTTCATCGTTACCCTTGCATATCGTGCGATATCCAAGGAGCTTACCAGAAGAAAGCGCCTCAGGGAAGAAGAGCTTGCACGGCAGCAGCAACTTATGCGGGAGGCTGCATTGAAGTCTGCTGAGGCCGAAGGTGTTGAAGTAGAACTCTCGACCGAAGAGAGGGCGCGTCTTGAAATGCAGGAAAATGTTATGAATATTGCCCGCGAGCATCCTGAAGAGGTCGCAAAACTGATCAGAACCTGGCTCGCTGAAGAGTAGTGAGGAGGAGGAAAAAATGGGGAAAGTCCAACCAAAATCCGTCCAGGGTCATACTGCAGGTCATGTCTCCGGAGGAAAGAAGGCGCTGACCGGCCGGCAGAAGGCATCGATATTTCTGGTTACCCTCGGGTCTGAGATCTCTGCGGAGATATTCAAGCACCTCCGGGAGGACGAAATCGAACAGCTTACCTTTGAAATAGCCCGGCTTGAAACTGTCGATCCTTCAGAGAGGGACAAGGTGCTCATGGAATTCCAGGAGCTGATGATGGCCCAGGATTTTATCTCATCGGGCGGGATCGACTATGCCAGAGATCTGCTGGAGAGGGCACTCGGCTCCCAGAAAGCCATTGACATCATAAACCGGCTTACATCTTCGCTTCAGGTACGGCCGTTCGATTTCATACGAAGGACCGATCCGAGCCACCTGCTGAACTTTATACAGGGAGAGCATCCACAGACCATTGCGCTGATCCTCGCCTATCTCGAGCCGAATAAATCTTCGATTATTCTCGGATCGCTTCCGGATGATGTGCAGGCGGATGTCGCAAAGAGGATTGCGACAATGGACAGAACCTCACCCGACGTTCTGCGGGAGGTGGAGCGGGTTCTGGAGAAAAAGCTCTCCACCCTTGCAAGTGAGGATTATACGGCCGCCGGCGGGATCGGGACTATCGTCGATATTCTCAACCTCGTTGACAGGAGCACCGAAAAAACGATTATCGAGTCGCTCGAAGAGGATGACCCCGAGCTCGCGGAAGAAATAAAGAAGCGGATGTTTATATTCGACGATATCGTTCTTCTGGACGACAGGGCGATACAGAAGGTGCTCAGGGAAGTGGACACCCCCGATCTTGCAAAAGCGCTGAAAGGCGTCGATTCTGAGGTACAGGACAAAATTTACAGAAACATGAGCAAGCGGGCCTCCAGCCTTTTGAAAGAGGATATGGAGTTCATGGGGCCGGTTCGTTTGAAGGATGTCGAAGAAGCGCAGCAGAAGATCGTGAGTATTATTCGAAAACTCGAGGAAGCGGGAGAAATAATTGTCGCCCGCGCCGGTGAGGATGAGCTCGTCGTATAAGGGGGTGGCTGTGGCACGGAAAATATTCAAGGCCGCAGAGGTAAAAGAGATCAAGTCGAAGGTGCTCGTTACGCCTCCGCAGATAGGACCGAAGAAGGAGGAGGCTGCGCCGGTTGAGGAGATCGAGGAGGTGAAAGAGCCTGAAATCGTGGAAGAGGAAGCACCGTCGGAATTTCCCGTTCAGAAGGAGCGGGAAACGCTCTTAACCGATGCGAAGAAAATAAAAGAGGAGGCTGAAGCCGAGGCGAAGCGCATAAGGGAAGAGGCCGAGGGAGCGGCCTTTAAAATAATGCAGAAGAGCAGCGTCGATGTTCGCAAGGCCAAAGAGGAAGCTGAGACCCAGGCACAGAATATAACGGAGGATGCGCGTGAAAATGCGGCTCGCATCGGGGAAGAAGCGCAAAAGAAGGCCGAGGAAATAATTGCCGAGGCACGGCGAAATGCGTTCGACGAGGGACGGGATACAGGTTTTAAAACGGGTGAGGAAGAGGTGAAGCGGCTTATAGAGAGACTGCATGAAATACTAAACTCTGCAATCGACGAGCGAAGAAAGATACTTGAAAGCACGGAAAGGCAGCTTATCGACCTTGTTCTGCTTGTGGCGAGAAAGGTGGTAAAGGTAATTTCGGAAAACGAAAAAAAAGTTGTGATTGAAAATGTTAGGGAAGCTCTCAAAAAGGTAAAGGGTGAAACACAGATAACGATAAAGGTCAATACCAGAGATATGGATCTGGTAAGCAAGCATAAAAAGGAGTTTATCTCCGCCGTCGAAAGCCTGAAACAGGTCATGGTTGAGGAGGACAGTCGGGTCGATCCGGGAGGGTGTATTATTACCACTTCCTTCGGAGATATAGATGCACGGATACAGAACCAGCTGCACATAATAGAAGAGAGTATCAGGGGGCTCGTGCCGATTACGGAATGATAAAGATTATTATTCAGGCGCCGTGCTTCCCGCTGATGCCGCTTTTCTGCAACACGTCCGTATCGGGAAGGTGAGATAAAAGAAATAGAAGTGCGGTATGCAGGATTTTTAAAACCGTATTGCAGCACGGGAATAATCGTATGGCGGTCGACATATTTCAAAAATATAGAGCGGCGGTTGAAAACGTCGACACCATTTTATATGAAGGCACAGTGAGCAAGTCGGTTGGGCTGCTCATAGAGAGCAAGGGTCCGCTCGCAGGAGTGGGAGAGCTTTGCAGGATAGTGGTTGACGGGCAGAACACCGAAGAGCGCCAAGAATCGCACAGGGAAGTGCATGCCGAGGTCGTGGGCTTCAAGAACGGCACGGCTCTCCTGTTTCCCTTTTATCAGGACAGCGGGATAAAATCCGGGATGCGGGTCATAGCAACCGGCAGGCCTCTTTCTGTAAAAGTCGGAAACGGGCTTCTGGGAAGGGTGATAAATCCGGTCGGACAGCCGATTGACGGTAAAGGACCGATTGGATATGAGACGGTGTATCCGATCTTCAACGCACCCCCGCACGTTTTGAAAAGGAAGAGAATAACCGAACCGCTTGCAACCGGTATCAGGGCGATTGACGGACCGCTCACCATAGGGAAGGGACAGCGGATCGGAATTTTTTCGGGGAGCGGTATCGGCAAGAGCACGCTGCTCGGCATGGCTGCCAGAAACACCTCTGCTGATGTAAACATAATCGCCCTTATCGGGGAGCGTGGGAGGGAAGTACGCGAATTTATCGAACGCGACCTCGGCGAAGAGGGCCTCAAACAATCGGTTGTCGTTGTTGCGACATCGGATCAGGCTCCCATTATGAGAATACGCGGCGCATACCTTGCAACGGCGGTCGCCGAGTACTTTCGTGATAAGGGGAATGATGTACTATTCATGATAGATTCGATAACCCGTTTCGCCTATGCACAGAGGGAAATCGGCCTCGCGGTCGGTGAGCCTCCGGCAACAAAGGGATACACACCGAGTGTGTTTGCCATCCTTCCGAAACTGCTGGAACGAAGCGGGATGTCGGAAAAAGGGTCGATTACGGGTATCTTTGCGGTTCTTGTTGAAGCCGATGATGTAAATGAACCCATCTCGGATGCGGTACGCGGCGTACTCGACGGGCATATCGTGCTGTCCCGGAAGCTCTCTCAGAAAAACCAGTACCCTGCCGTTGACGTGCTTGCGAGTATAAGCAGGCTGACGCCGTATATTGTGTCGAAGGAGCATATGGAGGCGATAAACAAGGTGAAAGAGGTTCTTTCCTACTACTACGATGCCGAGGACCTGATCCAGATAGGGGCGTACGTACAGGGCTCCGATGCACATATAGACTGGTCGCTCGAGAAGATCGAGAGCGTGAACAGCTACCTGAAGCAGGGCATTGAGGAGGGTTTCTCCTTTGAGGAGAGCCGGGATATGCTCGTGGATATTTTCGCAGGCGAGCAGGAGTAAATGGCGAAACGGTTTGATTTCAGACTGGAAAAAGTACTGAAACTGCGGCAGAGACAGGAGGAGGCGCGGGAAAAAGAATTTTCCGTACGGAGGGCCCAACTGTTGAAAATCGAAGGAGATATTCGGGAAAATCGGGAAAGGCTGCACTCTTTTATTCATGAAAACAGCCGCACGGAGGGGACTTTTACCGTTCTCGATATCGTGGCTGTCGATAACTACATCACCAGACTCGAAAAAACCATCAAGGCTCTTGAGAAACTCAGAATCAGGAAAGAGGAGGAGGTGCATGCTGTGCTTCAGCTTCTGAAGGAGGCGAAAAAGGCCAGGAAGGTAATTGAGAATCTAAAAGAGCGGGAGCTCGAGCGCCACCGTGCCGGGCTTGGCCGGGAAGAGAGCAGAGAGCTCGATGACGTCTGTCAAAACATTGGTCTCAACAGGGAGATGCTCACAATTGAGGATGTGCCCATGGAGGATATGTAATGCCTGTGGAAAATGTATATCAGAATATTGCAAATATACTGCAGCGTATCGAATCGATCAAGAGGAGGTTTGGAGTTCCCGCTCGGGGACAGGTCTCTTCAGAATATACCGATTCGGGACGCGTTTCCCGTCGGGGCCGTGCCGTTGAGGGACAGTCGGCTGCGGGAGATGCCGTTCAGGGAGACGACGCAGGCGTCGCAGAATTGTCTGCATCGCGAACGTACGCTGCTGCACAATCCGAAGAAAAACGGGTTTCATCTGAAGCTGCGAAGACGAGTTTCAGGGAAGAGCTTGACAGGAAGATAACGGAATCCGACAGTCAGAACAAGCCCCGGGCCGCATCCGCCGAAGAGAAGAGCGCCGAGACTATCCGTGCGTCGGATTATCCTAGTCGTGCCGATCGATACGACGACATAATTAAAGAGGCGTCCGAAAAATTCGGGATCCCCGAATCGCTGATACAGGCAATTATAAAGCAGGAATCCGGATTCGATAATTCTGCAGTTTCGTCAAAGGGCGCAATGGGGCTGATGCAGCTGATGCCTGAAACTGCGGATTCCCTCGGTGTGGAAAACCCGTTCAATCCGGTGGAAAATATACTGGGCGGTAGTCGATACCTTGTGGATCTGTTGAACCAGTACAACGGGAACCTCAACCTTGCCCTTGCCGCCTATAATGCGGGACCGAACAGGGTGGAAAACCGGATACCGGGAATCTCGGAAACAAAAGACTTTATAGATTCCGTACTGAGATACTATCAGAAATATCAAAAATTCAATAAAGAGGAGTTGTAAGTGAGTCTTGCATCGGCCTTTACAAATCTTCTTAAAATTCTTTTTCTGATCCTTCTCATAATTGTCATTATTCTCGGGGGCGTATACTGGTTCGATCATCTGGGGATTATTGACTATAAAAAGGTAGTTGGGCCGTTCGGAAAGTACCTCCCTGCATTTCTGCAGCGGGGAGAAGTGTCCGCGGAAGACCCAAAGCTGCTTGAAACCGAATTCCTGCGTAAAAGAGAAGAGGTGCTCAATGCACGTGCCTCTGAAATGGAGCAGCAAAAAGATGCGCTCCAACAAAAGGAACTGCAATTAAAGGAAAGCGAGGCAAAGCTTGCAGAAGAGGCAAAGAGCCTGGAGGAGGAGAAAAAAGTTCTAATTGAGAAACAGCGTGAATACGATAATTATAGGGATAACATAAAAAGGCAGGCCGAATATTTTACAAGCATGCCCCCTGAAGCTGCAGTGGAGAGACTGTCGAAGCTTGACGATCTTCTGATAATCGATATTCTGAGGCAGATCGATCGAAACGCCGAAGAAACGGGAAGTCTATCGGTTGTACCCTATTATCTGAGTCTTATGGCTCCCGAAAAGGCGGCAACGGTGCAGCGGAAGATGACCAAAGTGGGTGATTTGCATGATAATTCATAACGCGTTCCGGATCGCGGATAACGTTTCGCTACAGAGCAGGGAAAGCCCTAAAAATACATTTTCGCCGGATGGAAACGATTTTGCGGCAACGCTCGCTCTGTTTTCCGGAAACGGGTCGAGCGATCAGCGGCCCGGATCGGTTGAGTCCCGGGATATACACCGTACTGCAAACGGAACGGACCGAAAAGATAGTGCAGCTCGCCAAGCTCACGAAGCTCACCAGGGTCGCGAAGCTCGCGACGCGAGTCCGGCGGATAGAGGAAAAACGGAGGATGAAAAATCCTCATCCGGTGCCGTACGGCGAGATAAGCAGGACGCCGTGCAAAAAGACGGCAATTCCGTCAAGAAAGGAACTGCCGGGGGTATGAGCAAAAAAAAGCTGTTTTTTAAAATCGTGAAAGGCTCAACCGATAAATCGAGAATGGGAAAAACAGTAAGGGCAGCAGGAATATCGGTTTCTCGTGCGAAAATGCCGCGAGTGAAGACAACTGAAGACGCCGGATCTCAGGGCTCGCTGCGTGAAAAAAATAGGGCACAGAGCAGAAGGGATATCAAAGGACGTCTTCGTCTACATGATAATCGCGATAAATCAGGGAAGCGAATTGCGGTCAGTCAGAAGGTGATAAAAGCCGGGACCAGGCTCCCGTTCATGCAGGACTCTGTGAAAAACATTCCTAGAACGGCAAAAACCTCAAAAGCTCGAAAAAAAATAAAAGCGCCGCATATCGTGAAACAGGCAAAAATGTTCGACGCGGGAAGGCGGCAGAAGACCGAATCGGTGCTGTTCGGCCACAGGCAGGATGCCGCGAAAGTACGGAAAGATTCGAAAGTCGGTGATACCGTTTCGGCAGTTATAAAATACGAGCATTCGGCACAGAACGTGGGTATGAAAACCCATTATCAATTCCAGAAAATTGCCGATGGGAATTTTGATGAGATCATAAAACAGTTTACACTTGTATTGAACAGGGGAGGGGGAGAAGCCAGGCTTCACTTGCATCCTGAATCACTTGGCGAGCTGAAGTTGAGCATAAAGTTGAGCAACAATAATGTCAGCACAAACATTCTCGTCGAGCATCAATTCGTGAAGGACCTCATAATGGAACGGCTCAACGTGCTGGCGGAAAGCCTGCAGGAGCATGGCTTTCAGCTCGGTAGTTTTCAGGTTGAGGTGAAGGACAGACAGAACGACTCGTACGAAGTTTTTAACGGTACGAAAAGAGGTACTGCCGCTGTGACAGTGGATGATGATGAGCTGTTGACGGATAATGCCATGTCGGCTGTGCCTCCATGGATGTCTACATTGATAAATATAACCGTTTAGGAGGAGAGAATGGATCTCCCGCTCATGATGGACAAATCGCAGCTATTCAAGACAAAGCTCGAGACTGAGAGCTTCAACAAGAGCCTCGGACAGAATGGACGAACAGTAAAAAATATTCTCGGAAAAGAGGATTTTCTTCGACTTCTCGTCGTTCAGCTCGAACATCAGGACCCGACCAACCCGCTCGATGACAAGGAGTTCATCGCACAGACTGCTCAGTTTTCATCGCTTGAGCAGATGACTGAAATGAATAAAACGTTGACGACGCTTATCAACAGCTATAAAACCAGCCTGTCTTACTCCCTGCTCGGCAGACAGGTTGAGGTGTTTGATGAAGCGGCAGGAAAGATGGAAAGCGGGGTGGTAACCGACGTTGATTTCGGCTCTGGCTCGCCTGAGATAACATTTAACGGTGCGACGTACGGGATCGACGCGGTAAGAAAAGTCTCGCTTGCTGATACTCAGCGCAAGGCCGAATAAGCCGTGTGCATGCGTTCCATGATTTCATAACGACTGAGAAAAAAACCTGGGAGGGGCGGTTTTAAGAATCGTAATCCATTTTATGTAACAGTATGAGGAGTTTGTTCCCATGATGAGATCGCTTTACTCAGGTGTGTCTGGACTGATAAATCATCAGGTCAGAATGGATGTTCTTGGTCATAATATCGCCAATATCAACACCTATGGATACAAGAAGAGCAGAGTGTCCTTTCAGGACATCCTGTCTCAGACCGTTTCCGGTGCGGCAGCTCCCACCGCACAGAAGGGCGGAGTAAATCCGAAGCAGGTCGGGCTCGGAATGGCCGTGGCAAGTATTGATAAGATATTTACACAGGGAAGCCTCCAGACAACGGGGCTCAACCTGGATCTGGCCATTCAGGGTGACGGCTTCTTCGTTCTTAAAAAGGGGGAGGAGACGTACTATACGAGGGCCGGCGCATTCGGGCTCGACAAGAACGGCACATTGCTAAACCCTGCGAACGGTCTTCGCGTACAGGGTTGGCAGGCGGTGAGGACAGGGGGCCAGTCCATAATCAATTCCACCGGTGCGCTCGAGGATATTGTGATTCCTGTCGGAGCGAAGGAGCCTGCAATGGCTACTCAGCTCATCAAATACAAGAGTAATCTCAATTCCGAAACGCCGTTATTGCCTGCCGGGCGTGAAGCGACAGAAGAGGAACGGCTGAATGCAACCGTTTCGACAAATATCGATTCATATGACAGCCTGGGTAATGTGCATAATTTGACGCTTGAATTCACCCGTGTCCCCCAGGAGAGCAACGCCTGGTACGTGACAGCTTCGGTTGATGGTGCCGATCCCAATACGCTCTCGCTCGATGTTGCGGGCGGCAGTGCAAATGACTCGAATACAATAGTAATGCGTTTCGATAATCAGGGAGCCCCTATTTCAATAGAGGATAGTCCGACAACTGTCGGCGCGCCCACAGATATAACAAACACGGGAAGGCTTACCGCCTCTCTCAATGTAACGTTTCCTGAAAACGGAATCGCTCAGACGATCAACCTGGACCTCGGCTCTGTCGGCGGATACGACGGCATCACGCAATTCGCGGCTCCAACCTCAACGAGGGCGTATGAACAGGACGGCTACGGTCTCGGTTATCTGGAGGCGTTTACCGTCGACAACTCCGGAGTCATTACCGGTACTTTTACGAACGGTGTAAAGGCGCAGATCGCACAGGTGGCCCTCGCAACTTTTACCAACCCGCAGGGGTTGACGGCTGAAGGCGACAATGCATTCAGAGAGTCCAACAATTCCGGCCTTGCAAATGTCGGTGCCGCTGAGACAGGCGGGCGGGGAAAGATATCGTCCGGGACGCTTGAAATGAGCAATGTCGACCTTGCCGAGCAGTTTACCGATATGATTGTAACGCAGAGAGGGTTTCAGGCAAATTCGCGGAGCATTACGACATCCGATCAGATGCTTCAGGAGCTTTTGACGCTGAAGCGGTAATTCGTGCGGTGCGGTGATTCGTAATTCGTACGGAGCAGGGAACTGTGATAAAAAATCTCTCAAAGTGAGAGCAGGTTGATAAAGGTAACACGATTAAACGGCGCAGGGTACTGGCTGAACCCGCATATCATAGAGACCGTTGAAAAAACTCCCGATACGACGATTACTCTCGTATCGGGAAAGAAGCTCGTGGTGAAAGAACCGCCGGAAGAAGTGCTGGCCAGAATTATCGAGTACAGGAAGAGATTGGGAATTGGAGGGCCCCGGCCTGCAGGGCCCGATTCGGCAGTGGGGCATGCCCTGACGGGACGCAGCCCCGAAGAAGAGATTGTACCAACCGGACAGGAGCAGGAGTAGAAGATTCATTTCCGATTACGGTGAAGTGAAGTAGTGTTATCAGGACGCTTTGCATCCGAATAATGCCGCCGGTGCAGGCACCAGTGGCATCATACAAGAAGTTCCTCAGCCTGGTGGTATTCAGGAGGGTTGAATTATGGATCTTGCAACAATCGGCGGTATCGGCATTGGGTTTTTCGTTTTAATCGTCGGTATCGTGATTGCGGGAGGAGTGACAGGCCTTTTCGGCTTCATAAGCATTTCTTCCGTTTTTATCACAATCGGCGGTTCGTTTGCGGCTATAATGGTATCCAATACAATGGCCAGAACATTCGGATTGTTGAAGGTCGCAATAAATGCGGTTCGCATCCATCCTCTTGAGGCCGGACGAATTATATCGATGATAGTGACCTTTTCAGAAAAAGCACGCCGTGAGGGGCTTCTGGCACTCGAGGATGACCTCGACGAGCTCGAGGACGAGTTTCTCAGAAAGGGCATTCAGCTCGTGGTCGATGGAACGGACCCGGAGATCATACGAAACATAATGGAAACCGAGCTCAATAATATGCAGAACCGGCATCAGCAGGGCATAAAGATATTCGAGGACTGGGGGATCTTTGCACCCGCATTCGGTATGATCGGCACACTCATAGGCCTCATTCTCATGCTTGCCAATATCGAGGACAAGAGCGCAATCGGCCCCGGTATGTCAACCGCGCTTATCACGACACTGTACGGTGCGGTTCTTGCGAACCTTGTATTTATACCGGTAGCGAACAAGTTGACCTACGTGAACGATCAGGAGATCCTGACACGGGAGATCATGATTGAGGGGACGCTTTCGATACAGTCGGGTGACAACCCGAGAATCGTAAAAGAGAAACTGATATCATTTTTGCCTCCCGAAATCAGAATGCAGGTTGAAGAAGAGACGGGAGAACGAGGATAGACAGATAGATAGAGGTGCCAGGCAATGGCCGTCAAGAAGGATAAAAAAGAGAGGAAAGGTGCACCGGCATGGATGGTAACGTACGGTGATATGACCACACTCCTTCTAACGTTTTTTATCCTGATGTTTACTACTGCCGAGATCGAAGGCCGGGAGCTGCAGCTGATACTCTCGGCATTCAGAGGCTCTCTCGGGATGCATACCGGAGGCCTCACGCTGTCTCAGGGAGTGCTTGCAGAGCTCGGCCAGCGTGTTGAAACATTGCCCTCAAAGGAAAAGGGTGAGCGGCTCGCAAAAGCGGTGGAAAAAGCGGTATCCATTTTCCAGCCTGAAATCAAAAGCAAAAAGGTGAAGATTACAGAGGATGAGCGAGGTATCATTATATCGCTTGTAGCGGATGCTTATTTTGAATCGGGGAGCCCGGAATTAACGCCCGAAGGTATACGTGTAGTCGGCAAGATGGGCCGTTTCCTCCGGGAACCGGAGTTCAAGGGGAATGTGATACGTGTCGAAGGACATACGGACAATAAACCGATTACACCCGATAGCCCCACGTATGCGCTCTACCCGACAAACTGGGAGCTCTCGACCGCCCGCGCGGTAAAGGTGGTGCGTATGTTCAACGAGGTGTACGGTATTAACGGAAAGAATCTGGAAGCGGTCGGCTACGGAGAATTCCAGCCTGTTGAGAGCAATGCTATTGAAGAGGGCAGGGCATACAACAGAAGAATCGATGTGGTCATAATGAGGAAAAAGGAGTATTCGCTGTAAAGACCGTCCGCACCGGCAGGCCTCTACAACCGGTGTGTGAAAAATATTTTTCTATTTTTCACCGGCTGGTGTATGTAATGCCGCACCGGAGGTACTTTCAGTACCACAGGCACCTGCGGTACTTGACAGCACTTTCAGCATCTTTGACATTATCCGGAGGCGAAGCGTCCGGGCAGCCTCATTTTTCAGAACAACGGACGGTTATGGGCTCATTGACAATTATTGTTTGGTTGGAATTTATTTTTATTATTAGTACAATATAGTTAAGATATAGGGATAAGTGAGAGTATCGATCGTAGGAGTTGAAATCACAACATGCCCATAGATTTTACCGTAGTTATTATGTAAAGTGCCGGGAATAACCGTAATTGGAAAGGGGTCTTAAATGGCGGATACGGAAGAGACCATTGAAGATATAGAGGGCACTGCCGAAGAAGAGGAAACGCTTGAAGCCGGCGGTCCAAAGCGGAAGCTTTTCGGACCGAGGATGATCAGAATGCTTCTCTTTGTTGCGGGAGCGCTTGTGCTCATTATTATTTCGGGCACAATCGCCTATGTGGTTGCGAAGAGAGTCGGCACGCCCCCTGCTCCGGAAAAGGCCTCGCCGCAGCAGAAGGTGAAGCAGAAACCGCTCGCCTATTTCGGTTTGGAGAGCTTCAGTGTAAATACGAGCGATACGGATGAACCTCATTTTCTCAAGGTGACGCTTCAGCTCGGGTACGAACAGGGAACAACAAACGAGCTGCAGACGGAGCTGAATCAGCGAAGGGCCCAGCTCCGTGATATCATCATCTCCATTCTGGGAGCAAAGCGGTACACGGATCTCAATACGCAGGACAAGAGGGATGAGCTGAAAGAAGAAATAAAAAGAAAGATTAACGATGTCCTCATTAACGGAGAGGTGCGGCAGGTGGCATTCACCGAGTTTGTGCTCACATAGGAAGGGGCGTAGGGTACTGTTTATATTGAAATTTCTGCTGGAAGGTATAGGATTAAATATAAGGGTCATGCAGGGGATTTCGAGGGGAATGGTGGCGTGTAATGACGGAAGTACTATCACAGGATGAGATCGATCAGCTTTTAACGGCAATATCGACTGGCGAGGTGGAAGGCGAGGAGGCGTTAAAGCGTGCCGAAACGCGTAAGATTAAGATTTACGACTTCAAGCGTCCGGATAAGTTTTCAAAGGATCAGATCCGTACTCTGCAGATGATGCATGAGACCTTCGCCCGGCTTACCACGACATCGCTGTCGGCACAGCTCAGAACAATTGTGCATGTGCATGTTGCGTCCGTTGACCAGCTTACCTATGAGGAATTCCTGCGGTCGATACCCAACCCGACGACTCTTTCTGTCATCAATATGGATCCGCTCAAGGGGAGCTCCATATTCGAGATCGACCCGTCAATTACTTTCACGATCATAGACCGCCTCTTCGGCGGTCCGGGTGAGGCGTCGAAGATCAACAGGGAGTTGACGGACATCGAGCTTTCGGTTATTGAGGGAATAATTGTGCGTATACTCGGCAACCTGCGCGAAGCCTGGTCCAATGTAATCGATCTCAGGCCGCGGCTCGGGAACATAGAAACCAACCCCCAATTCGCTCAGATTGTGCCGCCTTCGGACATGGTTGTGCTCATTACTCTTGAAACAAAGGTGGGAGATGTCGAAGGCATGACCAACTTCTGCATACCCTATCTCACCATCGAGCCGATCATCACAAAACTTTCCGCGCAGTACTGGTATTCGAGTATCAGGAAGGGCGGGACCACCGAGAACCTCGCGATACTGAAGAAACGTCTCGATACCGTATACGTAAATCTGATTGCGGAGCTCGGGAGTCTCGATATAAACGTGAAGGATGTGTTGAACCTGCAGAAGGGCGATATAATCAAACTGGAACACAATAAAGTCAACGACAACATGTTGCTGAAGATAGGAAACAAAAAGAAGTTTTACTCGCGGCCCGGTGTTGTCGGTACGCATATGGCCGTACAGATAACCGGCAAGGCAGAGCCGCAGGTGACTGAAGATGAGATGTTTAAAGAGATAGAAGGGGAGGAATAAAATGGGTGATGGTTCACTTTCCCAGGAAGAAATAGATGCTCTGCTTCAAGGGGCCGATGACCTGAGCGGAGCCATGGAAATGGAGGCTGCACCCTCTGTACCTGCATTTTCGGACAACGATGCGCGTACACTGCAGGGTACGGTGGCCGAAGCGGCCGCATCAATGGGAAATACACTTTCGACAATTACCGCTAAAACCGTTGACATAAAGGTTGCCCAGGTGGATGTGGTGACAAAAGACACCTTTATCTCGCAATTTTCCGACGGCACGGTACAGGTGACCGCGGATTATATCGATGGGGCGCCGGGCCTTCATTCCTTTGTAATGTCGGAAGACACGGCCCGTCAGGTTGCCGCACTCATGATGGCACAGGAAGAAGGAGAATTGACGGACATGGCCCTCTCCGCTCTCACCGAGGGTTTCAGCCAGATGACGGAAGCTGAGAACAGGACAATCGGCGAGAAAAGCGGTGTGACCCCGAAATGTGCCGACCTCAATTCGGTTCGGAACGAGTCTCCGGCCGAGCTGCAGCTCCCGGAGGGGGAGTTTGTCCGCGTACGCTACAATTTTACGGCGGACGGAAATGCTTCCGTGCTTGATGAAGTTTTTGAAATAAACGTGGCAAAGGCGCTTGCCGGGTCTGGCTCCGTACAGATGGAGCAGCAACCGACGGCAGGCGGTTTCCAGGCAGGATTCCAGCCGTCCACTTTTACAACAACGAAACAGCCGCAGATGAATGTCGGCGTACAGCCGGTCCAGTTTGCGCCTCTCTCACAGGGTGAGCAGACGGGCGTCACCGGGAACATCGGCCTTCTTATGGATGTTTCCATGCAACTCACCGTTGAGCTTGGTCGCACAAAAATGCTCATCAAAGATATACTCGGTATGGGTGAGGGAACGATTGTTGAGCTTGACAAACTTGCCGGTGAGCCGGTTGATCTGCTTGTTAACGGGAAGCTGATTGCCAAAGGGGAAGTCGTCGTTATTGATGAAAACTTTGGTGTGCGGGTAACGGATATTATCAGTCCGATGGAACGTATAAGCAATCTGGAATAATGCCGACGATACGCGTAATGTTATCCGCGGCGTGTAAGGAGAGCTTACCATCGGGGCTGTTTTAATTGCCGCCCGGTTTGTGTATAGCGGCTGCAACTTCAGCGTCATTTTAACATGGGAGGGGATTTTGAACGTATTGAAGAGAATTCTGCCCTCGTTACGGAACCTGCTCGCTTTGTCGGTCTTCATATTTTTGATTTTACTGTTCTCAATTCCACCTGTGGTCGATGCAGCAAACACAGCCGATACGGCGGTTTCAGATAATGGGACGCGCGCCGGTTCAGAAGTGTCGAACAACGCGTCGACGAAAAAAACCGATGCTCCGCAGGCTGCCGTGCCTAAAAAGGGAGAAGCTCTTCAGCCTCAAAACGAGGCAAATCCTGCACCGGATTATACCTTCCAGGAACCGGAGTTTACACGGAAAGAGGTGTCCTATCCTCTATTGATTCTTCGAACCGTTGCTGTGCTCGGCGTAATAATCATCGGTATATATCTTATTTTTCGATTGCTGCTTAAAAACAGGCGAAGCCCGGTAAAGGATTCTGAAATAATCAGGGTGCTTGCCACATATCCGCTTGCAGCGAACCGCCTGATTCAGATTGTTGATATCGGAGGTCAGGTGCTTGTGCTCGGAGTATCGGACTCGAGTATAAACCTCATTACGGAGGTGGAAGACAAGGGAGCGATCGATCGAATCCGACTTTTGAGCAGTAAGGAATCGAAGGGTGCAGGCGGGTTCAGGGATCAGTTTTTAAAATTGATCGGCGGAAAGTCTTTTGCAAAACCCGGGCAGATATCGTATCTGGGCGGATACAGGAAGAGAATCGACAGGATGAAGAAGATGTAGCTGAGGAAGATTGGATCGGGTGTACCGGATGGTGTGCACAGGCACCGGAAGAGGTGATCAGGGAGGATCGGCATGCACAGGGGTGATTTTTTTTAGATGTTTATGTATGATATTTTATAACTTATATAATTAATTTTAAGTTTTCGGCATCATATTGGGGAGGGGGACATGAAACGGTTGAAAAAAAGGGTATTGTTCGGAATTCTGGCGTCTCTCGTCCTTGCTGGACTGCTTTTTGTTCCGGTTAAGAGCTACGCACAGGAGAGAATACCGATACCGCGGATCGGAATTACACTCGGCGAAGCCGGACAGCCGCGCGATGTGGCGCTCTCCCTAGAGATCCTCTTTCTTCTCACTGTTCTCAGCCTTGCTCCTGCGATTATTATCTCGGTCACCTCGTTTACGAGAGTCGCGATCGTATTTTCCTTTCTCAGGCGGGCGCTGTCGACGCAGCAGGAACCGCCGAATCAGATATTGATGGGCCTTGCAATATTTCTCACCATTTTCATTATGGCGCCCACAATAAAAGAGGTCAACGATACCGCGATAAAACCGTACTTCAACAATGAAATCAACGCGAGGGAGATGTATCAGCGCGGAATAGTACCGATACGTCAGTTCATGTTCAGACAGACCCGCGAAAAGGACATCGCTCTTTTCCTGAAGCTCGGGAATGTTGAGCGTCCCAGAAATCAGTCGGAGGTTCCGACGTATGTTATTATTCCTGCGTTTATGATCAGCGAGCTTACAACGGCATTCAAGATAGGGATACTTCTGTTTATTCCTTTCATTATCATCGATCTGGTTGTCGCCAGCACGCTTATGTCAATGGGCATCATCTTTTTGCCGCCCGTGTTCATATCTCTCCCGTTCAAGATAATTCTGTTTATTCTGGTGGACGGCTGGCACCTGCTGACGTATCAGCTGGTCAACAGTTTCAGATAGGACGTAATAATTTTTTCACTTTGCGTGTATGCTGCAAAGCACAAAACTTCAAAGAGGAGTGGCTTATGACAGTCGGTTTTGTCGCTACCCTGGTCGGGCGTGCCGTATTTCAAATACTGCTCATCGGCGCTCCGATGCTCGGGCTCAGCCTGATCGTTGGACTTACCGTAAGCATTTTTCAGGCGACGACCTCGATTCAGGAACAGACGCTTACGTTTGTGCCGAAGATTGTCGTTGTTCTCGGTTCGCTTATCATATTCGGAACGTGGATTTTCAACAGTATGATCAATTTTACCATGAATATTTTCGGTCTTATTCCTGATATGGTTAAATAGAAAATAGGAAAAAGCGGTCTAGCCTTTTGCAGGGGAACGGTGCCACATGGATTTTTTTGTCCAGCACTTTCAGATTTTTCTGCTTATACTTGTTCGCATGTTCGGTATGTTTGCGGTGGCCCCTTTCTTCTCGAGCGGCGTTATTCCATTTCGCATACGGGCCGTGATTTCAGTGTATGTTGCGGCCTGCATCTTTCCGGTTGTTTCGCACACTATCGCGAGCGTTCCGGAAAATATGTATTCATATGCATTACTTGTGATTTCTGAAGCGGTTATAGGAATCCTGATAGGCTTTTTCATTTCAATAATATTTTCCGCCTTTCAGCTTGCCGCCAGATTTTTCAGTTTTCAAATGGCGCTTGGGATTGCGGAGGTCATCGATCCCTTTTCACAGGTCGGCATTACGCTCATAGGACAGATGTGGACTCTGATGGGATTAATGATTTTTATCGCGATAGACGGGCCCCGTATGCTCGTTATCGCAACGTATGAGAGCTACAGTAAAATTCAGCTCTTCCAGATATTAAAAGACAGCGGCGTGATGTACAAGGCGCTGGTAAACACATTCGGTGCCATGTTTCTGGTTGCTTTGAAGCTGTCGTTTCCTGTTCTCACGACGCTTTTTTTACTGGCGGTGACGCTCGGTCTGCTCGCAAAGGCTGCACCGCAGATGAATATATTTATGCTCGGATTTCCCATCCAGATCGGCGTCGGGTTTTTGATTATGATCATGGTTATCGGCGGAATTGCACTTGGAATGAGCTCGGCTCTCAACAGGGCCTTCAAGGATCTTTTTGTATTCATACGCGCACTGGGCGGCTGAGAAGCGGTTCATAAGGGGTATGTACAAGGACATACTGAGCCCGTATGGTTCCTTCGGGCTCGAGGAATGTGTTTTATGGATAGTGTCGAATTATATTCTCTGTTCGGTATGCAGCAGGAATTGCACAATGATGTGCGCATGGGGATTTATACGCCCTTTCGGTTCGATCTCCAGCTCTTTGCAGCCGAGGATGAGGGAAGAACGGAGGAGCCGACCGAGTATAAAAAGCGGAAGGCCCGTGAAGAAGGCAAGGTCGCCAAGACACAGGAGCTTCCATCGGCGCTCATACTGCTGTTTGGTTTTTTCGTCATTTTCCTTTTTGCGAGGAGTATGCTCAGGAATACGATGCACATGATGGAGTTCTATCTGAACTCGGTGCAGCAGGTCGCAGATTCGGGCGAAAATCTCATTTTTCTGTTCAAGCCGATTCTACCCCTTCTGCTGCGGCTTCTCGGCCCGGTGCTCGGGGTGGCGTTTCTCGGCGCCCTGATCGGAAATGTGGTGCAGGTGGGGTTCAAGTTTTCGGCAAAACCGATACAGCCGGATCTAACACGAATCAATCCGAATCCCGTCCGCTTCTTTCAAAACATCCTGTTTTCAAAGCAGACGGCGGTCAATCTGGGGAAAGCGATATTCAAGATTGCGGCAATCGGATCCGTTTCCTTTCTTTTTGTACGTAGAGATGTGGGTATTATAATGAAGACTCTCGATATGGGGCTCGCCCAGGGTCTCTACCTGCTTGTTTCCATCGCCTTCAAGCTGGTTATGGTTGTAAGCGGTATACTCCTCGTGCTTTCTGTCCCGGACTACCTGTTCCAGCGGATGCAGCACATCGAGTCTCTGAAGATGACCCGCCAGGAGTTGAAGGAGGAGCGCCGAATGCTGGAAGGCGATCCGCTTCTGCGTGCCCGCATGCGTGAGAGACAGAGGGCGTATGCGAAGCGAAGAATGATGCAGGAGGTGCCGACGGCCGATGTGGTAATCACCAACCCGGTGCACTATGCGGTTGCATTGAAGTACGAGTCGCTGAAAATGAGTGCACCGGTATGTGTTGCGAAGGGGCAGGATCTGATTGCCGAGCGGATAAAGCAGATTGCGCGTGAACACGACGTTGTTATTCATGAGAACAAGCCGCTTGCGCGGGAGTTGTACAGGCGCGTTGATATAGGCGATGAAATACCGGACGACATGTTTACCCTTGTTGCCGAAGTGCTTGCCTTTGTGTACAAGCTCAAGAAACGGGAGGCGGTGTAAAACGGGGCAGGTTTGCATGAATGTTTTTCAAATTTTCCCGATAATTAAATGAAGGGAGAGCATACAGCTGAACGAATGGGGAGGGGACTATGGCTGATGCAGTTCCAACACGAGTATGGTGGCAGAGAACGGATATTTTAATTGCAATCGGCGTCGTTGCAATTGTGCTCATGCTCATTATTCCTATACCGGCAATGCTGCTGGATTTTCTCATTGCCGTAAGCTTCTCACTGGGTCTCATCACCATTATTACCGTTATGTACATGAAGCGTGCCATCGACCTCTCGGTGTTTCCCTCTTTGCTCCTCGTTTCAACAGTCTACAGACTGGCGGTCAATGTATCCTCCACCAGATTGATACTCCTGCAGGGTCCTGCGTTTAACGGGAGGATTATCAGGGCATTCGGTCAGTTCGTTGTCGGGGGAAACTATGTTGTCGGTATTATCATATTTCTCATCCTCATAGCAGTGCAGTTTATCGTAATCACCAAAGGTGCAACCCGTGTCTCGGAAGTTGCGGCCAGGTTTACTCTCGATGCCATGCCCGGAAAGCAGATGGCGATCGATGCCGATGTTTCAGCGGGGCTCATCACCGAAGAGGAGGCCATTCAGAAGAGAATCGATATACAGCGCGAGGCTGATTTCTACGGAGCCATGGACGGCGCCAGCAAATTTGTACAGGGGGATGTCAGAGTAGGTCTCCTCATCACGGTTATCAATATCGTCGGCGGACTGATTATCGGCATTGCGATGCGGGGCGAAACTCTGAGAAGCGCCGTTTCGACGTACACCATGCTTACCGTCGGCGACGGTCTTGTCTCGCAGATTCCGTCACTCATGATGTCAACTGCCACCGGCATTATCGTGACACGGGCTGTGTCGAAGGATGATCTGGGCACCGAGATCACCACTCAGCTTCTGGGTCAACCGAGGACGCTGTGGATAGGCGCCGGGTTTCTCTTTTTCCTCGCAATACTTCCCGGTTTTCCCAAGATACCGCTTATTTTTCTCGGTTTGATTCTCGCGCTTCTTGGAATATACTTACGCAGGGGGTTGAAGCTCGGACCGGAAGAGCCTGAGCGTGCGGCAAAAGAAGGTGAAGAACCGGGCAGAGGACCGGAGAGCGTGGTCGGACTTCTCCAGATAGACCCTATTGCTCTGGAAATCGGGTACAACCTGATACCGCTTGTCGATCCCGATCAGGGGGGGGACCTTCTGGAGCGGGTGACAATGATACGCCGGCAGAGTGCGATTGAGCTCGGACTCATATTTCCTCCCATACGTATACGGGATAATATGAAGCTCGACCCGAACACCTATTCAATCAAGATAAAGGGTGTCGAGGTCGGTGCGGGAACAATCAAAATGGGCAAGTATCTGGCAATGAATCCGGGAAATGTCACCGAGAAGGTCGAAGGTGAAGAAACAATCGAGCCCGCATTCGGCCTGCCGGCGATATGGATCGATGAGAGTAATAGAGAGAAAGCGGAACGTCTCGGGTATACGGTTGTCGATTCACCGTCCGTGATTGCAACCCACCTTACGGAAATAATAAAGATCTACGCAAGCGAGGTGCTCGGGAGGCAGGATGTTCAGACCCTGCTCAATTCGCTGAGCAAAGACTATTCGGCGGTTGTCGACGAGATCAAGAAGGCAAACGTAACCATCGGCGATGTGCAGAAAGTTTTGAAGGGGCTTCTTCGTGAGGGCGTATCGATCCGCGACCTTGTTACGATACTCGAAACGATTGCCGATTACTTCCCCACGGTGAAGGACCATGATGAGCTCGTCGAGATCGTGCGCCAGGCGCTCTCACGGCAGATATGCCAGCAATACTCCACGGAAGAGAGAAAGATACCGGTCATCACCCTCTCAAAGGAGGTTGAGGAGGAAATAAAAAAGGCGGTTGTGGAAACCGAAACCGGCAGGCGATTCGCGATGGAACCGTCCGCCCAGAAGAAGCTCCTCGAACGCATCAGCGATGAGGTGCAGAAGATACGGAAGAAGGGCCTGAAACCGGTGTTTCTGACATCCCCTGATGTGCGGGCCCTGTTCAGAAATATAGTTTCGAGCATTATTCCGAATGCTGCGGTGCTGAGCAGCTTTGAAATTGTTCCCGATATTCGTCTCGAAGCAGTGGGAACAATTGCATTCTGAAAGGGAGAGGGAACAGATGTTGTACAGAACATACAAGGCGCCGACCTATAAAGAGGCGGTTATCAATGCAAAGATGGACCTCGGGAGCGATGTCTACATTATCGGCAGAAAAGACATAAAGGAAGGCGGCTTTCTCGGCATGTTCAAGAAGCAGTTTACGGAAATCACAGTTGCGAAAAATGAAGACATCAGCAAGGCACTTTCACGAAAAATCAAAAACAGGCAGGAAGCCGATCAGAATGAAAAAAGTTCGAAGCAGCAGAATCCATCAGCACAGGAGGGAGGACGCGTGAATACTTCATCCATTTCCGATGCCAGGGGACGTATGGATGGTGATATTAATGTAAATATACTGTCGGAGCTCGGACGGATAAAAAAGCAGCTGGATCAGATAATGATGGGAAGATCTGACAATCCCTCCCTGAACAGGCTGATACAACTGCTCGGGGAAAATGATTTTTCCGACGATTATATTGAAGGCATCCGGAGCACATTCGAGAAGGATCTCACACTGGAGGAAATAAGCACTCCCGAAATATTCAGTGAGCGGGTGAAGAACTACATATTGACGTCTATCGATGTTTCGGGTCCGATCGAGATTGGTTCTGCAAAACCGGAAATTGTAGTACTTGTGGGACCGACCGGTGTCGGTAAAACCACTACCATAGCAAAATTGGCCGCATCGTTCGGTGTGTTGCAGAAAAAGAAGCTCGAGCTCATCACCATTGATTTCTACCGGATTGCCGCAATTGAGCAGCTGGGTAAATACGCCGAGCTTATGCAGCTTCCCTTTACACCGGTCAACACACGCGAGGAGTTTAAAATTGCAGTTAAGAACAGCACTGCGGAGCTCATCTTTGTCGATACGGTCGGGCGTTCTCAAAGGAACAATATGGGTCTTGCGGAATTGAGAAGTATACTCGATGGTGTAAAGGCGCCCATGGATATCCACCTCGTGCTCAGCGCTACGACCAAGTACAGGGATGCAATCGACGTGGTTACGAGATTCAACCAGCTTCTGTACAACAAGATTATTATTACCAAGCTCGATGAAACGAATACGGTAGGGAGCCTTCTGAGTGCTCTGAAGAACAAGAAGATCTCCTATCTTACCACAGGGCAGAGCGTCCCGGACGATATTGAAATAGCCAGCAAGGAGAAGCTGTATGAAATGATCGCATTGGAAGGCCTTGGGGAGGGAGCCAGAGGGTAATGCAGCAGGGCAACAGCATGTTCACAGGTCTCGGTGTTTGGGCGAAAAACGTTCGAATAAACGGTGTTATGCGTACGTATCCCTCAAACCTGGGAAAAGTATGGGTTTTATGCTGAAGAGCTGCCCGATACTCACGGAATTCGTTTTTTGAACGGAGGTGTCAATGAATAACGCTGTTCATCAGGATCAGGCGGAGCGGTTACGTCTGATAATGAAGGAGAAAAACGGTCAGGCTGAAGCGGGGTACGCTCGTCAGCCGCGTATAATTACCATTTCGAGTGGAAAGGGAGGAGTGGGCAAGACGAACATCGCAATAAATCTCGCAATTGCCTTTGCTCAGATCGGGAAAAAGGTGGTCGTAATGGACGCGGACCTCGGGCTCGCCAATGTAAATGTCATTCTCGGTATCATTCCTAAGTACAATCTCTACCATGTTCTGAAAAAGCAAAAGAAACTGCGCGAGATAATCGTTGATACGGAGTATGGTATTCAGATAATTGCCGGTGCCTCCGGATTTTATCAGCTTGCCAACCTCAAGGAGGACGAGCGAAGTGCCTTCGTTGATAACCTGAAAGACCTGGCGTATGCCGATATAATTCTTATCGATACCGGTGCAGGTGTTTCTCCCAATGTTCTTACCTTCCTCAGGGGGGCGGATGATGCAATAATAATTACCACACCGGAGCCGACGGCTATTACGGATGCGTATGGAATTATAAAGAGCATATCTACGGAGATGAACGGGCCTAATATACGGCTCGTGGTAAACAGGGTAAATTCGATCATGGAGGGTAAAAAGGTTTCCGATCGCGTGATCAACATTGCTGGGCAGTTTTTGAACATCAAGGTGAATAACCTGGGTTTTGTGTTTGAGGACAGCGTGGTCCAGCGGGCCGTTGTGAAACAGGATCCCTTCATGCGCAGCGCACCGAACAGTAAAGCTTCACAATCGGTCAGGCACCTTATGAGCAGGCTTGCTAACATAGAGTATCAGGAAAGCGGAGGCTTCGGAAGATTTTTAAAGAGCCTATTCGGGGGCAAACTGTAAAGGGCGGGCGAATACATGCCGTTTCTACCTCTTTAAAATGTACGAGTGCAGGTTTACCGGGAATCGGTGAAGATTTACCGATTGATTTTTTCTGTAAGTGAGGTATTCTTATAATGAGGGGAAATTTTTTTCAACAGAATCGATAAAAAAACAGATGGAATCCATAAAACTGGACAGCCGGACACAATACATTATATTCGGAACACTGGGGGCATTTTTTCTGTCTATTATGGTGGGCTTGTTTTCAAAGAACCCATTCGGAATTGTTTTTATGCGGGCTGTAGTGTCGTCTCTGATCTTTGGTTTGATACTGTTCGGTGCGTCGCAGCTGATACAAAGGTTTATACCTGAGCTGTTGACCTTGCAGAAGGGTGAGGATAAATCGACTGTGAAGCATAAACGCACCGAAGTTACGGGAGATTTTTCAATACCGGGAGAGGAAAGATTTAAAAGATTTGAGAAGAGCGGTGAAACCGCACCCGATACGGCGTTTTCTCCAGCTGCCGATATTCCCGGTGAAGATTTGCGGTTTCCGGAGGGCGGCCCGGTTGAGGAACAGGCTGAAGAGGACGGGCTGCCGTCATTTGAGAATTTGATCGATGAAGATGAAATGCTGCCCGATGAGCACTTTGGAGAGGAAACCGAAAGAAACAGCGCCCTGAAAGGTGACTACATCAATGTGGGCAACATGAAGTTTCCAAACGAGCCGGAAACACTTGCAAAAGTGGTAAAAAGGGTAATGAGTCAGGATCAATATGAATGATGAAACGGTAAAAAAACTGGTTGAAACAACGGGATGCGATGACTTTCTTGCGACCATGCTGCTTAGATTTACAGGCGGCGACGTCGACGGCGCACGGAGAATCATTGAGGCGGTTCCAAAGGACATATTTGTTGTTAAGCTCAAGTTCATTACTCAAATTACCGGCTATTACGGCGTCTGTTTTTTCTGCTTCGATCAAAAGGAGAAGAGGATAACTCGTTTTGTCGCAGTAATAAGCGATGACAAGGAAATCGGTAAATTCGATCTGCAAACCGATTGGTATGAATTCGAGGAACAGCTGTACGGCTATTCCAGGACAAAAAAGATTGACGGACTCAAGATCGATCAGCTTAAAAACCGGCTTATAAGCGATGAGTTTATTTCTCGGGTATCGCCGGTACTGAAACCGGGACAGCCCGTGAGAAATGAGGTCTTCAATAATCTGATTGTCGATGAGCTCTACAATATATTCGCGGACACGAATATCGCGGTGAAGTTTAATATTGAGATGACCGATGCCTTCAGGCTGAACAAGAACAGGGACCTGCACAGCGAGGAGGCCCAGGTCGGTGAATCGCTCAATACTGAGGATGTGGACAAGAAAAGGGAGAAACGCGGGTATGAGGGGAGAAAGGATCAGTCTCTCATTGTCCTGCGGGTGGATCCGGTTTTGTCCCCGGTAAGCGGCTCTGAGATAAGGGAGCTCGAATTCGGTGATGAGATCCAGGTCAGAATAACCGATGACAGGGATATTGCCGATTATCTGGCCGAACTGATTGGAGGAAAGGTCGACAGCATCCGGGTTCCTGTATTCAGCAAGATCATTGAAGTTAAGGAGCTTGAAGACGATGATGTCGGTGTTTTTACACAATTCGGGCCGGGAATATTCGGCATGTTCAAGGTCCCGGCGGACGCAAAGGTCGTCACAAAAATAGATGAGGAGGAATCCCGGGCACCGGTTCGTCACGGGCGAAAGGAGATCAATCCGCTGATTGTAGTGAGCGGCATTGTCGTGGTCATCGTTATCTTTATACTGCTGATTTTTTTATCGCGGTAATCGGTGAGGCTTCCTCTGTCTCAATTACGTACCGGGTAAAACCGGCTTTGGAGATGGAACGTGTTTGAAGATAAATCGGAAGAAGCGCTCTGGAAACAGTATAAAAAAACAAAGAACCCCAAAATAAGGGAGCATTTTGTCACGCAGTACGCGCCTCTTGTCAAGTATGTTGCGGGGAAAATAGCAATCGGAATGCCGCAGAATGTGGATTTTGACGATCTCGTCGGTTACGGAGTCTTCGGCCTTCTCGATGCAATCGATAAGTTCGATCCCGATCGACATATCAAGTTCAAAACATATGCGGTAACGAGAATAAGGGGCGCAATCTATGATGAGCTGAGGTCTATCGACTGGGTGCCGAGGTCGGTGAGACAGAAGGCAAAAGAGCTCGAGCGTGTAATCGGAAAACTGGAAAACAAGCTCGGAAGAGCTGCAACCGATGAGGAAATTGCGGGAGAGCTGGGAATAGGCATCAAGGAGTTTCATACATTGATATTGAAACTCTCCGGAGCGTCTGTTCTTTCGTTGAGCGATGTGTGGTATGTCGGAGATGAGAGCGACAAAGTGTCCGTTATGGAGACCATTGAAAGTCCCAAGAGCCTCAATCCGGATGTAATCGTCGAAAGAGAAGAGGTAAAGAATATAATAGTTCAGGCGATAAACGAGCTTCCCGACAAGGAAAAAAAGGTGCTTATTCTATATTACTACGAAGACCTGACTTTGAAGGAAATCGGTGAGGTTCTCCAGGTGACTGAGTCGAGGATTTCTCAGCTTCACACGAAGGCGATAATGCGACTCAGGAGCAAGCTTATGAATATTAAAAAGAGTATGGTGATTTAAATGGCATCGTCATTCGAGAAACTGCAGGAGGCGTTGAGCGGTCTTGACTTCGATGTATCGGAGTCCGAACAGCCGGATACGATCGAGGTGGAGGCCTACTCCATCGAGGAAGGACTCGAAAAAGCAGCTGAAACTCTTGGAGTTTCCATAAGCGACCTCGAGTACGACATTGCTTCACAGGGAAAGAAGGGCCTGTTCGGCAAACGTCCGTATCGCCTTCAGGTACGTGTGGTCGACCGTTCGATTCTGCTTGAAGGTGAGCCCACATTCGCCGGGGAAACGGAGGAAGAAGCGCGGGTAATAAAAAAAGACGCAGACGGCGCCTTCAAGGTGAAAATAACGCGAATAGGGGTGATGCTCAAGGCAACGCCGCCGAGGGGCAGGGGAAGCAAGGTGCGGATCGAAGACGTGCTTGGTGCGATAAGCGCACGGGGCATTGCCGATTTCGATAAATCGAAGGTTGCGAAGGTCGTGCGTGAAGCAAACGGCCGGTATCAAAAGATCGGTGAATGGGTGCCCGTTGAGAAGAGCGATTCGCGCTGTGTAATCGAGGTTTCGGACAACGAGATGAAGGCATTCATGACCGTGATCCCGCCCAAGCCGCGGGGGCGGGTGCTTGATATCGATGATGTGCTCGAGGCTCTGAACGACAAGGGCGTTGTGTACGGAATAAAGCACGATGTTATTCAGGAGTCTCTTGAGGAAGAGGTGTACAACGTACCTATTCTCGTCTCGGAAGGCAAGAGACCGGAAAACGGTGCTGATACGAAAATCGTATACAATTTCCGGACTGAAAAGAAGGTGCATCTGGAAGAGGACGAAAAGGGCCAGGTGAATTTCAAAGATCTGGATCTTGTCGAAAATGTTGTCGCCGGTCAGCTGCTTGCCACAAAGACCAAGGCAACGGAGGGTTCCCCCGGTAGAACGGTAACCAACAAGGTTCTCGATGCAAAACCGGGGGTGGATGTGGATCTCAATCCCGGCAAGAACACCGAACTCTCGCCGGATGGCATGAGCGTTATTGCGACAATAAACGGGCAGGTTGTCCTGTCCAATGACAAGATAAACGTGGAACCGATCTATGAAATAAAGGGTGACGTTGACATACATACCGGAAATATACTTTTTCTCGGAACGGTAATTGTGCATGGGAATGTGGAAGATGGTTTTTCCATTAAAGCGGCGGGCGATATCGAGATCAGGGGAAGCGTCGGAAAGTGCCTTCTCGATGCCGAGGGTGATATTTCGATCAAACAGGGAGTCATGGGCAAATTGGGAGGATCGATAAAGTCCGGTGGAAATATAGCTTCGAAATTTCTCGAACAGGTCAAGGTCGTTGCGGAAAAAAGCGTGTTCGTACAGGACGGTATCATGCACTGTGACGTTGACGCAACCGAAAAAGTGATCTGTTTCGGCAAAAGAGCGACTATAGTCGGCGGAAGAATACGCGCCGGCGAAATCGTAAATACAAAGACACTCGGATCTGTTTCGTTTACCGAGACAATCGTGGAGGTCGGGGTCGACCCAAAATCCCGACAGCGGCTGTTTGAAATAGAGAAAGAAAAAACTGAGCTCGAGAACAACCTCGAAACACTCAATGCCAATATCAACACCCTTCAGAATCAGAAGAAGGTAAAGCGCAACTTTACGGAAGAGAAGGACCAGCTCCTGGAAAAGATGCTTTCTTCACGCGAGGAGCTTACGATCCGGCTGAGTGAAATCAGTGAGGAGATGAATGAGCTCAAGTCGTATCTCAAGCTGTTGCGGACCATCGGGAAAGTGTCGGTTTCGAAGAACGTGAATCCAGGAGTGAGGATCGGCATCAAGGATATATACTACGATGTTTCCAATGAGTTTAAATACGTCACCTTTGTGCTCGAGAGCGGAAGAATCAGGATGCGAAAGTACGAGGACATAGATATCGCTGAAATTCTCGGAAAGAAGGTAAGAACCTGATGGCGATACTGCCGGTCGATATTCAGGCCCTGCTTGTGAGAATGGACAGTGTGAGCAAGATACAGCAGATGCAGCAGGAGGGAGTCGTTCTCGCGCAGGCTGTCAAAGGCGGTGAAATGAGCGAGCTCGCACAGATCGAGTCCAGCCGCGTCAACTACGTAAAGCCTCATCCCGACGGAAACAGCAAGATAGAAGATGAACAGAAGAAACAGAAGAAGGGGTATGTCCAGCAACGGATGAAGGGCGGCGGCAGGAAAAAAGAAGAGGAGCGCAAGAAGTTTGAGGAGCCCTACAAGGGCACGCATATCGATATAAAGAGGTGATACGGCCCTTTCAAAGATGCAGCTTTTCGCGTAAACTGTGAGGCAGATGAATCTTCTTCAGCGTGTATTTCCTTTAAATCGAGAAAAAAATGAGTTATTTCCTGCTCTTCGCGGCAAACTGTATTCTTCTTTTCATTGTGTTTGTCGTTCTGAACAGCAGAATTCGAAAGAACAGCGCACCCGGTATTCTGGAGAGGTATACGAGGGAAGTTGAGAATTTAATCGTCGAGCTGAACAGTGCTCTTGATGATGCTGTGAACGTATCGGAAGAGAGAGTCGAGGAACTGAGAAAGGTCATTACAGCCGCTGAAAAGCTCTTGAAAAAACCTGCGGTGAAACGTGCGCTCGCAGCAGGGCATACTCCAACCGGCGTCTCTGCGGGAGAGGCTGAGGCCAACGTTGATACCGGTCGAACCGGCGTTTCTCACAAGCAGTCCGAATCCTCCAACCTGCTTGAAAAAACGCGGCATTTGAAATCAATGGGATATTCAAAGGAAGAAATTTCCCGGATTCTCAAAATACAGCGGGCGGAAGTGGATTTTCTTGAATCGATAGGCCGGTAAGCCGTCCGGTTTAGTGTTTTCCTGCTTGACTAGAACCTTTTTTTTATTATATTCATAATCGTAAATCGGCCCGGGTGGTGGAATTGGTAGACACGCTAGCTTGAGGGGCTAGTGGCCGTTAGGCTGTGCGAGTTCAAGTCTCGCCTCGGGCAAAGGTAATTTCTTTTTTATAAGATAATTATACAATAAGCCTACCTAAAGCAATCATTGGCTATTTAACCGGCAGCAACAATATCTTACGTACCTGTGTAATAAGTCTATTTATGAATGTAGAGAGTTTTTTTTTCTGATTCTATTCTTGTCGAGTTTATATTGTTCGGTTCCTTTCATATGCATTAATCGCAGCATTCCATCAATATGGTCCATAAATCTTTCCTGTATACCAGGGTCTATGGATTTTATCATAATTCCCGCAATGTTGCCGTTGATGCTTCTCACCTCTCCTGTGAATTCAAGAATCAATTCGTTTGAAATTTTGCTCGTAATATGTAATTCATCCCCTATTGCAAGGGCCTGCTTGACCCGTATTGCGACTCCACCCTTGGAGAGATCCGTTATAAATCCCTTACCGCTGATATTACCCATAGTATATGTCGCTACGTACTCTATGGGAATCCTCGTACTGCGTAAGTTTTCTGCTTTCTTAAATTCCCCGGCATTCATTACTCATTTGACTCCCATTATCGAGCTCTCTGTTATGTAAAGCATAAACTATTCCTCCTTGGTAAATCAAACAAACTGAGCCAAAGAATTAATAAAAATGTCTTCATATTGAAAAACTTGCAATTGCAATTCTGAATAATCTAAAATAGAGTAGTAGTGTCATGTAAAAAATATTGGTACCCATATGCTAGCATTGCCTTATATGGATGAGCATTACCAAAATCGCTGGTATGATTAACAGCCAAAATTGAGAAAATTCATATCTGGCGTAGTGATATATTGTAATAATGAAGTTTTTAAGGTGATATGCTTTATAGTATTTGCAGTTTGTTCAATTATTAGCTGTCGAGTAAGAGAAAGAAATAGCAACGTATCCGTTTCTAATCCAGATGGCTTGGTGGACACTTAGAGCGGTGCTCAACCAATGGCAGCGAGAGCCCTTTCGCTGGGCTCGTGAACGTGACATTCAGGCTGAACTCGGAGGTAGGTTGAATCAGGTGTTTTCTCTTCAAGGATTGGGAACTATCACCGGTTCATATGGTCACGGTCTTTCAGACTACGACGATCAACAGACATGGGCGAGAGTTTCTTTTAAGCCATATAAGAGGATTGAGATCACTTTGGAAACAACAGATCTAGGGTGATTTCTCTGGTCGTGTCAAGGATAAACACCATGTTTAGGAGGCGACAGCTGACAGCAGCATACATCCTGACAGCGCTTCGTACAGCTGCTGATGCCGACGTATGGCAGCCTTTTCGACGGAAGAAGATCCTTTGAAAACCATGTAAGCTGCTGTGGATAATGAATTGAGAGACGAATGAAGAAAGTGCTGGGTGTCATAGGTAGTCCGCGCAGTAAAGGGAACACATATATTCTGGTCTCCAGAATACTGGTAGGGGCGACTGAAGAAGGAGCAGAAGTAGAACATCTCTTCCTTAGAGATTTGAAAATTCTTGAGTGTGATGGGTGCCACACCTGCTGGAAGGGGAGACAGTGCAGTAAGAATGATGATATGAGAGGGGTGTACTCGAAGATAGCGGAAAGCGATGCATTGGTATTCGGAACGCCAGTGTATTGGTATGGACCGACAGCATTGATGAAAGGGTTCATTGACCGGTTCGCTTACTTCAATTGTCCAGAGAACAGGGAGAAGGTACTGTTCTGCTTCAGATGGAAACGGAGTTTTTAGTATGGTAAAATAAGGTGGAATT
>CAZFTJ010000019.1:0-86758 GCA_964521865.1 uncultured Spirochaetota bacterium | reverse complement strand
CGACATTCAGCTTGGGAAGCTGACGTTCTACCTCTGAACTATTCCCGCCTGAAATTCATTATTATCCGGACACTTCGCGTCCGGATAATGCCGCCGGTGCAAGCACCAACGACATTATATCACTCCTATTACTACCATTGAAGCGGACGAATGTCAACAGAAAAAAATCTTTCAATTTATCCTGATACATGCTATATATGTGATAACTTTCTTGATAAACAACGGAGGAAGACATGAAGCGTTTCATTTTTCCCGTACTGATATTGATTACTTTTTCGCTCCTGCTGTTTGGGTGCCAGAAAGCGGCCATTGAAAATGCTGTCGACGATTTCGAAAACGCGGTGAACAACAACGACGTCACAGCACTCGACAGCGTGATAAGCTCGGACAGCAAATTTCGCGACCTCGGCCAGAGCGGGCTTGACGAATTCATGAAATACTTCGACGGATTTCGCCCTGTTTCATACAGCGGAATCAACATCGAACAGGACGGCCCGGATGCAACGGTCGATGCCGACGCTTCGTACAACGGCACAGCGCAATCGGTCGAGTTTATCATGAAACGGGATGAGGCTTTTTTCGCCTTCCTCTTCCCCGACTGGAAGATCAAGGAGTACTGGGACGACAACAATCCGGACAGCACCCTTGAATTCATATGGCAGAAGATAAAAAGTCTCCTGAAGGAGCGAAAGCTCAGTAAATAGCGCTCTAGTCGAGCGTTCCGCTTGTATCGATCTCCGATACAAGGGCGGAAAACAGGGTCACAACATCTTCATTCGTCTTATGCAGGCGTTTAGCGAGTATCTGCGCAATCTGGCGCGTTACCAACAGTGCGACAAGCGGCTCTTGTTCTCCGAACTCCTGGAACTTCTTCCTGTTTGTTACGAGGAAGGTGCTGTCCACCTCTGCGACCACGGTGGCGGTTCGTTTGTCGTTGAGCAGGAGACCGATCTCTCCGAAGAATACATGCTGGTCCTCACTGAGCAGTACCACCGTGTACGGCTCGTTCTGAAGAGTATTCTTCAATACCCGCACACAACCTTCCTTGATGATGTACAGCTCATCGCCCACCTCCCCCTCCTTGATGATCACGTCGCCTTTCTTTGCTTTCCTCTCCACGAAAAGCGCTGCAATTTTTTCTAAAACATCCGTAGCATCCTTGAAATCCATGAACAACACGATGTGTTTCAACAACTCGAGGTTATCGTTCATTTACAGTACTCCGGCCTGCACTGTACCCGGTATGACAATGGCTTTTGAGTTCTTTTTGACGAGGTAATCGTCTCCGGGATTGAGCACCGGTTTATTTGGATACAGGTTTTTCACCATCTGAAGATTTTCCACAAGCTTGGAGATGTCAGGGGTTTTCTGGGCCTCTGATAAAGCCTCTCTTTTCCTGTAATAGATTTTTCCCGTATTCTCCAGAAGCCCGATAACAATATCGCCGTACGCCTGTTTGAAATATTCCTGGAGCTCCCTGAAGGGTTTTCCGATAAATACATTCTGAAAATCAACAGTTGCCATGCCCTTCTTTTCCGGATCGAGCATCTCCGCTGCAATGTGAGATATTCCCGATGCGCTTGCAGCATTTGCGAGAAGCTCCCTGCTGTACTCCCTGGTGGGGATTATTTCGTCGCAGTTTGCAAGCTGGAGGTATTTTTCAAACTTGATATCGATCAGCTCCGCACAGGTATAGATGTTTTTATTCATTGAATCAATGGTAATGGCCGCCATCACGGTTCGTGAATCAACCTCCTGCAGTGAAAATTTCCTGCTCGAATCCGCCAGAATCAGCGCGGTAGCCGCATTCTTCAGATTGGCCCTCTGAAGCACCTTCTCATCTATATAATCACCCTTGATATATTTCACCGTCTTAAAACCCGGTATCGACCGTATATGGTCGATCTCCTGCGGCTGGGCATCGTTGATAAGTACAATATCTGAGGGCTTGAGATTCTGATCGACTGATAGAATCTTTTTTATAATCGCCTCGAGCTCCGGCTTCCACCCGCAGATAATGAAATGTCCTTTTTTCCTCTCAACCACGATAAGACCTCCTCGTGCCTTGATCTGTTTATCTACAAGAAAAGAAGCAATACGCCCGGTAACGATACCCATGCTTGCAACACCGAGAACCATCATAAAAATACCGAGGATTTTACCACCGACGGTTATCGGAATCTTGTCGCCGTACCCGACAGTGGTGAGTGTTACAACCGTCCACCAGATCGTATCCCAGAGAGATTGAAACCCCTTGTTCACCCCGTATTCAAAAATATAAGCACCGATTGAAATTACAGCGAGCAGGCCCACGATCACAATAACAATGATAAAGGTATTGTTGCTGTTCAAAAATTCCCAAAAATCGACGAACGAAAACTTTTTTTTCTTCTTCTTCTTCTTCTTTCTCTTATCGACACCGGATTGGGAGGCGAAAAAAACCGTAGCGGAGGTTTCATCCTTCAAGCCGGTTTCCTTTAAAAACTGCTCCCGGAGATACGAAGATGTGCGGGCGGCCTGATCCTCGCGGCTTTTTCTCAGCATGCGGAGTTTCAGCAGATTCTGAAGCGTACGGGACAGCTCCTGTACCGTTTTCCTGACTCTTTCTAAATTTTTTCCCTGCATTTCTTCTTCGCTTCTCTTTCAATAAAACCTTCAGTCAACCTGCGGCCTGCCGACCGGACCGCACGGTATCCGCATCAATCGGTGTAGACCCTTAATTTTTTAACGAGCCGGGATGATTATTTAAAACCTTCAAACCGATTGCGTTCATTACGACCTGGAAATAAATTTTCTGTGTGTTTCAAAGGCTTTCCGCAGCGCCCGGCTGACCTCGTTCTGAAGATCAAACAACTCATCGTACATTTTAGAGGCCTCTTTTACCGGCTCTTTTATTGTATCGGCATTTACCTTCACAAATGAATCGGTCAGTTTCGATATTTCGACTTTCTGTCCGTTATGCCGCGCATAACACCACATGGCCTGAATTGCAGCACCGAAACTCGCTGCCTCTTCAATTTTCATCGTTACCGTGGGCGCCCTGAAGACATCGGCCGCAATCTGGCGCCATACTTCGCTTTTACTTCCCCCGCCGGTAAGACGGATATCCGTAACCTCGATGCCTTCCCTCTGCATACTTTCCAGCCCAAACCGAATACCGAGAGTGACGCCTTCCATTGCCGCTCTGGCAAGAAACGTACGCCTGAACGTAAACTCATTGATACCGAAGAACACACCTGTTCCTGACGGGACATTCGGTGTTCTCTCCCCGACAAAATATGGAACCAGAACCAACCCTCCGGACCCGCAGGGAGCATCCTTAATATGGGTTTCCAGCTGTTTGTTGTCAAAGTTGAAAAGGTCCTTGACAAGCTCAGTGGCGACGGTAACATTCATCGTACACGCGAGTGGAAGCCATCCGCCGGTACTGTCGCAGAAGGCGGCGAACTCACCGTTTGAATCGACAACGGGAAAATCCGAATAGGCATAGATCGTACCGGAAGTCCCCAGACTCACCGATATCACGCCTTTCCTCGTATTTCCCGTGCCGATTGCCGCCATCATATTGTCGCCCCCGCCCGAGCTGACGATAATCCGCGCATCCCCAGGAATTCCGAAATCATCGAGAACCTCCTTGCGCACGAACCCGGCAGGGTTCCCGCTCGCGATAATTTCAGGAAGGCATTCGGTAAGGTCCCGCTCTTCGTCGATACATCGAAGCACCTCCACGCTCCACACCCTTTTCCGAACATCGAAAAAAGCTGTCCCCGAGGCGTCACCCGCCTCCATATTCTTCTCACCTGTCAGGTAGAAATTGATGAAATCATGAGGAAGCAGGATGGTGTCCAGCTTTTTATAGTTGTCGGGCTCATTTTCCTTCAGCCACAGCACCTTGGGCGCTGTGTATCCCGACAGCACATTGTTGCCCGTCAGCTCGAGAGCTCTTTTTTCACCCCCGAGCTTTTCGAGTATCTCCCTGCACTGACCTTCTGTGGATGTATCGTTCCACAGTTTCGCGTTTCTGATTACCGTGCCTTGTCCATCGAGCGGAACAAATCCATGCTGCTGACCCGACACACCGATTCCCAGCACGCTTCGCCTGTCCACACCCGTTTCCCGCAGCACCTCACCGACTGTTTTTTTCACCGCCGCTACCCAGGAGGACGGGTTTTGCTCCCGTGTGCCGTCCGCCTTTTCAAGAAGCGGATACGTTCCCTTTGACTCTCCCAGAATCGACCCGTTTTCACCGCTCAACAGGACTGTCTTCGTTCCCTGCGTTCCCACATCAATACCGATGAAATAACCTTTAATCGATATGTTTCCCATACATGATCTCCTCAACAATATACTCAGGTATTACCGCCGTCAAGCGGCATATTATCAGCGACACGCGCCGTGTGGCTTTTCCCTGTAAAATGTATTGGCAGGTAATTGTACCATACTACAATCGTTTGAGAATAAAATTCCGGTACAAAATATGTTCTGCCATCAAAATAATGAAACAGCTTGTTTTTTTTGATTTAAACATTTATTATCAATGATAATACTTTTTCACAGTGAACCGTTTTCAACCAAAGATCGTTATATAAAAACAAAAGTATATAGAGTTTCAAACCGATTGAACACCCTCGTGAATTCTTATATCGGGTTTCACGAATAATTCAACTCTCAATGAAACAACGGATCCAGAATGGAAACACTCGATTTTAACGAAAGTACCGATGAAAACAAGAGGCTGATATTCGATCTTACAACAATGCTCGAAATCGGAAAAACGCTTAATTCCAGTCTTTCCCTGAAAGATGTACTCGATATAATAATCCTCACCTGCAACGGACATTTTCATGCGTCCGATGCATTTGTCATTCTTTCCATCGAACGAGAGGGTCAGCCGTATTTCAATTATAAAACCCAAACAAGCAACGTATCATTCGGCCCTACATATCCGCTGATACGATTCATACAGGAAAACCAGCGGCCCGTTCAAATATCCGAGCTTAGATCACGACCTGAATTGCGTGAGACGTTCGACATCTTCAACAAGGATGAAATCGAGCTTATCGTACCGCTCCGCTTCAGGAGCCAGATCAACGGCATACTGTGCCTGAAGAAGAAGGAGCGGGAGTTCGGGAAAGAATACAATAAGGATGAAAAACGCTTCATCGATATTATCGCAGGTTTTGCATCTGTTGCAATAGAAAATGCCCGTTTATACGAGATGGCAACCCTGGACAGAAAAACAAAGCTCTACAATCACGGCTATTTTCAAAATCGTCTTCTTGAAGAAATCGAACGCGCCGAACGATATAGAACAGATCTATCACTCATGATGCTCGATCTCGACCACTTCAAGAACATCAACGATACATACGGGCATATGGTCGGCGATGAAGTGTTGATCGAGATTGCGCATGTAATCCGTCAACAACTCCGCTCCTTCGATATTCCTGCGCGATTCGGTGGTGAAGAGTTCACCGTGATTCTGCCCGAAACCGATTTGCCGAACGCCGTCGGAGTCGGCGAACGCTTGAGAAAGGCGTTTGAAAAACTTTCCTTTTCTTCATCGAAAGGCGGCTTTTCGGTCACCGTCAGCATCGGGGTGACGGGCTTCAACCATTCATCCGGTATCACTGAGGATATTTTCATCGAGGAAGCGGATAGAGCGCTCTACTATGCAAAACAGCACGGCCGCAATCGGGTTATTTCATATCCACATATTGCAGCGGAAATTACCACAGGCATGTAAAAATCCGCGACTAAAAAACAGTTGTTTTATGCCAAGAAGCAATTATTGTTTTGGATACATAGTGCCGGCAGTGCGCGGAATTATTAAAAATATTCCAGCAGGAGGAACGAAAATGAATCGGACTCTCCTTTTTTCCGTAACGATTCTTATTTTCGTCCTGTGTGCTGCAGTCGACCCCGTGTTTGCTTTCGAGGACAAGCTCGGCGACACATCGAATAACACGACTGTTGACGGGACAATTCATAAGAGCGAATACAGTTATACACGTACCTTCAAGGAGGCAACGCTTTACCTGAATAGAAATCGAGGCGACATCTATATTGGCGTATCGGTGAAAACGGACGGATGGATCGGCGTCGGATTCAATTCAGATGTCATGAATAATGCGCATATTTTTATCGGATATGTCGACAGTGGGAATCCTATTTTCAGGGAACAGACCGGATCAGGGCACAAACATGTGGATGCTGACGTACCATTCGTTCGAACCTATACGATAATAGAATCACGAGGTTCAACAGTACTCGAATTCGCGCTCAACGAGAAGAATGTCATCAAAAAAGGCCAGAAAAATCTTGAAATGATTCTTGCCTACGGAGAAAAGGATTCACTGAGCTCTTACCATGGAAAAACGAGAGAAGGCTTCTCCGTCCCCCTGGAGTAGTTTTTCTTGCAGAATATGGTTGTATTGAGCCTGTTTGACAAAAAGAACAGACCGCTTTTCGCTTGCAATAAAAAACCCTCTCATTGCTGTGAGAGGGTTTAAAATTATTTTTAATCCTATACTGCTACTCTTCCCAGTGTATACATTCAACGGGGCAGCTGTCGATCGCTTCCTGAATCTCTTCCTCGGAAGCGCCCTCCTCATTGTATACTTCCGCAAGATTGTCGTCGTTCATTCTGAAGACATCAGGACAGCTGTCTACACACGCGGCGCAGCTGATACATTCATCCTGATCAATGTAAACTTTTCCAGCCATACACAAACTCCTTTGGATTGCAAAATTTTCTCGAAAAATACGTACACGCAAAAAAAAAGTCAATGATTCTTTAGGGCAAATAACGTTTCATCAAATTGAAAAAATGCACCTTTGGCAAAAAATAGAGCGCCAGAAAAATGACAGGGGGAGCGGATATGCCTCCAAGAAGAGGATAACGGACAATAAACCCTCCGTAGAAGACAACCGCCGCAAGAATGCAGACGACAAAGACGCAGGAAATGACAAGGCGGGTAATTTTCAGCAAAATGCGGGTGAGCTCCCCTTTTCTGATTGCCCTGAGCACGAAATAAATCAGCATCATAACCGCGCACGCGGCAAATACAATAGAATATGTCCTTTTACTGTACACAGCCACTCTGTAGAGGATATAGATGAAGGAACCGATTGCAACCGCTGTTACAACAACAAAAAAAAGGAAGGTAAAAAATCGTTTAAGTATGTCGATAATCTTTGTCAGGTCTTTTCCTCCTTCTCATCAGAATTATCCGGACGCCTTGCGTCCCGATAATACCGCCGGTGCACGCGCCTGTATCCGTTATGTACGGTATTACATAGAGCACAGATTATTTGGGTACGCCCAACCTTAAATTATGTATTATTTTACTATACGTCAACAGAGACGGTTATCCCATGAAAATAAACCCGCTGCAGATAATGTTTCTCGGAACAGGCTCGGATGTCGGCAAGAGCGTCATCGCCGCCGGATTCTGCCGAATATTAAAACGCCGTGGATACAATGTCGCTCCTTTCAAAGCGCAGAATATGGCACTCAACTCCTTTGTCACAGCTACAGGAGATGAGATGGGGAGGGCGCAGGTGATGCAGGCTCGTGCAGCCGGTATACAACCATCTTCAGACATGAACCCTATCCTCCTCAAGCCTGCCGGGGAATCATCCGTACAGGTAATCGTACAGGGCAGGGTATTGAGCTCTACGTATGCCCGGAAATACTACGGAATGAAGGAACGAATGCTCCGGCCGGTGCTCGAAAGCTATCATAGGCTCGCCGAAGATCACAATGCAATCGTGATCGAAGGTGCAGGCAGCACGGCCGAAATCAATCTTAGAAACAAGGATATCGTCAACATCGAGATGGCTTTGAGGACACATGCTCCTGCTGTTATTGTGGCGGATATCGACAAGGGGGGTGTCTTCGCAGCTCTCATCGGCACAATGAACCTCTTGAGGAGAAGGGAGAAAAGACATGTAATCGGATTTATTATCAATAAATTCCGTGGCGACAGGGCGCTCTTCGAGGACGGGATACGTTTCATCGAAAAAAAAACAAAAAGACCCGTATTCGGCGTTGTTCCGTTCTTTTCAGACATCAGGCTTCCCGAGGAAGACAGTGTGGCCCTGCAGTACGGGAGAAAAGGTGGGAGCCGCGGCCATGCCGAGGTTCGCATTGCTGTTGTGCATCTTCCCTACATATCCAATTACACGGACTTCGATCCCTTCGAGCTCGAGGAAAATGTCGAGCTCTCCTATATCCGGAGGCCTGAAGATGTGGCGGGACATACGGTCGTTATCCTGCCCGGCACAAAGAATACCGTACACGATCTTTTATGGTTGAAAGAGCGGGGCTTCGAAGCCGCACTGAGGGAACATGCAGCATCGGGAAAGACGCTTGTCGGCATCTGCGGCGGCTATCAGATGCTCGGTGCGCATATTACAGATCCGTTCGGCGTTGAGACGGACTGTAAAAAGGCTCAAGGCCTCGGTTATCTGAACTCTGTTACCACCCTGCAGCCTGAAAAATCCCTCACCAGCGTACACGGCTGCTGCAACATTGCCCGTATCAACGGAAATATACAAAAGCCCCTGCCTGTTGAAGGGTATGAGATACATATGGGAAAAACCGAAGCAGCCGGACACATACATCCCGCCTTCTTTTTGAAAGATCGAAACCGCCGTGACGGCGGCCTTCATCCTGACGGGGAGGTGTCATATAGAAACGGAGCAGTATGGGGAACATACCTTCACGGTCTTTTTGAAAACAACGATTTTAGATGCCGCTTCCTTCAGGTGCATGGGAGAAGTATGTGTACACGGCTCGATTATGGAGACCGCATTGAGAAGATGTATGACAGGCTCGCCGACATCATCGAGAAAAATGTCGACGTAGAGTCGGTATTGAACGCAGCACGTCGATTCTGAGAAACTCCATGCAAAGATATCCCTTGATATCCCCTCTCCCCCATCGTCACACCTCGCTTTCAATCAATTTTACAAAATCACCTGCCGACGATCGGTTGCCCTTTGCATGCGCACCGCTTTTTAATCATATATCAACTTTCCGTACCGTCTCCATCACCTCATTTATAAAGGGAATCCCCTTTCTGCCCCCGAGCTCTCTGCATTTGAGTGCCGCGCATGCGGCCGAATATGCCACTGCTTCCCGGACGGAGTATCCTTTTGCGATAAAAAATGAAAATGCACCGTGAAATACATCCCCTGCACCCGTGGTATCGACGACCTCAACCGGAAAGGGTCTCTGGGCAAACACTCTCTTTTCTTTCCTCTCAAATGCCAGCACGCCGTTTTTCCCCAGGGTAACGCACACAAAAGGCGATCGAATTTTTTGCGCGAACTTCTCGAGCAGGTTTCTGTCTTCCGTGAATTCATGCCCTCCGCAGAATTCCTGCGCAAAGCTCTTCGACGATATTACATAATCAGAGTTGTCCATTATTTCTCCTGAACAGCTCGCCACCTTCTCCGCATCAACAACAACGGGGATTTTATTTCTTTTTGCAATCCTTGAAACTGCAAGTGATGTTTGGGGATGGTAAAAATCAATCAGTAAAACCGTACCTGTTTTCAAAATAGATTCTTCCAGCTCTCCGGGTGTGAGCACAACGATATCCTTCTTTGTATAAAAAATTGTCCGTGTAGAAGTCCGTCTGTTGATCAGTATCATCGCTATCGGATTCTTTCCCTCCCTGACCTTAACAAACCTGGTGTCCACCGCGTATTCACTGAACTCCGCAAGTATCCGCTGTTTGTATTCATCATCACCCACAACCCAGTAATATCCGGCCTTCCCTCCAAGACGGGAAACGGCCGCGAGAGCGGTTCCCACATTGCCCCCGCCCTGCATCTCAATACGCGGTACTTCGTTTTTCTCATCCTCTACCGGCGGACCGTTGAGAAGACAGAGAAAATCGATCGAATTACAGCCGATACCGAGAACATCGAACAATTGCATACTCCTTTTTTGCTTGACAAAAACAGCTTTCCGAGTATCTTAAACTACATCACATTCAGTACAGACCAAAATAAGATAGAATGAAATGAAATCAAACAATTTTTTTATAGGCCGCTGTTTCCATAAAGATTCGTCGTTTGGCGTTATCGCTGCCGTTATCATCAGCATTATCGTACTCCTTCTATTCTTTCCCTAGGCAGCGGCATAGTGTATTTTAAACCCGCTGCCTTCAGCGGGTTTTTTTATTGTATAAGGAGGCAACCCGGAATCATTTTGGTATGCGGTGCGAAGCGATGCATACCACATCAGGTGCGTGTACCGGCTGGGGTATTCGGTCGCGAAACGTCCGAATAACGGTAAATTTTATACTGAATGGAGGTATTATGCGAAGTGATGGAATGAAAAAAGGCGTTGCGCGGGCTCCGCACAGATCGCTGCTCTACGCACTGGGCCTTACAAAGGATGAAATCGACAGGCCTATAATCGGGGTCGTAAACTCCGCCAATGAAATAATCCCCGGGCACATACATCTTCAAAAGGTAGCTGAAGCGGTGAAAGCGGGTATCAGATCGAGCGGCGGCACACCGCTCGAATTCGGCACAATCGGCATATGCGACGGACTTGCCATGGACCATATCGGTATGAAGTATTCCCTCGGGAGCAGGGAGCTTATTGCGGATTCGATTGAAGTCGTGGCAATGGGTACACCGTTTGACGGCCTGGTTATGATAACGAACTGCGACAAAATCGTCCCCGGCATGCTCATCGCAGCCATGCGGATTAACATTCCCACGATCGTCGTTTCGGGAGGACCCATGCTCGCCGGCGACCTGCTGGGAAAAAAGCTCGGTGTGGACGATGTGTTCGAAGCAGTCGGCGAATACGAATCCGGAAAAATCTCCGATGAGGAGCTCGAGCTCATCGAACGATGTGCATGCCCCGGAGCGGGGTGCTGTTCGGGCCTGTATACCGCCAACTCGATGAACTGCCTCACCGAGGTGCTCGGAATGGCCATGCCCGGAAACGGCACAATACCCGCCGTGTATGCCGACAGAATAAGACTTGCAAAAGAGGCCGGTGCTTCTATTCTTCCGCTCATAGAAGCCGATGTTCGCCCGAGGGACATCATGACAAAGGAGGCCTTTTACAATGCAATAATGGTGGACATGGCTGTCGGTGGCTCGACGAATACGGCACTGCACCTTCCGGCAATCGCCTACTACGGTGAGGTGGAGATCAATCTCGATGATTTCGACGCCTTGAGCGCCAGAGTACCGCATCTGTGCAACCTCGCGCCCTCAGGTCCGGACCATATGGAAGACCTCAACCGGGCAGGCGGCATACCCGCAGTCATGCACGAATTATCGAGAAAAAAACTTGTGCATACAGATCAGAAAAGCGTAACGGGAAAAACGATCGGTGAAATAATTTCACATGCGCAGGTTGCGGATAACGCAGTCATCGCTTCCATAGATAAGCCCCGTCATGCATCCGGCGGGCTCACCATTCTCAAGGGAAACATCGCTCCGGAAGGCTCCGTAGTGAAAAGTGCCGCAGTCGTTCCGGATATGATGGTCCATGAAGGTCCTGCACGGGTATTCGAATCGGAAGAGGACGCAGTGGACGCCATTTTAGGCAAAAAAATTAAAAAGGGTGATGTAATCGTCATCAGATACGAAGGTCCCAGGGGCGGCCCCGGTATGCGGGAGATGCTGACACCCACTTCGGCAATTGCCGGTATGGGACTAGATAAATCCGTGGCGCTTATTACCGATGGACGATTTTCAGGCGCAACCCGTGGTTCTTCGGTGGGGCATATTTCTCCCGAGGCCGCCGGGTTCGGCCCGATTGCCGCTGTGCAGGAGGGAGACCGTATTGAAATCAACATTCCCGGAAAAAGGATCACCCTCAAGCTCGGTGACGACGAAATCGAGAAGCGTCTTGAAGAAATCAAGGCAAAAGGGGCGAGGAAACCGAATATATCGAGCGGCTACATGTACAGATACTCAAAACTGGTGAGCTCTGCAGCCAGGGGCGCGGTATTCCCACTGTAGCGGGATTCTGCCGGGTCCGGTTGCCCGGCATAATACGGACATTCTATGTCCGAATAATGCCGCCGGTGCACGTGCCTTGATTTTATTGTACGTTTGACAAACCGGAAATGCGCGAGTGCATGCATTACAGCGCTACCCGCGTCTTTCGTTTATATGTGTCGTGTACTGTGTGTCGAATACGCGGCAACCTACATTGAGGAGAAGGGTATGAAAATAAACGGAGCCAGAGCGATAGTTGAAATTCTTCACAGGGAGAAGGTCACAACCCTGTTCGGCATTCCAGGGGGCGTCGTCATTCCGCTGTTTGATGCGCTCTATGGAGACAAAAAGCTCAACATGGTCATCACAAAACATGAGCAGGGCGCCATTCATGCAGCAGATGGATACGCGCGGAGTACAGGGGAGCCCGGTGTATGTATCGTGACGAGCGGACCCGGGGCAACGAATATCGTCACCGGCCTTGCTACTGCATACATGGATTCCGTGCCCATTGTCGCCCTGACGGGCCAGGTGCCGACTGCAAGCATCGGCAACGATGCATTTCAGGAGGCGGATACAACTGGAATCACAAGGCCGGTCACAAAACACAACTTCATTGTTAAAGATCCCAACGACCTCTGCATCATTTTAAAGCAAGCCTTTTATATTGCAAAGACCGGAAGGCCCGGCCCGGTTGTTGTGGACCTGCCCAGGGATATCTTAACGGCGAAACTGGATTTCATGTACTCTGAGGATATAAAGATACCCGGATATAATGTCACCATGAAGGGGAATCCCCGACAGATCAAAAGGCTCATGGATGCAATCGGCGCTTCGAAACGACCGCTCATATATGCAGGAGGAGGCGTCATTACTTCCAATGCTTCCGAGGAGCTTGCCAGGTTTGCAAAGAAAACGGGCATTCCCGTCACGCTGACGCTCATGGGACTCGGGGCCTTTCCGGGTACCGACAATCAGTTTCTGGGAATGCTCGGTATGCACGGCACTAAGACGGCAAACTACGCAGTAGACAAATGCGACCTGCTTATCGCGGTGGGAGCGAGGTTCGACGACAGGGTAACCGGCAAACTGTCCATGTTTGCTCCAAAGGCAAAATTCATCCACATTGACATCGATCCCGCTTCAATCAGCAAGAATGTCTCAATCGACATACCTGTTGTCGGTGATGCAAAGCAGATTTTACTGGAGATGCTCAAGCATGCAAAGAAGCTCGATATCGACGAATGGATCAGGGAAATCGGACAGTGGAAGAAAGAACATCCACTTACCTACGGGACCGGGGATGATATTCTGCGGCCGCAGTTCATCATTGAAAAACTGTATGAGGTCACCGGGGGGAATGCAATCATTGCAACCGAAGTCGGCCAGAATCAAATGTGGGCGGCTCAATTCTACAAGTACACGAGGCCGCGCCAGCTTATCACCTCCGGCGGACTCGGCACAATGGGATACGGTATGCCTGCGGCAATCGGCGCCCAGCTTGCCCATCCCGAGGCGACGGTCATAGATATCGCAGGCGATGGAAGCATACAGATGAATATTCAGGAGCTTGCCACTATAACGCAGAATATGCTTCCCATCAAGGTATTGATTCTCAATAATGGGTATCTCGGCATGGTTCGGCAGTGGCAGGAATTTTTCTTCGACAGACGCTATGCCGCAACCTGCCTGAGGAGAGACAAAAGATGTCCGGAAATTTGCTGCAATCCGGGACCGGAATGTCCGCCCTACGTTCCGGATTTTGTGAAGCTTGCAGAGGCCTACTTCGCCGTCGGCATGAGGATCCGGAAAAAAGACGAGGTAAAAGACGCGCTGATCGACGCCATCAAAGTCGACAAGCCCGTTATTATGGACTTTATCATACATCCGGAGGAAAATGTAACACCAATGGTACCGGCAGGTGCGCCGATTAAAACGATGATAAGCAGCAGGGAGGATGCCGAAAACTATCTTCTGGCCTGAGGCAGGGTATGACCGAATAAATGACAGCTGATATGCATAAATAATTCCACGAAAGGGGCGATAGAATGGAAAAGGAATATACACTCGGAGTACTGGTTGAAAATAAAAGCGGCGTTCTTGCCCATATCGCCGGATTATTCAGCGGCCGCGGCTACAACATCACCGAGCTATCGGTCGGAGAGACAGACACAGCGGAATACTCCCGAATGACAATCGTTGTCAAAGGTGATGACCAGGTCGTTGAACAGATCAAGAAACAGCTCAATAAATTCATTGACGTCATAAAGGTATGGGACCTCTCCGATAAATCCGCAGTACACAGAGAGCTCATTCTTATCAAGGTGAAAGCACCACCGATGAGGAGACAGGAAATTTTCCAGATCACCGACGTGTTCAAGGGATCTATTGTCGACATATCGCATGAAACGCTGACATTGGAAGTAACGGGAATTTTCGATAAAATCGAAGCACTGATTGAAATTCTAAAGCCCTATGGAATAATGGACATCGCGCGAACAGGCAGAGTGTCGATTACCAGAGGATTCAGCAGGGGCGGGGGCAGAGGCAATGGATAAGGTACGAATATTCGATACGACACTGAGAGACGGCGAACAATCTCCCGGTGCAAGCATGACTGTCGAGCAGAAGCTCGAAGTTGCAAAAATGCTGTCAAAGATGAATGTGGACATCATCGAAGCGGGCTTCCCGATTTCTTCACCGAAGCAGTTTGACGGCGTACATCGCATTGCAGAGAAAGTGGGAGGATCGGTGATAGCGGGACTTGCGCGGGCCCTTGAAAAGGACGTTATCGAGTGCGCCAGGGCGCTTGAACCGGCAAAGAAGAAGAGGATACACACCTTCATCGCAACTTCCGATATTCACATGAAATACAAATTAAAAAAATCGAAGGAGCAGGTGCTCCGGCTTGCCACAGATGCGGTGCGGCTCGCAAAAACATTTACCAAGGATGTTGAATTCTCCGCCGAAGATGCAACGCGGAGCAACTGGGATTTTCTCGTTGACATTTATTCGGCGGTTATAGGGGAAGGCGCGACAACCATAAATGTGCCCGACACTGTGGGCTACACCACCCCGGAGGAGTACACGAGACTGATCGAGCATCTCATCAGCAAGGTTAACGGGATCGAGCGAGCCGTTATCAGCGTGCATTGCCACAACGATCTGGGACTTGCAACAGCAAACACACTCACTGCATTGAGGGCAGGGGCGAGGCAGGCGGAAGTTGCGGTCAACGGCATAGGCGAACGAGCCGGTAATGCGGCTCTTGAAGAGGTTGTTATGGCTATCAGAACAAGATCCGACACATTCGGTCTTGAAACCGGCATCAGTACCGAGCTCATTTATCCGCTGAGCAAAACAATTACAAGCTTTACGGGAATGCAGGTCCAGCCGAACAAAGCCATAGTCGGAGAAAATGCATTTGCCCACGAAGCCGGCATACATCAGGACGGTGTGATCAAACACAGCCTGACATATGAGATTATGAAGCCCGAAACGGTTGGAAGGCAGAAATCGACCCTCGTGCTCGGGAGGCATTCGGGCAAACACGGTCTGAGGGCACGGCTTACCGAGCTCGGATATTTTCCGAAAGCGGAAGATTTCGCGAAGATATACGAAAAATTCATGGAAATTGCCGACAAGAAGAAGGAGGTGTTCGACGAAGACCTCATCGCCCTTGTCGAAGAAGAGCTCAACATCCTGCCCGAAATATTTTCACTTGTCTACTTCAGCGTTGTAACGGGCAATAAGGTGCTTCCCACCGCAACCGTAAAACTGAAAAAAAACAACGAAATATTTCAGGAAGCGGCAACCGGAGACGGTCCGGTAGACGCGGTATATCGGGCAATCGAAAAAATCACAGATACGCCCATTGAGCTTAAAAGCTACTCGCTCAACGCTGTGACGCGGGGAAAAGACGCCATGGGCAGTGTCACTTTATCCGTTGAGAAGGATAACAAAATTTACAGAGGGTACGGTGTGGCCACCGATGTCATCGAAGCCTCCGCACATGCGTTTCTCAACGCAATTAACAGGATCCTCAACAACAATACGGGGTCATAAGGTATATGGTAAAATTATTTGATACGACACTCAGGGACGGCAGCCAGGGTGAGGGGGTAACCTTCTCAAGCGAGGACAAGGTAAAGGTGGCACGGGAGCTCGATTATCTGGGCATACACTATATAGAGGGCGGGTGGCCGGGTTCGAATCCCAAGGACATAGCTTTTTTCGAAAAAGTTCGGAAAGTAAAGTTAGAAAACGCAAAAATCTCCTCATTTGGCAGCACCCGAAAGGCGAAAAACAGGCCCGATGAAGACCCCAATCTGCGGGCAATCATCGATGCCGGAGCTCCGACAGCCACCATCTTCGGCAAATCGTGGGACCTGCATGTTAAAGAGGCCATACGAACCACCCTCAGGGAAAATCTAAAGATGATCGAAGATTCCGTCGCATACCTCAAGGGAACGGGTCTCGAGGTCATTTATGACGCGGAACATTTCTTCGATGGGTATCGGGAAAATCCCGGCTACGCACTGGAGACTCTGTATGCCGCACACAGGGGAGGAGCGGACACGATTGTGCTCGCCGATACGAACGGGGGCACACTTCCCTTTGAAGTCGGAAAAATCTTTCAGGTCGTTGAAAAAAATGTGCATTCTCCTCTCGGGATACACGCTCATAACGACTCAGACCTTGGGGTTGCCGTTACGATCGAAGCCGTCAGACACGGTGCGGTGCAGGTGCAGGGAACAATCAACGGGTATGGTGAGCGGTGCGGTAACGCGAATCTGTGCTCCATTATTCCGGTTCTCAAGCTCAAGATGGGAATAGACTGCATCAGTGACGACAATCTTAAGAAACTGTCGGAAGTTTCAAGATACGTCAGCGAGCTTGCAAATATGAGCCATTATGCATGGATGCCCTTCGTGGGTGAAAGTGCTTTTACCCACAAGGGTGGTATCCATGTGGACGCAATGATGAAAAACCTGAGAACCTACGAGCACATCGACCCCGAGCTGGTCGGCAATATGCGCCGGGTGCTCGTTTCGGATCTCTCGGGAAAAAGCAACATCTATTTCAAGGCATCACAATTCGGCATCGATCTGAGCGGCATCGAGGAGCATTCCGCAAAAACCAGAGATATTCTCCAGAAGCTCAAGGAGCTCGAAGATGCCGGATATCAGTTTGAAGGGGCAGAAGGTTCATTTGAAATACTGTTAAAAAAACTCATCAAGCAATGGAACGACTACTTCCGGCTCGAAGGTTTCAGAGTAATCACGGAAAAGAGGGGACCGAAACAACAACCGCTGTCCGAAGCGACGATGAAGGTAATAGTTGACGGAGAAAAGGAGCTTACCGCAAGCGAAGGCGTCGGCCCGGTCAATGCGCTCGACAAAGCCATGAGGAAGGCGCTCACCATATTCTACCCCACACTCGAAGAGATGCGGCTCGTGGATTATAAGGTGCGCGTACTGGAAACCAACAGGGCAACGGAGGCGCAGGTGCGAGTGCTTATTCAGAGCAGCGACCAAACAGACACGTGGGGCACTGTCGGCGTCTCTCAAAACCTGATGGAGGCAAGCTGGATTGCACTCGTCGATTCAATATCATACAAACTCATGAAGGATGAAAAGGCGGGAAGAATCATAAAACGTAAACAGTGAGACTCCCGGTATTTTTATGAAGCTCATCTCTAATCCCCGGGCAGGTCTTTTCTTTCGAAGACAGTAATCCAAACACATTGAATCCCGCCAAAGATTCCTGCTCCGCCGTTAGCAACGGGAACACATTTTGTGTTCCAGTGACGGTCCGATTGTCGTCTTTTGAGTATTTCGAAATAACGGTTCGAAAAAACGGGGGATCAGCGTTCGAGATACTCCTTATACAGCCAGTTCTCCATCCCGCCTTCGACACTGAAAACCCGGGTAAAGCCCCCGGCGAGCAGAAACAGTACCGCCTTGATGCCGTCCCCGCCGTTTCCGCTGATAACAATGATGTCTTTATCCAGCGGGAATCCTGCACTTTTTCTCTTGAAATCACCATTACCCCACGGGCACTGCTGTGCATACTTCACGTGTCCCTGTGCATACTGAGAAGGTTTCCGCAGATCGAAGAGAATAAAATCTTTTTCTTTGGCCTGTATGCGCTGCAGCAGCGTCTCGGGCATTATAAGGTGGTCGCCCAAAAGTATTTCATCTTCAAAGGCCGAATCTTCTTCAGAGGGTATGTCTTTTTCCTGTGCATATGCTTCCGTTTGTAAAGACAGGGTAAAATAAAGAGAAATAAAAAGAACGGCCGGTAATAAAACAAGCCGTGCACACCGCCCGGGTCTAATCCGCTTCACGTGCGGATCCTTTCTTTAGGTTCGTTTGATATATTAAAGGCATGCATATCGTTCGAGGAACAGCACTGACTGCCCGTTTTCATTGTATGATTTTCCGATACTCTACACATCATAGTGCTTTGCAAACAGTGTCGAGTACCTCTTTATCCACTCCTTCGCAATACACCCGAAATCTATCGTGACATTGTACCGCTGTTCCAGTCTTTTTTTGAACAGCTCTATCCGCACAACCTGCTCCGTCATTCTGGCCTTGAGCAGTTCATTCGGTGCGTCGAACGTTACTGCAATCACGTACCGTCCATCCCTGCATTTTCTGCAGCGCGTAACATATCCCTTCAGTGAGAATTTCCTGTTCTCAACCGAAACATCTATCGCGACTGCCGTATTGACATCAATCCTGCAGCAGGTTGTGAATTGGAGCCCTCCCTCTCCGATATTATCGGATTCGCCGACAATGTGATTGACGTGGTCCCCGGAATTATTATTTTCCTGAAGGATTCTGGTTTCGAGAGGATAGCTCAGCGGATGCCTTATGTACTTTCTTCTGTCCATTTATCGATGCCCTCCAGGGCATGCATGCCTGAATTAAAATATAGTCGTCGAATACTTAAAAAGAAGGAGATTGTACCCGCATAGACAAACGGTTAAAACAGGCAGAAGATAAATACGGCATACATGGAGAGGTTTTCATTTTTCCGGTAAGAGATACGTAAAATTCTTCCCCTCTGCAAGCTCTCTGAACTGTCCTGTAAGCTGCTGAATATCAAGCACTCTCCTGAACGTTCCGCCGGTAATTGCGGCAATCTTCCGTAAAAGGGGCTCATCATATGCCATGAAGTCGAACGGCGAACCTACCCCGACCGTATCGATAACGATACGGCGTCCGGCCGCGTCCTTCGCAAGTGTTATGATCGACATTCGTCCCGTTGTCGTGGGGATTCCGTCAGTCAACAGAATGATTCTCTTCGCACCGCCCGCAGTTGACACACTATCGATTGCCATCCGCATACCCTCGAACATGGCGGTGGACCCGTTTGGTGAAAGCACATCGACCCTGTTTTCAAGATGCTCATAATTTTGGGACGGCTTCTCTATAACCGAAGCCCATTCACCGAAGCTTATAATCCCTATTCGATCTCCATGCTGCATAAGAAACTTGCTTCGAATAAATTCCCGTATAGCGTTTTTTGCCGCCTCCATCTTCATAATTCCTGAAATAAAATCGGCCATACTCCCCGACGTATCGATGAGAAGCATCAGTGTTTCATGCGGAATGACTGTAATTTCATCCCCTATGTCTGCTTGAAGAAGGTCTCGTGAAATCCTGTTCAAACGGGCAACCAGTGCATTTCCATCGGAGGCGGATGAAACATCGACCCGTGCCTTGATCATTCTGTCGCCTTTCTTTAAAACAACGCTGTCCCCGCTTTTCACACCGAATTCTTCACGCAGGTACTTTGTCAGCCTGATAACAGGATCGGAGGAACCCTGGTCTTCCCTGAACCCTTCGAGTATTTTAAGGCTCGGATTGAGAAACTGCGTTGAAGGGAGGCTCGTGTCACGGCTGTCTGGTTTATTGATGCCCTCTTTCTTTTTGAACAGCCCCATTCGTTTTGCTCCGAACATTGTAGGTTTCAAAGGTTTTTTTTGCCGAAGAGGTCCAGAAACCTATCCTCATACTCCTGAAAGAGGCCCCATCTATCGAGCTCCGCCTTCAGTGCCCCGGCTTTGGAAATATCCTCAGAGGCTGCCTTGAACATATACTCAATTCTATCGCGAATACCGTGCGGCACCTTTTCACCCTGAGCCTGACTCTGCTCCCCCTCCTCATACTCCGCTTCGGAGGCGCCGCTCATTTCCTGGGGAACTTCACCCCCCAATAATGTCTGCTTCGACGTTTTACTAACTTTATCGATCTCCTCTTCAACAAAAACCGCCATCTGCCCGAGGCCGTCAAGGTCGATGCGCACGCCGGAGTATTCCATAAACACCTTGAGTAGTGCAAGTGAAGATTTTGGATTTTCGATCTTTGCCGTATAAAAGGGGATTTCTCCCAGCAGACAAAAGCCGCCGATGCCGGCTTCTTTCGCAACACCGAGTACAAGCCCATTCAACCCACCGATGTGGCCTGCATTCATCACTTTGATATTGTATCGGGGAAAAATCTTGAGAAAACGTGCTTCGGTGGAAACACCCCAGACACCGGGTTGAGCATGATGGGTGATATTAACCGGTGTTGCCGCAAATGTGATGGCTTCACGCACATTGAACTCAAGGGCAACCTCAATGACTCTTTTTGCAAGTTCGTACTCCTTCTCCATTACCGGCTGAGATTCACCGATAAATATAAGAAGATCGCTCTTTGCATCAGGGTCTTCGTAAAAAAAGAATTCACTCCTCGGCAAACCGGGAATTTCGACAATACCGTTTCCTATCTGAACGCCTGTTTTATAAAAAAAATCTTCCGGCTTGATTTCAGCAAACTTGGAGGCTTTTACACTCTCCTTCAGGTACATTGCGGCACCGTATGCTACATTCCCCATTCCCGGCCAGGAGGCAACGAGAAGCGGGTTTCTCGGTTCTATCCGGTGCAAAACCCGAATGGATGAATGCATAATTTCCTCCAACAGAATGCCGTTTTTTATTATATTGTGATGGTCTCATATTTAATTTAATCATTTTGTATACCTCATTCAATCCTTTTTCAAATACTCGGGTGTACGACCAGCAAAAGGAGCGAATAATGGATATTCTTGTACTGAACAGCGGCAGCTCTTCCGTTAAATACGTGCTGTACCGTTGGGAAAAAAGGACTACAGTCGCAAAGGGGATTGTCGAACGGGTTACCCAGGGAAACTCATCCATCACACATGAAGTGATCGGCAGAGAAGCGGTGGAGATAGTACGGGATTGTCCGAGCCATCGTGATGCGGTACAGCTTATCGTTGAGGTGCTCACGGGAAAAGACGGGGTGATAGAAAACATCAACAGGATACAGGCTGTGGGACATAGAGTCGTTCATGGAGGCGAGAAATTCAACAAGTCCGTCATCATCGACGACACTGCCCTCGATACCTTCAGGCGGCTTGCGGATCTTGCCCCTCTTCACAACCCCCCGAATATCACGGGAATCGAGGCCGCAAAAAAAATACTTCCCGAGGTGCCCCATGTTGCCATTATGGACACCGCCTGGCACCAGACCATGCCGGAACATGCCTTCATATACGCCCTGCCCCATAACTGGTATACAAAATATTCAATCAGAAGATACGGATTTCACGGCACGTCCCTTCTGTACAGCGCTAAGAGAGCTGCGGTTCTGCTCGGCAGAGACCCTTTCAAAGTAAATCTGATAATCGCCCATATCGGAAACGGAGTAAGTTTTAATGCAGTGCAAAACGGGATTTCCGTTGACACGAGCATGGGGTTTACGCCCATGGAGGGTGCGGTCATGGGAACCCGGCCGGGTGATCACGACGCGGCAATCGATCTTTACATGATGGACAAACTCAGCTGCAGCCCATCCGACATGAACTATGTACTGAACAAAAAAAGCGGGCTTTTGGGTATAACCGGAAAATACATAGACCGGCGCGATATCAAGAAAGCGGCGGAAGGCGGCGACAAACGGGCAAAGCTCGCAATCGATATTGAGACCTACCGGGGCAAGAAGTACATAGGAGCCTATCTCGCCGCACTGGGGAGGATAGACGCCCTCGTTTTTACAGCGGGAGTGGGAGAGATGAGCTCTCTGGTTCGCTCGAAAATGATGGAAGGGCTCGAAGGCCTCGGTATTACGTACGATCGAAATAAAAACGATATTTCATTAACGCGAAATGCAGAAACCGATATTACCGCAAACGACTCGAATGCAAGTATTTTTGTTATTCCGACCGATGAGGAGTATGTCATGGTCGAGGATACCGTGGCGCTTATGGAAGGCAGGTATGATGTGCATACCAATTTCACCTATTCATTCCAGAGCCCCGACTATGTAAATAAACTGCGTGAAGAGGCCTTCAGGAGAGAATCGGAAAAAGAACCGGAGCTGCTTTCCATCAGGGCGCTGGCTCCCGGCAGATCGGTTGTATAAAAATATAACAAGTTTTCCCATTGCAAGCACGCTGTACGCATTTTCTCAACCGCGGCCCGGGGCGGGTTTTTCTTCCGGCTGTCTCCGCTTCAGTATGAAGTAGAGGGGAAGGCTCAACAGGAACGGAACTATATTAAAGGTCATTCTATACAGGAGTATTGCCGCAAGCGCCGTATGGAGCGGAACTCCCAAACCGACGAATGTCAGCGCCATGGACCCTTCCAGCATTCCGATACCGCCCGGAAGCATTGATATAAGGGCAACAATCTGACCAATCGAGAATCCCGTTATCAGCATGCCGACCGGTATCGAATAATGCACCGCTTTAAATGAAAAAAACATTACCAGAAGCCAGAAGGCCCAGTCCACGGTGGTGACGGCGATCAGTGCGGCAAATCTGCCCGGCTTTTTCCGCAGGTCGGAGAGCTTTCCGATAAAGTCTTCTATGAAGTTCGTTACCTGCTCCTTCTCCATGGGAAGCTTTTTTTTAACAATCTTCAAAATCCGGTTTACGACGTTGAAGAAAAACCGAATGCCCTTCTCTCTGAATGAACGCCAGAACAGCTCAAGGTACAGGAGCAGGATTACACTGAAGAAAAAGACAACGGCAACAGTGATTGCCGTTATATTGATATCCATGTATCTACTCTGTAAAAGTACGAGCACGTATCCTGAAGCGAGAAGAACACTGAACAGTATGTTGAAAAAAAATACCTGGAATGCTCTGCTGAGCGCAGCCTTGCCGAAACTGATGCCCTGGTAGTCGAGAACGTACATCTGTGTTGCAAATGGAGTAATACCGCCGAATGAAACGGTATAACCAAGCGTGTTAATGATGAAAGACGAATGGAGGGCGTTCAAAGGTTTTAATCTTTCGCCGAGTATACCGAGAGCAAGGGACAGCAGAATTCCCTCCATGCAGTACACCGTAAGTGCGCTGATAAAGGCCTCAATCACAGGCAGAAAACGAAGCTCCCACAGTATCTTCTTCAACTCTCTGAGACCGGCAAAGGCGGCAAGAATACCGATGACGATCATAAGGATAAGCGCATATCTTATGAAGCGTACTACCAGCTTCTTTCTTTTGTCAATCACCTGTTGTTTCCACATATCAACACAGCCTCGTTTCGATAAAAAAATGTGCGTCAGCTATGAAGCTGTCGATTCCCCACCCCTGCATAATCCATCGACGAAAAGATGGTCATAGAAACATCACGATAGTATATAGCATATTCCGGTTTGAAAAGTCGAGAAAATTCTTTACACCGAACAAAAAAAGACAGGGCTTCTCCATCATACGGAAACCGGGGCTGCGTCGAGCAATGTAATGCAGCCGTCAAGCGGCATGTTCTCCGCGACATGTAAGCGGGGATTATGTCCGCTCAACTGGATTTGTTGAGGAATCCCGGTGCTTGCACCGGCGGCATTAACCGGATGCGAAGCGTCCGGATAATCATTGGGGTGGTGGGAATTGTCCGATTACTCCGTACTACAGGAGTGCATGCTATTGTGACGGTATGCGGCCGTATATGGAGGATAGTCCCGAAAGTTTTCGGGCATCCTGTTTTCTCAGCTCTTCAGGTTTGATGCGCCACTCCCAGTTGCCATGAGCTGTTGCAGGAGTATTCATACGCCCTGCTCTCCCTATCCCGAGTACGTCCTGCATGGGAAAAATAACCGTGTTGGCACTGGACATCATAAGAACCCGTATAAACTTCCAGTGCACATTCTGTAGTGGGCCTCTGCCATGGCCGACATATCTCAACGCCCGTTTTATTTCGGCGCTGCGATCATCCGAAGAGCCGTCCCGCCTCTCCAGCCAGCCCTGCAGGGTGTCGTTGTCATGGGTGCCGGGATAGGCGACACAGTTTTCCGGGTAATTGTATGGCTTGTGATAATCCGACGCCGTACCTTTCTCAAATCCGAATTGAAGAACACGCATACCGGGAATACCGAACCTGTCCCTGAATCTGCGAACCTCAACGGATATATCGCCCAGGTCTTCCGCAACAAAGGGCATATCGGGAAAACGTGCTTTCAACAGGTCAAAGAGATCATCACGAGGTCCGGGCAGCCATCTTCCCCTCCGGGCTGTTTTATACCCCGCAGGAACCCCCCAGAAATCGACAAATCCCCTGAAATGATCGAACCTGAGGCGATCGAAAAGTCGGAGGCTGTGAGTGATTCTTTCGATCCACCACGCGTACCCCTCTTCTTTATGCGCCTCCCACCAGTACACGGGATTATTCCAGAGCTGACCCGTTATGCTGTAATAATCCGGAGGAACACCGGAGACAATCAGAGGTTGCTTGCGGCTGTTCAGTGAAAAAAGGTGCGGGCGGGCCCATACATCGGCACTGTCATGATTGACATAGAAGGGCAGGTCCCCCATGACCTCGATGCCTTTTTTACGGCAGCAGTTTTTCAGTGCATCCCACTGATCAAAGAATATATACTGAACGAATTTGACGAACATGATCTCGTGCGCGTGTTTTGTTTTGAGCTCCTGCAGGGCATCTTCTCTTCGATCCCGCAGATCTTCAGGCCAGCAGTCCCACCTTTCTTCTTTGATGGTTCTCCCGAGGGTTTCAAACAGTGCGTAGTCCTCAAGCCAGAATGCGTGTTTATCGCAGAATTTCAAAAACGCATCGCTCTCAAGCCCATTTATTTCGAAACGCTCGAAGGCCCTTCGCAGCACCCGCTGCTTATATCGGATTACCGCCGGATAATCGACCCTTCCCCGGGGAAAGTCTTTATTCTCCTTGTCAACCGCATCAAGAAGACCGCCCTGTTCGAGCACATCGGGGCTTATGAGAAGTGGATTCCCGGCAAACGCCGAACTGCTCGAATACGGGGAATTCCCGTACTTCGCAGCGGTAGGGCACACCGGAAGAACCTGCCAGATTCTTTGTCCGCTTTGTTTCAGAAAGTCGGCAAACCGGGATGCGGCGGGACCCATATCGCCGATGCCGAATTCGGACGGCAGTGAGGGGATGTGCAGGAGGATGCCGCTTTTCCGCCCCGAACCTTCAGCCTTGTTTTTTACCGAAACTCCATACATATTTTTCTCTGCAGACAAAATGTCCTTTTCATTCGCATCTCACATTCAGATGATCGCCGAGTCTGTCTAACATCGAAAGCCGTGCCTCGGCAGACCGATCACCTGCACCGGCCTGTTCGACTAATCCCTTCCTGTGTTTGCTGCATATACCGAAATAAGCATCCTGTGCCTTTCGTATGTCGATCTGAGCCGGAAGAGACAGGAAGGCAGAGACCAGCATATCGAGCATCTCAAGTCTCTTGAAACCGGTATGCATCTCGACTGCTGAAGAGTCCAGGCCTTCAATAAGTTTCGCCATTCTGAGGGATGCCCAGTGCATCATCTCTTCATTCAGCGCGTATGAGAACCTTTTGATTTCCTCAATCAGTCCGAGCAGACTATTCATATCTATGCTATGCGAACCCAGCAGGGTCCGCATCTTTGCATGAACGACCAGATTACCGACAATGGTTATTTCCTCGGGCAGAGGAGTACCAAGTCTCTCGAGCTCCTGCAGAAGCGGCCCCCATTCGTCGTACTTTTTTACAAGCAGTGCCTCGATATCCCGTACTGCCGGAGTCAGGATTCGACCGATAATGTCCCCCTGTTCGTCAGCAAACAGGCTGTGCAGGGAGTAGGTTTTAGGCCCGAAATACCCGGCCATAATATCCTTAACCCTCGCGGGAGAGCGGTCGTACATGGCTTTTTGCAAAGCATCCCGCAGTTTGGGAAATGTTCGCTCATCAATCGCATCCCCCACCCTGCCTTCCAGAACATAAAGTCCAGCGCGGAGTACGGCGAAGCTTACTGTCATTTGTTCGCTCAACGGCATTGACACGACAGCGGTCTCCCCCACGGCGAGCTCCATGTCACCCTCCTGAATCCTGTCGTATTGAAGCGGCCGCACGGAATAGCAGTACACATCTTCGGGCCCGGGCCCGTCCAGAAAAAGCGACAAAATCGCATAGTGCGCGCCGACATCCGAAAGAGTTATCCGTTTGCCGACCACCTCGCTGTCATATACATCCAAACCGGTTCTGTATGCGGGATTATTGCTCTTTGCCTTTTGCAGTATGCTCCGGTATTCCGGTTCCAGGTCGGGACCGTTTGTTTCCTTCGCAAGCTGCATGGCCCTGGCAGCATACTGCATGACCTGTTTCGTTTCGATGTCCGATATCTCCTCGAAAAACCAGCCGCAGCTCGTAAACATGAGCTGAATGTTCCGCTGCATCTCAAGCAGCTTGAGCGCCCGTATCCGATCCTGTTGTGAGAGCGGTTTTCTTGCATGACTGCGTAAAAATGTTTCCACATTTTTTTGGCTCCGGTCCAGAATAAGGGTTATGTACCGATCCCGTGCAGCCCATGGATCTTTCAATAAAAGAGCCGCCTCCTTTTCAAAAAAAAGAGCGAGCCCATCCCTCAACCGGTCCATCGCTTCCCGAAGCGGCGCTCTCCACTCCTGCGTGTACTCCTGATGCCTCCCGGTTTTGCACCCGCAGTTGCTCTTCCATCGCTCGACCCCGTGCACACAGCTCCAGGAGGTATTCTCCGCAATCTCCACGTCATACGTCGGCGGAAAATTTTCGAGATACTCTCCGTATATGGTGATCCGTGCAAGGTTGTATGATTCGATATGATGGATACAGTACGCGAGCGCCATGTCGCCGAAACGGTGATGGTGCCCGTAGGTTTCACCGTCCGTCGCAATGTGCACAAGCCCGTCCGTTTCGCGCCCTGTGAGCGGTTGAAGAAGCCGCTCTGCAAAACCTTTCCCATCCCTGAGGAGATCGCCGAAACTTACCCCGTGTGCAATCGCCCCGTCGTAAAAAAAGATCGAGATCGATCTGCCGGAAGGGAGGTTGCAGCGGTAGGCCCGCTTCGTATCAATCTTCTCACCACGAACATCCACCCACTCGCCGCCGGCCGGACGTACACGAACGGCCTGATGGGGGGCGAGGATGGTAAATGTAATGCCCTCATCGGCAAGGATATCGAGAGTTTCGTAATCGACCGCTGTTTCGGGTAGCCACATACCCTCCGGGTTCCTGTTAAAACGTAATCTGAAATCGGCTATCCCCCATTTTACCTGCGTTATCCTGTCTCTTTTTACGGCAAGCGGCATGATGATGTGGTTATAGGCCTGGGCAAGGGCGCAGCCGTGCCCGGAAAAAGATTTTTTGCTCTCCCCGTCCGCATCGACAACTGCACGGTATACCTCAGGCCTGTGCCTTTCGAGCCATGCAAGCAGAGTCGGACCGAAGTTGAAGCTTATCTTTTTGTAGTTGTTCACTATCGAAATAACCCGCTTTTTGTTATCGAGAATTCGTGAAGCGGCATTCGGTTCGTAACATTCGTAGCTGACACGCTCATTCCAGTCGTGGAATGGTGAGGCCTCGTCCTGCTTCTGGATCTCCTCCAGCCAGGGATTCTCTCTCGGCGGCTGGTAAAAATGGCCGTGTATGCATACGTATCCGTTCATGATCGACCTTTCACACAAATATTTATACGCCGGTAGAACACATCCGTTTCTGTTTAATGCCGCCGTCAAGCGGTATTTTCTCCGCGAAGGGTCAGCGGGGGGTTGTGTCCGCTCCCCTGGATTGATCGGGCGCGTACACCGGCGGTAGTATTCGGACATGAAGCGTCCACATAACAATAGCGCCGTTTATTCCCGGGAGCAACGGTATTCAATCGACGGACGACGATAAAAGAGCAGAATATCGACGAATGCAGGCATTAAAGGGCATCATATTTGACTGCTATACAGCACATCTGCCGGGGAGGGGAAAAAATGCGGGCTCATTCGTCCTTTTTGGCGCATGAATCGATGATACGGTTCAGCCTGATCCGGTAGTACTTGAAATTCTCCCAGCATGCATCATCGGAAACATGGTGGTCGGCATGGGGTATATAACCGCCGCTTTTCAGTACCTCTTCGATTCTTTCAAGCTCCTCATCGATATCCTGCCTGGTTTTTTCCGCGGCAAAAACACGTTTGTCGACGCCGCCTAAAATCTGGAGTCCGGGGAAATTACGACGTACACGGATGAGATCGTTTCCTGCCTGGATTTCAACAGGGAACACTCCGGTTACACCGAGCCTGTCCCATATTGGAATGAGGTCTTCGATGTAGCCGTCGCTGTCGACGAAGATATGCCGAATTCCGTACTGCCTGATAAAATCGATTATTCGTATATAGTAGGGAGACATGAACTCTTCGAACATCTTTTCTGAAATCATCGATCCGGTCCTGCCCGCCATATCCTCCCATATGAGCACGCAGTCGGGCTGAAAATCCCGGAATACGACAGACCAGTACTCCATCGTAAACTGCAGAAAGAACTCGTTAATATCCTTTATCAGGCCCGGGTTATCATACATCATGTAGAAAAGCGGTGTGGTTCCTATCAGGTGCCGCGGAAAACCTAAAAAACCGTACGGAAACCCGCCCAGTCTGACGGGAAAATCTCTTTTCTTTAACTTTTCAGACAACCCCTTCCATCCTGAAGGAAGCCGCTTCGAAAAATCTCTATCGTACAGTTCTTTATAGACTTCAAAATCTCTCCTGTTCTTGATAGGGAAATCAAGATCGAGGGGCACGGCGGTTCCTGTTTTTCTGATTTTCACGGTTATCCCGAATTCGTTCACGAACGTTCTGTACTCTTCATTCTCTGCAATGGTTTTTTCTTTGAGAAGAGGGCTGAAATTAAGCGGAAATTTCGAAATATAGTACTCGAGACCGCATGCGTTTCGAATATTGCCGTCCTCGATGATGCTGCTTTCGGGGTCCACCTTTTTCGCCCCGCTTACAACGCCGTTGTCGGAAATATTTTCCGGAAGATCTTCAACGACCGGCATTCCCTCCCTGATAAAACGCTTCATCGTTGTCGTCCAGTACCCGTACTCGGCTTTTATAGTCGGAACATCCCGTTCAAAGCTCATTACCGCATGAAACCGTTCTCTCGTGTTCATAAAAATCCTCGGCAGGAAAATTCTTAAAACACACACATGTCCAACGTCGAGCGCAAAAACGTATAAAGAGGGAGTATTCCGCCTTTGCTATAAAAAACCCCTCCGGCTGTCCGGCGGAAATTACGGTGCATACCCTTAATTAAAATACTGTTTGGATACATGGTACGTATACCAAAAAGCTCAGGAGGATAATTTTGCGTAGATGCTCTTCAGGGCGCCGAAAAGCTCTTCGTAAATCTCGATATACTTCAAATACTTCTCATTTTCACCTGCAAGATCGATGGGATCTTCAAGTTATCGTATCCGATAAGCGAGATGCCTCCGGGCATATCGAGGCCAAGCTCTGCCATGGCTTCCATTGCCTCTATGGCGATAAAATCATTTCTTGCAAACAATTTTGATGATAAAATACTCATTATGTTTTTATCAATTAAAAGCTGGTTCATCCGACTTACGGCCGGCTGAATGGATTCACCGAATCTCAGGTGGCCGAACATATCTTGTACCAGTGCCTATAAAATTAAAAAGCGAATTTCGGAGGAGAAAATGCCGCTTATTCCGTTTCCCCTGCTCCTGAGCAGGGCCCTGAAAAACAATTTTGCGCTCGGGTACTTCCAGGCCTGGAATGAGGATTCACTGGAGGCGGTGCTCGAGGCTGCGGAGTATACTTCATCACCGGTGGTGATCGGCTTCGGCGGCACACCGGTCAACCAGACCTGGTTCAACGAGTGGGGGCTTGCATGCGAAGCGTTACTGGGGCGCGTTGCTGCAAAAAAATCAAAGGTGCCGGTTTCCTTTATACTCAATGAAGCCGAAACCTTCGAGCAGTGCATAAAGGGAATCGAGCTGGGATTCAACGTCGTTATGCTGGACAGCTCGTCGCTGCCGTTTGAAAGAAATCTGAAAATAACGAAAAAGCTCGTTGCTTCCGCTCATAAAAAGAATGTTGCGGTGCAGGCCGAGCTCGGGCACCTTCCGGTAGATGGGAAAAACACCGCATCAACATGTACAGACCCTGACGAGGCGGCTGTTTTCGCAGAAAAAACAGGTATCGATGCGCTTGCCGTCTCGGTCGGCAATGTACATGAACTGATAGCGGGCAAAGCGAGAATCGATACAGAACTGGTGGAAAAAATACGGGAAAAAACGGACGTGCCCCTCGTGATACACGGGGGAACAGGATTTCCATCCGATGCGGTACAGGATGTGATACAGGCAGGGGTCGCGCTGTTTCATGTGGGTTCGATTTTGAAACTTGTCTACTATCAGGGTCTCAAAAAGAGTATCGAGGCGATCGGAACACCTCATGATATTCAGCAAGTCGTAGGGTCACGGGAGCGGGAGGATTTTACCACAGAGGGCAAGAGGAGAGTAAAAGATAAGGTAATCGAGCTTGTCAAACTCTACGGGTCTGTCGGTACAGCCGGCCTGTATTGAACCGTCGTTCAACCGACCTGCAGCCCGAGGGTTCGTGGCCGCGTGTCGAGTCGGCTGAACCATCAGGAACCGATCAGCGGACACAATTCAAGAAAAAACAACAGGGGAAAAAACAGGTCCGGTGTTAAATGTCTTTGAATAACCGCATGCATCCAACCATCGCTTGACAGACCGGTCTCTGTAAATTACAATCATAATCAGGAAGTACCGGAGTCCGGTCTGAAAACAAGGCTTTCGTCTCATATCATCCCAATCGCCCGGAGACCTGCCTTTGCCCTGGTCAACGAAACAGGCATCCCTCTACAGATACTCTGAAAAAGAACAATCACTGATCAGTGACGGTGCGGTCAAGGACGAAATCAACAGCGCATTCCAGGATATGCGCGGATTTGCGTTTCTCCCCGACGGCATTGTTGTGGACGGGCTCAGGGCCGGTGCAGCCCTCGACTCATATCATGCGCGTTTTGTCGATATTAAAAACGACATTTTCAATGTCATCGCACGAGAAAATCAGACAATACGAAACACCCTGCTCGGCAATGTGCACCTCTCCACACGGCTGGTGAATGCCGTCGCCTTATATCACCGCGCCCTGGCGGAGATCGCCGATAACAACATTCAAAAGCGGCGTATTGTCATTATCAAGGAGAAACCCGGCATCCCCACCATTTATCACATTTCAGACGATACAACGGCATTATCCCATGTGGGACTCGGTCCTGCATGGATGGAGATTCCCACCGTGTACCTCGGTCTCACCATCTTCGACGCCCTCTTCTACGAGACGAGAAAGAATGATCCTGCCGTTATTAATGCCTTTAAAACACTCCTGGAAATCGAGGAGCGTGCAATCGAAACCGGGTATGTGCATATTGAAAAACTGAAAAAACGCGAGATTGACGATCTCGACCTGATAACCGACGAAGTCATCCGCCTGACAAGGCTCGGTGAGGTGGCGTATGCTATCCTTCCGGTAAAAATGGTCAGAAAGTTTATCCCTGCAAACAGACTGAAGATACTTGCCCTCCTCGATGCCAGGCTTAAAGAGGACGATCTCAACTTCGATTTTGTACAGAACCTCAAGGCCATCGAATTGCTGGAACGCTACGCGCGGCGCTATAAAAAGGGGAGTGACATACAGTCGCTCAGAGAGGTGGTACGTCTCCTCGTCGCCGCTGCCGGGCATGACTTTCACGAAATAAGAAACCGGGCAAATATTGCCCTCGAGAGAATCTTCGCCCCGAAGGAATACGACGCGCCGCTCGCAACGGTTTTTTTCACCGTGAAGCTCGGGGGAATCCATCGGTTCAAATACAAGCTTCCGGCCGGTAGAAGCAGGTACTTTGTCAGAGTTTATCGAAACAGCGCTCCAGACAATCTTTCTCTTGAGGAGTTTCTGGATTACGTTGACATCGAGCTTCAATACAACAGCCGGGAGAGGGTCTTCGAAGCAGAGCATGTGTGCAGCAACCTCGGACAATTCGATTTTGTCGTATATAGAAGAAGAAAAAACAGCGACGAACGGCTTCTGAACGAGGGTTTGAGCGGTAGAATTAATGTAATCCCCGATGTACGCGGCGAGTTGATACTCGAAATTTTTCCCGATATTCACGGTCATACCCGTATATACTGGAAAGATTCGACCGGGCACACGGGCCTTGTCTACAACGAGAATGGAGAGGTGATACGGCTCGGCAGTTTTTCGGATGTCGCCGTCCACCTGGAGGACCTGAAACAGCGGTATCAGATCACCGCACTCTACATTCTCGGCGCACAGAAGCGTGGAAGCAACAGGGAGGACTGGGCGCCCGAAGCTACATCCCCGTCTCCATTTGCACCTATGAGCCTCACGGATATGGAACCCTCGCTGGGCGGAGATGAGGATTTTACAGGGCTTGTTCAGAAGGCGCACTCTCTCAACATCAAAATAATCATCGACGTCATCCCCCATCTCAACAGAAAGAGCAAAAAACTGCCTTCCAGCCTGAGCGTACACTGCTACGACGATGCGGGAAATCTCGTTGTCAGAGCGGCGACTGACGGCCGATACGGAAGCTGGAACGACGGACGGCTTCTCAACTTCAGAAAGTTCGAAGTGTGGGAGTGGCTTGCCGATTCGATCTGCACGCTTATTGAAAAGTTCAACATTGACGGCATCCGGTTCGATTCTGCGCATGCGGTGCCAATCGTCATGAAGAAAAACAACTTTCCCCTCGTATATAGCCACAGACGCAGCAATGAAGAGATGGTCGAGGGAACCATCATAGTCAACGACAGGGAGGATGAGCACTTTATAACCACCGGATACTACGATTCCGCCTGCAGAGAGAGGATAGCAGTGCCCCTTCATTACTACCTCTCGCTCGTACTCGAGAAAAAGCTGCGTGAAAAGGGCAAACGATTTTTTGTAAATATAGCGGAATGTTACTGGGGCAGGGAGCGGTTTCTCACCAGGAGCGGCATCATACCTTACAATTCGGCGCTTTTCAAGGTATGCGAAAACATAACCCACGGAAAATCGGATGTCCGTGAAATCTATCACCTGTACGATAACTACTATTCGGACGCTCTTACTCCGGGAACCGAACTTCTTGGAATTCTCGGGAATCACGATGAACGCCGCGCGCTTAACACCTTCGGACTCAGAGGGCTGCGGCCTGCGGTGTGGCTTACCTGTTTCATGAACAATATGGTCATGGATTACGAGGGAAGCGCGGAGGGGCAGGGCTGGAAAGTTTATCTGGACAATATATATGTCAACTGGAATCGGTTCGAATTCGCCTCGCAGCCGGGTCTCGAGCAGTTTTATCAGGAAATCTATTCATTTCACAGGCAGAATCGCGGGCCCGGGTGGCTTCTCTGGACAAACAATACCATGGTTGCCGCCGCACTGAAGTATACGAAAGAACAGTACTGGATAGGCGCGTTTAATTTTTCAGAGCGCAGCCAGGATATAGATATCCAATTCGACCGACCGTCCCTCCCTGTTGAAGATGATGCCTGGTACAGAGTCGTCGATCCAATTTATTCCCCGGTCACCGGACACTACAACTACTTTACCGGAAGGGAGCTCAAGGTTTCCAAAATCCATACAACCGTTTCATATACCGACCGTATAAAATTTCTGATGCTCGAAAAGCTCGAAGATCCGAAGCATTACTACCATGAATTTCTTCGGGATTCGCTTTCACGGCTGTGCACGATCGATGATATCCGGCACATCCCACTCAATTTTTTCTTTGAAGAGACCGCAAAGCATGCAACGACGTACGATACCCTCGCTTCCTTCATCAAGAAGAACATCGTTGCCATGTCCGGGGAGGGACAAAATGATGCAGTGCTCCTCGGAGTAAAGCGCGCCTTTTTTCATATCCAGAAGAACAAAGTGGTTCCTGCAAAAAAACTGATCGAATACATAATCCTTCTCTGCGGGGAACGATCGAAAGATATGAAGACAATCGGTGAATACCTCAGATCCGGAAACGAACGGGGCGCAGTGGTGTTTCTCTCCGCCGAAGCCGAGCCCTTTTCGAAAAGCGGAGGTCTCGCCAATGTGGTGTTTGAGCTTCCCCGTGAGCTCGCCAGGCTGGGCGAGCAGGTGTACGTCATCACACCGCTGTACCGGTACGGTGATCAAACACTCGTCCAGAAAATGCAGAATGCAATGAAACGCTACAGAATACGGTACACGGGCACAAACGTGCGCTTTTTCATTCAGGACGGCGAGTATGAAGTCGGGATACACCGTGGGGATGTTGAAGGGATACATTTTATTCTGCTCGACCACCATGAATTCTTCGACGGATTGTACTGGGGCTACACGGCGGAGGAAAAACTCAGGCGACGGGTCGCTTTCGCACGCGCGAGCACAGAAGCGATCAGAATGCTTGAACTAAAGCCGCTTTTCACATTTACGAACGACGCGTACACCGGTCTTTTCAACGGGGTGATTCGAGCAGATCCGTTTTACGTATCCAACATAAACTACGAAAAAACATCCTTTTTTCATGTCATGCACAATGTCGGATGGCAGTACTTCGACTCCTACGACCTGTATGAGAACGGATTCAACCTTTTCAGGCTGTTCAACCTTCCGGAAGATTACGAATCTGATTTCTGCGACCCGGTGCACCGGGACAGGATAAACTGTATGGCGGCCGGTGTGCGGTTCAGCGACCACGTAATCACTGTAAGCCCGTCGTATGCCAAACAGATAAAGATTGCTTCAGACGGCCTTGAACATATACTTCATGACGTGACGGGGATAAGCAATGCCGTTGCTGTAGACTTCGAACGGCGTCTGAAACAGCGTTTTCGGGAACTGCACTTTGTAGAGAGCAGCTACCCTCTGCTCATGGATAGATTGAAAAAAATCTCTTCGATAAAAGAGATTATACAGACCCGGTATCCCGAAATTCTTCAGGGCCCCCATGCGCCGGAGAACATCCGCGACAGAACGAGGCGGGAAATTGTTACACACATGCGAAACAAGCTCCTCCTCCAGGCGGTGAGAGACCTCGATATCGATCCGGACAGGATACTTTTTGCCATGATACACCGAATTACCGAACAGAAGGGATTTCAGCTTCTTCTCGAGGCTTCCGAAGGTATATTCAAAACACTTTGCTACCAGGGCATTATCGGCGGTTCGGTCGCTTCCGGGGACAGGCGGGCTGAAGAAATAGCACGTGGGCTTGTGCAACTGCAGTCATACTACCCGAAAGATGTTTCGGTAAATCTAGGATTTCAGGATGTGAGTATTCCCCTTCTTTCATGCGACGTATTTCTCATGCCCTCTCTGTACGAACCCGGGGGGATCGTTCAGCTCGAGGCACTTTTATCCGGCTGTCCTGTTATCGCGCGTGCAACAGGCGGTCTCAGGGACACTATACATCCCATTCTTATCAAAGGACGGACAATAGAGGGAAACGGCTGGCTTTTTTCAGACTTCACCCCTGCATCCTTCTACGACGCTATGGAGCGATGCGCCGTATTTATTAAACAGACAGACGACAAAACGCTCAACAGGGTTCGTCGCAGCGCTCGAAAGAATGTGTACTCCTGGGAAATTCCCGCCCGCAAATATATCGAAACCATGTATACCAAAAAAGAGATTATCAGAGAAATCTGAGATGCTGTGTACAAGCATCTGTCTACCGAAAATCCCGGATAATGCCGCTCCCGGACGACAGTAACCGGATGCACGGCGTCCGGCAAACCGCAGTGATTGAGCGGACGCCGGTTGTGGCGATGGTTTATGTAATCTTTCACCTTTTTCCCAAGATCTGCGAGAATGAATTTCCTTGACAAAATATGAACATAATTACATTATATGAACAATTGTAACATTACAAGTTCACCAAAATTAAGAAGAATGTATTCTCTCGACAAAATTTGCTCTAACCTTTTTCCATAGAAGCTTCAAATACCTTCCGGAGTATGCATTATGAAAAACCCTTCCAATCGGAATAACATCATAAAGATACTTCGGGTCGACATGAGCTCATTATCCGCGACATATGAACCGCTCCCGGACGAATGGCTTTTTATCGGTGGGAGAGGGCTCATCGCACGGATTATGAACCGGGAGGTGCTGCCCTATGAAGATCCTCTAGGGCCGAAAAACCGGCTCATCTTCGCATGCGGTCCCCTCGCGGGTACCAGGGCACCTCAGCTCGGTAGAATCTCGGTCGGCGCCAAGAGCCCGCTGACACTCGGCATCAAAGAGGCAAATGCAGGGGGTCCTTCAGCGCAAAAGCTCGATAGACTCGGCATACGTGCGGTAATCATCGAGCAAGCTCCTGAAGGCCGCGGCCTGTATGTTCTGAAAATTTCCAGAGAGGGTGTAGAGTTCATACCGGCAGAACCGTACAGGGGAATGAAAGTATTCGGCCTTGCAGACCGGCTCGAAGGAAAATTCGGCGAGAATGCCGCAATCATGGGCATCGGCCCTGCCGGAGAACGGAAATACCGTGGGGCCTCGGTATTTCTTACCGACATGTACGGCGACCCATCCCGAAGCGCGGGAAGAGGCGGTCTGGGAGCGGTCATGGGCTCCAAAGGTTTAAAGGCGATAATCATAGACGATACCGGCGCTCCTTCCCCTCCCCTGGCCAACCGGAAACTGTTCAATAAAACAGTCCGAGGCTGGATAAACCGGATAAAAAAGGATGTGGTATGCGGGCTTTTTGCCACCGAGGGAACGCCTTTCACCATCGCATCGAACAGTTATCAGGGGACCATGCCGGGAGACAACTACCGCACGGGCAGGCCCAGGGGATTTGAGAAGGTTACGGGAGAGGTGACCAGACGTACGGTATGGGAGAGGCACGGAAAGATGCACGCCTGTATGCCGGGCTGTGTCGTTCAGTGCTCGATCGTCTACTTCGATGAGGAGGGCAACCGAACTTCCGCCTACGAGTACGAGGCGGTGAGTATGATCGGTACCAATCTCGGTATCGCTGACACAGACAAGATCGCGAAATTTAAACACAAATGCGACGACATCGGCGTAGATTTCATAGAAATCGGCTCTGCCCTCGGCGTATCGGGAGAGGCGGGCAAGATGAAGCCGGGCGACCCGGATTCTGTGCTCAATCTGCTGAAAGAAATCGAGCAGGATACGGAGCTCGGAAGAATAATAGGAAACGGTGTGGTGGCAACGGCGAAAGCCTTCGGTATTTCCAGAATTCCAGCATTCAGGGGCCAGGCGCTACCCGCGCATGATCCCCGAGCAGTAAAGGCGATGGGAGTCACCTATGCAACGAGCCCCCAGGGGGCGGACCACACGGCGGGATTGACCTACAGGCACCCCCTCGCAAAAAACGGCCAGGTGGCAAACTCCCTGCGCTTTCAGCTCCGTGCAGCAGCCTGCGACACCTTCGGGTACTGTCTTAATTCCGTGCCCGGAAGGCAGGCATCCATCTACAGTTTTATATCCGATCTCCTGAAGGCCCGGTTCGGTGTCGATACCGAACCGGACGATATACTCGAAGCGGCAAAACAGAACCTGAGAGATGAGCTGAGGTTCAACGAAAAGGCGGAGTTCAGCAGGGTGCACGATCCATTCCCCTCTTTTCTCAGAAACGAACCCCTGCCTCCGTCAGGGCACGTATTCGATGTCGAGCAGTCGGAAATCGAGAATATCTGGAACCTCATGGATGTATACAGGGAGCCGGAGAAGATATGGGAGGTTCGGTTTCCAGAGCTGCCGCAATTTCTCGTCGGGGTTGGGGTATACAGGAAGACAGGTGATCACGCCGCAAGATTAGGTATACGCAGGGCTCAGGTCATTGCAGATCCCGTCATAGAGAAGATCGGAAAGACGGCAGAGATACAGAAAATACTGTCCGACAGCGGCATACAGTCCGCAGTTTATACCGGGGTCAAACCCGATCCGCCCGTTGACTCGATCGAACGTGCTGCCCGGTTTTACAAAGACAACAAATGCGACGGGTTGATTGCCGTCGGTGGGGGAAGCGCTATCGACACCACAAAGGCAACGGCTGTACGGGTTTCGCAGACCGGGCTCCTCAGGGAGTTCGAAAACATGGTCGGCGGCACGGCGAAGATCAAATCGCCGCTCCCGCCGGTTGTAGCCATACCCACCACTTCCGGCACAGGCTCCGAATCCAATCAGTACGCAGTCATCACCGATCCCGAGCGGCACGTCAAGTTTACCATGATGAGCAGTTACATGGTACCCCGGCTTGCAATAATAGACCCCCTCATGTGTAAAACCATGCCGCCTGCGGTTACGGCGCAGACCGGTATCGATGCGCTCTCGCACTGCATCGAGGGGTATGTAGGGATGAACGACGAATATCACCCCTTTTATGAAGCGCTTGCGCTATACGGCGTAAAGCTTATTGGAAGAAGCCTGCGTCGTGCGTATGTAAAAGGTGACGATACCGAAGCCCGGAAGGATATGTGTATGGCGGCTACCTTCGGTGGCATCTCATTTACCAAAGGTCTTGGACTGGGACACGCAATATCCCATGTTCTCGGTGCGTTCTACCACATTCCTCACGGATCAGGATGCGCACTCGGCCTGCTCTGCCACGTACGGTGCAATGCAAAGATCTGTAAAAGGCAGTTTGAGGATCTGGCCTGGGCGCTCGACCGATCGAACAATCTCGAATCGAGCCTCCTCAGACTGTACGGGGATCTTGATATACAATCACGGATCAGAGATGTGGGTATAGAGGAGAGGGACCTGGCGAGGATCGCGTTCGAGGTATCGGCAAATGCGGTGAACCTCGCCGCAAATCCGCAGCCTGTTACGGAGCACAGGTTGCATGCACTTTTAAAGGAGTTTTATTGACACGAGATCGCTGTGCCTGAATCTATTAACAACCAAAAACCTGTTTTCTCTGGAAAATACTGGAATATATTCGCAGTAAAACGAGCATACTAAACAACAAATAGAAAGAAAGGAAGAAAGATATGAAAGAGATCGATGTCATGCCCTGCAGCGATGAACCGGTGACACTGAAACTGCCCGAGATACCGCTTTTTCAGTACAAACCCGGCCTTAAGGATGAGCTCGAAAAGGGGATCATAACGAAGGACCAGGCGCTTTTATTATACAAGGCGATGATCATTCAGCGCGCCTTTGAGTACACGATCAGAGACCTTGACAGTAAACGATTCGTACCGTACGAGGGGTTCGAATTCAGAGGTTCGACGCATCTGAGTGTCGGACAGGAGGCGGCCCAGACCGGAGCGGTGAGCGCTCTGTCGAAGGACGACTACATCGCCGTACACCACAGAGCCCACGGCCACTCGCTTGCAAAAGGTCTGTTTGCATATTATGACATGAGCGAGGACGAGCTGAAAGATGTGCTCAGCAGTGCTGAAGAGAACCAATTCGATGCGAGCGGATATGACAATCTGCTCGACGCCGTTATAGATTACAACCTGTACCGAATGATGGCGGAGGCTCTCGGCATGCAGGCCGGATACTGCAGGGGAAGAGGTGGTGCAATGCACCTTGCCGATTTTTCCGTCGGTCATCTCGGTGCAAATGCAATCGTCGGCGGCGGATTTCCAATCGCAACGGGAGCGGCCCTAGCCGTATCGAAGCTCGGTGAGAACCGTGTCGTTCTCGCCGCAGTCGGAGACGGGGCCATGAACAACGGCGTCGCCCATGAGTCCATGAATTTCGCCACAATGGCCCAGTTCAAAAAGGGACTTCCCGTTATATTCTTCGTCGAAAACAACCAGTACGGCATGACCGGTCAGCAGAAGGGGGAGGTAACCAATATAGAATACCTGTCCCAGAGGGGTTCGGGCTACAACGATGCGGCTATGCACGCCGAAACCATCTGCGGTATGAATATTCTCGCGGTTCGGGATGCGGTAAAAAGGGCGAAAGAGATATGCCTGAAAGGCAAAGGGCCTGTACTGATCGAAGCAAACACCTACCGGTTCTGGGGACATAATTTCAAGGACAAGGGGACCTCATACCGTACAAACAGGGAAACGGATGCATGGAAAAAACACGATCCGGTAAACTGGTACACAGGTCAGATTGTCGAAAACAACATCCTGTCCGCAGACGATGCTAAAAAGATATGGGAGGATACCCGGCACAAGCTCAAAGACCTCACACTCCTCGCTACAAAGGGAAGGTTTCCCGAGGTCAAAGATATTGGGTGGGGTCTGTATGCAGATACGACTTCCGATAGTATAGGCGATGAGTATAAAACAAAAAATTTTCTCAAACCCTTTCGTAAAATAAAACGGGACAGCGATGGTATGATTCTCGGAAGGCATGCCGTTTTGGAGGCCCTTTATGAAGAGATGCTTCGTGATCGACGCGTCGTGCTCTGGGGTGAGGATATCGCTGCCTACGGTGGGGCATACAATGCGACGCTCGGCCTGTACGACACCTTCGGCCCGGACAGAATTTTCAATACACCGATCTCGGAGGCAACAATCGTCGGCACCGGCGTCGGAGCGGCGCTTGCGGGCCTGCGTCCGGTTGTCGAGCTCATGTACATAGATTTCATATTGATGGCAATGGATCATGTGGGCAATCAGGCAGCGAAGACGCGGTACATGTTCGGCGGACAGTCGGATATCCCTCTTGTTATTCGAACGACCATCGGCGGCGGCAAAGGGTACGCGGGCCAGCACGCACAGAGCCTCGAATCGATAGTTACACAGTTTCCGGGACTGAAGGTGGCTATTCCCTCCAATCCCCGCGATATGAAGGGCCTGCTCAAGACGGCGATTCGGGACGACAACCCTGTGTGCTTTATCGAGCATCAGTGGGTGTATCTGGAGAAATCGGTGGTGCCGGAAAACGAGGAGTACACGATTCCTTTCGGGCAGGCCAATATTGTTCGTGCAGGAAAGGATATTACGGTTGTCTCCTATTCCCAGATGGTGAATATCACAAAAGAAGCGGCATATGTTCTCGCAGGTGAAGGAATAGAGATCGAGATCGTCGACCCGAGAACCCTAGTACCTCTGGATATCGAAACAATTGCAGAATCGGTGAGGAAAACCGGCAGGGCGGTTATCGTTACGCAGGCGCCGTATACCGGCAGCTTTGCGAGCCATATCTCCCATGAGATAGCGAGAAACTGTTTCAAGGATCTGAAGTGTCCGGTGCGGATTGTATCCGGGTACGATGTTCCGCCGCCCATGTCGCATCCGCTGGAAGTCGAAAATATGCCGAATACACAGCGGATCGCTCGCAGTGTTAAGGAAACACTCGCTGAATAGCGCGCTCTTTCATACCCAACGTCAGAGAATATAAAATGCCCGAAGCCTGCAGCGATGTGCTGTTTCCGGCTGATGTAAAAAATGCCCTAGAGCGTACCTGCACACGTATAGTATGAGCTCTGATAATGTGTCGAGGTTTGTTCGATGAACGAAATGGATATGGAAAAACTGCTTCCGAAGATCGCCCATCTCTACTACCTGGAAGATATGAATCAGGACAAGATAGCAGAAAAATTCAACATCAACAGAGTGCGTGTTTCCCGATATCTCAAAAAGGCGCGGGAGAAAAAGATTGTTGAAATAAAGGTTCACTACACGAGGGAAAGCTACCAGGAGATGGAGCGTGTTCTTGAAAATAGGTACGATCTTAAAGAGTGTATAATCATACCGGATCGTGAAGACCCGCGGGAGATCCTGTGGGAAATGGCTGTAAGCCTTACCGGTGTGCTGTGCCGTATATTAAAGGCAGGAGACAGCATGGGAGTTAACTGGGGGCTCACGCTCAAGAGCGTGGCGGCTCTTATGGAATCCCCGAAGAAGATAGATGTGCAGGTGGTACCTATATGCGGTGGGCTTGGAAAGATCGAGCTTGGAATTCATACCAATTCAATCGCCAGATCTCTGGCGGACGTTTTCGGCGGCATCAGCTACGTAATCAATGCCCCTGCTATCCTTGACAGCAAAAAAGCGAAAGATGTGCTGATGCAGGACAGCAATACCAGGGAGATTTTTAACCTGCTGAAAGGGCTGAGCTGCGCCGTATTCAGCTTCAGCGATCTCGGCCCTGAATCCTCCTATGTCAGATACGGTTTTATAAGCGAAGGGGAGATTACATATCTCAAAAGCCTCGGTGCAGTCGGAGATGTAAACCTCGACTTCATAGATGCAGACGGCAAACATGTGCCGAATAGAATTTTCGAACGGATTATCACATTGCCGATTTCCGAAATTCGTAAAATACGTAATGTCGTCGGGATAGCCTACGGAAAGCGAAAAGGAACCATAACGAAGGCAGTGCTGGCGGGCGGTGTCGTGAACGTACTCATTATCGACCGGGAGCTCGCCGAGACCGTTCTTTCGGATAGCGCCCTGTCCGTCAACTGATCGTCACCGTATTCTGCTCGCGCTTTTTTCATAAAAGTGCTTTGAGTCATTCATACGCGTACGCTATTTATTGGAGAATGAACGTATCGATAGTAAAAAATCCAATGGATCACTCGTGCTATACTTTTTTTTAGATTTTTGCGCTCGTACGAATTTATAAGCTGTAATTATATGTAACTGTCTGTGCCGTGCGTTGCGGTCTTAAAACGGCCCCCATCGGGACAAAGAGGAGCAGGGAATGGATGTGGAAAGCAATCAAAATGAAATAGTCGCACACAACCGGCTGGAAAGGGTGACGGATCTCATCGAGATCGCGGGAACGCTTCAATCATCAACCGTGCTTATTGCTGGCGGGCATCGCATTGAAGATTTACATCTCGTTGAATCCGCGCGGGACCATGGAATAATCGATCGTATTATTCTTGTAGGTAGCAGAGAAAGGATAAACCAGGCGGTGGAAGAAGTCGGCATCGACATCGCAACGGACGACATTGTCGCTGCTGCCGACGATGTAAGTATCGCCACACAAACAGTGGAGCTTATTAAAGAAGGCGGTATTGATATCGTTTTGAAAGGTGGCATTTCGACCCCTATCATCAACCGCCACATCATTCGACTGGCCGTCCGTCCAACAGTAAGTGTGGCCACCATTGTCGAGGCATCTCCTGTAGAAAACGGCAGACCTGTTGTTATGACCGATGCAGGCGTCACTACGATATGTAATTTCGGCAGAATGGTCAATCTGATAGACAATGCCGTTGAGATTGCTCGGATTGTCGTCGGTATAGAGCGTCCGCGTGTAGCTGTTCTGTCTGCAAATGAAAAGCAGATTCCTTCCCTACCCTCAACCTGGATAGGGAGGCGTCTTGCAGATCTGCAGTGGCCACATGCACTTGTGTGCGGACCGCTTTCATTCGACCTTGCCGTGGATACGGAATCGGTGAGCATAAAAGGAATGCCCGATCTTCCCAATGCACAGGAGGTTGCAGGCAGAGCCGATGTCCTCGTTTGCCCCGGAATCGACGCAGCTAACATACTATACAAGACCTTTACTGCAATGTCAAAGTTCGGGCAGGCATCAATGGCCTGCATTACAGTTGGTTTTCCCATTCCCTATATCATTCTTTCCAGAGCAGATACACTGGAAACTAGGCTCCTCTCGATTGCGCTTTGCAGTATCTATGCCCAGCGTACCGCTGCCGAAAGGAAAAACTCCCGGGTAAAAAAGGGTTCTGCAGGAGAAAAAAAGTACAGAACACTTGTCATCAACCCGGGCTCAACTTCCATAAAACTTGCCCTCTTTGAAAACGAAAACACCCTGCACGAACGGGAAATTCCCTACACAGTCGGGACGCCTGGTTCCCCTGAAGTAACGAGGAAGCAGGTTGAAACCGTGCTGAAGCTCATCTCTGACGCACTCGGTGAGTGGAACGAGAAAAAAATCGATGCAATTGCAGCACGCGGCGGGTTCGTTCCCCGGCCTCCCGAAAAGCTCAGGGGCGGAACCTATACTATCGCAGAAGTTTCCAAGGGGAAGACCAGGCAGGTGCAGATCGACGACCGCATCGTGTCCGGCATTATCGAGAACCCTGAAATGGTGCATGCAAGCAACCTCGGCATACCTGTTGCGGCTCAATTGGCCGTGCGTTTTAAAATCCCCGCATACGCCGTCGACCCGGTTGTTGTGGACGAATTCATCCCTGAAGCAGAGATATCCGGATTCAAGCCGATTCGCCGTCTGAGCACGTCGCATGCTCTGAGTGTCCATGCGGCTTCACGGAAGGCGGCGGATGCGATGGGGCTGCCCCTTGAAGCTATAAACCTCGTGGTCGCACATCTCGGCGGAGGAATAACCGTAGCAGCCGTCAAAGGCGGCAGGATGATAGACGGAAATATCGCACTATTAGGTGACGGCCCGTTTACACCCACTCGGGCCGGAACTCTTCCGTTAAGAGGCATTATTGACCTCTGTTTTTCCGGAAAGTACACAAGAGAGGCACTTATGGAAGAGCTTTCGACAAGAGCAGGGCTCTACTCATACCTTGGCATATACCGCATGGAAGAAATCGAAACACGCATCGAAAAAGGCGATGAGGAGGCACGTCTCGTCGTCGACGCCTTCATCCACCGGATTGTGAAGGAGATAGGTTCGATGTACGCTTCTCTTGGAGCGGAAGTCGAAGCGGTTGTGTTTACCGGCGGACTCATCAGAAGCATGCTCATACGGGATGCCCTCCGGAAAAAAATTTCCAGAATGGCCCCGATCTTCGTGTTCGAAGGTTCTCTCGAGATGGAAGCGCTCGCCGTCGAAACATATCGCGCCCTGTGCGGCAGAATAAAACCGCTTCGCTTTCCCGATGTTTCAGACAATCGAGATGGGAGGGTTTTACAATGAGTGGATCTGATAAATCCCACTGGGTGTTTCGTGTTCACGTCGTGGATCGCGCAGGAGCGCTGACGAGTATTGCGTCTGCCTTCAGCAATGAGGGAATCAACATCGGTACAGTTGTGGGACACGGCCTTGAAGAGCCTGCCGTAGTGGAAGGCAGCGTTGTGCTTACCTTTTTCAGCAGCGAGATAAAAAAGGACATCATGGTGCGAAAGATCAAACGGCTCAGCAAGGTAACGCGTCTCGAAGAGCGTCCGTACGATTCACACAACCTAAGAAAATCCGCGATTCTGCATACCATCAGAAAACTGAAACCCCGCGACGTAGCAGGAGAAAACAACTTTCTCACCTGTGAGCTCGTCGAAAGCGAGGTTGAGGGGTTTATTTACTTTCTTGCAGGCTCACCAGGCGAGCTCGATCCCGTTCTTCATGAATTAGAGAAAAACGGCGTGGTAAAAGATATTGTCTACTCAATACTCGGATTGTAGGAGAAACCCCACGCCTCTGAACCTTCATTCGATGCCGATATCTTGATTTAAAATGACTTTAAAACCGTCCGTTGCTATACTAATTACATAGGCAAGTAGACTTTCAATCGTAAAAGGTTCAAACCGATAAAGAATACCAGCTTTCTCCGGCATGAAATGCCGGTATTCCAATGGATCAAACCATAAACCGGGTACGTGCGGGATAATTACGTTTCATCCACTCTCACCATCCAGGGAGGAATACATGGAGAAGAGAATATTTATCGCAGCGACAGAGCAGAGAAGTGGAAAAAGCTTTATAACGGTCGGATTGATCAACGCACTGCGCGGGCTCGTTCCCCATGTCGGCTATATGAAGCCGATAGGCCAGCGCTACAACCCCGGGCATACGATCGATTCGGATGCCGCACTGATCAAGGGTATCTTCGCGCTCGATGACGACCCGGGTGATATAAACCCCGTGTCCATGGAAGAGGCAATCCGCAATACCGATACCGTTTTTGAGACTATATTCAACGCCTTCGGAAAGATTGAAAAAGGAAGAAACGCCGTTATTATCGAAGGCACGGACTACATGAGCGCGACCGCAGCCCTGGAATTCGATATCAACGCCGAACTTGCAAAAAACCTCAATGCAGCGGTTATTCTCATTGCCAGCGCTGCCGGTAAGACATTTGATGAACTTACCGGAAGTATCATCGAATGCGTGGATTCGTTCAGGGAAATGGGCTGCAACCTGCTCGGTGCGATTGTCAACAGGACTGAATCTGCACATATTGAAGAAACAGGCCGTCGGCTTAAAGAATTCCTCGAAAAGAGGCAGATTCCTCTTTTCGGGATTGTACCCCACAACCCGAAGATTGCAGGTCCCCGTTTGAGAGAAATAATCAAAAAACTGGATGCAAAGCTTATCGACTGCGCCTCCGACCTCTCTGAAATAGTGACCGATGTCCGCATTCTCGCCATGACACCCGAGAATGCTCTGATGCACATAAAGGATAAAGACGGATGTCTGCTCATCACCCCCGGAGACAGGGTCGACATCATATTTACCGCACTGGCGGCCCAGGAATCCCGCTATTTTCCACACTACTCCGGCATCGTACTCACCGGGGGGCTAGTTCCCGGAGAAAATGTCCGCACCCTTATTACAGGAATACCGGATACCTGTCTTACCATGATTTCGGTCAAAGAGGACACCTACAGCACGGCGCTCAATGTGAACAGCGTCAAGGGGGAGCTCGCCGATAACGATTGGGAGAAGATTTCCATGGTGAACCGCCTTGTGGAAAACAGAGTGGATATCGAGAGGATACACACGATGCTCGGCAGGGTGAGGACGAACATCATTACACCGAAGATGTTTCAGTACAGAATACTCCAGAAGGCAAAGGAAAAACAGAAACATATCGTACTACCCGAAGGCACGGAAAAGCGAATCATAATTGCCGCTGCTGAGGTGCTGGAGCGCGACACCTGCAGACTCACGCTCATTGGAAGTGAAGAGAAAGTAAATAAAACGGCGCGAGACGGCGGGGTAGACCTGTCGGGGGCAAAAATCGTGGACAACACGCACTGCGACGCACAAACAATCGAAAGATACGCGACCAGACTGTATGAGATCAGGAATCACAAAGGCATGACCCGGGAAATGGCCCGTGATCTTATGCTCGATCCGGTACATTTTGCAGCACTCATGGTCGAATGCGGCGACGCCGACGGGTACGTTTCGGGGACCGTGCATTCAACCGCAGACACGCTGAGACCTGCTCTTCAGATAATCAAGACAAAACCCGGAGTTTTGCTTGCATCGAGCATATTCTTCATGTGCATGCCGGACAACGTGCTCGTTTACGGCGACTGTGCTCTCGTCGAGAATCCGGATGCCAACCAGCTTGCCGATATTGCGGTAACAAGTGCCGATACCGCCCGATCTTTCGGCATCGAACCGGTCGTGGCAATTCTGTCCTACTCCACGGGCAAGTCCGGAAGGGGCAAAGATGTAGACAAGGTCAGAAAAGCCACGGAGATCGCACGGGAAAAACGGCCGGACCTTCCCATCGAGGGACCAATACAGTACGACGCCGCCACCTCGGCGGAGGTTGCCCGGGTAAAACTGAAAGACAGCAAAGTCGCGGGGAAGGCGACGGTATACATATTTCCCGACCTGGACGCGGGCAACACCGCATACAAAGCGGTTCAGCGTTCGGCGAAAGTACCCGCAATCGGACCGATTATACAGGGACTCAATAAACCCGCAAACGACCTGAGCAGGGGTGCAGAGATCATCGATATCGTCTATACCATAGCGGCAACCGTAATACAGGCACAGCAGTCATGAAAATAGTGTCTGAAAGCACGAGGGGTACGGCATATACCAAGATAGTTTCGGTAAAGGAGGTGTCTCATGAGCTTTCGCGAACGGATGGAAAAATTTTTACAGAAGAGTGTTGAAACCTCGAAGGAAGTTCTGGGAAAGGCAAAGGAAAAGACGAGGGAAGCCGGGGAGAAAGGGGCTCTGAAAATCAAAATCAAAAAGCTCGAGAACCAGGCCGAAAAGAAGCTTACGATGCTTGGTTCAAAGGTTTATGAGCTCCTCGTTGAAAAAGGACAGAGTACAATATCGAAAGGAACGGCCGATATAAAACCACTGCTCTCGGAAATAGGGGATCTGGAAAAAGACATAGAAGAAAACGAGAAGCAGCTCAAAAAGCTGTAAAGGATTTACAGATTGCCTACGGTCCGAGATATGGTCTCGTCCTCGAGCTTCTCGACTTCCTGCTGGTAGAAATTCAGGTATGCTGATGATCGTTCCAACTGCTTGAATGAAAGACGGGCATAACGTCCGTCTGATCCGGGCGGATACAGGAATATTTCATAAATATTGTGATACACCCGATAGTAGGGAACGGCTTCGTTTTCGTTTTCCCCGTATTTTTCCAAGAGTTTTTGTGCAAGCGATTCGTCAAGCTTCTGAATAACCCGTGGAGACTGATTCTCACCGAGTGTGTATAGAATACTGAAAAAGATGAGTTTCTTCTCGGCATCGAAAAAGAGTGCTATCCTCTCGCTGTAAAACTCCTGCGATTTCTCCAAAAGCAGATAGTACTTCCCGAAGAATGAGGTGATTTCCTGCTCCTTCACCTGATATCCATCAGACTTCGCCGAGCTTGTAATGCTGTCGTAGCTTTTACCAAAGTCGATAAATGCGTATGAGGGAGATTCCTGCGCATATACCGACAGAGCAGGTATAACAACCGCCAGCACAACCACAATGCAGAAAATCTCTCTCAACAGACGCGGTGCATCCGAGTTTAAACGTTTATATGCCTTTTCTTTATTATTCATGCACATGGCTTTCCCTGTTTTTTTGTATCTTTACAGTATTCTCATACCTATTTATCGGTGTACCGGTATGAAAAATACAGTGCGGAAAGGCATTTTTACGAAATCTCGTACCACTTGATTAAATCGGGATGGAGTACCCGCACCTCATTGTCCGAGGGTACAAGCCGCACGCCGATGCTCTGAATACCGGAGTAGCGAAGGGTGATTTCTCCTCCATATTTTGCCGTTTTATCAGGATATTTTTCGATGAAATCAAGCCCGGCGGTCTCGTACGCTCCGTCTTTTTCAAAAAAGTAGAAAAATTCAACATTGAAAAGAGTGGGATCGGCGTCATCGAGGAATACATAGCACTGTGTTTTTATTGTATCATCGGTAAAAAGGATCTCGTGTTTGTCAATATCCATGAATACATCCTTGATGTATACCTTGTTCCACGCCGACTGTATCTTCGCCGTATTTTTCAAAACACCTGCCAGATACTTTTTATCTCCTGTTATTTTCTGCCGTGCTTCAACAGCAGGCAGGTAAAACTTCTCGGAGTATTCGCGAAGCATTCTTGTTATGTTAAAATCCCTGTAAACGGTGTATATCGATTCCTTCATCATCTTTACCCATTCACGGGGAATATCACTTTCATCCCTATCATAGTACAGGCGGGCAACCTCCTTTTCCAGCAAGGTGTAAATCTGCCGGGATTCGATCGTATTTCGCGCGTCGAGGTTGTCATCGAGACGTCCGGAGCAGATCGCCCATCCGTTTTTAGTATTGTAGCTTTCCGGCCACCAACCGTCGAGGATGCTTAGATTGAGCACGCCGTTCATACCGGCTTTCATACCCGATGTGCCCGAGGCTTCATACGGCTTGAGCGGCGTGTTGAGCCATATATCCACTCCCTGCACAACGGCACGGGCCACATTCATGTTGTAATTCTCAACGAACACAACACGGTTCTCGAGCCCCTCATCCCTCGCAAAATCAACGACCTCTTTGATCATATTCTTCCCGTTCGAATCGGCAGGGTGCGCTTTGCCGGTGAAAATAATCTGAACCGGCCGATCTTCATCCAAAAGTATCTTTTTCAGCCGTTCTTTGTCCTGCATAATGAGTGTGGGACGCTTATATACGGCAAACCGCCTGGCAAATCCTATTGTTAAATACCGGTCATTGAAAAGAGCGGATGCATCCCCGCTCCCCGATATTGCAAAGCCCTTTTGTGAGTAATTTTCTTCCATCAGCATCCGGATAGTACTGATCAATTTCCTCTTCGAACTGATATGGGCATCCCAAAGCTCTTCATCGGGGATATCCAGCACATTCCGAACCGCCGTCTCATCATCGGAGAGGGTGTAATTTTCTCGAGCTATATATCGATTAAAAAGCTCCATGATTGCAGGAGAAATCCATGAGTAATGCACGCCGTTCGTAATATGTGTAATGGGTACTTCGCATTCGGCCATGCCGGGAAACAGGTCGCGCCACATCCCCCTCGATACCTTGCCGTGCAGCTCTGAAACACCGTTGGCATATCTGGAGAAACGCACAGCAAAAGCGGGAAGCCAGAACGTTTTTTTATCGTGAAGCGTGCCGTATTCCATGATACGATCGAGTGGTATACCAAGCTCCTCGACTTTTTTGCTGAGATACTTCTGAACCATTTCAACCGGAAAGTTTTCATTTCCCGCTTCAACCGGAGTATGGGTGGTAAATACCGTGGTATTTTTTATCAGTGCATACGCCTCGTCAAACGACAGCCCCTCCTCTACCATGAGTTTTTTAAGGCGCTGAACGATGAGAAACGCAGAATGTCCCTCATTGAGATGGAACACATCGGGTTTGACGTTCATTGCATCGAGCGCTTCCATGCCCCCCAGACCAAGCACGAGCTCCTGCTGTATACGTACATCCCTTCCCGCGTCGTATAGATGGTCGGTGATACGTCGAAAATCAGGTGCGTTTGCCTCTATATTCGTATCGAGCAGAATCAGGCGCGCCCTGCCCACACGGATGAACCACACCTTTATCAGCACCTGTGTACCGAGTATTTCCACTTTTACATATACCGGCTCTCCATCGGTTGATCTGAGTTCTTTGAGCGGGAGGTTGAAAACACTGTTTTCAACATATTCCTCCTCCTGCATACCGTGGATGTTTATCCGCTGGTTAAAATACCCGTACCTGTATAACAGTCCGATACCCGTTATCGGTATGCCCAGGTCGGAGGCCCCTTTCAGATGATCTCCGGAAAGTATTCCCAGGCCGCCGGCGTAGATGGGAATGGATGAATGAAGTCCGTACTCCATGGAAAAATAAGCGATCTTTTTGTCCCTGAAGCGTTCACCGTACGTTGTCTTTTTCCGCGCGTATTCATCGTACCTCTTCCATGCCTCTTCCACGTCATTCAGAAAAGCGCTGTCTTTCGAAAGCTCGATGAGCCGCTCTTCCGCCACTGAATAGAGGAACTGAACCGGGTTGAGGTCGGTTTTTCTGAAAAGTGTGCCGTGGACCCTGTCGAACAGCTGAACCGTCTCTTTATCCCAGAAGGACCACACGTTAAATGCAAGATTAAACAGTTTCTGAAGTGATTCCGGATATCTCGGATATACATATATGTTTTTTACGTGCATGATCGTTCCTCGAAACACATTTTTTTCTCAAGGTACCCAAAAGCCGATTCCCGAAGCCTGGATACCCGTGTATCGTGAAGTAATTTTTAAACAGGTCGACTGAATATACCCTTTTCTTCGATGCCGGACAATGCATAAAGGTAACAACGGTATGCTTCTTCAGGCAAACTAAAAGGTGAAAAGCGCAGGTGAACCTCGGCGTCTTGCCTGCTCCCATTCGTGTACATATAATAAAAATGATCTGAAGAGGAAAGCCGACGAAGGGCATCGAGCAATCCATGCCTTCCAGCATGGCTGGCTATAAGGTGAAAAAGGGCCTGGACTGCATTTTTCTGCAGAGGACCTGAAAGCCACGCGGAAAGGTCGCGCGTCGTATCGGCCCAGGAAATCGGAACCGGTATCGGGCATTTCTCGAGTGTATTCCTGTCTATTCCGGATGCCTCTGCAGGAAAAACAAACCGCATTTTCCTGTGATCGATAACACGCCTTGCGAATGTCTCGAAAAAATCGAATATTCCGGTATCGGAGCGGTAGTGTTCTCCGATGGTTTCATAATCCATGAACAGGTTGAGAAACAGGTCCTGGTCGTTATTCTCATACGTTAATGCTTTTTCGATTCGGTGGATATAGTCATCTGCGCTGAGAGCACGCTTTTCCCGGTGTCGTTCCATAAACCGAAATGAAATATCATCGGACAGACGGTAGTGCCTGAACAGCAGCACATGCCTGCCGTTTGCCGAAAGGCGGGGGAAGAAAGCGGATTTTTTACCCAAAACACGCTCTACTCCTTCCGTCAGTATCACCCTGAAGTTATCAAGACAACCGATATAATCCGAGACCCTGTCGTCATAAATAAGCTCGGTGTTTCTGAACACAGCCGGTACGCACCCGAACTCCTTTTGTATAAGGGTACAGTGCATTTCAACCTGTTCTACAAACTCTTCCCGGTCGAATGCCGAGCTCAGAGAATGAAAGTATGTCTCGCCTATAAATTCGACGCAACCGGAATCAGCCAGTTTATTGAACATCTCCATGCCCTCCGGGACGAAGCGTTTCAACTGCTCAACAGCAGTCCCGGTTATTGAAAATGCCGTCTTGAACATAGAACCGTACTGTTCAACCAATCGAAGCATGAGAGAAGAGGCAGGAAGGTAGCAATTTCTCGAGACCTCCGAAATGACTTGCCGGTTCAGCTCATCATCGAAAAAATCCGCAGTATCGGCAGCATCGAAGATCTTCATTCTTTTCAGCCTGTACGGCTGATGCACCTGAAAGTACATGACTATGTTCAGCATGCAATTTCCTCGAATATCTCATTCACCATTCGAGCGGACGTGCTCCATGTTATCTTTTTTGCTTCTCGTTTGCCCGCTTTTCCGGTCTTTTTAAATTTCCCGGGTTCCTTTAAAAAACTCGCAACAATGGAGGCCATGGTTTCAATATCGCGGTTGTCGACCGGTATGACATTTTGTACAATCTCCAACAGGCCGGATTGTGAAGAGACAATAACCGGAATACCGAAGCGCATTGCTTCAAGGGCGGCAATCCCGAAAGGTTCGGCATCGGACGGCATAACGAGCAGGTCCGTCATTGAAAGAATATGCGAGACCTCCTTTCTATCAAGAAAACCGGTAAAAAGCAGCCTGGTGCCCGTGTTGTGCCGGGCCGATTGACGAATCAGGGCTTCTTCCATTTCTCCGGAACCCGCCAGTATAAAACGTACATCAGAATATTTTTTCAACACTTTGCAGGCAACTTTAATAAATATATCGGGCCTCTTTTGTGGAGTCAGCCTGCCGAGAAACAAAACCACCGGCTCCCTGAAAAGCCGTTTAGGGCCTAACAGCGGTTTCTTAATGGCACAGGCGTTGTGTACGGTACGTATTCTGTTTTTATTAATTCCGTAGTACTGTTCGGTCTTATCCGCAGTTCCACGCGATACCGCGATAATACGGTCTGCACTCTGAAGACCCCGGCGCTCGATGTCATATACCCGGCAGTTCCCTTCTTTGAGAGAACGGTCATACTCCGTCGCATGCACATGACAGACCAGCGGTTTGTCGAACGTATTCTTCAATACAAGGGCCGCGGGAAAGGTAAGCCAGTCGTGGGCGTGTATGATGTCGAAATCAATATACCGGGCGGCCCGGGCGGCAGTTTTCCGATAATAGGAAACGGTTTTTTCAATATCCTCCCACGAAACCTTATTCAACACGCCTGCATATCCACCTGCAGCTGGAGCAATCTGCAGGTATTCAAAACTGTTTCTGTCAGATCGACAGGAGACGGATGGCCCGCTCCGGGAAATCGCTTCCAGGTTGTATCCGGGGAGTGAGTCGACATCCCGAGGCCTTCTCAGGTGAAAGAAAAAGGGCTCCCGCGAGGGAAGTATCATGTAGATTTCAACACCGAACCTGAGAAGGGCTCTTGTCAGCCCGTAGCAGGCTGTACCGAGGCCGCCTGAGATATAGGGCGGAAACTCCCATGTCAACTCAAGCACTTTCATATGGTCTTTATGGGATTGCGCGGGAAGCTTATCTGGCGCTGATAATATAGCGTATAACTCCACGCACGTTTCTGTTGTCCGCGATTGGATTGAAACGGAGCTTTCTCACCGCTTCAAGAACTGCGGAATCAACGTCGGAGTAGCCGGAAGATTGTTTTACATTGAGGGTGGTGGTATGCCCCTGCGGCGTCACCTCAAAAGAAACCATAACCGACAGATTGAGCCCTTCCCTCTTGACCCATTCCGGAATCACCGGTAGTGCCGGAGACGACAGAAGAGTTCTGCCGCGCCGGGCATCCTCCCACTCAATGCTTGGTGCGCCGGTGGAAGATGTACCCGGCTCTGTTGCCGTGGTTTTCTGCTGTGTTTCTTCAGTGGTGGCGGTTGTCGTTTTCTCCAGGGCCTGCTCCAACCGATTCATATCCAGGGAAAGAGGTTTTTCCTCCTGTTCAACAGGAGGAAAAGAAAACTTCGGTTTCGGCGCTTCCTCAGAAACCGGTTTTTCACCTGTGGCTGCAGGTATTGTCCCGGAAGCAGCAGTACCGGCTGTTTGGGTCGAAGGCGCAGCCTGCTGTGAAGGTTTCACCTCCCGCGGCGACAGGCCCCGGGTGGGCGCTTGAATCCCGCCTGAGGGTACGTTCAGCGATTCTTCAACCGGTCCCTCCGCCCCCAACCGACGCTCCTGCACAGGAACCGGGAGAGGTCCGGCCGTCTCCCGGGGTTTCGCCAGAATGTCCTCGGGAGCCTTTGCAGTCCCCGATTCGTATGGTTGAGTGCTCTTCTGTAGAGGCTCTGTCCGCTTTTCCGTTTTACGCACGGCATCCGGCGTCTTTTGTACGGATTCATGTCTTATTTCAGGCACTTTTTCCGGCTGTACGACGGCTTTTTGGACAGCGGCTTGTGCCTCCGTCGCGCGCATCTGTTCGGTGGATTCGTACAGCGTTACTGTTATGGGACCGCTGTATTCGGGCAGCTCCTCCGGATGAGGACGAATACCGTACTGAAAGGTGACGAATATACCCGCATGTATGAACAGCGCGATGGCAATGCTGAAAGCCATCCTCCTCTGATTCTGCCTGTGCGCCGTATCTATCCGTTCGGTCATAGCATGTACCCCGAATCAACCACTATTTAAAATTACTACATTCTGCCGCTTCCGGCAATTACCTCCCTTTTTCCTCACTCTCCTTTGTTCTCAGATTAACCCCCTTGAACCCGTTCTTTCGCAATACATCGAGCACTTCCACCATCAGTTTGTAGGAAACATGCTCATCGCCTTCGATGACGACGGTTCGAACCTCTTTCCGCTCCTTCTCAGTAATACCGGCAAGCCGCGCATCGAGGCCCTTCAGATCATACCTCTCCTTATTGAGGTAGAGCTCATCTTCTGACACAACGGTCACCACAAGCCTCGACATCACCACGGGTTCGGAAGTTTCCGACATCGGCAGTATGAGGCTGATTCCCGGTGTGAGTATGAAGGTCGTGGACACCATAAAGAATACGACGAGCTGGAACACGACATCGATGAGCGGGATGAGCTCAACGTTGGTTCTGGTGGATAACAGTCGCCTGAATCTCATGTCGATACACCTCCGAGAAGGAGCACAAGCTCGTTTACGCGGTTTTCGAGCCTGATGATTGAATGGTTGACCTTGCTTACAAGGTAGTTGTAAAAGATTACTGCCGGGATCGCAACGATAATGCCCGCAGCCGTCGTCAGCAGTGCTTCCGCAATTCCCTTTGCGAGTAGTCCCGGGTCGCCCACAGCGCCGAATTTCCCAAGAACACCGAATGCCCGTATATTACCGGTAACGGTTCCGAGCAGACCGAGAAGAGGCGCAATATGAGAAATCGTTCCCAGAGCGGGAAGATGCCTCTCCATTTTCGGTACCTCCAGATTCGCCGCATCCATTATCGCCTCTCTGATAGTTTCACGCGGGTACGCGCGGTGCTCAATCCCCACCTTCATCAGATTCGTCACCGGAGATGGATTGTTCTCACAGATCGCGAGCGCTTCATCGAAGTGTTTTTTCTGCAGTGTCGTCTTCAGCCTGCTGATCATCTTCTCCTCATCGATACGTATCTTTCTGAAATAGAGGAGACGCTCTATTATTATCACCGCTGCAATGATCGACAGGAACATAATGAGCCACATGACGATGCCGCCTTTTTGGAGTATTTCGACCATACTGAATCTCCTTAAAAAGTAATATGCGCTTTCACAACTACCCCAAGACCTTTATCGATAAAGGGATACCAGCTGTACCTCGGACCGTCAAGCGCAGGATACAGCACATCATCCGCCTCCGCACTGAACATAAGCGAATCGTTTACCCTGTAAAATCCCTCGACGTTTATGATCGGCGCCTGTACGAAGTCGTTTATACCGGTATAGAAAGCCGAAGAAACAATACCGCCGAGCTTCCCTGAATTGCTGTTGATATTCGCTTCGAGGCTGACGGAGTTGTTCGGGTAGAAGTTCGGCCTATCCATAATTTCCGAAGTCCAGCTCACATAGGCGGAAAAGATTGCAGAGGGTATCCATCGAACTCCGATCTCCGAGGTAAGCTGGTGCATCTTTTCCTGTGTAACGGGAAAAAGCCCGGTCAGCGGATCGGCAGTCTCCTGGACTGAGAGCATTTCGCTGCTGTTCATAAATGCCAGTCCCCCGTACGCAACCCAGCCCGGAAGAAAGTTCAAATGTGAGTTGACGGTAAAGTACCACCCGCTGTTGTCACGAACACCTCCCGGTGTATCGGCAAACATGAAATCATCGAGCACATCCGAAAGATTGAATTCCTCAATCCTGTAGCCCCCTCCTGCGCTCACTGAAAAAAGATCGGTCGGATAGGCCGTAATGCTCAGATTAAACGGCACCCGATTCTTGAGGTCGTCGCTCCAGAACCAGCTTATATCGCCCTGCAGATGTGTTGTGTCGCTCAGATTGTATCCGAACAGTCCCTTAACCCGTACTCTGTCGAGAAGGTACGCATTCTCCTCCCCGCCGTTTCGGTAGGAGTAAGCGGGTGAAATTCCGACATAGCCTCTTTGCAGCGCATAGGTTCCCTGCAGTGAAGTCGCAACCATATACTCCGTCGACTTTTCAGACCCGGATTGGGCTGTTCCAGACAGAAGCCGGGTCGTAACGGTGGTATCCATATGGCCGTTTAACGTTATCTTCTCATTCAGGGCGTAGTCGACCGTCGCACTGCCGCGCGTAAAACGGTCGGTTTTCGAATAGAACGAACCCTGTTCTTGAAGTCCCTGTTCGAGATCATTGAACTCACCCGCTGTTTCGGCTTTCAGACGCTTTTCCCCGAACTTTACCGTACCGGAAAGCTTATCCTCCCTCATATTGTATCCGGAACCGACCGGCTTTCCTGAAAATCCGTCGAGCACCTCGTGCTGGAAGAGAAGTTTTCCGCCCGGAGTCCTGTCGAACTGAAACAGTGAAAACGAGCTGAACAGGTGGTTGAGCGTACCGGCGCCTATAACCCCCTCGGCGATGAAGGCTCTGCCCTTTTTGCCGGAAACCGGGGCAGGACCCATCTTCGGCAGCTGAAAAGACGACGGCGGTTCTTCTATCTGCAGCTCCTCCGACTCCGGAAGCGGCACTGAGATATCCGGAGGAACGAGCTCATTCTCCGGTAGTTTGGTTCTGACATTTTCAACGCTCAGGTCCTCTATTTCAAGAACCACACTCGGCAGAACGATTTCCGGTTCCGACGGTTCCAGCTCCTGCGCTGCCGAATAAATCGTCGGGAACAGGAGAAAAACAAAAGAAGAAACTGCCGTGAAGACTGCCGTTGTTCTTTTCATTTTACTCACTCTTTTCATCTTGCTCGCTCTTTTCTTCGAGAAGCTTCCTGCCCTCTTCCGCCCAGGTCGACGCCGGAAAGCTTTCATTGAGCCTGTCGACCAGTTCTTTAAACTCTCTGGTCTTGCCTGCAAGCTTCATCATCTGCGCAGCCCTGTAAATTGCGTATGCCATCAAATCACGGTTCTCAGGATATATGAGAGAGGCATTGAAGAACTCCCTTCCGGCCCGCTCGATATCGCCTGTTTTGTAGTAATATTCACCGAGTAAAACCCCTGCTTCCTGTCTTGTCTGAGGGCTTCCCTTTTCCATGACCCTGCTCAAGATCTGGAAGGCACGTTCGATCTTATCCTGCTCTTCATTGATATAAAGACGGGCGAGCTCTATCATGGCCTTTCTTCCTTCAGCCGTATCGGCGCCGCCCTTTTTACTGATGACTGCGGTCAGCTCAGCTTCCCGTTTGCTCAAACCGAATATCAGGTAACGGATCTCCTCGAGACGCAGGGATGCATTGACGCTTTTCGCATACGAGGGATATTCTTCCTCGAGACCGGTATAGTTCTGCAATGCCTTTTGATATTCACCGAATCGGATATACACCTCCGCCGTCTCCTTGAGAGCGTCGGGTCTGAAAGAGCTCTCTTTATACTCTGTAATCAATTTCTCCCACAGCAAAGCCGCCTCGCGGTCCTGCGCGAGCTTCTGTGCGGAGTACGCTTCCCAGTACAGAGAGGCATCAGCCATGTCGCCTTTCGGAAATTGGTTTCTGTACTGGTGAAATGCATTCTTTGCTTCAGAATAATACCCGCCAGAAAAAAGCGCTTCTCCCCGTCTGTAAAATGCCTCCGCTGCAAGTGTGCTTTCAGGATACTGCTTCCACAATCTGTAATACTCCACGGCGCCGGCCTCTGTTTTACCCTGATCCAGGAGAATACCGGCATTTTCAAACAGAGCATCATCCGCGTACGCGGAGTTCGGATGTTTCTCATAGAGCTGGGTATACACTTCCGATGCACGTCCGAGATTACCGAGATTTGCATAACTTTTCCCGCTCAAAAAGAGTGCCTTCTGCGCGAGATCGCTTCCGGCTGAGGGATCTCCCTCAGCCTCTTCAGCAAGCTTTGAAAAAAGGCCGGCAGAGATGTCGTAGTCATTCATACTGAAGGAGCACCAGGCAGCAAGATACAGGGCGCTGTAGTAGAAATCAGAATCCCTGAACCGGGCAACGAATTCTTCCGAACGTCGCCTGGCCTCTGCAAACCTGTCCATTCTGTAAAGTCCCCATGCACGGTAGTAGAGAGCGGATGGGTAAATGGATGAAAGCCCTGCTTTTGACGTATTGTCGGGTGTAATTGTTGAAAGAGCATTCACCGCCTCTGCGTACCTTTTCATCAGTATAAATGAAAGACCCCTCAAATACTGCGCATTGAGATAGTAATCCGTGTGTGAATGCTCGAGGCCCGGAAATTCCACGAGCAAACTCTCTGTTTCTTTGATGAGAGCGTCATAGTTCTTGACAAAGTAGAGGAGCTTGGCCTTTTCGAGCCTCGCATCGATGTCGCGGGGAACAGCATCACTGTAGGCTGCCAGTGCCTTCAAGGCTTCATCGTATTTCTTGAGCTCCATGAGACTGCGGGCCTCCAGCATCGCCACACTGCCGTCAAGAGACTCACCGTTCGCACTAAAGCCTCCGCCCGACTTCTCGTACAGCATGCACTGCGAAACCGCCTCCCCGTAATTTTTCAGCCTGTACAACGTGTATGCGAGCAGGTATCGCGCTTCGGGGATATACTTTGACTGCGGATGTTCCTGAATATACCTGCCGAAATAGTCCGCAGCTCCTTTATAATTGCCGGATTTCAGATATAAATGTGCGAGTTTGAAGTATAGAAGGCCGGAACTACCGGTATTTTCTTTTACATACTCCTCGAGAATCGCGCGGGCATCGTCATCTTTGCCCTGTGCTTCGTCGACCTCGGACAGGTAGAGCGGCACAGCTTCGGACATTTCGGGGTAGTCATCGAGATTCCATACCTTTCGCAGAAAATGGGCTGCCAGATCCAATTCAGAGCGGTCGTAGCTCGCAATACCCATCCGCAGCCAGAAATCTTTCAAAACCTCCGGATCTCCCGCGAACCTCCGCTCCGCCTGCTGCACGATTCGCTCCATCGCCTGAAAATCTCCCCGCTTCTGCGCTGCCGAATAGAGCCTGCGGTATGCAATGGAGGCGGTGGACAGGCGCCTGTCGACGAGCATGCGATAGATCTCTTCCGCCTTATCCGTATTACCGCTCTTCCAGTATGCTTCGGCAGTGTATAGATATATCTTCTCCCTCCATTCAGGCGCGAATACTTCCGGATTGATCCGGGAATAGAATCCTATGAGCGTATCGTATTTCCCGGCTGCAAGCAGCGTATAGCTGAACAGTGCCGATTCATAGGCAGATGCCTTATCGTAGCCACGTGCATTGACAAGGCGTTCCATCGCCTCCATACCGTCCTGTATCCTGCCGAGAGATATATCCGAAAGGGTCTTGTAGAGAAGCGCCTCCAGGGTAAGCTCGTGCGCCTCGCCCTTTTTGAGAAAGACGTCGAGGTTGTCCACCGCTTTCCGGTAGTCGGCCGTGTAGTAGTAGGAAACACCCTGCCATAAAGGCACAAAATCAATATAACTGGTTGTTCGATACCGCCTTTCAACGAGATCAAACTGCTGAATCGCCTCCCGGTATTTTTCAAGACGGTACAGACAGAGCGCCTTTCTGTACTGAGCGTCCGGAGTCAATTCTGAGAGTGGGTAGGTCCGGATAAAATCGTCGTAGGTTTCGTATGCCGGCAGATAGTTGCCGCTCAAATACCTGCTCTCGGCTTCGGAAAAAAGCTCTTTTTCCTTCGTTAACGCGAAGAGGGGCCATGGGAGAAAGAGCATGAGTATAAGGATATATTTCCTCACCATGGAATAAAATATACAGCAGACACGTCTTTTATTCAATTGCTATAGAAAAAAATGCACGGGCCCGGTATAGGATCTGCGAACAATTCGAAAAGTCGTATCACAGAATCCCCGAATAGGTCAACGCGTATATGAGAATAAGCGTGAAAAGACCTACTCCGAGCTCCGTCGTAATCCCCACGGCAAAAGGCTTGAACCCCGTACCTTTCATATCCCTGATCTTTGTCGACAGACCGACACCTGCAAAGGTCAGCATAAACGCCCACTTATAGAGATTACTGAACGTACTGACCTGCTCCTTTGCAAGAAATATATAGCCGTTTTCAAAGCGGATCGACGCAAGAATGGTGAACAGAATAAACCCGATTACAAATTTCGGGAATTTTTCCCACAGGAATTTTCCTTTATGCACAATATTTTCCGCAAGTCCCTTCCGTGCATAGTAGACGGCAAATCCAAGTATGGTTATACCCATGAGGGCATTTCTCATGAGCTTTGTCATGGTTGCGTACATGCCTGCAGTTTCGGAATATATATGACCGGTTGCAACCGCTTCCGCCGTGTTATCGACAGCGAGGCCGGCCCATATACCGAAACTTTTGTCCGTCATATCCATAAGCTTCCCTATCGCCGGGTACAGAATCAACGCCATTGCCCCAAATATCAGTATAATTGCGATGGCATAGCTCGAGTCCTTCTCATCGGCATCGATGGCCGGTGCGCATCCGACAATCGCCGAAACTCCGCAAATGCCCACACCAATTGAAATAAGGCTTGAAAGCTTTTCCGAAAGCTGAAAGCGCCTGGCGACGAGCCGCACAATGAGAATCGATGCAATAATCTCCAGAATCACGAGTATGATTCCTATACCTCCAAGCTTGAAAAGCTCCTGCACGGCGAGCTTGGCGCCGATGAGAACGACGCCGAACTTCAGCCAGAATTCATAGGTCGCGATCCCCCTGGCAAATACCTTTGGTAGTGTTACGAGATTTCCAACGACGATGCCGATAATAATCGCAAAAATAATATACAGGTCGTTTGCAAGCGCTTTTGAAGAATCGTTCAGCAGAGATGCAACAGCTCTTTCCAGATACTTGCCTGCAAGACCGATGACGAGCAGTATGAGCAGCCCCGGAATCAACTCAATGAAGTTGCGAAAAATATTTTTCCTTTCGTTCATCTCTTTCCTCCCTTACCATGGTATCTTACCGACGATACCGAATTTTACAAGGGCAAGTGCAACGAGTGCCAGAATGACCGCCCACCAGTCGACACCGATCTTTCTTTTTACCTGCTTTCTCTTTTCATGAATTCTTTCAGGCATATTCTCCTCCTCGTTATAATACGATTTTACGTGATTATGCAATAATAGATAAAAGATTACAAATAAATAATACTTATATTAAACATGCTGGTATAAGAGGAGCACGCAGAATCAATGGGGGGCATACAGACTGCAGGTGAGGCCTTCGGCAGTCGGAAACGTGTATCTATACCGCAGCGAGCATATTTTCGATTTTTCTCACAATTTCCTCACTGTGTATTTCGTGATCTGCAAAACGAGCAAAAGATTCGAGCTGATAAACATCATAATCCTTTTTCACCTTCTTTTCGCCGCCTCCCGTAATATTCAGGGCAATGACGTCATTCTTCTCCACATCTCCCCGCCGGGCGGCCTGCATCAGCGAACCGAGAGCAGTGGCACCCGCAGGGTGAACATCCACACCCTCGAGTCGTTCAAACAGTTGGGAGGCCTCATCGATTTCACGGTTCGTTACAGAATACATGCACCCGGATGAAGCTTCGAGCACGTCCCAAACACCGCCGGTGAGGCTGTATGGCGGTTTTCTGTTTGAAAGCACTTTTGCTTTGATCCGGCGAATCTGTTCTTTTGCCTCCTTCTCATCGACGGCAGGCAAATTTTTTTGTCCGCTGTTCCACGCATCACTCATCGGAGTAAAAGGAGCATTCTGCGAGAGGTGGAGTTGCATATGGTTTTTCCCGAACGATCCGGTCTCGTTGAGCCTCAGAGCCGACTCCCATGCAGCAATTCCTCCGGTGCCGGAGCCGACTGCTTGAAAGTAGTGATCCGGTATCCTCCCTATGGTACACGCCGCATCGAGCACGGTTGTGCCCATGCCGTCTCTTCGCGCAATATTTGCCGCGCCTCCTTCCGGGAAAAATCCGTCTATTTCAACAATCCTGTTTGCGAGTGTTATCGCATCGAAGTAATCACTGTCGCCTGCAGCAAGTATGAGCTTGACGCACGGTCGGTAGGGAACGGTCGACCAAATTTCCCCCGCACCCTCCTCGGGAACAACGAGAAAGAGAGGTACATCGTTCTGCGAGCAAACATGCGCAAATGCCCGACCCGTGTTGCCTGCAGAGGCCACAACGATGGTACCGTCATGATCCTCGGGTATCCGTGCCAGCACGGACGGCGCCTCGAGCTCTTTGAAAGAGGCGGTGTACATGAACGCATTCTTTTCAGGCCAGTACCCGTTGAAAATGACGTACAGGTTCCGTAAATCGAGGTATTCGGCAAGCGCCTCACTTCTGTATGTAACAGGGGCACCGCTCACATCAAGGGTTCGGTCGACGGGCAGAAAATCATAAAACCTGAACATACCGGGTTTATCGTTCTGAAGTGAAAACCCGTTTTTATGATATTCCGACCTGAGCAGTGCGGGCCCGTGGTTGCCGTCGCATTTCAAGCGGAAGTGGTCGTCGTCATACTCAGCGCCGCATTGCGTACATTTCATACTGTATTTTTTCATCTCTCTTCCTCTCAATTGCAGTATTGGAATACCCGAAGCCTTAATAACAGCTCGCACCGATCACGGAACATGCGTGAAGCCGTACCATGAAACGCTCACGTGCCGGCGGCATTGCCGCACATTAATCCATGCGGTTATTTTTACGGTCGTCTCTCTAATTGTAGGCAATTTCTCTGAGGAAGGGTATGAAAATATCGAAAACTACAATAAAATGTCGTTATAGCTTACAAAAAGTTATAACAAAAACTTATGAGAACATACGCTCATTTTGGTTTGATATACACATCTCTCTGCGGGAAGGGTATGGTGATTCCACGTTCCCTGAATTTTTGTATAACTGCAAAGTGCAGGTCGCTCTCGGTTTCAAACCTCCTCTTCGGGCTTTCGATCCATGCGAGGAGCTGAAAATCGAGTGATGATTCACCAAAACCGATAAAGAGAACGTTCGGCTCCGGATTTTTCAGTATATGTTCGGTGGAATATGCAGCATCGAGCAGAGCCATCTTCACGGCAAATGGATCGGAGGCATACGATACACCGACATCGACCCTGAGACGCAGTTTCAAATCACTGAAGGACATGTTCTCAACCGTGGAGTTGATAAACTCCGAGTTCGGCACAATAAGGTGCTCGTTGAGTATGGTACGAATCACTGTTGCCCGGAGGTTTATCTTCTGCACGATCCCGATAGTTTGCTTGACGCGCACCATATCCCCTTCCTTTATAGGCCGCTCGAACAGTATAACGATGCCGGAAACCATATTAGCCGTGATGCTCTGCATACCGAAACCGATGCCGACACCGAGCACACCTGCAAACACGGTAAGCGCCGAAAGCCTAATACCCATGCCCTGCAGCGCAATGATGATACCAATCGCGATTATCGTATACCCTATAAGCTTCGACAGTGAGCTCTGCAGGCCGGCCTCGATTTTAAACCTGGGAAATACCGTGTTGTTGAAATAATTACGGGTAAGCGCGGCAAGCTTCGTGGCAACATATACGACGACCGCCATGATCAGTATGGTCAAAAGACTTACATCTGTACCGCCGAGCGTGAACAACCGAAAGCTCAAAACCGCTTTTATAAAATCGAAAATATTGCCCAGACGAACGCCCAGAACACGCATTATGCCGAGAAATACGAGGAATATTATCAGGATCCTGAAGATCCGGGTACCCGTCCTGATTATTTTCTTCCCCGTCAGATTCCTTCTTTTCAATATTCTGGTGAAGATGCGAAGTACAATAACTGCAGCGGCAATGATCGGTATAATGAGAATTGCATCCTGTATGTTGACACTGTATTTCTCAAAGGTAAGAATTTGAATCGATAGGAATTGATGGAGCGCTGCCGACAATGGATGTCCCCCTGTTTACGTGTATACGGCATGAACCTTTTTACGAAAACTGCACCGCTTCTTCAGAAAAAATCACCGATGCACTCCTATTATCGGCAGATAACGAAACAGGAAAATAGTCCTTTACGCACAATTTGACCATGATTTAATTTGACAAATTATATAATTATTGTACTATACAAAAATACAAATTATTCCCTTTTATTTTCACTATCAGGAGCACACGACATGTCTGAAATGGATAACAAACAAACATTCGGAACAGAGCCTGATTTTATTTATCCCGGAAAAGATGTAATATCAAGGGCCGGTATAAAGGAGTATGAGGCACTGTACAAAAAATCCATTGAAAACAGGGAGGTGTTCTGGGAACGTGAGGCTGAAAATCTCGAGTGGTTTGAAAAATGGGACAGGGTGCTCGACGACAGCAACCCTCCTTTCTACAAGTGGTTTACCGGAGGTAAATTAAACATCGTACACAACGCGATCGACAGACATTTGAAAACCTGGAGGAGGAATAAGCTCGCAATCATCTGGGAAGGAGAGCCGGGGGATATACGTTACTTCTCTTACCATGCCCTGAACAAGGAAGTCTCCAAGTTTGCCAATATTCTAAAGAGTATGGGAATCAAAAAGGGGGACATCATAACTATCTATATGCCGCAGATACCGGAACTGGCCTTTGCAATGCTGGCCTGCGCAAAAATTGGGGCTGCGCACAGCGTTGTATACGGTGGGTTCAGCGTCGAAGCTCTGGCGGAACGAATCAAGGATGCGGACAGCCGGGTGCTTATTACTGCAGACGGCGGATGGCGAAGAGGAAACATTACGAATCTGAAAGATATTGCAAATGAAGCAATGCGTCGTTCACCAACCATAGAGGTCTGTATAACGGTAAAACGAACCGGGCATAACGTCTATATGGAGAGCGGCAGGGATTTCTGGTATCACGACCTGATGGCTCTGCCGGTCGCCAATACACGATGTTCGACTGAGCAGATGGATGCAGAAGACTTCCTTTTCATTCTGTACTCCTCAGGCACAACAGGGCAGCCGAAAGGACTTGTACATACCCATGGCGGATATGCGGTATATACCTCGACCACTCACAGGTATGTTTTTGATGTCAAGGATGAAGACCGCTGGTGGTGTGCCGCCGATCCCGGCTGGATAACCGGACACAGCTACATCGTTTACGGGCCGCTAATCAACGGAAGTACGATACTCATGTATGAAGGTGCCCCCAACCATCCATATCCGAACCGCTGGTGGCAGATGGTTGAGAATCACGGTGTAACAATTCTTTATACAAGTCCGACAGCTATCCGGGGGCTTATGCGCTTCGGCGAAGCGTGGCCGAATCGGCACGATTTAAGCAGCCTGCGTCTGCTGGGGACAGTAGGTGAACCGATAAACCCCGAAGCCTGGCGCTGGTACTATCGGGTAATCGGAAAAGAATCGTGTCCCATAATGGATACCTGGTGGCAGACCGAAACCGGGGGATTCATGATCACTCCCCTCCCCGTCACTCCCTTAAAACCAGGGTCCGCCACCAGACCGTTTTTCGGAAACGAAATCGCTGTAGTCAACGAAAAGGGAGAAGAGATGGCGGTCGGAGAGGAAGGGATGCTGGTAATCAAATCACCATGGCCGGGTCTTGCCCGTACGATTTTCAAAGACCCCGAAAGATATAAAGAGGTGTACTGGAAAGATTTTGAAAAGCAGGGCTGGTACAAAACCGGAGACTCCGCCCGTATCGATAGCGACGGCTACGTATGGATTATTGGAAGGATTGATGACGTTATAAAAGTAAGCGGTTACCGTCTCGGTACGGCGGAGATTGAAAGTGCACTGGTCAGTCACCCCGACGTAACAGAGGCTGCAGCCATTACTCTGCCTCATGAAATAAAAGGAAATGCAATTCATACGTACGTCATACTGCGGGAAGGGATTTCGGGAAGTTCCGAACTTGAAGATGCATTAAAAAACCATGTGAGCCACGAAATAGGTCCAATAGCAAAACCTGAATCGGTTACATTTGTCGATTCATTGCCAAAAACAAGAAGCGGCAAAATCATGCGGCGAGTTTTGAAGGCGCGTGCACTGGGACAGGACGAGGGAGATCTGACTACCCTCGAGGAATGATATCCTTTTCATCACGCACTGCGGAACGCTTTGGATCGGGTTTCGTTAATAAGGCGCGTACCGCTACTGGATCTCACGGTTGATTTCCTGCTCCGTCTTTTTCAATGTTTCGAGCGGATCGGCCTTGTTCAGGGTAATCTGCTCCAGCATATCCGTTATTTTCTTATTTATCTTGAAATATTCCGGATGCGTCGGGAGGGGTTTGGCAAACGCAAGACTATCGATCGGCACCTTGAAATTCGGATTGTCTTTCAGAAAGGCCTTCAGACTCAATGAATCGAGCGCTGATTTTCGAACCGGAATATACCCGACACTCTCGTGAATACGCAGGGTATTCTCTTTATTGACCAGCCAGAATATAAAATCATTCACCGCTCTTCTTTTTTTACGATTTTTCGTAAAGTTGACAAGACCCGATCCGGCAAGCATCGTGTACCTGTGTCCGTTCACCTTGGGCATAGGCGCTATTTTCAGCTTCCACGGAAGATTCTGCTCGCCGTATGATATGGCGGCGCTCGTAAAAAATCCGAAAGCCAGTTTACCCGTAAGAAAAGCCTGGCCGCCTTCCCAGTCCGTCCATGTCTGCGGCATGATTTTGTATTTGAAGATAAGATCCCTGAGCATGTTGATTGTGGCAATCATCTGGGGTGATGTCAGCTCAACCGATTTTCCATCCTTAGAAAAGAGGCTCCCCCCGTTATCCCACAGGAAGGGGGCTATGCCGTAAAACCCGTTCGTCCAGAACATCATGGCGTACTGGTCATACACACCGTCACCATCAGTGTCCTTGGTGAGCTTTTTCCCCATCCTGATCATTTCTTCCCACGTATCAGGGGCATGATCGGGATTCAACCCGGCTTTTATAAAGGCATCTTCGTTGTAGAACATCACTGTGGTGCTTACACAGAAAGGCACCCCGTAAATATTTCCGTTTCTCGTAACGAGCTGCCACATGATATCGAGTATATCGCTTCTTGCTTCCGGAGGGATTTCATCATCGATCGGGTCGATAAGATTGTTATCGACATAGGAATCGAGATATTCAAACTGCACCTGCGCCACATCCGGAAGCTGGCGGGTAACGGCAGCTGCAACCATCTTAACCTGCATATCCTCATAGAGGCCCTGAAAAACGGGGTTAACCTTGATACCGCGATGTTCGCTGTTGTACTCATCAGCCATTTCTTCGATGATCTCCTTCACATGAAACCCAAGGCTGTGCCAGAAGGAAATCTCCATCTCTCTTTTGGCAAAAAGGGTCGAACAGACCAGAAAAAAAAGCACAACAATAAGTAGTTTTTTCATGCTCTGCCCCCAATATGCGATTGTCATCAGATCAATACTATAATATACTATGATGTCGATAAAAAAAAACCGGGAATTTCCGCATGGAAGCAGAAACAGGCCGCCAAACGGAGTTAGAGCATATATGAAACTGATCAGATATCTTTCGAATAAAGGCCCTCTGTACGGTATTCTTGAAAAAGGCGTAATTAAAGGACTCGAAGGCGACATCTTTACCGGTTTTATGCAGCAAGGAGAAGATACGGTGAACATCGATCACGTACGTGTGCTGCCTCCGGTTTTACCGTCCAAAGTAATTGCTGTTGGGCTGAACTACAGAGACCATGCCGCAGAGCTCGGACAAGCGATACCCGATGAACCGGTCCTATTCATGAAACCTTCTACCTCCATTATCGGGAATAATGAAGAGATCGTGTACCCGCCCTCTGCAACACGTGTCGACTACGAGGCGGAGCTTGCTGCTGTCGTCAAGAAAAAAGCGAGACATATAAAAGAGGAAAATGCAGCGGAATACATCCTCGGATATACCTGCTTGAATGATGTAACCGCACGGGACCTGCAGCAAAAGGACGGGCAATGGACGAGATCGAAGTCATTCGATACCTTCTGCCCCATAGGTCCGGTGATCGAGACTGACATGAACCCCGATACGGCTCAGATCTATTCAAGAGTAAACGAAACACTGCGTCAATCCTCCAACACGAAAAACTTCATCTTCTGCATGTTCAGGCTCTTTTCATTCGTCTCTCATATCATGACCCTTTTTCCCGGGGATATTGTGACAACCGGAACACCTTCGGGCATCGGGGCGTTACAACCGGGAGACACGGTTGAGATTGAAGTGGAAGGTATAGGCATACTCAAAAACAGCGTGGTAGCGGAAAAACAAAAAGCAGACTGACGTAAAAGCTCATGACCGCAAGGCTCCTCTTCATATCGAACGGCTACGGCGAGGACATAATAGGGGCCCACATCGCCAAAAAAATACACAGTAAAAATCCTCAACTGACGACTGCAGCTTTTCCAACCGTCGGTTCAGGGGCATTCTATAACAAAATGGGAATACGGCTTGTCGGGAGAGGGGCTGAGCTCCCGTCGGAGGGGTTTGTAAGAAGCCTGGGAGAATTCATCAGGGATGTAAAAAACGGATTTCTCTCAAAAACGCTCCGTATGGGTCTTTCCCTGAGGGCGCTCTCGAAGGGGTTTGATTTTCTCATCATTATCGGGGATCCGTATCTTTTACTTTTTACCTCTCTATTTTCCGACATGAAAAAAGGAAGAAAGATATTTGTCGGTGCGCAGCAATCGGAGTGGTACGGCTCACGAAAACCGTTCAAGCAGCATTACAGCACGGTGGAGAGGCTATGGCTCAGGCGCTTCCCCGGGCTCGTCTATGTCCGTGACAACAAAACCATGGAGTTTCTCAGAGGAAAACGACTGCCGTCGGTTCGCTGCAGCGGCAACCCCATGATGGACTGTTTCGACATCCATGAAAAACCTGTTTTTCCCGGAGACTGGAGAATCATCGGCATACTTCCCGGCAGTAAACAGGAGGCGTACGACAATCTTACATTGGTGTTCGATATAATTACGGTACTCTCCTTGAGGGGTGAGATTTTTATATACGCAATAGCGCTCTCACCCCAGCTCGAGCAGGCGAAAATTCGGCGCATGTTCGGTTTATTGCCGCAGGACGCAGCACGTCGGGACGAAGAGGAGCTGTATACGCTCTACCATCATACAAAAAGCGGAAGCAGCGTAATCATATCTCAGAAAATTTTCGGCGACATCATCAAGGAATCCGTCGCGGTTATCGGGTTGTCGGGAACGGGCAACGAGCAGGCTGCCGGACTCGGCAAGCCTGTTTTTGCCAGCTGGGGCGAGGGGCCGCAGATAACAAAAAAGTTTATGACCGCGCAAAAAAAGCTTCTCGGGCCTTCACTTTTTTTGTACCCGCCCGAACCCGAGGCAATCGCACAGGGGATAACCGCTACCCTGGGCAACAAAGCTCTGTTGAAAAATGTCGCTGAAAATGGTATGATGCGCATAAGAGGCAGGGGCAGCATAGAAATAATGGCCCGGGAAATCATCGAGTATATACAATCAGCTGAGTGACCGGCGTTGTTCGGGTCTCGCGGATCGGCTGTGGAAGAGGCGGGAGTGCCCGCCTGTATGCATCGTTTGTTCGATCGCCTGCGGACTGACGAGCCTCATTCGGCCGACCGCCGGTTGGATAAGTCCATTAAGCCGGCCGCACACCCGCTGAATGCAGTATCAATAAAAAGCGGTGGAAAATGAAAAAAAACGTCCGACGTCGAGTCTGTTTGATAGTACTCTATTCTGTATGTATTCTCACTCTTCTTATATCCTGCGGCAAAAAGCTGTCTCCGAAAAACTCTGTCAACAGACTTATTACGGAAGACGGTCTGAAAACCCTGGTGATCGGCCTCGATCTATATAAAAAAGAATTCGGCGATTACCCTGACTCGCTCGAAGAATTTTTACGGAATAAAAACATCACAGACAGGCAGGTCATCGAGGACGCATGGAGCAGGGAGTACCACTATACGAAAACTGGTGACCGTTACGTGCTCTTTTCGAACGGGAGCGACGGCAAACCGTTCACCGATGACGACATCTACCCGAAATAGGCTCTGCCCCGCTCGACCTTCACCTCAGCCTTAATTTACGTGTTCTTTCCGCATACAGGGCATGACGGGTCCTTACTGACAGCTATCTCATCGAACTTGGCGAGCTCTCCTTCAAAGATGAGAAGCCTGCCCTTGAGAAGACCGAAACTTCCGATCAGCCATTTCAAGGTTTCTGCCGCTTCAGTCGCCCCGAGAATCCCGGCTATTGCACCCACAACCGGAAAAATTCCGGAAGGCGGCGGTTCTCCGGGGAAGAGGCATCGAAGGCAGGGTGTTTCCGGAGAATGTATAAAGGTGATCTGACCGGTAAGGCCGTATACCCCCGCATGCACCATAGGAATACGTCGTTGTACCGCATACTTATTCAGCACATACCTGGTTTCAAAATTATCGAGGCAGTCGACGATAATACAGGCGCCCGCCGCCAGACCATCAACCGTTTCGTCGACTATCCTTGCATAGAGCGGTTCAATTTTTATATGGGGATTTAGTGCCGACAAACTCTCGACCGACGAATCTACCTTCCTCTTTCCGATATCGTTGTTGTTATGAATAATCTGCCGGTTGAGATTTGAAATATCGACCTCTCCCGAATCGCATATCCTCAGGCATCCGACTCCGGCTGCCGCAAGATAATACGCGGCAGCGCTCCCGAGCCCCCCGGCGCCGGCGATGAATACCGTTGCATCCCTTACCCTTTTCTGCCCCTCGTCGCCCCATCCGGGCATAATCATCTGCCTGTTGTATCTCTCTTTTTCCCTGTCTGACAGCTTTTCAACGTTCTTACTCATGGAATATAGTTCCTTAACAAAAATTAGATACATAAACCGGTCAATCACAGAGTAATACGTGCATGCGCCTGATGGTTATTATAAAACCATAGTGCCCATTCCATGTAAAAAGTTGTACTAGTGTTCCTCTTCGAACGGCAGTATAGAGATAGTATAAGGAAGGTTGGGGTTTTTGTGTAGACAATATATTCCCTGAAACCAGACCGGTAATTTTCAAAATATTTTTTTGAGAATTGATTTATCGCTTCAGGGATTGTACAATAATGTTCTTGTAACTTTATATACAGGAGAATGCCGATGGATCTTGGTCTGAAGGATAAAATCGCTGTGATAACCGGTGCGACAAAGGGGATCGGTCTTGCCGTAGCGCGCGGTCTTGCAGAAGAGGGTGTCCATACGGCTCTGTGCTCACGAAGCAAAGAGGATGCGCTGAAAACTGCAGAGAAAATCGGGAAGGAGTTCGGCGTCAGGACTCTCGCTGTGCAGGCGGATGTCGTAAAAAAGCAGGATATAGAGGGTTTTGTAAAGGAGATTGAAGATACTTTCGACGGTGCGGATATCCTGATAAGCAATGCCGGTATGGGGAGCGAAGAAACGGTCATAAACTCGAAAGATGAACAGTGGCAGTATTTCTGGGACCTGCAGGTGATGGCGGCAGTTCGCCTTGCACGAAGAATCGTGCCTCTCATGAAAAAGAGGGGCGGCGGTGTCATTATCAACAATGCGTCAATATGCTCGAGACAGCCGCTTTCCCATGAACCGATCTACAACACCGTGAAGGCCGCACTCGTTATGTTTTCAAAATGTCTCGCAAACGAGCTCATAAAGGACGGCATACGCGTAAACTGCGTGAATCCCGGCCTCATCCTGACTCCCGCATGGCGCAAAGGGGCCGAATCGCTCTCGAGAGCGGAGGGGCTGACTGTTGACGAATACTTCGATAAGATTGCAAAGGAGTATACTCCGATCGGCCGCTTCGCCACACCCGAAGAGCTCGCACATTTTTTCGTTTTTCTCTGCTCGGACAGGGCGAGTTACTGCGTGGGGTCATCATACTATGTTGACGGCGGCTGGCTGAACGTTACGGTATAGGGTCTCACAAATTAATCGGCCCGACTTTCCCCGCCGCCACTCCTAGGAAACATGCAGGTGATTTCCGGCGGTATACAGAGGCATTTTAAATAATTAATCGCATGGGGAATATTCAATGAAAAGAGTCGTCATAGATCGTCCAAACAGTGCTGTTGTTGAAGAAGCCGACATGCCGACACCCGGACCGGGAGAAGTCTGCATTAAAATAGCCTATTGCGGAATATGCGGTTCTGATACACATGCATTCAGGGGCGAGCACCCCTTCATACCGCTGCCGGCGATGCCGGGGCACGAGTTTTCAGGCACAGTGCATTCTATTGGTGAGGGTGTGGAAGGATTCAGCAAAGGCGACAGAGTCGTGTGCGAGCCCAACCTGGTATGCGGACACTGTTACAATTGCAGAATCGGACGCTACAATATCTGCGAAAATCTGCGCGTCATGGGATGTCAGGGATACGGCGCAATGACTCAGTACTTCGTCGCTCCGGCCGATAAAACCCTGCACATCCCGGATACCCTGCCCCTCAAAAACGGGGTACTGGTCGAACCGCTTGCAGTTGGCGTTCATGCGGTTCGGAAGTCGGGAGATCTGTTCAACAAGAATGTCGTAATAATAGGGGCCGGGACGATCGGACTCATGGTGCTCATCTGCGTCAAAACGGCCGGTGCGCGAAATATTACGGTAAGCGATTTAACCGAACAGCGTCTTGCGCTTGCAGAAAAATTTGGCGCATCCCGAACAATACAGGCTGCCGCCGCAGATCTCGTCAAGACCGTACACGCGGAACAGTCCTACGAAGGCATCGATGTCGTGTTCGAATGTGTGGGCGTCGAGGAAAGCATACGCGATGCGATGGCGGTCGTGCGCAAGGGAGGGAAAATCATCGTATGCGGTGTATTCGGGAGTGATGTAATGGTCAGAATGGTGGACGTGCAGGACCGGGAGCTTGAATTGATCGGAACGATTATGTATACGAGGCGGGATATAACGGATGCAATACACATGGTCGACGGCGGCATACCGAAGCCCGACCTGTTTATAACAAAGGAATTTTCACTCGACGAACCGCTGGAAGCATTTGCAGCAGCCCTTGACGCAAAAAACAATGTGAAGGTGATTTTTGCCGTCAATCCCGAATAAACGCCGTCTTTTCATATTGATCGGTGCGACATTTATATGTCAGCTCTTATTCTCGTGCCGGTCATACCTTTAAGGGCACGTTCGATGTTTTCGGGGTTTGTAATCAGCGCTTCCCGTCCACCATCTCCTAAAAAATTCACAATAGCCTGTATTTTAGGTTCCATACTTCCTTTGCCGAATTGACCTTCATCAAGATACTGGATTGCTTCGGACATAGTCATTTCATCAAGCCATTGCTGATTGGGCTGATTGAAATTCAGAGCGACTTTTTCAACGGCAGTCGATATCAAAAGTATGTCGGCATTGAGCTCCGAAGCCAGCAGTGCTGAAGCAAAATCCTTGTCGATTACAGCTTCCACACCCTTCAGTGCACCGTCCTCGTCCTCGACAACAGGTATCCCTCCACCTCCGACTCCGATCACAACAAGCCCTTCCTTTAGAAGTAAATCAATGGCAGGTCGCTGAATAATTTTTTTCGGTAACGGTGAAGGAACTACACGTCTCCAGCCTCTTCCCGCATCCTCCATAACAGTCCAATTGTACTTTTTAGCCCGTTCCTGGGCCGTACCCTCATCCATGAACGAGCCGATTGGTTTTGTAGGATTTGTAAAGGCCGGGTCATCCTTGTCTATCAGAACCTGAGACACTACTGTCGCAGCGTGCCTGTCAATCTCTCTCGTTTTAAACTCATTATACAAAGCCAGCTGAAACATATACCCGATAGAGCCCTGTGTATTGGAACCGCATATGTCGAGCGGTACAGCGTGCAATTCGTGTATTGCCAACTCCGACCGCCTCAGGATGAAACCAACCTGCGGTCCATTACCATGTGTAATCACCACGCCCCAGCCTGCTTCGATCATCCCTGCGATATGATGCATAGACTCGGAAGCGGCAGCGTATTGATCGGGGATTGATTTGTGTTCTTTATCCTTGATTAAGGAATTTCCACCTACAGCTACGACTGCAACTTTCCTCTCACTCATAGACATACCTCTCTATTCATCTCAAAAGCCTGCGACGTATCAGCTATTTCGATATGCATGCGGTTCTCCCCCCTTATTGTTTACTTTTCTTCATACCCGTTTACGATTACTTCCACCCTGCCCGATGAGAGATCGTATACCAGGCCGTGAACAATCAGAGTATCAGGTACAAAATCAAGTTTTTTAATAGTCTTCACCTCCCGTACCACAGCATCCTTCGGGTCCTTAAACGCATGAAGCCATCCCCTCAAATTCTCTACGAGGGGTTCTCCTATACTTTTTTTAAATTTTTCCCAACGCGCCGGAGTCAAATTCTCCCGCATATTTTCGATGATCTGATCTATTTTAGAGTAAGCAAGGCTGCAGCCGCAATCCGTATGCATAAGAACTGCAATTTCTTTGAATCCGGCCAGAAAAATGCCCGCTACAAGAGACCGATTTTCGGCAATTCCGCCCACTGTCCGTATTATTCGTACCTGGGATCCAATTTCTCCGTTTTTAAAAAAGGGCAAAATCCCCACCGATTCCAAATTTACCCGGGGGTCCATGCAGGTTATGACGGCATAGGGGCACGGTTCTCTTTTCACAGGAAGATGTTGTTCATCAAGACGTTTTCTGAAACCCTCGTTTTCATTCAAGATACTGTCCAACCATTTCACGTTATCATTGCCATACTTCATAATTCATCCTAATCTATAAACTTAAGGCCGGCTACCTTGCCTTTATACGTGGTTGATCCATACCGCTCTTTCTCTCTGTCGAATGATGGACGTTCAATGCGCCGTTCAGACGCATAAAATCTCTAAACTTAAAAAAAGCGCCGAGCCCAATGAGTATCCCTTCCAGCATATCCCTTCCCGAGGTGCTGCCGATCCCCATCATTACACCGGCCAGGGAAAAAAGATTCTCCCCTTTCGGACTGCACAGTATTTCTCCGATCAGCTCCTTCGCCGGACGGTAAACCTCTCCTCTCGAGGCATCCATAAGAAAATTGAAGCTGATACGGTTTGTTCTTCCCCTCAGCCTTTTGACAATGGCCGCATTCATCTCCATGACATGCGGCCGAAGCTCTTTAAACGCAAGCCCCAGATAAACACCCGATGCCATTATTCCTGAAAGAATATCATCCCCGGAAGGAGTAAGACCGGGACCCAGGCCGATGAGTTTATCGGCAAGCAATCGAACCTCTAAGAATCTGCCGCTTTCAATAGCAGTGAACAGCTCGTAAGACGCTTCCGACAGGCGATTTCTCAACAGACGTTCAATTTCACCGCTATAAAAATCCGAATATTCTCGTTGGGCCAGAAAAGAAGCAAATTTCTCAAGATTTTCTTCAAGCTGATGAAAAGGCAGCAATGTGCCCGGGATGGAAGGGGATGCGTCCCAGATTTCCGCTTCTTTGAAAGTGATACTCAATTGACGTGATGGAATAGTGAGTCCCGATTTTTTTAACTCTACAGCTATACCCACAGTGTCGATGACGGAGCGGATATCCAACCATGATTCGATCGGCAAAACAACACTTCGCGGATTGACAGGTATCCCTTCTCTTTGAAGGGTGAAAAGAAAATCATCTTCTCCTTCGATATTCAAAGTGTTTTTGAAAATAGAGTGTATGCATCCCTGTAGACTCCCCGGCTTCCCCGGCTTTAAAGCGCGCAGCAGTCTGTCACTCACAAGTGACGCATTATACATTCATCTTTTCCCCAAACGCTTCCAGAGCTTTTTTGAAGCATTCAAGAGGCGCCCTCGTCATACCGGCACCGACCTGCCCCACACCAGCATCTTTATGAGAGATACTCGTGTTAATTATAGGCTGGATCCCCGTTCTTACAACCTTCATGATATCAATCCCCGTTGGAGTTCCTGCGAAATCAAGGTAGGCTATCGTGAAGTTTTGATTTTTTGTTACCGTGATCTCGAACATTTCTCTTGTATATGATATCGAATCCGAAACGGTTCCCCCCACAAATTCGACCATGCTCGGTGCAGCTGCCATTGCGAAAGCACCGATTCCTGCAGTTTCTGTGACGCAGCTGTCTCCCATATCCAACCCCGCATCCTCCGGTCTGAAACCCGGAAAATAGAGAGCCTCGACCCGGGGTGAAGGTGCGGTAAACCACGCATCACCAAGGGCACCCACTCGAATACCAAAATCAGTGCCATTCCTGCACATTACAGTAACCACACTTGAGTTCGGAATTCCTTCTGCAGCTTTGCACATGGATTTACACGCAGCCATTACTGCAGTTGAAATAAAACGGTCATCCACATTCATCCACGTCGCAACCTCGCTGAGCTCGCCCGAGCTAAAATCAGTCTTGACCAGAAAAGGCATTATTTTAAGTGCAAAGAGGGCATTTTCAGCTGTATTCTTGTTGTGGCCGTCATCCCCCATATGCAATGACTGCGCGATAAGATTTATCAAGTCAATACCACCACTTATCTTAAGTGCTTCAGAAATCACCGGTCCAAGGGTTTTCGCGTTCCATTCGAGTTTTCTCTGTACATTTTCATCGTAAAATCCGTAGCGGAGCGCTTTTACCGTTTCCTCCCTGATATTCGCATAAATGGTATTCCCATTGACCTTGTCTTCCACCACAAATACCGGCATGGACGCACTTGTAATACCTGCCATCGTCCCGATAGCATTGTGATGGTGGCAGGGCGAAAAGACGACCTCCCCGCTTCTTATCAAGCTCTCCGCCTCCTTGAAATCTTTGGCAAGCTTTTCATATACGACGGCACCCAGTATACCCCCCTTCATTGGGCTGCAAACCCTGTCCCAGGTGATTGGGGGGCCTGCATGGAGAATCGTGTTTTTTGTCATGTTTGGAATTACATCTTTTGCCGGCCTCACATCCTTCAACACAGGTCGCGCACTGATCATTTTCTCAGCAGCTTTCTTGTTAGCTTCTTCTATGATACTCTTTTTCTCCGCCATATTTCTCCCCCTGAGCTATAAAGATTCTAATTTATCAAGTAGATCAAGAGCTTTGTCGTCCCCTCCCGCTGGAGGCTGCCAGTCCACATGAATGACCTCTACATTTTGTGCCTTTAAGCTCTCTACAAACGAATCAAGGCCGATGTTTACCGCCTTTATAGGCCGAGAGATTAAATCAAGGGCCCTTTTTTTCTCTGCCATTTTATTTTCCTCCATATAAGCGATCTTTAATCTTCCCCCTTGATACAATCAGCGCTGCCATTCTGGCTGCCTGAGCGTTGCTCGGCATCACCACAACACCGTAATCAGCGAGCTTTTTCTCCTGTTCCTTTAAACTCTGCGGATCTTCATCCGTTCCTGTCACAGAGGCCACCACACACAGATAACCACCCTGTTCCCGCCGTAGGGATTTTGCCTTTACTATGGTTTCTTTCAGCACCCCGGCCATATCGAGGTGAGACCCGTAGCCTAAAACAATATCCAGTAAAATTACCGCGGTTTTCGGGTCTTTTGCTTCCTGGATCAACCTTTGCTGCCGGAAAAAAGGATCTATCATGGGATGCGCACGACCGACCGTAAACTCTTCATCACCCAGATCAATACATACATTCCCTTCGCTTTTCGTCGTATCCTTCATTTTCAATTCCGGACGGGGCGGAATATTGGAGCTTACCGGAGAGAGATAATCGGCCAATATTAAAGTAGCTTCACTGCAAAGCGTTCCTCCCGAGAAAAGCCCTCTTACGTATCTCTGTTCTTCCTGCATTTTCTCCCATTCGGTTTCAGCTCTGTTGCTCACTTCTTCCGGGTTCCAGGTGAAAACGGTCCTGTAGGGAACCGCTTTGCCCTTTATCAACTCATATGCTGTAAATGCTGCATCTTCCAGGGTATCGACAATGACGGCGTTGGAGCCGAGCGTTAACTGCTCCCTCATACCTATAAAATTCACAACAACCGGTTTGCTCATTTGCCTGACAGCATCCGAAAGCTCCAGTACGGTCTTTTTTCCGGGTGGTTTGGATATCAGTATAACGACTTTGGTCTTCTCGTCTTCATTTAAAATTTGAAGTCCCTGCCTCGCGGTAATCCCCCCTATCTGGTCCGAAAGGTCCCTTCCACCAGTGCCGATGGCGTGAGAGATGCCAACTCCTGCGTTGCTCAGGAGGGAAACCGCTTCCTGTATACCCGTACCTGCTGCAGCTACTATACCGACAGGGCCGTCCTTCACTACGTTCGCGAATCCTAAAGCCGCTCCATTAATGTGAGCCGTCCCGCACCCCGGGCCCATAACAAGCAGCCCCTCAGTTTCTGCATAACTTTTTAATTCGATCTCTTCTTCAATCGACACATTATCGCTGAACAGAAAAACATGAAGGCTTTTCTTCAAGGCCTTCATAGCTTCACGTTTGGCGTAGTTACCCGGAACCGAAATGAGTGCCAGGTTGGCATCGGGCAGATTTTGAACGGCCAACTCCAGGCTTTTGGGTGCGTAACCTGCAGTTTCCTGCACTTTGCTCTTGACCCTGTTCATTTCCTCTTCAATAAAATCCAGTACCGATTGAACCTGACTCTCTTCATTCAGAGATAGAGCAACAAGCATATCTTCCGGTTTCGCCTTTTCTCCTTCTTCTGTATAGAGACCCACTTCCTTCAAGATCTGTTTATTTAAGGGGGTGGCCATCACTACCGATACCTTTTCCACCCCTTGAAGGGTAGCGGTCTTGTTTGAAATACGCATTAGCTTGAGCGAATCAAGATAACGGTTTTTCCAGACAACATTTTTGACGATCATTTTACCCCTCCTCCTGTTTCATTATACATGTAGACAAAAAAGTATTTATTATTGTTTGAGTACTTATTTCTCATTCCAGGAAACGGGCTGACTGTATGGCTTTTCAAGACGCACGATCATCCTAAAATATGAACGAAGGGGTATTCAGGAGTTTTATCCATGTCTTGATGATTGAATGCCGTAATCTCCGAGCCATTCCATTATTAGCATATATGATTCTAGGCAATCTCACGTTCACCTCTTTGAAAAGATTTTATCGCTTCTTCTCGAACCGTTCCTAAAACTTCTCTCTTTATTTCTAAAAACTTATTTGTTGCTTTGACATGTATACCCCTCGGCCGTGGTATATCAACAGTTACCTGTTTCTTTATCTTTCCTGGGCGCGTCGTAAAAATAACAACTCGGTCTGAAAGATAAATAGCCTCATCAAGATCGTGTGTGATAAACATTATAGTTTTGTGAGTCCTGTCAAAAACATCAAGAAGGAATTTATGCATTACCGCTTTCGTTATTGCATCCAAAGCTCTATATGGTTCATCAAGAAGGAGAGTTTTTGGCTCGTTTATCAGAGCGCGTAAAATCTCTATTCGTCGACTTATTCCTGAAGAAACCCCCGAAGGAAAATCTTTTTCATATCCCGAAACTCCGGCAATTTCCATAAGTTCCCTTGCCTTCTTAATTGCCTCGTTTTTACTCATGGCCCCCTGGCTTACTGGACCAAAAGTTATGTTCTTTAAAATAGTCTGCCATTCAAATAGAGCTCCCTGTTGAAAAACTACAACCCTGTCCGGCCCGGGCTGAGGTACTCGATTTGGAGCTGCGATTAATGTGCCGTCCAAATAAATCTCTCCCTCCGTCACAGTATCGAATCCGGCAATCATATTCAATAGAGTAGTTTTTCCACAACCCGACGGGCCAACAATGACTACAAATTCTCCAGGTTTAATTTCTAAAGAACAATTGTCTACTGCATGAACATCAAGAACACCTGGTTGATATATTTTACTCACATTTTTAAGCTCTATGTGCCCTTCCATTGGTTTCATGAGTTCACCCTTTCAAAATAAAAATTAAAATACATTTCACACAAACAACTGCGAATACATCATTACTCATTTCCAACGCAGAAGATGTCTACCCAGAGTCCGTATACCATAATCTATACCAATGCCCGTTAAACCCATGAGAATAATTCCAACAAAAATAATATCTGCTCGAAGATGCCTGCTTGCATCCCATACTACCCACCCAATGCCTGATCTTGCCCCTACAATTTCCGCCGCAACCAAAACTGTATAGGTGAAACCCAAACTCACACGCATTGCAGTTATAATGCCTGGCATACTCCCAGGTAAGATGATTCGAAAAAACATTTGAAACCGTTTCGCTCCCAGTGATTGCGCGCCTTGAATTATTGGCAAGTGAACTTCTTTGACTGCCTCAGAGCTTCCAACCGCTAAAAGAGGTATCGCTGCCAAAAACAATAATGCCCATTTTGAGAGATCTCCGATGCCAAACCAGAGAACCAAGATAGGATAATACCCTAAGGGAGGTAAAGGACGAAAAAATTGTATGAAGGAATCAAAAGCCGCCCTTACCTTTCTATAGAGACCCATAGCCAACCCCAAAGGAATAGCCAGAACACAGGCAGCCGACCATCCTCCCAACACCCTTAAAAGGCTGATACCAAGGTGCACGAAAAGAGTTTTTCCAAGATATCCTTTAACAACGAGCTCCGCCCCGGCACGTGCAACATCTACCGGCGCAGGTAAAAAAACACGAGAAATAAGGCCGAGCCTTGTGATTATAGACCATACTAAAATGATAATAATCCAGGTCCATATTGTTATTAATAAAGTTACGTTTTTTGAGGAAATTTTCTGACTCCTCCGACGTGCCGTTAGTACTTTTCCATTCGTTTGTTTATTCATTGCGTTCATTTTTGGAATCCAGGATTAAATATTTTTAGTCATATACAATTATTGTTTTTAATATCTCCAGCGTAATAGATACCTGGCTATTAAGCGAATAATAAAGTCCAAACCTAAACCGGTTAATCCCATAAAAATAATTCCAACAAATATAATGTCTGCTCTCAGAAACTTACTTGCATCCCACACCATCCAGCCGATTCCTTTGAGAGATGCTACGATTTCAGAAGCGACCAAAACCGTCCACGTTACCCCTAGGCTTATCCTCATAGCTGTTATGATTCCTGGCAAGCTGGCGGGAAAGATCACCTTTAAAAATATTCGTAAACGTTTTGCTCCAAGACACTGGGCAGCCTGTGTCTTTGCCCGTTCGATCTCTTTAGAAGCAGATGAACATCCAATAATTAAAGGAGGAATAGCACCCAGAAAAAGCAACAATATTTTAGAAGTTTCTCCAATTCCAAACCAGATAATCAGAAGGGTGTAGTATGCAAGTGGAGGGATAGGACGGTAGAATTCGTTAATAGAATCAAATACGGCATTTACCTTTGGGTTTAACCCCATAGTTAAACCCAAAGGAACAGCTATGGCACATGCCGCAGCCCACCCTATTAATACCCTTCGAATGCTCACTGCAAGGTGCACGAGTCCGTTTACATGATGATATCCTACTGTAACGAGTTGCCAAAAAGCCACTGCAATTTTCGATACCGGAGGAAATAAAATCGAAGAAAAAAGTCCACTGTGCGCTATTAAATCCCAGATCAGAATAAATACAATCCACACTATAATTGTTATTATAGGTTCAATTTTTGTAGACAGAAAAAATGATTTTATTCTAAATGAAAATGGTTTAATTTTTGCTTGACCTGAAACACTATTCATAAATGTCTTCTCCTTAGAAAATCAGAATTGCAAAGTTCTGTCTCCCTCTTCTTCCTCAATGATTTTATATGCGTTGTCAACCAATTTTCCAAACTCTGAAGTTGCCTGTTGATCAGTAACACGCGGACGAGAAAGATTAACAAGCACCTCTTTTTTGATCCTAGTTGGCATTTTCGTCATAAAATATATGGAATCTCCCATAAACACTGCTTGATCTAAATTTGATGTAATAAGGAGCATTGTAATCTTAGTCCTTTCAAAGAAATCCAAAAAATACTCTATCATAATATCTCTTGTCATTGCATCAAGACCGCGGAAAGGCTCATCCAAAAGAAGGATTTTAGGTTCATTTATAAGAGCCCTAATCAATTCAGCACGGCGTTTCATCCCTCCTGACAGTTGACTGGGATATTTATTTTCAAAACCACTCAATCCACTCAAATTCACAAGCTCTTTGGCTTTTCCAACTGCTGCTGAAATGTCCTTACCCAGCATTTTCGGTCCAAATAATGTATTTTCCCACAACGTTAACCAGGGGATGAGAGCCGACTCCTGAAAAACAACGAGTCTATCTTTATCGGGCCCCTCAACCATCTTACCTTCAAATAGACATTCCCCTGCATCAGGTTTCATATAGCCAGCTAAAATATTCATTACTGTAGTCTTGCCACATCCGGATGATCCGCAAAGGCATGTAAATGACCCCTTTTTAATAGAAAGACTCACTCCGTCAAGTACTTTTTTCGAACCGAATGATTTTTTTACATCTCTCAATTCGATGACAAAAGATGCTCGCTTCTCAGATTGTCTTTGATCCATAATAACTTCTCTCTTTGTTAGGTATCCTTTAAATTATTATTTTCAACCAAAACATCGTTATTACTTACATAAAAATTACTTAAAGCTAATTTTAATATGAAAAATGACAGCTTATTATTGAATCCCTAATATCTTTGGAATAGTCAGCCCATAAACCTTTGTAGCCAGTATAACCTTGTCAAGATCCACAAATTCATTAACCGGGGGCCAGCCATCCTCCCCAGGTCCAAAAGTTACAGCTGGAATATCATGCAAACAAAATTGTATAGTATCACAAAAAGCATGCTTTCTATACAATTCAGGTTTATCGCCCGATACTTCCTGATACGCCTCCATCAAAGCTTGAACATGAAGCGAGCTTTCAGGAATTTCCTGTGTTCCCGGTATAAAGGTGTATCCTTTCATAATCTCAACATCTGCATTAAAATTCTCATCTTCTTTCTTTAATCTTGATATTACATTCTTGATATCATCTAATATTCCTTCTTTGGTCATTCCGGGAACTATCCCGATAACTAAAACTCTGGCCCTACATCTATCAGGTGTAAATTGCGTTTCTCCTTTTTTGCCCCCCTGAACTTTAACGATAGTAACCCTTGGCTTTGTCGAACCATATATCTTAGGTGATTGATGGGTAAACTCAAGATTATCCAATGCCTGAATCAGTTTTGCCATTTTTGAAATTGCATTTACCCCCACATCGGGTCTCCAAATATGTGATTTTGTACCTTTTGTTTCCACCTCAATAATACAGTGCCCGGAGTGAGCTATAGCAATTCCGATTCCTTTCTTATCACCTCTTGTCCAGCTAGTGGGTTCAGCTGTAATTTCGTAATCAGCCTTGAGTCCTTTTTCTTCTAATAGAAACCTGGACCCAGAAAAACCGTCCCTCTCCTCATCCACTGTATAGGCGCAAATTAAGTCTCCCTTAAATTTAACGCCGAGTTTTAGTAACGTTCGAAGAGCAATTAACTGACAGGCCATATTAGCTCTGGTGTCTGAAGTACCCCGGGCGTATAACAGTCTTCCGATCACAGTTGGATTGTATGGGTCAAAATTAGTTTTATCCCACTCTTTGTGGTCTCCTGCTGGGTATGTATCTAGATGGTCATTCAGAATCAATGAAGGTTCTCCTTCTGAGCCTTTCAAGGTCCCGACTACATTTGGTCTCCCTTCACATCCTGTGGGAAGCTGAACATCAAATCCCATTTCTTTAAGCAGCTCTGCAACATGAAGCGAAATGCCTTCCTCTCTACCATGCGGCATATCGGGATCCAGGGGGTCTTCAGCATCAGGCTGACCGACCGGAACTAAATTCTTAATCATCTGAACACAATCTTCTTCTTTTATGGCCTCTAAGATTTTACTCTTGAGATCTGATGATACATACTGAATAGAATGCATACAACTTTCCTCCTAAAGCATAATGTTATACAAATGAATGAATATGAACCCCCTAACATCATAGTTATTATCATATGTTGTATTGTTATATATTCTCCTCCGATTTATAATCACGCAATCGGTTAATTAATTCCTTTTTTATACACTGTCAGGTATAATTTTAAGACCTGCACTCACAAATTTTCATTAAATAGAAAGTATATTTCATACTGTTATAAGTAGAAATCCAATATGAAGCTCATTTTATTATTACTGTTGAACTCTTATCCCAACCATATTATTTATAATTATCAAAATTTCTTTTTGTATCGCTTGTCCTACAATACACCCTATAATTTCTACCTTGTTTTACCATACCTGATTGTCCGATTCCATCTGAAGTAGAACAGCAGAATGTTATCTGACGCTTGCCATATCCATTAAGCAAATAGCACGTACCCTTGCACAAGCTTGTCTTCTTCTTAAGACAAGCTTGTGCTTTTTTGTTTGAAACTATTGCATATTTTTAAAAACGCCTTCCTAGTATTCGATGTTAAGGTTTTAATTTCTTCGACTGATCACTTTTATTCTTTTACTTAAGCATTTCTAAAAATTCTGGATGCAGGAAATTCTGTGCTTGTTCAAGTGTCAATGGTTTGGAAATACGTCCCTGATCAAATAAAAATTCTCCGACAGAAACCATATCCTCAGCAAAATTGCCCTTTTTCTTTGAAGTTCCCATAATCTTCTGGCTTAATTGTTCATCAAGTCTGGGAAGTTCGACTCCATCCGTCATTCGGATGGTATCTTTTAAGTCAATTCCGCCCAATTCTTTTGAGACTATTTCTGCCCGGCTCTGTTTTTTATCGTACCAATAATCGATAGCCTCTAGCTCTGATTTCAAGAACTTGACAACATATTCAGGATATGCTTTGGCAAATTTAGGTTGAACGGCAATGACATCCCATGTGAGATACCCTTTATCTGCCATTTGTTTGCTGGTTAAAACTATATGCGCCCCTGCCTTAACCATCTCTCCTAATGAAGGTTCCCAAATATATGCTGCATCGATGTTACCGCGCATGAAAGCTGCAACTGCTTCTGCAGGTGCCATATCGAGAATTTGCACTTTACTTATATCCACATTCTCCATTGTGAGTGCCTTGAGTAATTCGTAATGCGTTGTAGAGCCGAAAGGAGCGGCGACCTTTTTCCCTTCTAAATCCTTGACACTATTGATCCCATCTCCAGCAGCTAAAGATTCCACTGCTCCCAAAACATCTGAACACATAATCGCCCAATAATCCATTCCCTGGCTTACCCCAATCGTGGCAGGAGGAAGACCTACATTTCCGAAGTCAATACTACCGCCAGCCATAGCTGTGTTTACGTCTCTTCCCGAATCGAATCGCACCCACTTGACCGGCACGTCCATTTCTTTCTCATGCAAACCGAGGTTTTTCGAAAGAAGTTGGGCATTAACCAGACCAAGATATCCAATTCTTATCTCGCTTGGTTTTGTTTTTCCACCAGCTTTTTCCTTAGATCCAGCGGACAAAAGAAAAACAACCATACTAACAACTACAATAACACTTAGAAAACTACGATAATTCTTGAGTTTCATTTTAATCCCCCTTGTGTTTTATTTTTACTTCTTATACAATGTATATGGATTAACCGTCTTGCGATGTTTTTTGATATACATATATTCCTTATTTGTACGTTCATATTAATACTTGAATAGACATATAGATGTATATAAAAGCAATTTTACAATAACTGGTGTGTACTGTCAAGAGAAAATGCAAATATTTTTTTAATTTTTTATAATTATAAATTGGTGATCTTTGCAATAATGTTAGACTGATCTTCTACAGTTGCAAATTCTAAATATTTATGCCACAATAAATTATAAAA
>CAZFTJ010000018.1:0-94590 GCA_964521865.1 uncultured Spirochaetota bacterium | reverse complement strand
CCCCCCCCCCCCCCCCCCCCCCCCCCCCCCCCCCCCCCCCCCCCCCCCCCCAGGCGCGATTGGAGATATAGCTGGATGCAGTTTTTGCCGGAACAAGACGTTTACAACAGGTGGTGAAGGTGGTATGATAAGGAACACACCCAAACAAAAAGACACTATAAAATATACAGGAGGCTTTTATGGCAATTACTCTGCTGTCAACAATCAAGGATTCATTGCTCGAAGATTTCTTCCCTGCAGGCTGGGACCTTGCAAAAATCGACAAATGCTGCAGCCATAGACCGGAGGCGATACTCAAAAGAGAGAAGTGGTGGAATAAAAATTATTCTGTCGTGTCCTGCGATAAGGTCGCGGATTTCGATATGATGATGGGTCATGAAATAGCGCTCGAGATTAAAAATGCGAGGGACGAAGGAAGGGAGATCGTGTTCATTCTGCCGGTCGGTCCGATGGGCATGTACAGATGGGTCGTGTTTTTTCTTCGAAAGTGGAACGTCGACTGCGGGCATGTACACGGGTTCAACATGGATGAGTGGAGTGATTCCAACGGGAACACCCTTCCGAAGACAAACCCGGGTGCTTTCCAGTATGCAATGGAGCACGCTCTGTACGATCCACTCGGCAAACTCACCGTGCCGGAGAAACAGCGTCACTTCGCAACCAGAGACAGCCTCCCTCTGTACGATGAGCAGATATCCGACTTTCAGGATAAGGGTGCGAAACTCGTTGTTGTGTACGGCATCGGGAGGGTATTTCACATTGCATTCTGGGAGCCGCACTTTGCAGGCGAGTTTTCATCCGAAGACGAGTGGAAGTCCCAGACACACCGCATTGCGGCAAAACTGCACCCCCTGACAATCGAACAGAATGCAATAACGAGCTTCAAGAGCAGGACAACGCTCGTTCCTGCCCGGGCGAACACCATCGGGCCCGGTCTCTTTCTCAGGGCCGATTACGCAATCGGCGGTGCGGACGGTGCTCTCGGCCGCGGCATGCTCTGGCAGGGAATGAGTCTGTGGGTTACCCTGAAATACGGCCCGGACATCTGGGTCCCCTCGAGCTTTATGCCGACCCTGCCCGGCGTGCTCTTTTTCGTCAAAGAGTTGGCGGGCCCGCTTGAACCTGAGCTGCATTGAGACGGCGGGACCACGATGCGCCTTATTTCTGTGGATTTGTTCTTTACCGAGGGAGATATCTATTCGGGGCAGACTTAATCTATTCGACAATCAGGCGATTTTTCATTATTATTAGCGAAACATCACAGCAAGGGGACGTAATGGAATTTAAAGTAAGAGATACGGATCTGGCAGACGAAGGTAAGATGCGAATAGAGTGGGCCGAATCAAGAATGCCTGTGCTCATGCATCTAAGAGAAAAGTTCAGCACCAAAAAACCGTTAAAAGGGCAGAGAATAGCGGGGTGCCTTCATGTAACCAAAGAAACCGCAGTACTCGTTAAAACGCTCGCTGCTGCAGGCGCCGAAGTTGCCTGGTCGGGCTGTAACCCCCTCTCTACGAAGGACGATATCGCCGCCGCACTTGCAGTCGAGGGATTTCCGATTTTCGCGTGGCACGGTATGTCTGTGGATGAGTTTTACTGGGCTATTGAAAGAACAATTGAAATCGAGCCGACGCTCACCCTTGATGACGGGGCAGACCTCATAAACACAATACATCAGAAACACACGGATCTTGCAAAAGAGGTTATAGCGGGCACAGAGGAAACGACAACCGGTGTACACAGGCTTCGTGCCATGGAAAAGGCCGGCGCCCTCCTGTACCCGGTGATCGCAGTAAACGATGCTGAAACAAAATGGGATTTTGACAACGTGTACGGTACCGGGCAGTCGTCAATAGACGGTATCCTGCGCGCTACTTCGATACTGCTTGCCGGCAAGAAGTTCGTCGTCGCCGGATACGGGCACTGCGGCAGAGGAACTGCAATCAAAGCACGGGGTATGGGGAGCCACGTCATTGTCACGGAAATTCGTCCAACCCAGGCTCTAAAGGCCGTGCTCGACGGCTTCGAAGTCATGCCTATGGACGAAGCTGCGGCAATCGGTGATATTTTCATTACTGCGACCGGTATGAAGGATGTGATCGTCGGACGGCATTTTGAAAAGATGAAAGACGGTGCCGTTGTGTGCAACACAGGTCACTACGATGTGGAAATCAACCTGGATGATCTGCAGGAACTGTCAAAAGAAAAAAAAGAGGTGAGGCTGAATAACGAGGAGTATACGCTTACGGACGGACGAAAAATCTTTGTGCTTGCCAAGGGGAGACTCGTTAATCTTGCGGCTGCAGAAGGTCATCCGTCAGAAGTGATGGACATGAGCTTTGCAAACCAGTTTCTGTCATTGATTAGATGTGCAAAGGAGGGGAAGAACCTCGAAGTCCGGGTGCACGACATTCCGGTCGAACAGGATCAGGAGCTTGCCCGACTCAAACTTGAAACAATGGGAATTGCGATCGATTCATTGACCAATGATCAGGTCATATACAGGGACGATTACACCGCCGGCACATAGACCACACTGGTATTCGATTACCGGCGCACTCGCATAGTGTCTCCGGTGAGTGCTTTTTTACGGACGCAAAACGACTATACAATATTCCGCACATCACCAGCGGGAGTTTTTTGATTTTCGGCGAGACCCATGTATTGACGGAGGATGCATTGTTTCTTAAACGTATTGACATCCATGGATTTAAAACTTTCGCTGATAAAACGAGACTGGAATTCAAACCTGGAGTGACCGCCATTGTCGGTCCGAACGGGTGCGGAAAAAGCAATATTGTCGATGCCATTCGATGGGTGCTCGGAGAATCGAACGCACGTTCTCTTCGCGGTGAAATCATGGAAGATATAATCTTTTCCGGGTCGGAAGAGAGAAAACCGCTCGGTATGGCAGAGGTCGGGATTACCATAGTAAACGACGATAACCTGCTTCCCATCGAGTATTCCGAGGTGGATGTACGAAGGCGGTTGTACAGATCCGGTGAAAGCGAATTCTTCATCAATAAAAACAGCGTACGGTTGAAGGATATTCATGATCTCTTCGCAGACACAGGCATAGGAAAACCAGCCTATTCGATTATGGAACAGGGCAATATAGACCTTATTCTCAGCAATAAACCCGAAGAGCGGATGATCATCTTCGAAGAGGCTGCCGGAATAACCCGGTATAAAAACCGGATCAGGGAATCGTACAGGAAATTATCGGCTGCGGATGAAAACCTCATACGGCTCAATCTCATCATCAATGAAATCGAAAAAGAGTACACCAACCTGGAGAAGCAGGCTCAGAAAGCTGTTGCATACAGGGCCCTGAGGAAGGAAGAGCTAAGAATTGAAACCCTCTACAACTATATACGTGTACAGGAGCTGAACAGGCTTCTGGACGCAAACCGGATTAAACGCAAGGCATTGTTTGATACGAGGGCGGAATATGACGGCAGAATAGACAGGCTGAATGATGTCATAAAGGCGGATATTGAGAAGGTGCGCGGGATAGAATCTGAAATTTCAGAGGTAAAAAACGAGATCTATAAACGAGAAGCCGAACTTGAAACCATCGGTGTGAGGATTGCTCATATCACGGAGAGAGTGCAGGAAATTGACGGGGAGATATCAAAAAAAGAACGGTTTATTCAGCAGTCGAGGGACCGGAGAGATGCTCTTGCCGGTCGGCTGCAGCAGCTCGAAAAACAGAAAAAAGAGCTTGATGCGTTGATTCGGTCCCAGGACGAAAAACTTACCGGGTACAATGAAGAAATGCAAAAGCTCGAGAAGCTGCTTCAAAGATATACTGAAGAAGCTGCGGAAAATTCAGGAAAGATCAACGCTGTGGAAACAAAACTTCTCGGTCTGAGGAATGAATTAAAAGAGGTCATAAATAAACTGCTTGAAGAAATCGATATTGCGAAGCTGGGTCTCGTTGGAAATGAAAAGAAAAAGAATGATCTTCTCGAAAAGATCGACGGTTCATTTTACAAGCTGCAGACCATTCTCAGGCGTCATGAAACAAAACTGAACGACCTGGGGTATGCAAGCGGTAAATCCTCATTCGATACGCTCGTTCGTTCTTTGCAGGAGGAGACTGCACTCGCTCAAAGACAGCTAAAAGCGTTGAAAACCGATATCGACGGTGTGAACGTTATACAGGAGGAGTTGAGCAGGGTTTTGTTCGGCAAAGAGAGCCAGCATTCAAAAAAGAAGCAGATCGAGGATTCTATTGATGCTCTGCACACCAGGTCGGAGGCGCTGCGGGATGAGAATGCGCGCATCGATGAGGAGTTGAAGAGAATTCGGGATAAAAAGGAAAAGTTTGAAGGGATTTCGAACGATATACGGCTCGACCTGGCAAGAAACAGAGAAAAGGCCCACCACCATGCCGAGGGCATGAATCAGCTCAAACTGGAGATTGAACACAGCGATGAGATTCTTCAGGATATGGAATTTGATATAAAAAGCCTTGAAGAGCGAAAAAAAGGATTTCAATCCGACATCGAAACACTCGACGTACAGCTCGAGAAGGCCGAAACGGGCAAATCAAAGCTCCATGAGCGCACCGGGATTCAAAATAGACGTATCGATGAACTCCTTGCCGAGGTTAAAAAGAATGAAGCGGAGCTCCAGACGTTTCAGGATAAAAGGGCGAAGATTTCCGGGAATCTTGAGGCCCAGGAAATTAAGATCGCCGAACTGTCATCGAAAATCGAGACCATGTGTGAAAGTTACAGGGAGCGGTACAATATTTCTCTCGAGCTGTACGAGCCCGAAGAGGTTTTAAACAGCACAGAGATTCAGGAAAAGCGGGTTTCCGTGAAAAATCAAATAGAAGCATTGGGCCAGGTGAACCTTCTTGCCATTGAGGAGTTCAACGAGGTGAAGAAGCGGTTTGAATATCTTACGGGCCAGAGAGAAGATCTCCAGAAAGCAAAAAATGATCTGAACGGGATAGTTGCGGATACACTCGCTTCATCGAAGGAGCTGTTCATGGAGAGCTTTTCCAGGATCAAGACGAATTTCAACAATATCTTTCGAAGGCTGTTCAGCGGCGGCAGAACGGACCTCTTTCTTACGAATGAGGCTAATATCTTTGAAACCGGTATCGAGATAATGGCGTGCCCGCCGGGAAAATCGCTGAAAAAAAGGTCTCTTCTGTCCGGCGGAGAAAAAAGCCTTACGGCTGTGGCGCTCCTCTTTTCGATTTTTATGGTTAAACCGAGCCCCTTCTGCATGCTAGACGAGGTTGATCACGACCTCGATGAAGAGAACGTCATCAGATTTCTCAAGCTTTTAAAGGAGTTTACCGATACCACGCAGTTTATTATAATCACCCACAACAGGAGAACAATAGAGTTTGCGGACGTTATTTACGGGATTACGTCGGAACAGGCCGGAGTCTCGAAATTAGTTTCCCTGGAGATGGTTGAGAATGTGGTGGAATGATGTTGCGTCGTCGATACGGGAGAATATGCGCGTCGTCTTAATCGGCGCACTCGGCGTGATCCTTGTATCGTCGGCCATCGGTTTTGTTGCAGGTACGGTACAGAAAAAAAAGGCGCAAAAAGCTTTACATCGGGCGTATCAGGAGGAGCGGGTGCATTCCCGGGGGGGAGAGTTTCCCGAAATGACCGGGAAGATTCCGATTCCGGATCCCATTATACCGAAGAGTGCGGATTCGACCGGTTTCATTCTGTATGATGACAGGTACTCCGATATTCTTGACAAAACGGAAATGGACCCCGGTAAACTCTCCGACCTGTTGAGCGGTAAAGGAAGAGGGCTTTCGGTGAATTTCAAACCTTTTGTTTTCAAAGGTGAGGAAATGGATATCCTGACCGACAGCGGGGATATCGTCGAACCCTGACAGCCGTACAGCCGCAAACCACGGCCTATCTGAAGCAGGTGCCTCTTCTTTGGTATATACGCGAGGTAGACGGGAGTCTGTAATAATGATTTTTAATTAAGGTGTAGCGCGGGCAACGATGAAAAACTCCACTTTGCAGGGTTTTTGTTGTGTCTGTAGATCGCGCTATAGTTCTCGTTATGCACTGTAAGAATATACAGTCCTTCCTGATGCTGATACGATTTAGTGTTCCGATAAAATCGTTTATCATCACAGTCCTGTTCATCTTTCTTCTGACTCAGCTTTTTGCGGACAGCAGTCATTTTTTTATAACGAAGGCAGAAACAAACAGAGATATCACGGTCTCAGTAATGGAAGACTTTCGCATAACCCTGGAGGGGAAGGGGTGGTATTTAAACAGGTACCAGCGAGACAACCTCGCATTTAGATTGAGAACGATAAAAACAGACCGCACCATCTTTCTGATCACACCGCTCAGAGAGGGGGCCTCATATCTGCTGTTCAGCCATCTCAATGCCGATGTATACGTTACGGTTCATATCGCTGCAGAGGACAAAACAGTACCGGCGCCGGAAAAATCGGCCGTCACTGCAACACCGGATACCGGAGGGGAAGTTGCGTCAGAAGACCGCGCCCTGTTATCCTCCGCCGAAACGGGAACGGTGGTTGAAACGACGGGAAAGGAAGAAGCCGTGATCGGGCCGGAAAAAAGTGTTATGGGTGGAGGTCAGGAGGATAAGCAACCCGTCACAAAAAATGAGGCGGTCGACAGCAAACCCCGTGAGAAACCGGCCGCTTCGAATGCCCGGGAGATGCCTACCGGAGAAAAACCGCTTCTGAAAAGCAAAGTATACTACATCGATAAAAACAGACAGAAGGTTGAGGTGCCGACGCGAGATGAGAACGATATGTACGAAGAGGCCGTTAAGGCAATGAATAGCGGTGAATATTCGACCGCTGCCGAAAAGTTGACGGAGTACCTCTCTTCCTGCTCGGCGTGCAGGCACCGTTATGAGGCGCGGCTGGCACTTGCCGAAATTTACAGCGGGCAGAAAGAGTATGACAAAGCGCTGCAGAATCTGGATGCTCCGGCAGGGGCGCCGAAAGCACTACAGAAGGATATGTATATAAAAAAGGCCGAAATCTATTCGATTACCGGTGATTTGCGGAATGCGGCGTTTTCCTACGAGAAGGCGTATGAGACCGATAAAACTGATATCGAGATCCTCGATAAACTGGGTAATGTATACTATCAAAACGGGGAGTATGAAGATGCGCTTGACACCTATGAGAAGGGTATTATGCGCGGCCTGGTGAATGATGAAATCCTATTCCGGATGGCGTCTATTTATGATCGGCCCGGACCGCTCAGAAATATCGAAAAAGCATACCGCTACTACCGGGAACTGGTCGATACCTTCGAGTCATCTCAGTACAGGGCTCATTCATTGGAAAGGGTGCGGTTTTTCGAAAAGAACTTTTACAACTATCGCTGAAAGTCGTCTTCTGTACGGCACCCGCCAGAACGTCCTTCTATTTTACCGAAATATTCAATGAAATTGTCCATGCAATTTCCAATGAAATTTTCAAATGGAATATTCAATGGAATTTTTAATGAAATTTTCGATCATGTTTTCCACAACCAGTATGACAGGCCGGGTTATTCGAAACGATCCTCGATTAAATCGTCGATTAAATCGTTTGACAAGTGAGCCTGCTTTTTTTATTTTCTTGACTCGGGCTGAAGGACCGGCCCTTCTGTAAGTTTTTATTTTTCAAGAAACGGGAGGCTGTGCAATGCTTCAATCTCTCGGCGACCGGTTGTCGCAGATACTGAAAAAAGTCAGGGGTTGGGGAAGTTTGAATGAAGGAAACATAAAAGAAGGCCTTCGTGATATCAAGCTGGCCCTTCTTGAAGCGGACGTGAACTACAGGGTGGTAAAAGAGTTCATTGACGGCGTCGCTGCCGAAGCTCTCGGTGAAAAGGTATTGAAGAGTGTTACCCCGGCCCAGCAGTTTACAAAAATCGTTCATGATTATCTCGTTAAAATACTCGGCGAAGAGGAGAAAGAGCTCGCTGTTCGCAGCGGCGGGCTGTCGGTTCTGATGCTCTGCGGGCTCCAGGGTTCGGGAAAAACAACGACTGCAGTCAAGCTTGCACGTAATCTGGAGAAAAATTTCAATAAAAAACCTCTGCTGGTTGCGGCAGATATTTACAGGCCTGCGGCAGTCGAGCAACTCAGGCTTCTCGCAGATAGAAGCGGCTACCCGACCTTTATAAAATCTGACGAAAAGCCCGTATCCATCTGCATAGATGCCGTCGCGTACGCGAAACAGGAGGACTTCGGTGCGGTCATCATCGATACTGCGGGACGGCTTGAGATCGATGAGGAGATGATGAACGAGCTTTCCGAGATCAAGCGGGCCGTATCTCCCCAGGAGATACTTCTCGTTGCAGACGCCGCAACCGGACAGGCAGCCGTTACGGTTGCGCAGGGATTTGATGAAAAACTGGGGATTACGGGACTGATACTTTCACGTATGGACTCCGATGCGAGGGGCGGAGCGGCTCTTTCCATGTCTTATATCACTGGAAAATTCATCAAGTTTATCGGAACCGGCGAGAAAATTGAAGATTTCGAACCTTTTTACCCCCAGAGAATAGCGGGCAGGATACTGAACAGGGGTGATATTGTTTCGCTTGTTGAAAAGGTCCAGAGTGATTTTGACCTTGAAAAGGCCAAAAAGCTCGAAAAGAAGATCAAAAAAGACACCTTTGATCTGAACGATTTTCTCGACCAGCTCAAAAAACTGCAGAGCATGGGACCGCTGGAAAATATACTCGGAATGATTCCGGGATTGCCGAAGAAGGCAAACCTCCAGGTCGATCCGCGCGAATTGAAGCATGCCGAGGCGATTATCAGCAGCATGACGCTGTACGAGCGGGCCCACTATAAGGTAATGAACGGAAGCAGAAGAAAGCGGGTCGCACTGGGAAGCGGAACAACGGTATACGAAGTAAACAGGCTTCTTAAGAATTTCGAAGCGATGAAAAAAATGATGAAACGGTTCAAGAAAGGTACAGGCATGAAAGGGGGTTCAATTTCGTCACTGATGCAGGGTCTTTCGACGTAGCTGGTTTTTCTTATTTACTCAGCAGCGGATGAGGGTTTATATTATGGGTAACTGGTGTATTTCAGTCTGTACATTAAAAAATCAGGAGGAGCATATTTGTGAGTGTGAAGATTCGTTTGACGCGAATGGGAACAAAAAAACGCCCCTATTACAGAGTGGTGGCGGTTGATTCGAGAAAAAAGCGTGACGGGGCATACATTGAAAAACTCGGCGTATACCATCCCCTCGAAACAGGCGACAGCGAAGTTATGCTTAATGAAGAGAGGATCTTGGACTGGCTCAGCAAGGGTGCCCGGCCATCTCATACTGTTAAGCTGCTGATGAATAAAAAGGGAATTCAGTTAAAATAGGATCAGTAATTGCAGATTACCTGCAGGGGGGAGGAAGAATCGAATGAGAGAGAAGGAATTCCTCTTGTATATCATCAAGGCATTGGTCGATGAACCTGATGAAGTGGAAATTCATGTTGTCGAGGGCGAGAAATCAACGATATTCGAATTAAAAGTTGCACCCTCGGACATAGGCAAGGTAATCGGAAAGAACGGAAGAATAGCCAAGGCGATTCGGACGATTCTTAATGCAGCCATCGCAAAATCCGGAAAAAGAATCAGCCTGGATATTCTGGGTTGAGTATTTGGTTGTCGTTTTCTTATATCAGATAGATTTATGTGTGATACTCCTGTCGTGAGATGCATCTTCTTTCGTATTGTCATGATCTTTTTCTCCGACATACCCGTTTAGTTTATGGTTTTATCGATTTAAATACCGGTATTCCATACCGTGGGCTCGCTCTACAGCTGTTAAGAACGACGACGAGTCCGCGAGCCCTGTCGATTTTTACTTTTAGGATCGAACGTTCACGTGCCTCGTACGTATAATAAGAAGGCGGCCATGAGGACTGACTATCTGATCATCGGCAAAGTCCTGCGCCCCTTCGGTGTGCGCGGTGAGATAAAGGTACTGCCGATCACCGACCGTCCGGACAGGTTCAAGGATCTCGGGTTCGTATTCTTGAAAAAGCAGGATAATAATTTTCTGAAAATCGGTATCGAGGCTGTCCGGCTGCTGCGTGGTTATGCACACCTTAAGCTCGAGGGATACGATGAACGGAACAAGGCGGATACTCTCCGCGGTAAGTACCTGTATATTGACCGAGAGAATGCGGTAAGGCTTGAAAAGGAGAGCTACTACTACTGCGATATTGTAGGCTGCAGTGTAATAACGAAGGAGGGGAATCTGTTCGGCACTGTATTCGACATTCAGAATGCGGGCAGCAGCGATGTGTACTTTGTGCGACCCCGTAACTCAAAAAGCGGAGAGCTTTTGATTCCGGCAATCAGTGACGTTGTAAAAGAAATAGATATTGTAAACAAAGTGATTGTCATTGAGATGGTCGATGGACTGGTATAAAAAGAGGCGGGAAGGCGGTTGATTCAGTTCAACATACTCACTCTTTTCCCCGATGTATTCGGCTGCTTTGTGAGTGAGAGCATAGTCGGAAGGTCGTGCGAAAGGGGAATTATAGGCATACATACGATCGATATCCGGTCCTTCAGCCGGGACAGGCATAAAAAGGTAGACGATTATCCATTCGGCGGTGGACGGGGAATGCTGCTTGCACCTGATCCGATCTTTCGTGCACTGGAAAGCATAGAGCACAGGGGCAGGATCATTTATCTTACACCCATGGGAAGGGTTTACACGCAGTCTGTTGTCAGGGAGCTTGCACAGGAGGAAACGGTTACACTGATATGCGGTCATTATGAGGGAATCGATCATCGGGTCGTGGAGAAATTTGTCGATGACGAGCTCTCCATGGGCGACTACATTCTGACCGGCGGTGAGATTGCCGCGGCAGTTGTGGTGGATTCGATTACCAGGGAGCTGGACGAATCGCTCGGTAACAGGGAGTCTGTGCTTGAAGAGAGTTTCGACCAAACCGGACTGCTCGAGTTTGAGCAGTACACACGCCCTGCAGAGTACAGGGGCATGCGCGTACCGGACGTGCTTCTTTCGGGGCATCATGCGGAAATTGAAAAATGGAAGATTAAAAGAAGGCTGGTTAATACACTGAGACGCAGACCCGATCTTTTTGAGAAAATCGATTTGTCGGATACGTATAAAAAAATATTACAGGAAATAAAAGAGGAGCTGGACAATGAACGCAGTTGATGAAATTGAAAAGGAATATGTAAAATATGAACAACCGCCCTTTCATATTGGAGATCTCGTCAAGGTGCATGTGAAGATCATCGAGGGGAAACGAGAAAGGGTACAGATATTTGAAGGGTATGTGATAGGGGTGCATAACAGTGGATCCCGACGGACATTTCGCGTACGGCGAGAATCGTACGGCATAGGTGTGGAACGAGTATTCCCGCTCAATTCACCGAGAATCGAAAAAATCGAGATTGTCCGGCGGGGAAAAGTCAAGCGGGCGAAACTGTACTATTTGAGGGACAGGGTAGGCAAGGCGGCTCAGGTGAAGCCACTGCTGTAAGGCTACTGTTTTCTGTAAAATATTTTTGCCTGTAACGTGTTGTACGCTTCTCGACTGCCCGTCAATCATGAGGCAGCCTCTCGTATTATCCGTACGAAGTGTGTCCGGATCGTGCCGCCGGTGTACGTTCCTGGATTTATGATGCCCGTTTTGTAATGGTGTTCAGCCGTCCGGCTGAACAAATCCGGTCCAGTGGACGCAACTCCCGCTTGCATGTCGCAAGAACATGCCTCCGGTCGGCGGCATTATTGTTCGGCATACAGAGACGCAATAATCACCCAACAATCATTGACATCCAACCGTATGCTGGAATTTTTTCTGTCGGTATCAGTCTATGCATGAAAAGGGCCATGGGCTATCGATTTGACAATCCCGGGATGTGTATTTTTGAGAATGAAATAAAAACCGGCGGCTACAGGAGAATAGCAGGCATCGATGAGGCAGGCAGGGGAGCACTTGCCGGTCCCGTTGTCGCAGCCTGTGTGATTCTTGACCCTGATAATATACCTCCGGGTGTCGATGATTCCAAAAGGCTCACAGAACGTCAACGAAACGAGCTCAACAGGTTGATTGCACAATCCGCCGTATGTATCGGTGTCGGCCGCGCAGATCCACAAGTCATCGATCGGATCAACGTCTATCAGGCGACCGTACATGCCATGAAGCAGGCGCTTGGGCAGATGTCCATCGCTCCCGACTTTTTGTTAATCGATGCGGTAAAACTATACGATATATCTATTAGTTCTCTTTCGATAGTACGGGGCGATCAAAAAAGCGTTTCCATCGCCGCTGCAAGCATTGTTGCAAAGGTGTACCGGGACAGTATTATGTTGGAATATGGGAGCCAGTACCCGGAATACGGGTTTGGAAGACACAAAGGATACCCTACGGCACTTCACCGGGATGCGCTCCGGGTCTACGGTCCGACGAACCTGCACAGATTTTCTTTTAAACCGGTACGCGAGGCGGATACCGGATGGAGATTAAAAAAACAGCAGTAGCCGGCACTCAGAAAACTGCCGGTATGCAGAGACTCAAACCGGGGGACCTGCTTCGTGTGAGGGTCATCAGAAGGATCGGTCCGCATAATTTTCTTGTCGAGTTTCGAGGTTCGCCTCACTCCGCTCGGTTCGTTGGATTGCCGCAGAGCAGACTCTTCATAGCCAGGATTAAAAAGCTCTTTCCAAAACTTGAGCTGAAGTTCGTCAGGGATCTTGAAAAGGGGGGGCTTTTCAAGGAGGATGACGGCACCTCACACCTTCTTATGACAAAAAAATCATTTATTCAAAAAATGATTAACTCCGATAATTTTTCTAAAAGAGCGGCAGTTCTCATTACGGAGGAGAAGAGGCATATAAAAGATTCTTTGAAAAATACGGTAAAAAGGCTGCATAACTACCGTTTTTTGACCCGTTTCAATAAAGCTGCGGAATTCTATACACTGCAGAATCTGAACAATATGTGCAGTGCACAATCTTTCTATCTCCTGCTTCCTCTTTTACTTCGGAGAAAGAAATCTTACGGTGAATTGAGAATTACGGGGAGCAGGGAAGACAGGGAAAATGGCTTTATCCTCACTGTTGATCTCGGGGATGAAATAAAAATAATTTTTACGGGTTTAATAGATTGTGAAGCCATTCACTGCAGTATATCGACAAACAGCGCTGGCGTTGAAAAAGAAATCGAGATACATATAAATTCATTGATAGCCGGCCTGAAATCGCTGTACTACAATAAAAAGATAACTGTACAACTCGTGCCTTTCGGACTGAGTGAACCGGGGACATATAAAAAAATTGATATAAAGATGTAATAATGAGAAAATCACGCGCAGTTGCGTTGAAATACCGTAAAAATGATACTGCACCGAGGATTGTTGCAAAGGGAGAACGGAATATTGCAGCACAAATCCTCAGAATCGCACGAAAGAACGGTATACATATCGAGCAGGATGCCTTTCTTGCCGAAAGCCTCATGCAGTTTGACGTGGGGGAGTATATTTCCGAAGAGCTATACGAAGTAATTGCACAGCTTCTTGCCTTTGTGTATAAACTGAAAGTTGGTGGGTTATATGAATAAACTCAGGGTTGAAGAGTTAAAGCCGGGAATGGTATTCGATAAAGCGGTGTACATCGATATGAATAATATTCTCGTCGCACCAATGGTCCCGCTTAAAGAGGAAGATATCAAACGTCTGGTAAAGTGGGGAATTGAGGAGGTCGAGACTGCCGGAACTCTTGTGAAGCATGGTGAAGAGCCTGAGAGTAACAGGGTTTCTCTGAAGGAGAAGGTCAATAAATTAACAAAGATGATGACCGACGAGGGCGAAAAAGGCGAAGCTGTTGTGCAAAAGGATCTCGGGGAAATGTATGATGACCTCGTTGTACTTGTCGAGGATATTTTCGAGAAGGTTCGAAACGGGGTTGGCTATGATAAAAAGGTTATTTCCGATTCTGTTGATGCACTGATCGAGAAAATTAAACAGGACAGGAATAAGGCAATAGAGGTGAGCATGGGGGAGCATGAGGGTGTGCATGTATACACGCTCGCCGTGAGCGTCGCTTATCTTGCGATCGTCACAGGTGTTTCGCTCGGATATGGAGATCACCGGCTCGTCATACTCGGAATAGGCGCACTTCTCCATGATATCGGCATGGTGAGAGTACCGAACTATATCACCGAGAAAAAGGGCGCACTCACTCCTGATGAATACAACAGGATCAAAACTCATCCTATTTACGGTTATAGAATTATTACCAAGGAACTTTCATTGAGCAGTGAGATTGCAACCATTGCACTTCAGCATCACGAGACCTTTGACGGAAGCGGCTACCCGCGAAAGACGAAGGGAAACGATATTTCCGAATATGCACGAATTGTTTCCATCTGCGATGTTTTCGTGGCTATGACCAAAGAGAGGAGTTATAGACAGAGCCATCTCTCCTACAATGCTATGAAAAGCATTCTCAGCGAGTCAAATCGTAAATACGACCCCTATATCGTAAAAATATTTCTCTCAAATATGGCGATATACCCGGTCGGAAGTATAGTGCAGCTCAACAATAATATAATAGGCAGGGTAGTCAGTGCCAATCCCGAGCTTCCTCTGCGGCCGAGAGTATCCATAATGGTTGACGAATTCGGGGAAAAGATTACCGGTGAGCGGGTCGTGGATTTACAGGAGGATACATCAATTTTTATTAAAAAGCCGCTTTCCAGAGAATATCTGAGGCAGATACTGCATGAATAAGGTGAGGTCGGGACGTGTTCTCGAGAAAAGGGTTGCGGCCCATCTCCAAAAACAGGGGTATAAAATACTGGATACGAATTACCAGTGTGGACATAGAGAAATCGACATAATTGCAAAAAAGGATGCGACGCTTGTATTTGTTGAAGTCAAATCCAGAAAAAGCAGGACGTTTGGTTCGGGTCTTGAATCCATCACCTGGAAAAAGAGACGGAATATTATCGAATCAGCACGGTTCTACATACACAAAAACAGTTTATACGGTACTAATGTTCGGTTTGATGTTGCAAGCATAGACGGGGATAAATTTACGTATGTCGAGGGTGCATTTCGTTCTTGAAGTTGCGTGCTATGAATAATATACAGATGGTAAATCAACGAGGGAAAACAACTCAGAAAGGCGGAAAAATCGACGGTGCCTCCCTGAGAAGAACCCGCATTGAGCAGCTGAAGACGATGATAAACAATGAAGATTATCTGTCAGAGGCCGTACTGAAACTGGCCAACTCTCTCACCTCGGGCCTTATGAAATAGTAATTGTCACTTGTGGTTATTTATTGTTACATATGATTTATACTGCTCCGACGTTTTACGTCTGAATAACGCAGTTGACGGCCGTCATAAAAAAAGTTACATATACCGTGTATGCTTGTACAGAGTATCTATTTTGAAGGAGGGAGGGTGAGCAGGTATAGTCAAAGGCGCAACAAGAAGTACCGGGGATATCGACCCAGAAGAGACAGAAAGCCGAAGGAGTTGTGTCCCATCTGCAACAAACCGGTGAGCTACGTGATTACCGCAGTTGTTCACAGGGAAACAGGGAAAAAAGCACACTTCGATTGCATAATCAAAGAGTTGCGGAAATCCTATCAATTAAAACCGAGAGAGGACATTTACTATCTCGGCGGCGGAAGTTTTGGTATAGTTGAGACAAAGGGGAAAAAGAATTCCAGCTTTATCGTAAAGAGGCGGTTTCAGTATGAAGACAGGGATTGAACGATCTCCTGCACCCGTTCCCTTGAAATATCTCCTTCCATGGGGCCGAATGCCGCTGCATTCAATGCTCCGGATGCTGCAGCCATACATCCGCACTCGAACAGCGGCCTTTTTTCCAAAAGACCGCATAAAAAACCGGCGTCAAAACAATCTCCGGCTCCGGTGGGGTCCACTTCCTCGACTGAATATGCGGATATATCGACAGATCGTTCTCTCGTGTATACCGTACACCCTTCGTTTCCCCGTTTGAGCACGATCGTTTCCAGTTTTTTACTTTTAAACAGTTTATCGACCGATGCATCGATGTCCTCACAGCCCGACAGGAGGCCGATTTCCCCGGTACCCGGCAATAACACTGAGCTCAGACTCAGCAGGGGATGAATGGTATTTTCAAGGCTTTCCTCATCCGTCAATTCCGCCCGGATATTCGGGTCGAAACTTATTACAGTACCCTGTTTTGCAAAATATTTTGCCGCTTCGAGAATACTGACTGCGAACTCCTTGTTTGCCATAATGGAGCACCCCATAACATGAAAAAAAGCAGGCACCTCTTTAAAAGATTCAGGTTTGAATCGAGCCATTACCGCCGGAGTATTGTCAAAATGATAGATGAATTTCCGCGACCCGTCCCTGAAATAAGTAACAAATGCAACTGCAGTCGTTTTATGGGGAAAAATCTCGACGTGGCTGCAGTCGATACCGTCTTTGATCAGTCTGTCGAGGACGCAGGTGCCGAAGTCGTCATCACCGATGCCGCCTATTATTCCTGCGCTGTGTCCCAGACGCGCCGCTGTATCGATAAAGATAGCAGGCGCGCCGCTAGGAAACGGTCCTGCAAATTCTCCTGTTTCCATGAGCCCCATATCCGGCTTCGGCCGCATTATTTCCACGAGCAGTTCTCCCATTGTCAATATATCCATTCTTCTTCCCCCGTAGGTTTTAGCAGCAGGTCTCAGTATAGCAGACAGCACGGCTGGTTTCAATAAAAAATGGGGTTTATCCCGTACTGAAGCCTGCCGAATGGTGCGGGAGAAGTGAAACAAAATATGTGTTTTCGCCGTTTATAAATATGGAGAAGGATAATGTTTTTCAAACTGCATTCCGCGACACTGAACGGCGTGTATGCATCGATTATAGATGTCGAGGTTGATTTAAAAAAGGGGCTTCCCGGTCAGGCAATTGTCGGTCTGCCGGACCCCGCTGTGAGAGAGGCGCGTGAGCGGGTAAGCGCCGCAATCAGAAATTCCGGGTACGAATTCCCGCTTGGAAGTCTGACGGTCAATCTTGCTCCGGCGTCGCTGAAAAAGGTCGGTTCTGTATTCGACCTTGCCATAGCTCTCGGTATTCTGGTCGTTTCAGGCATCCTGAAAGCCAACATAGATGTTCATACCTCCCTGGTTGTCGGTGAATTATCGCTCGATGGGCATGTTCGTCCGGTCCGCGGAGTACTGGCAGTTCTTGAACAGGCAATACAGAGAGGATTCAAGAATGTCGTACTTCCCTCTAGCAACTATGATGAAGCCCGTCTCTTTCACGGCCCCAGGCTGCACCCGGTTACGCATTTAAAAGAGGCTGCCGGTTTTCTTGCCGGTTACGATACAAACATCCGCGCTGAAAGCCGTGTAAAACTCTGCAGTACAAAAAAACCGGCAGATGAAAACGGATTGATAAAAAACCAACCTTCTAAAAAAAGGTATAAAATCGATTTCTGCGAGGTTGTCGGACAGAATTTTGCGATCAGGGGTGCTGAAATTGCATCAGCGGGCGGACACAACATCCTTTTTATCGGCCCGCCCGGATCGGGCAAGACGATGATCGCCTCTCGAATTCCCACGATATTACCGGATATGAATGAAAGAGAATCTTTCGAAACAACAAAGATATACAGTATTGCGGGCATGCTGCCTGCCGGCTCGAGCCTTGTGCGTGCACGGCCGTTCAGGGCGCCGCACCATACCGCTTCCGACGTTTCGATCGTCGGTGGCGGGAGAAATGCAATTCCCGGTGAGATCACTCTGTCGAACAACGGCGTATTATTCCTGGACGAGTTTACGGAATTTAAAAGCAATATTATCCAATCTCTCAGACAGCCGCTGGAAAGCGGTTCGATTACCATATCAAGAGCTGAATCCCGTCTTACCTATCCCGCGCATTTCATGCTCGTGGCATCCATGAATCCGTGTCCCTGCGGATACCTGTTTGATGAGGAACGGAAATGCAGATGCAGCGTACAGAATATACAGAAATATTTCATGAAGCTATCGGGTCCGATTCTGGACAGGATCGATATTCAGGTGCAGGTGAAATCACTGAAAGCCTGCGATATTGTCGGAGGAAAGCCGTCCGTGCCGTCCGCGGATATTAAAAAGCGTGTTGCACGGGCGAGAAATGTTCAGCGCCGCAGGCTCGCTCCTTTCGGCATACAGTTGAACTCTGAAATGGACACACAACTTGTAAAACGGTTTTGCCCGGTACATGAAGAGATACGAGAAATAATGTATCGAGCGGTGCAGAAGTACGATTTATCGGCTCGCGCGTACTACCGGATATTGAAGGTTGCACGAACTGTTGCTGATATTGAGAACAGGGATGATATAAGCGAGCAGGATATTCTCGAAGTCCTGTCCTATCGTGAAGTCGAGAGTATCCTGTACTGCTCCCGATCTAATTCATATTCCGGTTAAAGGATTGATAATCAATTTCATGGGTTACAATGGCGAGGAGCTCAATCGACCTTTTCAGCTGAAGCTGGCTCATATCCTTTTTACAGTTTTGCCTCAAGGCCTTCAGCTCAGACATAATCTGGGATGCCGGCGTGGTCAGCAACATCCGAACGGCAATCTGATTGATACTGCTGTCGTTTAGCGAAAGATCTTCCCGGTTTTCCAGTACCTTTTTGATTACATTGATAATAAATTCTCTACCATCGTCATTCATACTCATTAATAGCAATCCATATTACGATATTCTAAGTAACAGTATAGCACATTATTAAAAAAAAACTGGGGTATGGGGTAATTTTACCGGTGAATTTTATTGATTTGATAATCATTATTCTTATCATTGCACTCTGCATCAGGGGCTATCTCAAAGGATTCATCAATGAGTTATTCTCGCTCGGTATTGTAATTTTTGGGTTAATCGGCGCTTTTTTATTTTATCGACCTTTAAGTGCCGTTCTGAAAAATTACATGGAGAATACCGATCTTACCCTCATTGTTTCATTCTTCATCATTCTTGTTGCCGTCGCCGTTGTTCTCATTATTATCAGAAATACAGTGACTCTCATTGTCGACCGCATCAATCTCACCGACATCGATTATCTTCTTGGCGTGGCTGTCGGGTTTGTAAAAGGGGTGCTCCTGTGCGGTCTCATATTTATCTTTCTGAAACACCATCCCGTTTTCAACATTGATATAATCATCGCAAAATCGAGGCTGTACCCGTTTATCGAGCGGCTCTTCCTGTCGATTGTCTCGATATTGCCGGATACGGTTGCATCTTTTACACTCGGATTACTGGGGATCTGATGTCGCCGTTCTGCGGCATGTTCTCCGCGACATGTAAGCGGAGTTTACGTCCGCTCACCGGCGGTATTATCCGGATTCGAAACGTCCGGATAACAAACTGTACGCACCATGGAACAAATCCGATGAAATCTTTCGCACCAGCCGCTTATTCGATTCTATTCATATTTCTCATTTCGATGCGGACTGTCGTTTCTCTTTTCGCATCAACCGAACGAAATGATAATAAGGAAGCTGTCGCCTCTTTCAAGGACGGGAATTACGGCTCTGTTGTTGGCATATATGAAAAATCCAGGCATACAGACCCCGATTCAGCGCTGCTTGCAGCGGTGTCGTACGAAAAGACCGGCTCTATTGAAGAAGCACGTCAAATTTACAGAGAATTGTACGGAAAAGACGGGGAATTGGGTTTGTTCGCCGGATACCTTCTTGCAAAGAGCTATGAGATGTCTGCAGAATACCCGGAAGCGGTTCGCCGGTACCGCAAGCTCCTTTCCTATATCAGGCGGAAGAAACCGCATGATTTCGATTCTGTTGTAATGGTGAACGCGGTACTGTTCAGACTGTTCGGCCTGAACAACGTCTATGCTCCTGCCGGAGACATTCTGCATTCATCCACTCGCGATAGTACAGCGGCACGCTGTCTCGCGTCTCTTGCAGACCAGAAGAGCGGCAATGCCGAAGGGGCGACTGAACTGTATAAAGAGATTCTCACGAAAGGGGGGCGTGCGTATCGGATATTCGTCCTGAGGCATATTGTGGAAGACAAAGAGGTTGTTGATGCGCTTCTTGGAAGAACGTTGAATGCATCGTATCTGATGCGCCTGTATCTGGAAAACGGGTTGTACGATGAGGCAATTGAGCTTTCATATATGGTGCCTGAAGACCAGGATGTGCTTTTACAGAGAGCGGAATCATTCATAAAAACGGGCATGTATGAGTGTGCGTTCCCTTTGTTGGAAAAACTCTACACCCATACTGAGAATCCTGATTTGATGTACCGTCTTGCCCTTGCATATTTCAAGGCAGGGGATACGGGGCAGGCGAGGATATATTTTGACAGATATGTGGAGGCATCAGACGGTCGGCAGCCACTGCCTGCCCGGGCCGCATACCTTCAGCTTCTGCTGCAGAAAAAGGAAAGTACACCCCATGAGTACATAATTTCAGTGTCGCAGTTTATCGAAACTTACGGCGGTTATCCCGGTCTGGATGCGTTAATTTATCGTACGTTTTATTTCGCGTTTCAAAATTATGGAGTGGAACGTGCGCTCTCATTCCTGCAGAAGCATGTATCGGATTTGAACGGTTTAAACTACCGGGCCTGGGCACACTACCTTTTCGGTTTGTATATTGACCCCTCCTATTTCCGGTATACGGTACGCGAGTATCCCGGTTCGTACTATTATTTCAAGGCTGCTTCTTATTTGAAAAAGAATTCCGATACCGCTCAAATTCATGAGAAGGCGGAGGAATTATTACAACGGTCGCAGCAATTTTTCGATGAAGGAGAGACTCAAAAAGCGCTTCAAATTCTCATATATCTGTACAGTCGGGGAGCGGAACAACAGGAATCGCGAAAACGCATTATGAAAATACTCGATTTCGTCAGTACGACATCGGATGAAAAAGAACCTCGGTATTCGATTGACTATCTCAATTCCGGCACATTCTTCAGACTGTTTGAGCTCGGCCTGTATGACGACCTTCTTGAAATGTTCGGCAGTGTGTATCCATTGACTGACGGGACATTTCGCTACAAACTAAACTATCTTATTTCAAAAATCTACTACGAGACGGGGAATGTGTATCGAGGCCTTGCCTATGCACAGCGAATGAGTGAATACATAAACCGCGATTACCTGATCTTTATGGATGACGATGTTCGGAAGTTATTTTATCCGCTTGTGTATCTTGAGCCCATCGTCGAATCGCTCGATCTTTCATACCGACGCATCGACCGCAACTTTCTGCTCGCGATTATCAGGGAAGAGAGCAGGTACAAACCCGATGCGCTCTCCGCAAAAGGAGCGGCGGGCCTTATGCAACTTATGCCCGATACCGCACGCTGGATTATGCATACTCACGTTGACACGCAGGACCTGTTTGATCCTGCATTCAATATACAGGCGGGAGCGGCATACCTGCGCTATTTATTCGATAGGTTCGAATCAGCGGAGGAGGTGCTCGCTGCCTACAATGGGGGGCCGAATAATGTACACAGATGGGATTTACAGGAGGACAGTGTTGATGGTATGGTTGAAGGCATACCGTTTGCCGAGACACGTGAGTTCGTCAAAAAGGTGTTCACATCGTATAAAATGTATGAGAACATATATGGAGGCGGCAACTGACAGCACAATGAGGGAGATGCTGTGCACCTGAAAGGCCGATACAAAAAATTAATTTTCTTGACATAATATTTGTATATGTTAGGATTTTGTATAGCCAACTTTTCAAGAGGTGCTTGATACTATGAATATTACTGATGTAAGGGTGAAGCGGGTCGGTAATGAAGGGAAATTGAAGGCCTACGTCTCTGTAACATTTGACGATTCATTTGTGGTCCATAATCTCAAGGTTATCAACGGCCAGAGCGGAATATTTGTTGCCATGCCGAGCAGAAAGACCACGAGCGGTGAGTTTAAGGATGTCGCACATCCCATCAATTCTGCTTTTAGAGAGGTTTTGCAGAAAGCTGTGCTCGACGCTTATTACAGAGAGGCTGAGAAAGGGACGGAGGAGAAAAGAGATCAGAGTAATGTAAAAAGAAACGAAGAGTAACACCCGTTGCCCGACGTAATAGACAGATGAGCCCCGTGAGTAAGTAGTATCAAGCAGGTGCTGTAGAAACAAAAAATGCCCCGTTATGCAGTGCAAGCGTCTAAATCCCCATATTTTTTTAGTTTCCATTTTATGCATATTTTTTTATATTACGTGGGCGTATCGGTGCTCGATCGTCAAAGGCTGTGAAGTGTGGCTGCCGTCCCGTTTTGCATATTTTCGACGGAAAAAATAGGCAAGTGCACTTTCAATCGTAAAAGGTTTAAACCAACACTTGCCTAATGGTTTTTACCTTAATTTCCCAATGCTTAAAAGGCCACGGAAAAGTAAAAGACCATTGTTTTTTGTAAATTCTGGTACAAGATACCAGAACTTTAATGGATAAAACCATATTTTGGCTGTTTTCATATGGTCGGAGGTTTTGGGCGGGCTGCACCGTATCAGGCAGCGTAAGCGGAAAAAGTTGTGTGTATCTTCCGGCATGATGGAAATGTCGAAGATGCATGCTGAATGGGGCGTCGGCAAGGGGTAAGCCATCAGGTTTTGGTCCTGACATTCGGGGGTTCGAATCCTCCCGCCCCAGAAGTCCGATATGGTTTCTTCTCTGGTGCCGCCCGGATAAACTGGTATTTTGATCATGCAATTGGGGCTTTGCTGATCAGCAACCGGGGAGGCGAGCGTGCTCGCCGACAAACATCGGGTGCTTCCGTTGTCCGGCCGTCCAGACACGCAGGTGGTAGAGAGACAAATCCCATTCAGCCGGCATGTGGTCCGCTGAAAAAATTAAATGATAGACGGAAGGAACAGGCTATGGTACGCTCCGCCTTGAAAGTCATTTCCGGCACGGCAAACCGCCCTCTTGCAGAGAAAATAGCAAAAAACCTTGACATTGAGCTTACCGATGTAGATATATGCAGGTTTGCAGATAGGGAAGTTTTTGTACAGATAAACGAATCCGTGCGCGGTGAAGACATTTTTGTCGTTCAATCGACATCAAACCCCGCAAATGAAAATTTAATGGAGCTTCTGGTTATCCTGGACGCGCTTATGCGCGCTTCAGCCGGTCGTATTACGGCGGTTATTCCCTACTATGGGTATGCCAGGCAGGACAGGAAGGCGCAGCCGAGGACTCCGATTACGGCAAAACTTGTTGCAAATCTCATAACCGTCGCAGGCGCCAATAGAATCCTCCTTCTCGATGTACACGCACTGCAGATTCAGGGCTATTTTGATATCCCTGTCGATCATCTGTTTGCTACTCCTGTCCTGTTTAGGTATTTCAAAGAAAAGGAGGGGCAGTTCGTAGTTGTATCACCGGATGCGGGCGGTGTGGAACGTGCGCGGTTTTTTGCACGCCTTTTAAAGACGCATATGGCGATTATCGATAAGAGGAGATACGAAAAAAATAAATCAACCGTAATGAATATCATCGGAGAAAACCTGATACAGGGCAGGGACCTTATTATTATCGACGACATGATTGATACCGCAGGAACGCTCTGTGCAGCCTCCAATATTCTCGCAGAGAAGGGGGCAAAGAGTATTTACGCCTGTGCAACGCACGGTATTTTTTCGGCAGATGCGATTCAGAATATAAACAATTCGGCATTAACAAAAGTAATTATCACGGATTCCATATATCTTGATGAGAAGAAAAGCAGCGCGACGGACAGAATTGAAGTGCTGCCGATAGCCGGTTTGATTGCAGACGCAATTAAGCGAATACATGAAGACAGATCGGTTTCTCCGCTTTTTATGGATGCTGATTCCAATCATATAATAGGTCTTGAATAGCCGTGATATAGATAGGGTTGCATGATAAAACCACGAATGTAATGGACGTGAGGGAAAAAAATGAAAAAAAATGTGCTTGATATTCAGATACGGGAAAAAACCGGAAAAGGTGCGGCACGAAAAATAAGGAGGAGTGGGTCCATTCCGGCTGTTCTATACGGGCACAAGGGGAATAAAATACTTTCCGTGGAGGAAAATGCATTCAAGAAACTTTTTGAAGAAATCGGTGAACATTCGATTGTCACACTGAATATTGCCGGCAAAGAGCAGGCGGACGTCATTGTAAAGGATTTTCAGATGGATCCGGTGAGCAGTAAAATTATCCACATTGACTTTCTTGAATTCGAAAGAGGAAAGCTTCTTAGAACTGAAATTCCCGTAAAGGTGAAGGGAACTTCAGCGGGAGTAAAAAAAGGCGGAATACTCGAGGTTTTTCTCAGAGATATCGAAATTGAGTGTCTGCCTCGTGATATTCCCGATTTCATCGTGGTCGATGTTACAGACCTCGAAGTGGGTGATTCTCTGCATGTTCGGGATCTGCAAATTGATGCAACATTGAAGATACACTCCAATCCAGAGCAGGTCGTTGTTGCGATCGGTACACCGACCAAAGTTGAAGTCCCGATTGCTGCTGTACCTGAAGAGGTTCCTGCAGAGGGTGTGGCACCTGAGGAAAAGGCCGAAGAAAAGGCTGAAGAAAGCGAAAGTGTAGAATCCTAATTGGAGTTTCTCTTCCTCAACTAATTTCGGTTTGAAGTTTGATTTTCTTGAAGAGGTGCGGCTGTTGAAGCTCATTGTCGGTCTGGGAAATCCCGGTAGGAAATATCAGTATAATCGTCATAACATCGGGTTTATGGTGGTGGATCAGTTTTCGAAGAAGTACAACATCGACCTCGATATAAAGAAGAAAAAAGCCGTTTTCGGTCGTGGAAAATGTTATTCGGAAGATGTCATACTGTTGAAACCTCAGACCTTCATGAACCTGAGCGGTGAAGCGGTTTTATACCTTGCGAGTTTTCTCAAGGTGAAGACCGATGATATTATTGTTATTGCAGATGATACCGAGCTCCCTTTCGGCAAGATACGAATAAGACGCAGCGGGGGCTCTGGCGGCCACAACGGCATCAAATCTCTCATTTATTCTCTAAAATCCGAAGATTTTCCGCGTCTCAGGTTCGGAATCGGAAAACCGGACAGCCATTCTGAAAAGGATCTGTGCGAGTATGTCCTGGAAGATTTTACACGGGGGGAACTCGAGATATTCAAGAGGGAATCCGGCAGGATAGTCGATGCCCTCTCCGTCATGGTGCATGAATCGGTTGATGAGGCCATGAATCGGTTTAACGGCTGATTACTCGTTATACCGCCGGTGTAAACTCCGAATTCATCGGCACGTCCGACGGGGCCGACTTAGGATTCTATTTTCATGTCGCGGAGAGAGAAGCGCCTGTCGGCGGCGTTATCTTCATGTACCGTCAACTGTGGACATTGTCAGAACACCGTGTACTGATCCGGCCCTGTCCAACGTCACGTTCCAGTATAACAGCACTCACACGTGCCCCTGTACATATTTTCGGAGGAACAGCTCATAATGGATATAGTCGAGCATGTGAAGAAGTACTGTCTTGAAAACGGGCTCATTAACGGGGGTTGTAAGGTATTACTGGCAGTGTCCGGAGGTCCTGATTCAATCGGTCTGTTGCATATCTTCCTGAAAATCGGACAATCATTCGATATCACACTTGCCGCAGCACATTTCAATCACGGTCTGAGAGGAGATGAATCCGATGCGGACCAGGTTTTTGTGGAACGTATTGCAAAAAAATATGGTCTTCCCTGTTATACTGAAAAAGCCGCATCTCTCAATGCAGAAAGGGGCGAATCGCCTGAAGAAACGGCGAGAAGGTTGCGCTATTCCTTTTTATACAGAATAGCGCAAGAAATCGAGTATACCTGTATCGCAACAGGACATACGCTTGGAGACAATGTCGAAACAATACTGTATCGTATCGCAACCGGGAGCGGTCCGTCGGGAGTATCGGGCATTCTGCCGAGAAACAATCTGGTGATTCACCCGCTCCTCACGGTAACGAAACAGCAGGTTATCGATTTTTTGTCGGAACAGGGCCTTTCGTACAGGATTGACAGCAGCAACCTTAACAGCGAGATTCCGAGAAACCGTATTCGAAACGATATCATGCCCCTGTTTCTGCGCATCAACCCTGCATTCGAGCGACACGTGACCTCCCTGTCGGTCATTATCCATGAAGAAAATGAACTGCTCGAACATCTGACGCGGCAGGCGATTGATGATATTACCAGGGAAAAATCGGACGATACGTATATACTTGACTATTCCGCTTTTTTTGGACTTGAACGTCCTATAAGAAGACGTGTGCTCATGTACGCATTTAACGAGGTGGCTTTGCATCAAAGGAGGGCAAGCAGGAGGTATCTGTCATACGGTATTTTAAACAGATTGTCATCAGAACGGTTTGAAGGAAATAAATTATTGTATTACAATGAATTGGTTACTATCAAAAAAGAGTACAATTCCCTCATTCTCAAGAAAAGGGTTGTCTATAAAAGGGTGAAAGGGTATCTTTACACTGTAAATATTTCAGAAGGCGAGCTGTTCATTGAGGAGATCGGAAGATCAGTCAGGTTTACAATAAACGGTCGCCCGGAGTTTTTCGTCAAAAACAGGCTGTATTTCGATTACCACAGTTTGAGGCCGCCGCTGACGGTTCGGAGTCGAAAAGAGGGAGATCGGATCGCTTTACAAAACACGGGGACAAAGAGACTGAAAAACCTGTTTATCGATCACAAGGTTCCGAAGGATCTGCGTGCGGTTGTTCCCGTATTCGAGTGTAAAGGTACGGTAATCGGTGTATTCTGCTGTCTGTATGGCGGGAATAACAGGGTATCAGAGGAGTACATGGTTGACAAAAGCACAGAGAAGGTCTTAGTCTGCGAGCTGTCGAATGAGGAGACGCCGCCGGGTGTGGCTGAGTGAAATAGGATATTGAAAACATTAATTTCAAAAGAGAAAATCGAAGAAAAGGTTAAGGAGCTTGCAGACCTCATCAGCGAGGATTATAAAAGAGAAGGCCTTGTGCTCGTTTGCAACCTCAAAGGTGCGTTCATTTTTCTCGCCGATTTATGCAGGAAGATAACTGCTCCCGTGAGTGTCGATTTCATTGCTACAACAAGCTATAAGGGTACCCGGTCGAGCGGAGACGTGCGTATAATCAAAGATTTAAAGATGGAGATTCGCGACCGACACATTCTTCTTGTTGAAGATATTGTCGATACGGGGTATACGCTTGAATACATCATCGAATATTTGAAGCTCCATCATCCGAAGAGCATCAGGGTATGCACTTTGCTTGATAAGAAATGCAAACGGGAGATCGAGGTTCCTATAGATTATACGGGATTCGTTATCGGAGACAGCTTTGTGGTGGGATACGGTCTGGATTACAATGAACGGTACAGGGAGCTGGATTATATTGCCGAGTACGGAGAATAGGAGGAAGCCGGTATAAAGTCCAGCATTATTCGGAAGGCTGTTTTGGTATTTTATTGGTCAAAAACCGCAGTTTCGTTGCCTAAGAGAGGTTTTTGTGGATAATAATAAAAAAGATTTCAAGAGCTTCAGGCCGTCGAACAGGCTTGCGCTCATTGCCATTATCGGACTGGTCGCTCTCTTTCTCATGTTTATGTTCAATAAACCGAAAGAGACCTACAAGGAAGTAGAGTATTCGAATTTTATACAGCTTGTGCGAGACAACAAGGTTCAGCAGCTGAAAATTGTCGACAAGGACATATACGGATATATTTCGGGAGGAGATTCACCGCTCATATCCTTTCACACCATAATACCCTATGAGGACCCGACGCTCATACCCACACTGCTCGAGCATAATATTGAATTCAAGGGTGGGGTAAAGAAGAACTTCCCTTTTCTCAATGCTCTCGTAGGAATCGTCCCCTGGATATTGATACTCGGAATTTTCTGGTTTATCATGCTCAGGCAGATTCAGGGAACGAGCAACAAAGCCATGTCGTTCGGCAAGAGCAGGGCTCGGCTTCAGCCCGATTCGGCGCGAAAAGTGACATTTGTGGATGTCGCTGGTGTAGAGGAGGCGAAGGAAGAGCTGACCGAAGTCATAGACTACCTGAGGGATACCGATAAGTACACGCGACTCGGTGCAAAGATACCGAAGGGCCTTTTACTTATTGGGCCGCCCGGAACGGGTAAAACGCTTCTGGCGAAGGCCATAGCCGGAGAGGCCGATGTACCCTTTTTCAGCATGAGCGGTTCCGATTTTGTAGAGATGTTTGTCGGTGTCGGAGCCAGCAGGGTGCGCGATCTTTTTGACCAGGGGAAAAAACATTCACCGTGTATTATTTTCATCGACGAGCTCGATGCGGTCGGCAGGGTGCGAGGCGCCGGCTACGGCGGGGGTCATGATGAACGGGAACAGACGCTGAACCAGCTGCTCGTTGAAATGGATGGATTTGAGGAAAATGAGGGAATCATTGTCGTTGCTGCAACCAACAGGCCCGATGTGCTCGACCCCGCCCTTTTGCGACCGGGGAGGTTCGATCGCCAGGTTGTCGTCGATATACCGGATATAAAGGGAAGAGAGGGAATTTTGAAGGTGCATTCCAGGAAAATCCCGGTGGCAAAATCGGTGAACCTCAAGATAATCGCCCGTGGTACGCCGGGTTTTTCGGGGGCAGATCTTGCCAATCTTGTGAATGAAGCCGCGCTTCTTGCAGCGCGTCTGAATAAGAGAAAAGTCGGAATGGAAGAGTTTGAATTTGCAAAAGACAAGGTACTCATGGGTCCGGAGAGAAAAAGTATAATCATTTCTGAAGAAGAAAAAAAGGTTACGGCGTATCATGAAGCCGGGCATGCGCTGCTCGGTATGCTGCTCAAGAATGCAGACCCTGTTCATAAGATGACCATTATTCCACGGGGGCTTTCTCTCGGGCTCACACAGAGTCTGCCGGAATCGGAAAAGCACAATTTAAGGAAGGATTATATTGTCGATCAAATTACCCTTCTCATGGGCGGCAGGGTGGCAGAGGAGATCCAGTTCGGTGAAGGCGGCATCACCACCGGTGCACAGAATGATATTGAAAGAGCGACGAATACTGCACGGAAAATGGTGTGTGAATGGGGAATGAGCGAAAGACTAGGCCCCCTGCAGTACGGGCAGAAAGAGGAACCGATATTTATCGGCAAGGAGATAGCACGTCATAAAGATTACAGTGAAATGACGTCTCAGTCGATTGATGAAGAGATCAAAGAAATCGTGCAGAGTGCATTTCAGCGTGCATACAATATACTAACAAAAAATAAAAATACCCTGGACAAACTGGCAAAAAGGCTCCTCGAAAAAGAGGTGCTTGACAGAAAAGAGATTGAAGAGATAGTGGGTGGTATAAAAATAAGCCGGACAAAGCCGAAGCCGCTTCCGAGCTCCGCCGATACCCCTGAGAAGAAACCCGGTACACGAAAGCAAAAGGTCGTGCTGGATAAATTGAAAATCGCTACCAGCGAAGCGGGCCCGGAATAAATTTCGCCCAGGTGGTGGAGATGGGTTCAACCGTTTTGTAGCCTCGCTGTCATAGCCGCATTTTTTCATAATTAATTATGAAAAAGCCCGAGCTTATACTTCCCGCAGGAAACTTAGAAAAACTCACCTATGAAATTGCCTACGGAGCCGATGCCGTATACGCAGGAATTCCCGAAACCTCACTGAGAGCCGGGTACGACGGTTTTGATGTGAATCGACTGAAGGAGGCGATTGACTACTGTCATCGACATGAGAAAAGGATATACATAACCGTACGGCAATCCTGGTTTTTTAAGATTACCGGGTAATTTTAAAAATTGGGTGTTATATTATATAGGTAACTACTAAACCGGAGTTTGTGCATGGCGGAGATCAATGACGATATTATTGCTCAGGTATACCGGGCGTATCAGGATGCGCCGCATTCAAGGGGGAAATCGGAAGCCTTGGTTGATGGGGTACAGAGAGTGTTGTACAAATTAAACAGGTACGTGAATGACCAGGACAAATTCAAAGAAAAATCAGAGATCGCCCTTTCGGAACTGGAGAATATTTTAAACAGGTTTTACTATCAAGACACCCTTTTTATTGATAGAATGATGTATGAAGCACAGGCTTTTGTCCTCGAGAAAAGAGCCACCTGAGGTATGCATGTTCTATAGAATACAACAAGGAGGATGTTTTGTCGGACACAACGATAAACGTTTCGTACAACGGACACAATGACGATATCGCGATTATATGTCCCGAAGGATATATCGATACAACAACATCGCCTGAAATTGAAAATGTGCTCTTAAAGGAGCTTTCCCTCAAAAGGTATAAGGTCATTATGGATCTTGAGAACGTCGACTATGTCAACAGTTCGGGGTGGGGCGTATTTATACGTGAGATCAAGCAGATACGGGAAAACGGAGGCGATCTTGTGCTTGTAAAGATGACACCCGACGTGTTTTCCGTGTATGAAACAATGGAGTTTTCCAAAATCCTGAGATCCTTCAGCAGTATCGAGAGCGCTCTTTCTTATTTCAAAGAAACCGGTCCCCCCCGGCCGTGAAAAGCTCAAAATTGGGTATTTTACTCTTTCCTTATTTTTTCCGATAATTTCATTGAAAACTTCTATTCGGGGCTCTCGGGTCGGCAGCGAATAAGGTGAGCGTGACTGCAGACGTACGTCCTTTGTTAGGCCGTGCGAAGCGCGACGAGCCCCACTCAGCCGGCTGCAGGTCGGCTGAGCGGAGGAACAGATGCCGGAGACGCTCGAGAAGATTCGATGCAATATATGCAGCAGTACGGAAGCCAGAAAGCTTCTCGATATGGATGGCTTTCAGTACAAAAAATGCGAGACCTGTGGACTGGTTTATCAGAATCCGCGACCTTTATTCGATGATCTTCGAGGGCGATACGGATCGAACTATTTCAAATATGAGCACAGCAATCAGGAGAATTTTTTTCATTTGATGAAGCTTGGATTGCATGATATCGGATTTGATGATCTGTTTCAGGGAGATGTATACAACAGGACATTTCTCGATATCGGATGTGCGACCGGGCTCCTGCTTAAATATATGAAGGAGAGGGGCTGGTCTGCCAGGGGTGTTGAAATTTGCAGGGAATCCGCAGAATACGGGATACGGAAATTCGGTCTCGATATTTTTATCGGAACGCTGCACGAGGCTGTATTCCCGGATGATTATTTCGACGTGATACATTTTTCACATGTGATCGAGCACGTTCCGGACCCGAAAGGACTGCTCATTGAGGTGAGAAGAATAGTTAAAGAATTCGGGCATGTCATCATCACCACGCCGAATGTGAACGGGATGCAGGCACGGTTTGCGCGCACAGAGTGGAGGTCGGCAATTCCCGACCACATCTACCTTTTCTCCAAGAAAACTCTCAGGAGGCTTCTCCAGATGACCGGTTTTCAGGTTTTGACGCAGGTGTCATGGGGGGGCATTCCGGTCGGTAAACGGCCGCCGTTCATAAAGCGTCCGGCAGACTACCTTGCAAAACTTCTCAATGTGGGTGATGTTATGCTGTTTCACTGTATCCCCGCGTAAATATCCGGGTAAATACATAAAGGGCTCAGTTGCTGTCCGGGTCCGACAGGAATGTTTTGCACGCCTGAAAACCGGCTGAAAATACCCGTTCGCCTCCCGTGTTGTTCTATTTTTCAGCAATTTCAAAGTTCACATGCAAAAGATAGAGGATGAAGACATGGATGAAATTGTTCAGATATCGACCGCTGTTGACAGCAGGCAGTCTGCAGATACCCTGGCTGCATCACTTGTCGAAAAAAGGCTTGCAGCCTGTGTGCAGATTACGGGCCCAATGGCAAGCGTCTATCGCTGGAAAGGCGGCATCGAGCACGGCACCGAATGGCTCCTGACGGCCAAAACAGTTTCAGTGCTGTTCGGCGCAGTGGAACAGGAGATCAAACGGATGCATCCGTACGAGCTGCCCGAGATTACCTCCATACACGTTACGGGCGGAAGTGACGAGTATCTCGGCTGGGTCAGGGATGAGGTGAAATATCCCTGACTGAGAGAAATGAATTTTCACACACTTTTTCGTAAAACAAACCCGGGTACTGTTGCCAAATCTCAATCCTGGTTTTATAATAGGACAATTGCACGTTTATCGCACACATTGTTTCGAACCTTTGATTCGAGGAACAGAACATGAAGAATATACCGGTACTGCATGTACAGGAAAAGACTCTTGCCGAGGCGTATGAGGCTGCGCTCGTGACCCTGTATCAAAATGGAATAAGAATAAAAACGCAGTACGACAGGAACACCGATCCGTCAAGCCTGGATGCAACCATGAATATCACCGTGTTGGAGCCGTGGACCGACCCGATGATACACAAGGCATTTCCGGGCGGTATAGAAGATTTACGGGAATATGTACTGGAAATGCAGGGCATAAAGGACCACTGGATGAAAAATATGAACGACCCTGACGATACCAGGTGGGAATACACCTATCACTGGCGCCTGCACGACTATGGAACCTGGAAGGAGGGTGTGTCTGCGGAAAACGAGCAGCACACTGTCGGTCCGTTCAGAATCAATCAGATCGACGCGGTGATTCAAAAGCTTCTGGAGCAGCCGTACACACGACAGGCGCAGATGATAACCTGGATGCCGAACATCGACCTGACCTGTTATGACCCTCCGTGCCTGCAGTCGCTCCACTATCGCATTGTCGAAGGAGAGAAGGAAACCTGGTATCTCAACTGTAATGTTCGATTTCGAAGCAACGACGCCTGGGGCGCGAATTTTATGAATATGTTCGGTATTGTTCATTTTAACAGGGATATGGTGGCGGCGGGAATCGAAAAGGGCTCGGGAAAAAATGTGAAGCTGGGCCGGATGAACTGGCATGCCGATTCGTATCACATCTATGGCAAGGATATCGATGATTTCAAGCGACGGTTTCTCGACCGTCTCGATATCCCTTTTGAGAAGAGGGTGTACAATTTTTTCGATCCGATGGTCCAGGAGATCTACCGGGAAGCCGATGAAAACATCAAAAAAAAGATTAAGTCCCACGATGAGCAGCACAAAAAAGGCGTCGAAGGGGGGCAGGAAATCAAATACCGTTGATCCGGTCGCTATATATAGCTCTTGAAAATTACCGTATCAGCCTGTAAAATAGGTTGAAGGGCACATGCCTTCCAACCTCTATTTTCAGGGGTGCTGCCATGAGAAAGACTCTCCTCATCATTCTGACGATTTTCCTCGTGTTGCCGTGTACAAAGAACCTTTATTCAACAGAAAAGAAGAAAGGAGGTGTACCAATGGACATAACGGTTACAAGCACAGCCTTTTCAGAAGGAGGAAAGATACCGTCCCGGTACAGCTGTGACGGCCAGGATATATCTCCTCCGATTTCCTGGACGAAAGGACCTACGGAAACAAAGAGCTACGCCCTGATATCGGATGATCCGGACGCGCCGATGGGAACATGGGTACACTGGGTGATATACAATATACCGGCTACAGTTACTTCACTGCAGGAAAATATGCCCGGCCAACCCAGGCTTGCCGACGGCACACTGCAGGGCACCAATGATTTTAAACGGCACGGGTATGGCGGACCGTGTCCGCCAGGGGGTACGCATCGGTACTATTTCAAGGTGTATGCGCTCGATACAAAGCTCGATGCCGATCCGGGGATCACAAAGAAGAAGCTCCTTAAGGCGATGGAAGGACATATCATTGCCAGAGGTGAATTAATGGGAACGTATTCCCGATAGAATGCCCGAAGCACTGCAAACGAAATTGCGCTGGATGAAACCTGTTTTACGATAAAGCTGGGGACAAACATGCAATTATTCTGCATCCAATAATCCAGACATGAAAAAAAGTATCATCTCCGGTAACGAGCTGTCGCGAGAAGAGCTGGCGGATCTCATAGAGTTGTCGGTGGCTCTTAAAAACGATCCCCGCAGCTGCGTCGATGTGCTCCGCGGAAAGCGACTACTTATGCTCTTTCAAAAATCCTCCACACGAACACGGGCCGCCTTCGAGCTCGGCATGAAGGCGCTCGGGGGAGACACAGTTGTAATGGATTGGGAGAAGAGCAATCTTGCCATTTCCCCGATCAAATACGAAGCGGCCTTTTTATCACGCGTATTCGACTGCGTGCTCGCCAGGCTCATAAAAAACGAGGATATGCAGGAGCTTGAAGAATCACTTTCGATACCTTCCATCAACGGCTGCTGTAACATGTATCACCCCTCCCAGGCGTTGGCCGATTTTATGACTGTATATGAAACGAACGGCAGCTTCGATACATCCCTCTGCTATGTCGGTGTGCAGAACAATGTCGCAAATTCACTTTTGCTGGTCGGTGCAAAACTCGGTGTCAGGCTCGTCTTCGTTACGCCCCTGAAAGACTCTGTCCCGGATGAGGTTAATGAGCTCCTATCCGGAGTCGGGAGGACGAAGAGGTTGTCTCTGAACGGACGCGGGAGGAGAGGCTCAAGACAAAAGAGCACGGGTCGTACCTCTCCTCTGTTCGAAGAAACTGATGATCTAGAATACGCCGTGTCGCATTGCAGGTATGTGTACACAGACACATGGATAAATATGGAGCTTTTCAATAAAGAGGAGTACAGGGATCAAAAAGAAAAGCGTATAAAAAAGATGCTCCCATATCAGATAAATAAGAAGCTCATCGAACATAAAAATGTGTATATCATGCATGATATGCCTGTTCATCCCGGTTTTGAGATCGATGAGTATGCGATAACCTGTGAAAAATCCCTCATACTGCAGCAGGCTGAAAACAGGCTCTATACCGCCCAGGCCTGTTTATTGAGATTCCTTGCACCCGACTTCCGGGTCACTTCCTGAAAAAAGCGAAAAAACTTGACACACGTTTTTTAATTGGATATACTCCCATTTCAAATGGGATTAAATCAACAACACTGTCTTGACCCGGCTGCCGGGGTGAACGGCTTTCTTCTTTTGTGAGGAGAAAGCTTTTTTTTTGCGGTGGAGCCGGGTTATGGTATAACCGGGCATACAGGATACGACCGATGGACAGACAAAGGGCAATGAAACTTCTTAAAGAGACAGGGGCGCTTCTCGAAGGGCACTTTCTTTTGAGCTCTGGAAATCACTCGTCTCATTACGTGCAGTGCGCACTTCTGCTCTCCTATCCTTCCGTCGCATCCGAATTTATGCGTGACATTGCGGATAACATTCCCGATGCGAATGTCGATACAGTTGCGGCGCCGGCGATTGGAGGGATCATAGTTGCGTATGAGGTCGCACGTCTTGCCGGGAAGAGGGCGATCTTCCTCGAACGCGAAGAACGAAATATGCGGCTTCGGAGAGGATTTACCGTTAAAAAGGGTGAATGTGTGTATATCGTCGAGGATGTGATTACGACCGGCGGCTCGGTGCTCGAAATCAAGGATGTCATCGAAGGAAGCGGCGGCATCGTTGCCGGTTTTTCATCGATAATCAACCGGTCGGGAGGCAGATTCAGAGTAGAAAAGCCGTATTACTTCTGTATCGAGATGACTCTGCCCGTGTATGCACCCGATAATTGCCCTCTCTGTAAGAACGGTCTTCCTCTGGTCAAACCCGGCTCTCGGTCTGTTTTCGGTACCTAGTCTTGTTTTCAGCAACCGTATACAAAATAAGAAGGGAGGGGGATATGGATTTTAATGGAAGAAGCATAGTTTCAATCAGGGACATGCGGAAGGAGGATCTCCTGTTCATCATTGAAATCGCCTCCCGGGTGAAACGAGGCAGTTTTCGAGGATGTCTGAAGGGAAAGGTGCTTTCCACGCTTTTTTTCGAGCCGAGCACGAGAACGCGCCTTTCGTTTGAATCGGCAATGCGGTATATGGAAGGAGACGTGGTTGGTTTTGCGACTGCGGATGTTTCATCGGTAAAAAAAGGCGAATCACTTGCCGATACGATCAAAACCGTATCCGGATACTGCGATGTAATCGTGATTCGGCATCCTGTCGAGGGTGCTGCGCGGCTTGCATCGGAGGTTGCGGATGTTCCGGTCATCAACGCGGGAGATGGTGCCAACCAGCATCCGACACAGACGTTTCTCGACCTCTTCACCATGCGCGAATTTTTTTCCGATCTCTCCGGAATAAAGGTTGGCTTTTTGGGAGACCTCAAGTACGGGAGGACGGTGCACTCGCTTTCCTATGCACTCTCTTTGTTTCAGACCAACCTCTGGTTCATAGCACCCGAAACCTTGAGGATGCCGGACTACCTCGTCGACGAGATCAAGGAGAACGGCTCAAGAATAAGGGAAGTGGAGGAGATTGAAGAGGTAAATGAAAAACTCGATGTTCTCTACGTAACCAGGATCCAGAAGGAAAGATTCGGAGATCTGCTGGAGTATGAGAAGGTTGCGGGGTACTATAGAATTACCGAGGAGGTTGTGCATACTCTCGGCAAGGAGGTCAAGATAATGCACCCTCTCCCCCGGGTCGATGAAATAGCGCCATCCGTCGATTCTCTTAAAAACGCAATTTATTTCATGCAGGCGCATAACGGTATACCTGTTCGTCAGGCCGTGCTCGGGCTCGTCACCGGATCGATACATCAGGAAAATTTATCCGCCGGGAGGGAAAGTGAATGAAAGCATACAAGGTATACGCAATCAGCGACGGAACCGTTATCGATCATATTCCGAGCACACGGGCGCTGAAGGTCATCGAGATACTTGGACTCGAAAACACAGGGATACTCACCATCGGGATAGGCTTCTCAAGCAAGAAGTTCGGAAAGAAGGATATTATCAAGATAGAACACAAATACCTCATGAAGGAGGAAACCGACAAGATATCCCTCATAGCGCCACATGCGACAATAAACATCATCAGGGACGGAAAACTGGTGGAGAAACGGAAGATAGAGCTTCCGGACGAGTACAGGGGTATTGTTCGCTGCCCGAATCCGAACTGTATCACCAACAGGGAGGATGTCGAAACCTGTTTTAAAATCCGTACAAAAGACCCGCTCGTGCTGAAGTGCCGGTACTGCGAGAGAATCCTGAAATCCGGCGACGTGGAAATAATATGAGCCTATCGGTTGATTTTCTGGGCGTTCGGCTGAGAAACAGGGCGGTGCTTGCCTCGGGTATTTTAGGCGTTTCAATCGCCTCTTTAAAGAAGGTATATGAGAGCGGGGCAGGCATTGTAACGACAAAGTCAGTCGGTCCGAAAAAACGAAAGGGGCACCGGGCTCCGGTTGTCTTTGACTGGGGCGGGGGGCTCGTCAATGCCGTCGGCCTTTCGAATCCCGGTATCGACGAGTTTGTTTCCCGTTTCGATGAAAAAAAGGTCAACTTCCCTCTGATTATTTCTCTGTTCGGGGAACAGCCGGATGACTTTGCTGAAATCGTGCAGAGACTCGACCGGCTGAAATGCTCGTTTTTGGAGCTCAACCTCTCATGCCCGAATGTGCTGGACGAATTCGGCACCCCCTTTTCTTATTCACCCAGCCATACTGCCCGAATCACGAAACAGGTGAAGGCCTCTTCGCGAAAACCGGTCATTGTCAAGCTGAGTGCGAACACGCCGGAGCTTCCGGCTGTTGCACGCAGTGCCGAGGAAGCGGGAGCCGACGCCCTGTGTATCACGAATACAATCGGACCTGGAATGGTGATTGATATTCATACAGGTGCGCCTGTGCTGGCACACGGATCGGGAGGCCTTTCCGGTGAAGCGATCCTTCCATTGACCGTGCGAAGCGTGTATGGGGTGTACAGATCCGTGCGTATCCCGATTATCGCGACAGGCGGCATCTCCGATGCAGGCGGCGCGCTCCAGGTCATTATGGCCGGTGCTGTACTGTTCGGTATCGGGAGCGGGGTGTATACCGAGGGCCTTTCGGTCTTTAAGACTGTGAACGGCGGCATCGAGCTTTTTATGGAGAAAAACGGCATCACGTTCCTGGATGAGCTCGTCGGTCGAACGCACAGAAAAAAGAAATATACCTTTCTTCGGATTGCCGGAAACACGGCTGCCTGCGGTAATACTGCCCATACTGAAACTCGCAGAAGAAGACCGGAGTTTACCGTGGTCCCGGTCGAGAATATACACCAGACATCCGATACCGGGGCACGAACCCTGTTTTTCAGACTGCCGACCCATCCCCCCGATATTTCGCAAGACCCTGCTTCAGGAAAAGGAAAAAAAAGCCGATACGACTGCCGGGAAGCCGAACCGATTGATCCAGCGCCCGGACAGTTTTACATGCTCTGGCTTCCAGGCATCGATCAGAAACCTTTTTCAGTATCGTTTTTCGACGGCGAATCAGTCGGGTTTTCACTGATCCAGCGGGGTCCGTTTTCACGCGCGCTCTTTAAAGTACGAAAGGGAGACCCGGTCGGCCTGCTCGGCCCCCTCGGCAGGGGCTTTGATCTGCAGCAGGATCGTTATCTGCTTGTAGGAGGCGGGATCGGCTGTTCGCCTCTCGTGTTTGCAGCAATTCGCCTTTCTCAAATGGGAAAACGCTTTGTATTTGTTGCCGGAGGCTCATCGGCAGAATCGGTCTGCTGGATCGAGTCCCTTTTTCGGCGAACAGGTATGACGGCGGATGAGAGGATCAAATACTGTACGGAAGACGGGTCGCTCGGATCAAAGGGGTTGATTACGGATTACCTTGAAAAAAACATCGAGGAAGCTGATCCCGTATTTGCACTTATATGCGGGCCGGAAATTTTCATAAAAAAGTCATGCGATATTTTCAGGGCACGGGGAATCGGGGGGCAGGCCGGTATTGAACGGCTGATGAAGTGCGGCATCGGTATCTGCGGAAGCTGCGCGGTCGACGGCACCGGAGATCGTGTATGTACCGAAGGCCCGGTCTTTGCCTTTGAAGCGCTCGACAGCCTCGAGGAATTCGGCATGTATCGGAGAGATGAAAGCGGCAGCGTGGTAAAGGATGTTTAGATGATTTTGATGAAGAGCATCAATATTCCCGAAAAAGGCCGCTGGGTAAGACGGGACGTCCTGGTATCCCGGGGTATGTACATGGCGGTGGAAGATGCCGGCGGTTTATCTGATCTGCAGGATGCCGAAACAATTGAAGGGCGGGTCAACGGCTGTGAGCGGTTTGTCGTGCCGGGCGCCGTTGATCCGCACGTTCATGTACGGGAACCCGGTTTCACCTATAAAGAGGATTGGGAAACCTGTTCAAAGGCCGCTTTGCGTGGCGGTTTTTCGATGATTTACGATATGCCCAACAACAGAAAACCGATCATCGATAGAGCCTCCCTACAAGAAAAGAAAGAGATAGCCCTTGAAAAAAGCCTCGTTGACTTCGGTCTGTATATTGCCCTTACGGAGCAAAATGCGGGATCGATCGGTGCGCTTTCATCATCGCCTGATGTATGCGGGGTCAAGGTCTATGCCGCGCAAACCACAGGGGACATCCTTGTCGAATCGGAAAATGCACTAAGGGCGGTATTCGGACAATCCAAACCGGTGCTCGTGCACACGGGAGGAGTTGAAGGCCTGCAGAAGATTCTTGCCGCATATGAAAAGGCATCGGGCAGGAATGAACGCCTTCCGGTTCTGTATCTCTGTCACACGAGCACCGAGGATGAAGTCCGTATAATTAAAAGATGGAAGAAGAAATATTCCGGGATAGTTGTGGAGGTAACGCCTCACCATCTTTTTTTGAACGAGAAGACCTACACAGGACCGAAGAGGGTTTTGCCTCAGCTCGCGCAAAAAAGCGACAATGAGGCGCTTTTTGATGCCGTTCGGGATGGAACTATCGATATACTGGGCACCGACCATGCACCGCATACCCTTGAGGAGAAACAAAAAAATAAGGCGCCTGCAGGTTTTCCCGGCCTCGAGACGGCGCTTTCCCTCCTCTTCACCGCGTATAGAGACGGCAGATTGAGCCTTGAATCCGTATTGCGGCTCACCTCTGAAAAGGCAACCGGCCTGTTTACACCGGACATACCTCTTTCCGTTCATACGGGATGCAGGGCATCGTGCACAATCCTCGAGGAGGGTGAATTTACAGTGGGGGAGGACGGCTACAGCACAAAGTGCGGCTGGTCTCCCTTTCACGGGTGGAAGGTGAAACTGAGACCTGTCGTAACCATGGTGGCGGGTTTTATTGCGTTTGAGCACGGGAGCTTTCACAGATATCCGGTCCGGTACTTGTGCGGCTGAGCTCGTACCGGAAACCTGTATTCGTTCCATATTACTGTAGAACATGTACTATTGGGGAGGACTGAGTGCATCCATATCTGCAGAAGTTACACGGCACCTATCAAAAACGTAAAACGCTTCTCTGCTTCGGCATGGACCCGGTTGTGGAGAGAATGAAGATAGACGCTTCGCGCAATCTCTCTGATGAGATCGTCCGTTATTTTTCAGCGATACTCGATGCGATCAACCGGAAAATATCAGCAGTTAAACCAAACCTCGGCTTCTACCTGCAATACGGGCAGGAGGGTTTGCGCGCGCTGGTTGAGCTCGTTTCCCGGGCAAAGGCAAAGGGCCTTCCCGCCATCATTGATGCGAAGATCGGCGATGTCGGCAAAACATCGCAGGCATATGCAAAGTTCATTTTTGAAATTGTTGGTGGAGATGCGGTGACCCTCAACCCCTATCTGGGCTCTGAGGCGCTTAGACCCTTTTTTACCTGCAGGGAAAGAGGCTTTTACATACTCGCTCTGACGAGCAACCCCGGCGCAAGGGATTTTCAGCTTGCAAAGATCAAACCTGAAACCTGCCTGTACGAGTATGTGCTCAAGATGATCTGCTGCTGGAGCAGCCAGTATCCTTCTGCTGGAACGGTGATCGGAGCCACGCAGGATGATTTCCGAAAGGCAGTTTCGCTGATTAAAGAGCACGGCTGTTCTCTGCCTCTCCTGGTGCCGGGTGTCGGCGCCCAGGGAGGAGATTACGGCACGGTCGTCAGGATTCTGCAGGAAGAGGCGTACAGCGCTGAAATAGTCCGTATAAACGCCTCGTCCTCGCTGAGCTATGCTCACGAGCGGTTTCCGTCTCTTTCCGTTGAGGAAGCTTCGTACAGGGCTGCGGAGGAGCTCTGCGGAAACTGAATAAGAGAGTCTCCATTCTACCGGTTTTCCGTCCTCTTCTTCAGCTCACGGGAATGGCGGTAGAGCTCATCGAGTTTCATTGTTCTCACAAACACCATGCCGCGCGCCGCTCTCAAAAGCGCGCTTTCGTGTTCGTTGAAAAATTCCCTGCCAAGGCATGTTTTCAGCATCTGGTACTGCTCGACCTGGATCTTCTGCGCCAGCTTCGAAAATGGTCCGTCGTATTCATACGACGGAAACGAGGCGTCTTTCTGAGAGAGGAATGAGTATTTGAAAGCGTTATCCTGCAGGGCGAACATGTTGAGGGAAACGGGAATGAACATGTTTGCATCGCATGGGTGGAAGCGGTACCATACATTACGGTAGCCCCAGATTTCGATATCCGATTTTCCGGTCTCCTTCTCGTATATCTTCAAGGCTTCGGTGAGGGCCTGGAGAGCCTTGTAGTGTGTATCCGGACCGCTCGCCTCCGGGTCGAGTGCAACACTCACAACATCCGGATTGACCTGCCTGAGTGTTTCGAGGATCGGATTGACATCTCTCTCCACGGTCGGCTCTTCGGTGAATATATCTCCCTTGTAAAACCCGAGCCTGAGGTGCAGAACAGAATCGGAATGCCATCCGAAGTATCCCCACAGGCAGTCCCCCTCCCATTCCCTGCACATACCTTTGAGCTGCTGGATGTACGGCAGGTCTTTTCTCCCCGGATACTGAGTTTTAAAGTAATTTACGAGCTCATCGATACGGCCCTTGATCTGTTCGATATCCGTTTCCTCGAAGAGAAAGATCAGGTTCCGTAAAAGGCGGCGAAGACGCCCCTCGTTTTTCATCGAACGCGAATGCGCCGCAACCCCGTCGAGATACTGCCACACATCCCTGTTCCTCCCCTCGATATTCATGGGATCGAAGTAGCTTTCTTCAAGCAGGTCCTTGAGCCTGCCGTCGTGAAGCGCCTGCCGCAGGAGGGTAAGAATATCGAGCATGAAATAATTTGTCACGGCCGTAAACCCGCTCGTCAGGGCGACAAAAAAATGTCTATTGGAATGCTCTCGAATGTTCCGCACAACGCCGGGCAGATATCCGAGCATTATATCGTCATGGTGCGGCTCGGTATGAAAAAAAACGGTATTTTTTCGTGCAAACATTCCGGCAAGGATCTTTTTCTGCAGCGCGTGAATCGTTTTTTCTTTGATTTTTTCAAGGATGGTATCGATTTCTTCAATCTTCCCTGTTTTACTTCCGGCCCCGGGAGGTTTTTCGAACATGCCTTTTGACATATGTTCTGTAAAGAGGAGTGCCCCGAAGGGATCTTTCCTGAAATCCGCCTCACAGAGCTCTCGAATCGATTTCCCTTTTTTAACGGCAATATCAATGGTAATCCGTTCGATCTCATCCTCTGGCAATTCAGCGTTTTTTGCCAGGTTGAACAGCCTTCTTTCCGGCAGGAGCTTCGAAGCGCCCCTGGTGAGGTAAAAGCGGGCATTTTTAAGGGCCTGGAGCACGGTTGCCGGGTAGTGTACGTGCAGGGTGTTTCGTATAGAATCCGCAACGATTTTGGCCTTCGACTCGCCTGCGGCGATAATGACCGCGGTGCAGTCGGGATTGCAGGTTATAGTTGCAAGCCCTATGGTTATCACGAGTCTTTTTTTTGCAATCTCAATACCGCCCAGGTCCTGAGCCGCTGCTGCCTGTGTTTCGTAATTTGTCGGTGTGAGTCTCGTTGTCGAGTGGAAATCAGAACCCTGAATGTTGAACCCGATATGGCCGTCGGGACCGATGCCGCCGAGAAAAAAACCGATGCCGCCGAGCTCCCTGATCTTCCGCTCATACTCCGCACACCACTGGTCGATGCTTTCCAGCAGCCTTTTTTGCGCTCGCTCGACATGATTTGACGGATGTCTGAATCGGAGCGTAAGATCTACTTCACCGTCTGGCCACAGCTCCTCCACGGTCTTTCCGGCGGGCATGCCGATTTTGTTGCAGTTGATACACATCGCCCTGCGCGGATGGAGCCCGAAGCCTTTGATATAGAACTTCTGTATATAGTAGTAAAAGCTGTTGTGCTGCAGGGGATTGATGGGGTAGAACTCGTCTATCTGAACAAAATGAAGCCGCTTCATTTCAGGGAAAACCGCCGGGTCGATACCCCATTCTTCGAGCTCGGATGTGGTCTCTTGTCTGTTCCATGTCTTCAGTAAACGGATCGTCTCTCTGATGAAATATTCCGGCGTCTTTCCGGTGGGGAGGCTGATGACGCCGTCCGGGTTTTTCTGCACCCATTCAATGAAACGAAGAGCGGCAAGATGTCCCAGCTCAGGAAAGCTGTCGACAACAATAACACCAATCTTTTCATCGGGTGCATAACATAGTTTCATCCCAGATTTTTTCAGCGCTCTTTTTTCTACGTTTGATCTCATCTGTACATTTCGGTATTCACGTTATTGTACTGCGGGTCTGCACCGTTTAAAAACATATTCTTTTACCTCGTCCTTTTAAGTATCTTAACATGAGTTTATTTTAATGTACATTGTTCCGGGATAAAACATGATTTTTTCATACAAAGTGCAGAACAGGTATATTCTGAAAAATATTAAGGTGCCGCTCGAGCCGGCACATGTTATACTTTTGACCGGAGAGGAAAACAGAAGCTTCGAACTGTTGGGCGGCATTATTGCAGGTCTGTTTCCGGTGGAGGGAGCAGACAAGGTCGGGCCCCTCGAGGCGCTTGTGCGTGACTTAAGCGGTGAGCTTGATCTGGTTGACGGCCGAATCCCCGAGTCATCCGTGTACCTCGGCCCGGACCCCGAACGGCACCTTCTCTTTTCCAGGGTTGACGAGGAGATTTATGCGCAGACAGGATTGCTGCAGAATCAGAGCACGGTACTCGAAAGGTTCGGCCTCGACCCTTCCTTTGCGGAGAGGAAAATTTCAACACTCTCGGGTGGAGAGAAGATGCGGCTCGCGCTCGCTGTTGCATTCTCCAGATCTGCCCAATGCACGGTACTGCACGGTGTTGTTCCCTGGCTTGACATCAAGGGGAAAAAGCAGCTTAATGAGGAAATTAAAAAAATCCGGCGGAGGGGAGGGTGTGTTCTCATACTGGAACAGGAAGTAGAAGGGCTATTCCCGATTGCTGACGATATCCTTTATTTTGAAAGGGGCGGGCTTGTTCACTGTAATCGGGAAAAAATCATGCAGAGACGGGACCCGGTTCGTTCGCTTCTGCATCGTGTAACACAAACGATAAAAAAGAAGCGGAATGCGCCCGAACTTGTACGGTTCAGCAGTGTCTGTTTTCAATACGAAAAGGTACTGCACGACGGATTTCTACTCGCAGATGTTTCTTTTTCTCTTCGAAGCGATGCGGTATACGGAATTATCGGGGATAACGGCGCAGGGAAATCGACAATAGCGAAGATTATCATGCGCCTGGAATCGCCGGTATCGGGAACGGTTTATCTCCACGGCAAAGACCTGCAATCCATCCCCAGACCGGACCTTGTCAGGAACGTATGTTACGTCGGGCAGTTTCCGGAGCAACAGATCACGTTGAGCACTGTCGACCAGTATCGGAAAAAGGCGTACAGGACCGGAAACGAAATTTCCGTGATGCTGCTCAGCGGATATTTTGACGATGCGAGGCAGTATCCTATTTCCCAGCTCAGTCCGCTCGATATGAAAATTCTCTGCATTGCCGCATTCATACATGCGGATACCGGGCTTGTTATTCTCGATGAGCCCACATGGGGCATCGATGCCGAGGGGGAGTCGAGGTTATGTGAAATATTACATGAGATTGCTTCGCGTGTATCAGGCATATCGATTTTGATTATAAGCCATGACCGAGGTTTTATTCAGGCCATGGACGCGGAGATTCTCGAGCTTGACAACGGACATATTCATATCTGCCGATGAGGGCGCGATGCAAGGAATCTGGAAAATGCCGCTGTTTTACAGGGAGCGGTCTTCTTCGCGCTGATTGGATTGCCTGATACTGTTTTCAAGGAGGGGAAGAGGTACTTCATGGGAAGAGTTGAACGGTCTTTGAGAAGACTGCCGCTTGTTGTAAAGATTCTCTTTCTCGTTTTAGGGGCGGCACTTTTTTTTCTACTGTTTCCGTTCCTTCTGCGTTTCGGTGCGCCGGTATATTTCATATTCGGCGCACTGCTATTCGGTACGGGTACTGTGTTTTTTTCTGTCGCGGGCAGGAGGACGTTTAAAATCACGTTATGGCTGTGGGCAACAGGATCTATCATTTACTTCTGTATTGCTGCAGTTCTTATTCTTAAAGGTGTCCAGCCTCTTCCGTATATGCACATGAACGATTTAAACAGGGTTCTTTACTACTTCAGCTACCCCCTGCGGGTGCTCGGTATTTTCTTTACGGGTCTTATTTTTTCAAGCATTACTTCTCCGGCTGAATTCTTACGATGGGGAGAGACGGGCCTGAAAATAGCGCTTTCTTACAGGGCCTTTGAATACTCGGTCAATTCCTTTGAGAATGTTCGGCAGGCGCTTCTAATCCAGGGGGAATGGCCGGATTTCAGGAGGAAGGGTCGGATATTTACAAAAGCCGTGCTCGCAATTCGGGGTGCTCCCGTGCTGGTGGCGACCGCTTTCAGAAACATTATTCTATGGTTCCCGTGGGCCTGGATATGTTATAATAAGCTGAGACATGATCTCAGAAGAGGAGGTCTTGCATGAAAACATTCCTGGTGATTCTGCTCGCCGGTGCGACAGCGGCGCTCACGGTTGTCGTCCGTGTGCCCATTCCCGGAACAGGCGGATATCTCAACTTCGGGGATATTGCCGTTGTATTCTGCGGGCTTTTTCTGGGCAGGAAACTCGGCGGTCTTGCCGGTGGTATAGGGAGCGCGCTTGCGGATATTATCGGAGGATTTTTTATTTTTGCACCCATCACCCTTGTCGCCAAGGGACTTGAAGGCTTTATTGCCGGGTTCATTTCTGAGAAAAGGATTGCCGCCGGACTCGTCGATAACGTATTTTTACGCCCGGAAGAAAAAAAATCGCGAGAGCAGATCAGAATCGATCCTGTAACTGTTGCGCTGCTCTTTTTTGCAGGTTTTACGATGGTCGCGGTTTATTTTGTGTCCGAGCTCTTCCTGCCGGGTGTCGGACTCGGGGCGGCAGTCAGTGAGGTTCCGTTCAATATTATTCAGGCCGTATCCGGTGCTGTTGGAGGCTATTTTGTGTTCATTGCCGTAAAAAAAGCGCTTCCTTCAGAAAGAACGTGAGTATCCGGGAATGCATATGTCGAACGGATTCGAGATAGGGAGAAGGATCATACAAAAAAGCTCGAGCCCGCTCCTTTCATCCGTACAACCGGGCAAGGTTGTACTAATGCCGGTGGTGAAGAGGGGTAAGGGCCCGTATCTGTACGATTATGATAAAAACAGGTATGTTGATTTCTTTCTTTCCCGCGGTTCCCTCATTTTTGGACATGCACATCCGGGCATTACATCGATTATGAAAAGCTGGCTTACCAGAGGATACGCTGCCGGGTACCCAACCGTTTCGCATGGCATGCTCGCACATCGTGCCCAAGCGTGCCTTTCGCCGCATGAAAATCCTCGGGATTCATCAGGCAACTGGCTTTTTTTTAATTCTTCTCCCGATGCAGTCGGGACTTTTTTGGAAATTCTCCGCCTAGCTGGAAAAAAAGGGGCATATATATTCGACGATACGGGAAACCGGCCGCCGCCGCTATGGCGTTCAGACCTTGCATTCGTCCGAATGGAAGATGCCGATATGCATTTTCTTAAGACTATCGACTGCCTGATATTCCGGTGCAGCAGACAGCTCTACGGAAATGCAGCCGTTAACCTTCTGAAAAAAGCGAAAAGGCTTAAAAAAATTGTCGCAACCGATGAAACGGAGTTTGCTACGTTTATTCATATATCCGCTCTGAACGGTTTCAGGAACATCGATGTCAGAATTTTCGGCGAATGGATTGGCGGAGGACTTGATTTCGGCGCGGTTCGCATGGGCAAGGATGCTGTCCTCGATCTGCCTGAAGCGCTGGAAGAGATTACCGTGAAACACTCAAGCAGGTTATTTCCTCCGCTTTATAAAATCAAGGCCGGAATTCGATTTTTCAGACTGCTCGAATCGGCAGGAGGTATTGTCGAGCTCAAATCCAGGTATGGACGGTTTTCGTCCATGCTCGATCCGGTGTTTTTTGAAACGGTGAACGGGCTGGCCTACATTTCTGCGAAAAACGGCCTTCAAGAACAGCTCCCGGCGCTTCGTACCCGGATGCTTAGACATGGCATATTGTTACCCTTTGTTTCAACCGACCCTCTTTTTATTTCATTTGCCCATAGTGAAGAGCTTTTAAAAAAAAGTAGCACAGCGATTAATGCCCTTGTTCGCTCGTTTTTCGGATAAAAGCATGTGAAACCTGTAAACGAGGTAAAGATATGATACCCTCCCTTGCAGAAACCGTACTCGGCATGCTGCTTTTATTTCTTGCTGTTTTTCTCTGGGCAGTGTACAGACGATTTTCAGCTGCCGTGCTGAGCATGACGGCATTTTTCTTCTACGGCTTCCTTGCAGTGAGATTGTTCGAATTCTACGGAGTGCTCGTTATGCGCGCTGCGCTCCGCGATATTGTACGGCACGCTCTTCTGCTGCTCACCCTCGTCTCCTTTATCATCACACTCATTGTTTTCATCAGTGAAGAAAAGATGAGCGCTTAGCCGCTCATTTTTTCACATACATGATGGTTTTTACCTCGATTCAATCGATACGTGCGGTGCGTATCATGTTAATGAATAAAACCATAAATTGATGTTTGAATAAATTTCCGATATAGGATACATTAATACGAAATGAATATTCGTGCGTATGATATTATCGTAAAGAAGCGGAATAAAAAACATCACACATCGGAGGAAATAGATTTTCTCATCCGGGGTTATACTGAGGGAGCTATTCCCGATTACCAGGTATCAGCCTGGCTGATGGCCGGTTTTCTGAACGGCCTCAATGAGGAGGAGACCTTCTTTTTGACCCGAGCGATGCTCAACTCGGGGAAAACCCTCGACCTCGGCTCCATACAAAAACCGAAGATTGACAAGCATTCAACAGGCGGGGTCGGTGACAAGGTTTCGCTCGTACTCGCTCCCGCCGCAGCCGCATGCGGTATTATGGTTCCGATGACGAGCGGCAGAGGGCTTGGTTTCTCCGGAGGAACCCTCGATAAGCTCGAATCGATTCCAGGCTTCAGGGTCAACCTTTCTGAAAGAGAATTCCTTTCTATTCTGAAAAAGGTCGGTTTTGTGATGTCCGGTCAGACCGAAACGATTGCACCTGCGGATAGAAAACTCTATGCACTGAGGGATGTGACGGGTACTGTTGAATGCATACCGTTTATTACGTCGAGTATACTCAGCAAGAAACTCGCCGAGGGGGCGGATGCGGTAGTAATGGATGTAAAGTGCGGGAGCGGCGCGTTCATGAAGACCCTTGAAGCTGCCAGGGCACTTGCACGATCTCTCGTATCCGTTGCCGGAAGGATGGGCAGGAGGCTCATCTGTGTTATTTCAAATATGGACCAGCCGCTCGGAAGTGCGGTGGGAAATAATCTGGAGGTTATCGAATCGATCGACTGTCTGAAGGGGAACGGACCGAAAGATGTGGTCGATCTGGTCTGTGTGCTGGGAGGATACATGCTTCTTGCCGGAGGAGCCGCCGATACGGCGGAAGCCGGTGCGAAGAAGGTGAGGGAGGTTCTTGAAAACGGCGAGGCGTTTGCAAGATTTGTCGATTCGGTTCGTGTTCAGGGCGGTTCTGTTGAAACCGTTCAGGATGTACGGTGCTTTCAGCGGGCCGCATACAGCCTGGATATCGTTGCGCCTAGGACAGGGTATGTTTCGGCCATCGACGCCGAGAACATAGGCACCGCCGGTGTGCTGCTCGGGGCCGGGAGAATGAAAAAAGAAGATACGGTCGATCCGTCGGCCGGAATACGTGTGCATAAAAAAATAGGAAATGCCGTCGATCAGGGGGATGTGTTGGCAACCCTGTACTTCAATACTGAAGCGTCCGTTGAAAACGCTTCCCGGATCGTGCTCGATGCCTATTCAATTACAGGAACAAAGCCGAAAGAGTTTGAGCTGGTGTATGAAGTCATCATGTAGAAGGATATCGTATGTCTGATTTTATCGAGGAGATGATCAATAATGCCCCCGAGTGGGTGTTTAAAGAGGTCGACGAGGCTGAGCTTGACTCCTTTCCGGCAAATGCCGGTCTGAGCAGAAGGACACGTCGAATATTTTTACTCAGAGGTATTAGAACGGCGGATAATCTACAGCACTTCATGCACGATGATATTCTGGATATGCATAACCCCTTTGAATTCAAAAAAATGGCTGATGCAGTTGCCCGGGTTAAAAAGGCTGTGAACAGCGGCGGGAGAATCTTTATTTTCGGAGACCGGGATGTCGACGGTGTGCTTTCTACCGCTATGCTTAATAACATGCTCAGGATGTTCGATGCGGATGTCATCAACAGGGTTCCTGAGGGAGAGTACGGCTATGGTATTGAAAAAAAGGATATCGAATATGCGAAAAGCCGGGGGGTATCGCTCATTGTTACTGTAGATACGGGTGTTTCGAGTAAAGAAGAAATCGAGTACGCCCGCTCGGCCGGCATCGATACCATCATAATCGATCACCACACACAGCCCGATGATATTCCGGACGACACGATTATCCTCAATCCGAAAATGGATAATGAAAGCTATCCGTTCCGCGATCTCTCCGCCGGCGGTGTGGTGCTCAAGTTCATACATGCGTATATATTCTCATGTACGAAGAATTTCAACAGAACCTTTGCGGTCCTTGTTCCGGATGGAGAGAAGATCAGTGGCATGAAGATAAAAAACGGCCTCATAACCGGGCCCGTTTCCATGGAGGAGAGCCTCCATTACCCGATAGAAGATACCTGCATGGTCGTGAGCGATGCCGAGAAATCGTTTCCCTCATACTTTACGAGCTGGCTCAAAGAAAAGAAAATCAACAGAATGAATATTATCAGCAAGAAGCCGTATGCCGATGCGCTTGAATTCGCAAACATATTTCTTCATCTTTTTAACAGTAAACAGAGAAAAACGACCCAGTTCGTTCGGTCCTTTATAGACCTGTCTGCCCTTTCAACCATATCCGATATAATGCCGCTTGTCGACGAGAACAGAATTATCGTCAAGGAGGGGCTGCAGCAGATGAGCAGAACCGAAAATCTCGGCCTCAGAGTTCTTGTCAAATATTGCGACATCCCGAGCGATCAAATCACCGCAAAGCATATTTCCTGGAATATTTCCCCGGTTATCAATTCTGCGGGGAGAATGGGGGATGCAAGTATTGCAGTCCGGCTATTTACCACGACAGATGAGCATGAGGCGAATGAGCTCTCGTGTATGCTGATCAGGTTCAATGAGAGTAGAAAAAGAAAAGGTGAACGAAACCTGAGTATTATAAATCCGATGATTGAGAAGAAGTACTATAGAGATCCGGTGATAATACTTTCAACCGATCGGGCGGAGCACGGCGTAACCGGAATTATTGCCAACAAGATTGCACGAAAGTTCTCGAAACCTGCAATTATAATTGTTAATGACGGCGAAATCGGAGTGGGATCGGGCAGGGGGCCGGGTAACTTCGACCTGGTCTCTCTCGTGTCTCGATGTGATGAACTTCTCATTAAATACGGCGGGCACCGATCTGCCGTGGGCTTCACCATCGAAAGAAATAAAATCGACTCATTCAGAAAAAAGATACACAGAATCGTGCTCGAGGATCTCGATCGCCGACTATGGCGGGCTGTGGTTGAAATCGATGAAACCATTACTCCGGACGACATATCCTTCGGGCTTTTTAATGAGCTGCGTATTTTTGAACCTACCGGTCCCGGGAATCAAACCCCGCGATTCTCCGTACTCGGCACGACGGTAGTCAATCCTGTGGCCATGGGTAAAACGAAAAATCATATTAAATTCCATATTCCCTCTTCAAAAGGCCTCATCCCCGTTATCGGGTGGGGTCTTGCAGACAAGGGATTCGGAGTGCTGAAGAGCAGCCCCGTTATAGATATAGTCTTTACCATCGAAGAGAATAATTTCAGAGGAGAAAAATCGCTCCAGCTTTTTCTTATAGATTTGCGTATATCAGGCCAAACCCGTGCTGTTGATGGAAAAGCTTCCCGCAGAGGTGTCTGCACCGATGACCGAAAGGTGGACAGTACGTGAAATTCAAGCGATCTTTTAGTCTCTTTCTGGTTGTTTTCTTCTATCCGCTCGTACTCTCAGGAGCTGTTATTACGGAATCCATACTTGAGAGAAGCGAGGTCGAGACAGCCGTCCGGCGTTTCACCGGTGTTGAACGCGCCTTTTTACAGCGCGGCCTGAGGAACGCATCGGTGTACCTTCCGGCTGTAAAAGATTTGGTACGAAAAAAAAATCTTCCCGAAGAGCTTGCCTATCTCCCTCTTATCGAAAGTGCCTATTCGGCGCGGGCATTCTCGCGTGCCGGTGCGTCCGGGCTCTGGCAGTTCATGGCTTCAACCGCTCGTTTATACAATCTCAGAGTCGATTTCTGGGTGGATGAGCGGCGTGATCCCTTCAAGTCGACCGACAAAGCACTCCATCATCTGCAGGACCTCTACCGGTATTTCGACGACTGGGAGCTGGCACTGGCGGCGTACAATGCGGGTCAGGGAGCGGTCAAAAATGCCGTAAGGAGGGGGAACTCTCGCGACTACTGGGAGCTCTGTGAAAAGCGTCTTTTAAAGCGAGAGACGAGGGAGTATGTGCCCCGCTTTATTGCAGCGGCGTATATCGCCGAACAGCCGAAAGCATTCGGCTTTGCTTTCGATGGAGACGGCGGTTACCCTGCATTTGAAACACTCACACTCGAAAAGCCGGTTGATTTGGCGGTGTTCTGCAAACGATCCGGCATACGTCTCGAAGAGCTCCGTTTTTTGAATCCGGAGCTCACACGTCTCATGACTCCGCCCGGCAGGACCTATCGTATGCGTATTCCCGAGGAATCTTTCAACAAGGCGTTGACCGTGTATCTCAATCTTCCCGCTGAAGAGCTTACCGGTGTCGCTCGACACCGTATCCGATACGGTGAAACGCTCGGTGAAATTGCTCAAAGGTACAACACCACTGTTGCCATGCTGAAACTGATAAACAGTATACACAATCCAAAAAAAATACGCGCCGGACGAACGATTCTCATTCCCCTGCATGGAGAAAAACAGAAAATTGAGGATGCAGATACAGAGCCGTCTGTTCCCGTAAAAGATACGGATACCCAGGAAATACGATACACCATTCAGACAGGGGACACGCTCTGGGAGATTGCACGCAGGTACGGTTCGGATATCGAGACACTCATTGCAGTCAACGGCATGGGATTCAATTCCATTCTCATGCCCGGAGAGGAGATAGTTCTGTGGATCAAGACCGCTTTCCGAAGATAAAGCCATAATGAATATTAAAAACAAAGCGTTTGTTAAATGGAAGAGGCTTGTATCATCCGTGCATGTGAACGTATTCATGATTGATATTGACCGGCGGTCGGCAGCGGAGTATTATACGTGCACCATAAAATTTCATCGAAAAGGATTATGCGATGCGTCTGGCAAGAAGAAGCTCCATAGCGCCCTCTCTCACGCTTGCAATGAACACAAAGGCAAAACAGATGAAAGCCGCCGGTGCGGATGTCATCAGCTTTGCTGCCGGTGAACCTGACTTTCCCACACCGGAGTTCATCAAAGAAGCGGGGAAACAGGCGATACAGGACAATAAAACCTACTATACACCGGCAAGCGGTATAAATGAGCTGAAGGAGGCGGTTGCTCGTAAACTCCTGGCCGATAATAATCTGAACTATAAAACCGATGAAATCATAATCAGCTCGGGGGCAAAGCATTCCGTATTCAATGTTTTCGCTGTTCTGGTGGAGGAGGGGGATGAGGTGCTCATCCCCAGTCCATACTGGGTAAGTTATTCAGAGATGGCCGGTATATGCGGAGGGGTGCCGGTTTTCATCAAAGCGACGGAGGAAAACGGCTTCAAGATTACTCCGGCTCAGCTTGAGAGAGCACTGACCGGCGGGGCGAAAATTCTGCTGCTGAATTCACCCTGCAATCCAACCGGCTGTGTTTACAGCAGTGAAGAGCTGTACAACCTCGCAGAGATCCTGCAGGATAGCGATGTGATTACTGTTTCGGACGAAATATACGAGAAGATAATATACAACGGGAATGAGCATGTAAGCATTGCGACATTTTCTGAAAAGATGAAGGAAAAAACCGTTGTGATAAACGGTATGTCGAAGGCATTTTCAATGACCGGATGGCGAATCGGGTATGCTGCCGGTCCGCAAAAGATTATTGACGCTGTGAACAAACTGCAGGGTCATACAACGGGAAACCCCGCCTCAATTTCTCAGTGGGCAAGTGTCGAGGGATTGTCTCATGATCAGTCCTTTATCACACAGAGGATTTCTGAATTCACAAAAAGACGGGATTTTATTGTTCGGGAGCTGAACGGTATGGAAGGCATCACCTGCACCAATCCGGGAGGAGCTTTTTATGTGTTTCCGAATGTAAGTGCATTGTTCGGACGGACATTTGCAGAGATCAGGGTTAAAGACTCAGTGGACATGGCAGATGCACTGCTTGACAGTGCACATATAGCGGTTGTGCCCGGCAAAGCATTCGGTGCGGACGATTATATACGAATATCTTTCGCCACATCCATGGAGAACATAGAAGAGGGCGTTCGACGGCTCAAAGCGTTCCTGTCCGATTGATTCCGTATGACGGTCCCTTTTCAATTTTGAAATGAGGCGCCGGTCGGGCCTTTCATTTCAGAAGACGCAGTTTCTTTGCAATTGAAATAATGAGTGGGTTTACAAGCAGCCTGATGAAGAAATAGGGGACCGGAAGACGTTTGATGTCCGCAAATTCGAGCAGAGACCCGTCAGGGTCCCGAATGTAGGCAAACGTGGCCTGGGTGTTCAACCCCATATCCTGGCTGTGCGGCGGGACTGCAACGGGAACACCCATCCTTTCCTTCTGCTGCAGTGTTTCCTGAATGTCGTCAACGTCGAAACAGAGCTCCATAAATCCAATATCACCCCATTGTCTGCCGTCAAAATTGTGCTTTTTATTTCCATCCTGGACTTCTATGAGCTCGATCATACCACCCCTTAGAAAATGCTTGAACAGGCCCTGCGGTTTTGTGCTTCTCTGCATGAGTGCCCGTTTTAATATTTTTGGAGATCCGTACAGTTTTTCCCATTCCGGCGCCGGGCCGTTATAGGTGTAGATGATGTCGTTATAGCCGAGCACGGTAGAATAAAAATCAATAGACTTCTTGATATCAGAGACACCCACAGCCACATACTCGATTCCACCTATTCGTGCCGAACCGCGGCCGTACCCGACCGAGCTCTGCGGGTATTCGAGAACTATGCCGTATATACCGTCAGGATCTCTGAAAACCGCGGTTTTCCAGTTTTTATCCTTCATCGGTGTAAACGGCATGGACTCAGTAACAACCTCACCCCCGTATTGTGTAATCCTCAGAAGAGATTTATCAATATTTCTGACCTTTAAACCGTAAAACAGATACCCGTTATAGGTGAAATCCACACTGTCCGGAATCGGAATGGGTTTTCGTGATACATACTGAAATAGTTCGACAAGGCCGCCGCCGTGGGGGTTCAGCGCAATGACGACATTTCGTGTTTCATCCTTGCCGAGAACCGGAAGCATGCCGCTGCATGTATCAGTCGATTTGCTCATGGGAACTGAAAATCCGAGCGCATTGTTGTAAAAATTATATGAAATGTCCCGATCCATTACTCCAATACCAACGTGTTGTATTCCATTAACCATTTATGTAGGTCGTCCTCCTGTATGCTGATATACGCATGAAACGCCGGTCGGCGATTCACGATGAAACGGAGAGTAGTATACTAAAAAACATTTTTCCAGTTATTATAATACCTGTTGAAAAAATAATCAGTAAATTCCTATTTGGGGACGAAAATAATGTATATGAGGATCAGGGCTGCGGGAATACTTGTCGATAACGGAGGGGTCCTGCTCGTCGAGCATCGGAAAAATGGAAAGAGTTACTGGCTTCTTCCGGGAGGGGGCGTACAGAGCGGAGAGGCGATTCAGTGTGCCCTGAAAAGAGAGCTGATTGAAGAGGTGCGGCTTCATATAGGGGCCTGTACTTTTCTATTCGTTGTCGAAACGATTTCAAGACAAGGTATACACATCATTCAGCCGACCTATACAATACGGGCTAAAGATATTGAATCGCCTGCTGTAGGTGGAGACAGGCGGGTTGTCGGTTTCGGGTATTTTGATGAGACCGACTTGCAGGATGTGAAAATCTTTCCGGATATAAAAACTGAGCTTCAGGAATATCTCGCTTCCGGTACAATCTCAAAACGGTACTTTTTTAAGCAATGGATCGATTAATGGTTCGGTTACTCAAAATAATCATCGCCGGTTTCTTTATATTCGGTGCCTGCGCTCTTTTCGCGGGTCAGAATACAGGAACGCTGGATTGGCGGAAAATGGAGCTGAAGGTTTCGGCAGTGTCGACTGTTTCAGAGGAAGAGAGCGGAAACGAAGCTGATTGGCAATATGCGGCCCAGCAGCGGGCTGAAGAAGAGCTGTTTGAAAATTTCATACGTTCAATGAATAAAGTACGGGTGAATGCATATAAAACTGCTGCGAATATCATCCGTTCCGATTATGCAAAAAACCGTCGTCTTTACACCTACTACGCCGGAATACGCAAATCTGAGATAAGGTACATTCAACAGGATGTACTGATCGAGAAGATATTTCCCCTTTTCGGTGAAAATGGGTTCGTGCATCTGCTTTTTGAAGCAGGGTATGACACCGGAAACTTTCATTCGTATGAACGATTTGTGCATTCTACCGCGTTTACGGGCCTGGTGATCGATGCGCGCGGCCTGGGAAAGGTCCCGGCTGCAGCACCAAAAGTATTCGACAGCAACCACACGCTCGTATTTTCTGTAGATCTGATGTATACGGAGAGCTTCAGGAAATGGGGAGCCGTTCAGTATATTGATGACCCGAATGACCGGTTATGCGAAGAGAGAGTCGGTGATAATCCATACAGGATAGTTGCGATCCGCGATGACAAACTCATTGAAACGGATATTGCCGTATCGGTGGACGATGCGCGGGTTCTGCTTCAGAAGGAGGATTCACGGGAAAAGCTGATGCAGGGAAGAGTTGCGATCATCATCGATTCTCTTCGTGCGGAGTAAGCAGATAAACACGCCCTACTGCTGTAAATTCTTCACTATCCGATAATTACACCCGTACGTCGTTGTCGAATGTAGATTGTTTTACGGGGCCAGTTGAACCTTGCCGCTTCTCAGACAAGATGTACAAATCTTTACATTTTTTATCGATCCGTCACGAACAATACGTTTTTTAATGATATTCGGTCTGAAACTTCGTTTTGTGATGCCTGTTATTTTAACACCGGCCCCATTTTTTCTTTTTGCAAGACCGCGAGTTGCATACGATCTTCCCGCAGCCGGTCTCTTCCCGCATATTTCACACACATGCGCCATTACTATTCTCCACATTTCTGAATCAACGGGTGGAATATACGGCATCGACTATCCAGTGTCAAGTTAATTCTTGACGATATAATTCAATTCAATTAGCTTTCTTCACATGGATTTACCGCTTTCAGAAAATGAAGCTCGGGCCATCAAGATATGGGCGGACAGTGCAATTCACGGCGGGCACTGGGGTGATGGCGATGTTGAAGTTCCTGAAGAAACAATTCTGCTGAAAAAGCTGGAAAATATTCAGCTGGATAAAATATCGATAACTCCGCATGAGGCAAAGATTATGCTCATGTGGAGCGAAAGTACACTCGGTATACACACGATTGAAGAGGAACGTGTTATCAAGAGACTCAAATCACTTTTCCCACAGGAAGAGAGTGAAGGTATTCTCCCCGGCGAGTAATGCCGCCGGTGAGCGGTACTCATCAGCATCTTCGACATGTTCTCCGCGTCAAGCCGAAGGCTTGTAAGGGGGGGGTATGTCCGCTCAACTGGATTTGTTATACGGCGCGAAGCGTTGTGTAACAAATCCTGATGCTCGCACCGGCGGTACTTTCAGCATTTTCAACATTATCCGGATTCGAAGCGTCCGGATAACTTGTCGTTGAGGCTCGTGAATCAGCGGCGGCGGAGGCGGAAGTGTCCGCCTCCGATCGCGTGCGGTTTGGTTGTATGCGGCAGGACGAGCTTCATTCAGACGGACGCAGGTCTGCTGAGCATGTGAATAAAATGGCATTTTTCCGCAGGGAATCCGCCGTCAATAAAAAGGTCAAAGAAAATGGAAGATGACATAAAAGAGCTGATAGAAACGATCGAAACGATTTTCAGCGAGCTCGGCTATAAAATTTTCGACAGAGAGGAAACAGAAGACCTCTACCAGGCATCTTTTTCCAGTAATACTGAAATAGGCGGATCGATTTTTGTGGAAAAGGAGAGCAATTTCCTCGAGCTGGCATATTCCTATACCTTCGACATCGATGAGGAGGATTTTCTCAAAGAACATCTCGAATCAATGATGAATATCTGTTATGAATACGGCAATTATTTCAATATCATGAAGACAGACGATGAGATTAATTTTACCATTTTTACAAAACTCTATTTCTCGGGCCTTAATGTCGAATCGATGCAGGACACACTGGATGATTTTATTTCCTGCAATCATGAAATAATAGAAGTATTCGGTATTGAAGAGGACGAACAATACTCCGATAACGGGAACAGCGGCAAGGAGCCGTAAACCTTCCAACCGGTTTTATCAAAGCCTGATCTCAGGTGGTGCGAGTACCATTACCGAATGACATGACTCAGCTTTCCGCACAACTCGTTCTTATTCGGATGTCCTGCAGGGCAGGTGCAATTCCTGATGTGCGAGAAAAAGTTGAAATACCAGACAGTCTGTTTTAAAATTAGAGTGCAGTTGTGGGGCGGGAAGGAAAACGGATTTGAAGAAATCTATACTTTATTCACAGATGCTTCACGGGGACAGCGGCTGTTATGAAAGTTTCATTGAGCTGTCACAATCATTCGGCTACGAACCAGTTGCAGTCGAAAGCTTAAGACAGGTTGCGCATTATGTATCTCAGCTTTCTGAATGTGTGCTGTTTTGTGATTATGCATTTTTCACTGAAGTAAAAAAGAAACTGGCAGAGCTGAAAGTAAGCCGCGACGCGGTTTCCCTCGTTATCCTTACAACAGAAGAAGATACCGGAGTTCCATATGACGCAGGTGCAGACGCCCTTCTTCCCCTTGCTTTTGAACCGCAGGTATTCGAACAGTTGCTCTATACTGTGTACAAATACCTGTGGATAAAAAGCCATGCGGGGGCAGCACCATCCGGTGCTTCATCGGAGTTCTCGAAAAAGCTTTTAAGCGAAACCGCCCATGCCATAAACAATATACTAACCGGCATGCAGGGGTATGCAGAGCTTGCCCAGCTGAATCCCAATGATAAAAAGCTCATCCAGGATTCCTTTCATGTTGTGCTTGATTCGGCATACAGAGTCCGGCATGAGATCAAGAATTTACGGGCGTTCCTCCGTATTGAAAACCCTAATCTTGAGTCTGTATCACTGCGGGAGGTTGTCAGAGAATCTGCTGAGCTTCTGAGAACACCCATCAAGACCAAGCAGATAAAAATTGAACAGAAAATAGACGGGAATGCGGAAGTCAAAGGCGATTACGATCAGCTTGTGCAGGTTGTTTTCAATCTTTTGAATGATGTGGTGAACAACCTGCAGGAAAAACAACTCCTCTCCCTGACACTGAACAGCGATGGGCGGGAAGCAGTCGTCAGCTGCACCGGCGACGGATACATGCTCGATGAAAAAGACTTTACTTCGCTTCAAAGAATTTTCACTTTTAATCAGCCAGTTTTAAAGATAGACAGCAAGGAAGGAAAAATAGAAAACAGAAACGTTCTGTCCATCTGTAATCGCATTGTGCACAACCACGGAGGTGAAATACAGGTTGATAGAAGCCAAAAGGGCGATGTCGTATATTTATTGAGACTTCCGGTAGAGAAGGTTACCTCTGAAGCAAAAGCGGTTGAGAAAATAGAGGCCAAACATGCATATGCGCATATTGACAACCTCGATATGGAGATACTTGTCGTTGATGATGAAGAATATGTCCGGAACACCATTTACTACTTCTTTGACAAAAAAGGATGCAGGGTAACCCTCGCCGAGGACGGAGAATTCGGACTTGCAGTAGCGAAGGAGAAACCTTTCGATCTCATTTTTATGGATTACCTCATGCCGAAAATGGGGGGTGTGGAAGCGGCACAAAAGATTCTGGAAAACAATAACGAGGCGAAGATAGTATTTATAACAGGCAGGGAATCGCTCGACGAAGAGCAGCTGTACAAATACGGCGTGTATGCGTGCATCAAAAAACCCTTTGAGATGATCGATCTCTACGATATTGCAAAAAAGGTTGCACTGCAGAAGGGAATCGTAGATTGAATCATTCGTGTAGACATATACGACAATAAACCGGTGAATTGGGGAGAGGAAATGGGGAATGAATATTCCGGAGCGTGATGTGCCGATTTAATTATAAGGAGAAGGGGATGGACAATAAACGTATTGAGGGCATCGATTATCTCGGGCATGCAACATTCAAAATAATAGGAAGTGTGCTTATCTACACCGACCCTTATCAGATCGATGAAAATGATAGTGCGGATATTGTTTTGGTAACGCACAGTCACTTCGATCACTGTTCACCGGAGGACATTAAAAAAGTCGCCGGAGAAAATACCACAATAGTATCCAGTAAAGACTGCGTAAATGCTCTAAACACGATAACGAAAGAGGTAATCGGCCTCGAACCTTTTGAATCGATCGGCGTCGGCGGTGTGAACATCAAGGCCGTGCCTGCATACAACATCGACAAGGAATTCCACCCGAAGGAAAAAATGTGGAATGGGTACGTATTTACACTTGACGGGATTTCCTACTATATTCCCGGCGATACAGACATGATACCCGAGATGAAGGATATACGTGCCGATATTGCGTTTTTCCCTGTTGGCGGAACCTATACCATGGATTACAATGAAGCTGCCGAAGCCGCACAGATCATCAATCCCCGTGTTGCCGTTCCCATGCACTACGGTTCTGTTGTGGGCTCGGAAAGTGATGCCAAGAAGTTTATTGCGCTTGTCGGTGAGAAAGGGATTATGTTGCCGGTACACCGATCATGAAGAAATACGACCGGCTGGATTCCACCTTCAATACACAAATAACGTCGGAACATGCTGCTTTCATGATCAATTTCTCTCAGGGCTCCCCCGATTTTTCTTGAAAATAGGGCGTTTATGCCCTATTTTAGGCAATAAAAGGTCTATAATTGCATACACTTGAAGAACTATAAGTTATCATATTATATTATTAATAATATAATTATAGTAATGTAATAATTTATAGAATGTGATTTTTTCAACGCTTTTTCGGTATATTTATTGCATATTTTTACATGGTGATGTTCTATGTTTAAAAAAATGTGCATCAGAAATAAATTGATTACTGCATTCATTTTTCTCCTTGTGATCGACCTGGGGATGGTTTTCCTGCTCGAACAGAGGGCTGAACGGGGTATTCGGACACTGCAGAGTGAATACGCAAAGCTTCTCGACTACAACAACCTGTTCAACAGGATCATGGGAGGCGACATCCGAAGCATCCTGGTGGTCACGAAAGATCGTTCCCTGATGGAAGGGGTAAATAACGCCTCCTATGCGGTGGCAAGTATTCAGGCATTCAGAAACCATGTGCTGTTGATTTTCGGCTCATCACTGCTTCTGTTCGTTGTTCTGTCAATGTATATAACGAGAAAAATTACGAAACCGATTGTCCAGTTTGCCGATTTTTCCGGCATCAAACATAATTCTCGCTTTGATACGAAAAAACTGAAACTCAAATGCACGGCATTGAATGTCCTGAACGATTCTATCGAGCGTCTTAAGGAAGATATCCGGGAACGAGAGGAAATGAAAACCGCTGTTGAGAGTGTCGAGCTTACGAAAAACCTCGCTGCCGGAGTTGCTCATGAGATAAAAAACCCAATCAATACAGTCGGCCTGATCGTGGAGTACATTCAGAAAAACCTCAGTCCCGATACTCCTGAAAAAAGATACGAGTTTTACAAGCTTTCCGAGAACTTGAAGAAGGAGCTGAGCAGAATAAACAGGGTTGTTGAGGGTTTTCTCAGACTTACCAAACCCCATATGTACAGGTTTCGGAAGGAAGATATAAACGGTGTCATAAGGGAGGCGGTATCCGTATTTGAGACCGAGTGTATTAAGCAGGACATTCGTATGGAGCTCGATTTAACCTCTGACCTCCCGTTCATAGATGCAGATCGTGACAAGCTCATGCAGGTGTTTTCGAATCTGATTATCAACTCGATCGAGGCAATGCCGAGAGGCGGTACAATAGCAATTTCATCGAGCATGGCAGCCGATAACTTTATTACAGTCATTGTGTCGGACAGCGGAATAGGAATACCCGAAGACAAGGTTCACAAGGTATACAACCCTTTTTACACAACTAAAAAACAGGGCTTCGGGCTGGGTCTGTCTCTCATTCAGGAGATCATCCAGCGGCATCAGGGAAAAATATCTCTCAGCAGTGAACACGGCAGGGGAACCGAATTTATGCTTCAGCTTCCTGTGGAAATCAGGAAACGGGCGGGCACAGAATATGAAGACTAAGATACTGGTAATTGATGATGAGGAGGTGCAGGCGAACATTATCGCAGATATTCTGAAGAAAGAGAACTATTCAATAGAAAAGGCCTACTCTGCAGAGGAGGCGCTGAAGTTTGTCAACAGGGAAATGTTCAGTGCAATACTTGTCGATTTGAAGATGCCGGGGATGGGGGGAATCGGATTCTTGAAAGAAGTCATACGGGGTGGTTTTGAGGCGAAGGTAATTATCATGACCGCATACGGAACAATCGAAACGGCAGTTTCTGCTTTAAAAAACGGTGCTTTTGATTATATAACCAAACCCTTTAGTAGAGAAGAGCTTATAATAACGGTGCAGCGGGCTGTTGAGGCGTACAACCTGTTTCATGAGAACCTGAACCTGAGGGAAACGCTGAAGGATCTGTATGGTGAAAAAGGGTTTCTAGGATCGAGTGAAACTGCTGAAAAAATCAACAGTCTGATTGAACGGGTTGCGGCGAGTGATTCAGTAAATGTACTGATAACAGGGGAGAGCGGAACGGGAAAGGAGCTTGTTGCGCGGGCAATTCATAGCAGAAGCGGCAGATCGGAAATGCCCTTTGTTCCGGTCAACTGTTCCGCCATCCCGGAATCATTAATGGAAAGCGAGCTTTTCGGATATGAGAAGGGAGCCTTTACCGGTGCGGTGGGCAAACGGGCCGGGAAATTCAAGAAAGCGGACGGAGGAACGATATTTCTCGACGAAGTTGCCGATATGCCGTTGAACATGCAGGTCAAACTTCTTCGTGTTATTCAGGACGGTGAAATAGTGCCCATCGGGAGCGAGGATACATTCAAGGCTGATGTGCGGATAATTTCGGCAACAAATAGAGACATCACGGGGATGGTTGAAGAGGGAATGTTCAGGGACGATCTCTACTACAGGCTGAATGTAGTTCCAATTCACATTCCGCCTCTTCGGGAAAGACGGGAGGATATTCCCATGCTTGTTGAATCGATTATTCATGATTTAAATACGAGATTGAGAAAAAGTGTTCACGTGCTGCCGGATCAGGTCATAAAAAGGCTGGTGAGCTATAATTTTCCGGGAAATGTGCGAGAACTGGAAAATATGCTCGAAAGGGCCTTTATTCTTGCCGGTGACGACAGATTAAATATTTCTCATTTTCCGATGCTTGCTTCGCAACAGGTGAAAACGGAATATAAAAACCAGGCGCTTAAAGATATAGGAAGGCAGGCCAGATTTCAAGCCGAGAAAAGCGCAATAGAAGATGTGCTTTCTCAGACGCGCTGGAACAGGGTAAAAGCCGCCCGACTGCTGCAGGTCGACTACAAGACATTGCGCAGGAAGATAAAGGAGCTCGGCATTTATCCGCGGTATCAGACATAGAGGAGAATACAATGGAAAAAGCGAAATCAAATAAAAACTCAGTTCAAATTTATTTAAAACAGATTGAAAAGATTCCGGTTCTATCGAGAAAAGAAGAACAATTATGCGCGCGGGCCGTAAATCGGGGTGATGAAAAGGCGAAGGAGAAACTCATAACCTCGAATCTCCGCTTTGTCGTCAGTATTGCCGTCAAATACCAGAATCTCGGATTGCCGCTCATGGACCTGATTAACGAAGGGAACATGGGTTTGATCAGGGCCGTTGAGAAATTCGATGTGGAAAGAGGGTTCAAATTCATCTCGTATGCACGCTGGTGGATACGGCACTATATACTCAAGGCAATCTTTGAACAGTCAACCTCCATCAAGCTCCCGTTGAAGTATGCAACGCATTTTTCTAAACAGGACGATTTACATGATACGGATGCAATCAAGAAATTGAAAAATATCTACCGGCCGGTTTCCCTCGATCAGAAGCTTTCGGAAAATAACAATTCCGACACGATCCTCGATCTCGTTGACGACAGCAGGTATGAACATCCCGAACAGGCGGTTATGGAAAAGAATCTGAAGGAGATCATTGATGACGTCATACGCAAGCTGAAACCGATTGAGAGGGATGTGATAAAGAGACATTTCGGTTTAAACGGAAAGAAGCCTCTCACCCTCAAGGAGATCGGCGAAAAGTATAACCTCACAAAAGAGAGAATACGACAAATCGAACATACTGCTCTCGATAAACTCAAATATCCCATGAGAAAACGAAGGGTCATGGATTTTGTCGAGTAGAAAACCCCCCGGGGGCTCTATTTTCTTCCAAAACAAAACCATATATATTACATTAGAGCATTATCCGCTGATTTATGAATAACAGCAAGACCACGGGCTGTAATCAACTCTTTAAAGGCACAAAAAAGGTGAACGGCCGTAATGAAGTATGAATATGAAGGATTTCGCATATCTATCGAGACCTCGCAAACCGCACGGCCTGTATCTGCACGGGGGACGTGCGCCGTCAGCTCTGTGTCACGGCAGGCGACCAAGCTCGCTGTTGATGTGCTGAAAGACGGCGGAAACGCATTCGATGCCGCATTTATGCTTGCTCTGAGCCTTGTCGTGTACCATCCGCAGGCTGGAAATCTCGGAGGGGGAGGCTACCTCCTCGGGATGAGAAAGGGAAGTACGATGCCGTTCGTCATCAATTACAGAGAACGCTCGCCTGAAGGAGCAGACCCTTCCAGCTTCCTGAAAAACGACCAAAGCGTCGATCCTGAAGCAACGACATTCGGGCCGAAATCAGTGTGCGTGCCGGGAACGGTGAAGGCGTTCTTTACGCTGCAGCACAGGTTCGGTGTGCTTCGCCCGTCGGCGATTCTCGAGACGCTTGCGAGACGTGCGGATGAAGGCTGTCTCATTACGCGGTATCAGGCTCAGTGTCTCAACCGGCTCGCGCCGAAGCTTTCCATCTGCCCCGAATCAAAGAGTATATATGTGAAAGAAACAGGAGAGTTCCGGGAGGGAGATCGTATCCCAAACCCGCATTTGAGAAATACCTTTCGCTTGCTCGCCGGTGAGGGTGCGCGAGCATTTTACCAGGGGTTCATTGCCGAACGTATCGAACGCGATATGACGCAGAACGGCGGATTTATCACTGTAGGAGACCTGCAGAACTACGAGCTGAGAGAAGTCGATCCTGTCTGTACCGAAATACGGGGCAAAAAAGTCTGGACAGTTCCGCCGGAAGGCGGCGGAGCTATTCTCATCGAGATACTGAACATACTGAACCGGGAGCTCTTTTTCAAAGTCAAGCCATTCACGGCTGATTTTTACCACTATCTTGCACAGGCCTGTAAACTGGCATGTATCGACAGGATCGACTACATGGGAGATGTCTCTCTTCATGGAAACAAAACATTTAAAAACATCTTCAATGGAAAATACACAGATTTTTTATTCGGCCTCATAAATGCCGGGGAGGATGTAGCCACAGGATTCTATCAATCCCGCATGCGGGGGTATACCGTTTCCCCGTATGGAGATCAGGGCGGCGGTACCGAAACGACTCATTTTTCGATAATCGATCGTGAAGGAAACGCAGTTTCCAACTCCTACACACTGAATTTGCGGTTCGGTTCAAAGTGGAGCGTGACGGACTGCGGGTTTCTTCTCAACGGGAGCATGGACGCCTTTTCTTTTAAACCGGGCGAACCGAACTATTTTAATATAATTGGAAACGTACCGAATCTATTTAAAAAAAACAAGCGCCCGGCAAGCAATATGGCGCCTGTACTCGTTACCGGAGAAAAGGGTGTTGAAATGGCAGCCGGCACACCGGGCGGTCCGATGATTCCGACGATCCTCGCAATAATCATTCTTTCATATGTGGGGGGTGGAAAAGACCCCGTTGAATGCATAGAACAGATGCGGATACACCACCAGGGATGGCCCGATGTTCTGTATGTGGAACCGAATAAAGAACTGCCAGGGGAGCTTCTGAAACTCCGGTCGAGAGGGTATACGATTGAGCCGAAAAAGGAGCCGATTGGGGATGTGCATGCGATATTCAAATCAGGGCACGTGTATACGGCGGTGAGCGACTTCAGGAGGGAGGGGTATGCCCTCTCCTGTTGATATCTTTCGTTATCCGGAAACTTCGCATCCGGATAATGTTGAAAATGCCGAAGGTGCCTGTGGTGCTGAAAGTACCGCAGGTGCAATCATCAGCATCTGTGATTCGGATCCAGAGCGTCTCGGTAACGTGGAAAGCCGACATTCGGTCGGACGAACGGAGCGTGTCCGGCGACATATGGCCGGGCTGCCCGGGTATTGCGTTCGATATCAAGCAGCCGAGCAGCGGATGTACGTCGATGAGGATATTCACCTCCTTCACCGTTGGTCCGCAGGCACCATTTACTATAGACTCTTCAGGAGCGCGATCATATGGAAGATGTTGTAAATTTCATAATCGTCGGTGTCGGAGGGCAGGGCATACTGCTTGCGAGCTCAATTATATCGGAGGTGGCTATGCTCGCAGGTTTCGATGTCAAGAGCAATGAAGTGCACGGTATGGCGCAGAGAGGCGGCAGCGTCATATCTCAGGTTCGATACGGCGAAAAGGTATATTCGCCTCTTGTAATGGAAGAATCCGCACAGTATCTCGTATCGATGGAAAAGCTCGAAGCACTCAGGTATCGACATCTCTGCAACAGCAGAACCAGAGTTGTGGTTAATGATCTCGAGGTTGTTCCGGTAACCGTTTCTTCCGGAGAGGCGGACTATCCTGAGAATATTGACGACATTCTCGACCGCACATTTCCTTTTTTCAGCATGATCAAAGCCCAGGATATTGCGATGAAGGCCGGAAGCATCCGGGCGGCAAATGTCGTGCTCATCGGTGCGGTTTCCAACTACCTTACCTTTGATGACGGGCTGTTTATAACGGCGATAAAAAATCTTGTAAAGACACAATATATCGATATCAACATGCAGGCGTTTTATATGGGAAAAGAAGCTCTTGCTGTTTCGGAGGGGTAGCGTGGTGGATATGAGAGATCTGTTTTCTGTTTCTGCAAAAAAATTGAAGAGCTCAAAGATTCGGGAGCTGATGAAGATGGCAAACATGCCTGGAATTATTTCCATGGCAGGAGGAATGCCCGATTCCGAGAGCTTTCCCTTTGATGAGATCAAAGGCATCATAAACAGCTGGCACTATACGCGGGCGAAAGTGGCTCTGCAGTATGGAACAACCAGGGGATATACCCCCCTGCTTCAGAAGATTGCTCGTCGAATGGAACAGGTAAAGAAAATCGGGATGAAAAATCAGGAAGTCATTATAACAACAGGCTCCCAGCAGGCGCTCTCGCTCATTTCCAAGATATTCATCAACCCGGATGATGTCGTTCTCGTTGAAATTCCAAGCTTTATCGGAGCAATTGCGTCGTTTTACAGTTTTATGGGGACTATTATCGGCATTGTAATGGATGAAGAGGGCATCATCCCGGATGATCTCGTGAAAAAGATCGAACACTGCAGAAAAAGCGGCAAAGTTGTGAAACTTATATACACAATTCCCAATTTCAACAATCCGTCTGGAATAACCCTGTCGCCTGAAAGGAGGAAAAAGCTCCTCGAGATATCGTACAGCTACGGAATCCCGCTTGTCGAGGACGACCCTTACGGTGAGCTTTTTTATGAAGGATCGGCCGGAGACTATGCCCCGATTAAAAGTCTTGACGAACGGGGTATGGTCTTTTACCTGGGAACCTTTTCAAAGGTTCTCTCTCCCGGTATGCGCGTCGGATGGATCGTCGCCCCCACCGATGTCGTCGCCAAACTCGAGCTTCAGAAACAGTCTTTCGATGCCTGTACCTCCACATTGAGCCAGCTTATCGCATATGATTACCTTGTAAACGGGTACATTACCCGATACACGCAAAAGATGAAAGCGGTGTATAAAAAACGGAGGGACACTGCGCTCAATGCCCTCGAGACCCATATGCCGGAAGGTGTGGCATGGACAAAGCCGAACGGAGGTCTTTTCGTCTGGGTGACCATACCAAAGCATCTCGATGCAGAGGATGTATTTAAAGAAGCAGTAAAAGAAAAGGTGGCCTTCGTAACGGGAGACGCATTTCTCCCCGAGGGATACCCAAACAACTATATACGTCTTGCATTCAGCGACCTGTCCCCGGAGCGAATTGAAGAGGGGATTGCAGTGCTTGCCGGGGTGCTCCGGAGAATGATGTAGAGATTTACGCCGGTATTGGATCAAAGAATGACTTCAAAACACATTTTTCTTGACCTTTTATTTATTCTGCGGTAATACTATTGAAAGAAGACTCCATTGAGGGCGGTTAGCTCAGATTGGTTAGAGTACCTGCTTGACATGCAGGGGGTCACTGGTTCAAGTCCAGTACCGCCCAGAAGTTTGTAAACAACATTACAACCCACGATGAAACTGTATATGCGCACAATCCACAATAACCTTTCAAAACTGTAATCTCCGTTTAAACTTCTTGAAATATTCCCGTTTTATATTTTTTGAGGCATTTACAATGCAAATCAAAAAAATGACGTTTTTTTATAACCGCAGCTGTGACCGGGGCGTTGTTAATCATTTTGGAGCATAGTATAATTTATAGAGAAAAACAGGATCATTGAGGGACATATAAAGTGATTTCGAGGGGATTTATAACAAGGGGTGGCTGGCTATTCTTGCCGATGCTGCTTCTGCTGGCGTCGTCTGTGGTAATGTTCGCTGATAGTCATGTCGGCATGCGGGAAGTCACATTCGTAGTTCATTCTGGGGAGCGGGTCGGCGATCTTGCGGACCGCTGGCAGAGGATGGGCATCAGTTCGAGGAGGGTTGTGGCGGCTGTGGCGGGTAGAAAAGACTTCACCCACTTCCCTCTGGTACCACCTCCGCGTCCGGAGGACAGCAGATTTGAGGGTCTGTTCAGGCCGGGGAGCTACACCATATGGATTCCGGAGAAGTCAGTCGACGACACCGAGGAGAACTACCGTTATCGCACCACTGTGCTGCTAATCTCTTCGCTGCTCGCGAAGAGCGCACCCATCTACGAGCAAGTCCTGCCGCAGCACGGCCTGAGCGTGTACCAGCTCCTCATTCTGGCCAGCATAGTCCAGAAGGAAGCAGCCGCCGGCACGGGCTACAGGTTGGTTGCCTCGGTGTTCTTCAACAGGATGGCCCAGAATATGGAGTTGGGTTCCTGTCCCACACTGGAGTATGCGTTGGGATACCACAGGCCCTTCCTGACGCGAAGCGATTTAATGACGAACTCCCTATACAATACCTACCTTCACAAGGGACTCCCATCCACTCCAATTGCCTTTTTCTGCCGGGAGGCGCTGGCAGCGGTGCAGCACCCGGCCAACTCTGACTACCTCTTCTTTGTTTTCGACTGGACCACTGATCAGCTGTTCTTCGCCCGGAGTTTCCGCCAACACCAGCAACAGGCACATATGGCTAGATGGAACTACGTTCGCAAGTACGATCTGGCGGCTTTGCACAGGAAGCGCCCTGGCATTTTTTACCAGTAGTGAATAGGTAACGCGGCTTGGTGTCTCTCTGACCGCTGCCCTTCTGCTGGGCCCGACGGATGCGTTCGGGTGGTTGAATACCGAAGCCCAGGCGATGCGTATAGCTGGCTATTCGTAGTCTCTGACATACTAATATCCCGATGCATTAATTCTTTTGAAGAAAAAAATAAGTATAAAATAATGGTGAATGATGGTGAACTAGTGCGGACATAATCTAAAAGTGGGAATTATTGGATATATTAGCTAAATGTTTATAGCTATTTTTAATGGTTGGGTATAGTGTCCTGAACAGACTGAAGAACTCATTGTAACGTTTCGATTTATTTTTATCGGGTATGAGCCTATTACCAGTTTTTACGAGTTCAGCGCAGGCAATCTTCACATTTGGGTAGACATTAGCGCCTACTCCACCTAATATTGCAGCTCCGAAAGCAGCACCTCCTGCATCGGCATCCATCATAACGATTGGTTCTCCATTCACATTAACCAGAATATCCATCCACAAAGGAGAACGAGCGCCTCCTCCGGTCGCACGAATTTCGTTTATTTTTATACCGTTTTCTTTTATTACTTCAAGACAGTCTCTAAAACTGAATGCAACTCCTTCAAGTATCGAGCGTACTATATGTGCTTTTCCGTGTCCTGCATGAAGTCCGAAAAATACACCTCTTGCATTTGTGTCCGTATGCGGATGTCTCTCACCAGCGATGTAGGGTAAAAATATTAACTTATCACTCCCGAGAGGAGCCTGCATAGCTTCCTCTTCAAGTATTTCATAGATCTTTTTCCCGCTTTCCTCAGCCATAGATTTCTCCCACAGTGCAAGCTTATCCTGATACCACTGATAAGAACCGGCTGCAGAATTGATACATGCGAGGACACACCACTTCCCTGGGACTGAGTGGCAGAAAGTATTTATTCTTCCATTCTCATCGATTTTCAATCCATCAGTTGCAGCATAAATAACACCGGATGTTCCTATTGAATAGGAGACTATACCTTCGTCCACAATTCCTATACCAACGGCTGCCGAGGCTTGGTCACCAGCCCCACCAGCAACAGGAGTTCCGGGCTTTAATGCTGTCTCTAAAGCGGCTCCCTTGGAGATCGTTCCTGAGACTTGGGATGATTCTACAAGCTCAGGAAGTATGCTTTTGTCAACATCCAAAATGGTCTGCATCTCTTTTGACCACTGTCTTTTTTTTATATCAAGAAAAAGTGTTCCAGATGCATCAGTTACATCAGTTACAAACTCTCCGGTAAGCTTGAACCGTATATAGTCCTTTGGTAACATCATTTTGTAGACTCTTTCAAATATATCTGGTTCATTATCCCTTACCCATTGAAGCTTGCATGCTGTAAAATAGGGTGCCCCATTTGTTGCGCAAATTCTCAAGAGATTTTCAGTTCCGACTTTATCTATAATATAATCTGATTGAGCTGCTGTTCTTTGATCATTCCAAAGTATGCTTGGGCGCAACACCCGATGGTTCTTGTCCAGTATTACGAGCCCATGATACTGGCCTGATAAACCTATCCCTGCCACTTCTGATGTGTCGATACTGGCTTCATGTATCATTTGTTTGATTGATAAGACTGTAGCCTTCCACCAATCATCTGGATTTTGTTCGTACCAACTCGGCTTTGGTGAGTGTAGCGGATATGAATGCGTAGATTCAGCTTTCAATTCCCCCTTTTCCGATATCAGTATCGATTTTACTCCAGTCGTTCCTACATCAATTCCTATCAAATACATTTATGTATGCTCCTCTTCTATCACTGCACAATCAACAACTCATGCTCTTAAGAGAAAGATAAAATTGTTATTTTTGAATCATTCGTATATTTTCATCTAAATTATAGATTTCAAAATCTTTCTCTGCTGTATCCTTTGCAAACCCTACAAGTGTAAAGGATTCATCTTTCAGGGGATAGGGTACCCAGTGCCAGATACCTCTTTCAAATATGACGCCCTCACTTCGATTTACTCTTACCGCCACTATATTATCTAGATCAGGGACGTTATCAATCGCTGGTGCAACTGGCATTATAAAATCATCATCAATTGCATATAGAAGCTCTTGCGTGTTGACATGACGCTCCAATTGTGAAATAATAAAAGGTCTTTTTTTAAATATACAGATGCCAAGCTCAAATGACCTATTGCCGTTTATTAGACCCAGTTTACCATAGAATTTTATAATCTCTGATTCAAAATCAGGTTTTTTCTCTTTTTCAACAGGGATCCTTATTATCTTTCCTAACTCTTTGAAATTCTTCTTGTCTACATATTGGATGAATAGCTCTCCTTTTTTAAACATATTATTATTCCCCTTTAATATTTTTAAAGAGTAAAAGAAACATAATTAGTTGTGAAAAAGGTACCTGTTTTTTTGGCTGTGGCGGAAGAGGCATTTTTCCAATATCTATATTGTCCCCGAATTGACAGAGGATGCCTTCTATCTTGCAGTCACATTAGTAAATAATATCATTCCCAATATTTATACTCATTTTTTCTGCAATATTTTTTATAATATTGGCAAGTTGTTCGATTTTATCCATTGTTATATTCTGTAACATTCCAGAAATACCGATTGCCCCTATTACCTCTTTTCTACTACTGAAGACTGGAGCTGCTATACACCTCACTCCAACCATTCTTTCCTCATTATCAAAAGCATATCCCTTTTCTCTGATATTTCTCAACTCCTCAAGGAGTTTCTTTTTATCGGTTATTGTATTTTCAGTAAATTTTTCTAATCCCTCTTTTATACTCTCTTCAATTTCTTCAATAGTAAGATAAGCAAGAAGCGCTTTACCATGGGCGGTACAATGAGGAAGAGGACTATCGCCAATATTTGTATATACAGTCATTGCATTTTCACTTGCATATCTATCTACGTAAACCACTCGATTTTTTTTATTTTTTAAACCAAAATAAGTGCATTCACCTGTTTGTTCAGCCATGGCTTTTAGATATTTATGTATATTGGTGCGTTCATAATACCCTTTTAGCGATGCATTAACCAATTCCAGTAATTTAGGTGTCAAACTATATTTTTTACTATACAGGTCTTGCTCAATATATTCGATTTCTTCTAATATTTTAATCTTTTGAAATATCGAACTTTTCCCTTCTAGCATAATATTGGATATTTCCGTAATTCCAATAGGATAATTATGTTTACAAAAAATCTCCAATAATGTCAGAACGCCTTTACCAATTTTGGACAATTTATTAACCCCTGTATTTTAATTTTATTGTTTTATAGTTTTATGAACGTTGTTTATTGAATTTAAAAATTAATTAAAATTTTTATGAATACAATAGCACAAAAAATAATAAATTGCCAGTAAAATTTTGTATTTTATTAAAAAAAAATATATTTTTCTTGACACTGTTCATAATTTCTGATAGCATTTTAAGAAATTCATGAACAGTGTTTATGAATTTAAACAAGAATCTAAAATATATTTATTAAAGGAGGTTTCCAATGAAAAGGATCATTTACATGTATATTGTGCTTGTTGCTTTTCTTCTTCCAATGTGTCTTTTTGCAGGAGGTAAAGCTGAAAAGGTAGAAGAGTATGAAGTCGTGTTAATTGGTAAGCTTGAGCATCCTATGTTTGATAACACATTTATCGGAATGGAACGAGCAGCTAAAGAGTTGGGAGGTATAAGAGTATCGATGGTAAATCCTGCAGAGGCAGATGCTGCTCAGCAGGTAGCATTAGTTGAGGATCAGATAGCAAAAGGTGTTGATGCTATCCTTGTTGTTCCCAATGACCCAGGAGCTCTTGAACCTGCATTTAAGAAGGCAAATGATGCGGGTATTCTCACTTTTACTCATGAGTCAGTACTTTCAAAGAATATTACGTACGATATAGAGGCCTTTGACAATGCAGCGTTCGGTAGACATCATATGGATAACCTGGCCAAACTCATTAATTATAAGGGTGGCTATATATGCTTTGTTGGTAATCTTACGGCTGTAACACATAATGAGTGGGTCGATGCAGAAATCACCTGGCAGAAAGAAAAATATCCAAACATGACCCTCTTACGTGATAGACTCGTATCGGATGAAAAAACTGAGGTTTGCTATGAAAAAACGCTTGAGGCGATTAAAACATACGGTGATAATCTGAAGGGGATTATCGGTTCATCGGCTTCGGACCCTCCCGGCGCGGGGCTTGCAGTTGCCGAGAAAGGTCTTCAGGATAAAATTGCGGTAGTTGGTACTTCGATAGGATCGATGTCAGGACCGGGTCTTGAAGATGGCTCCATAAAAGTTGTTTCAATTTGGGATCCGCAGAAAATCGGTTATGCAGCCGCGTGGGTCATAAAGAAGGTATTGGATGGCGAACCAGTTGAATCGGGCATGGAAATATCTGGGTTTGGGAAGATTACAATCAAGGGAAAAGTCATCTATGGCGATGAAAGTGGTATTTTAGACATAACGAAAGATAATTACAAAAGCTTTAGTTTTTAAATGAGGCTCGATTTCTAACAATTTATACTACAGTAGATGGCTGACCATGTCAGCTGTCTACTGTTTTTATTAGCCTATGAACTTGATTATAATAATAATAAATGATATTCTTAAATTCATTAATATAATTATAAATAAAAAATGTCTGGGCATTAAATAGACAATTCCTAAAGATAGATAGCATACCACATGAATGAAGAGTTATTATCACTGCGAAATGTGAGCAAATCATTTTCGGGTGTTCAGGCGCTCTCTCAAGTTAATTTTTCAGTAAACAAGGGAGAAGTGCACTGTTTGGTAGGGGAGAACGGTTCTGGTAAATCAACGCTTATTAAAATAATCGCGGGCGTAGTGCAACCTGATCCAGGATGTGAAATCATAATAAATAAAAAATATTTTCATAAACTTACCGCAATAGATTCAATGTATGAAGGAATACAGGTTATTTATCAAGACTTGTCGCTATTTCCTAATCTTACAGTTGCAGAGAATATATCGATAAATCAGTATTTGGAAGAAAGCAAAAAAGTAATTAAGCGAAAAGAGATAAATAGTATCGCTTTGGAGGCTATTAATAAGATCGGGACACAACTTGATACATCGATATTGGTTGGAGAACTACCAATAGCGAAACAACAGCTAGTTGCGATTTGCAGGGCCATAACAAGAGGAGAAAAGCTGATAATAATGGATGAACCGACATCGAGTCTTGGAAAAAAAGACATCGATAATCTTTTTTCAGTCATCCGAAATATGAAAATGAAAGGCATCTCTGTGCTGTTTGTTGGGCACAAGTTGAATGAGATATTCGAGATTGCTGATAGAGTAACTGTCTTAAGAGACGGTAAAAATATTGGAACATACACTATAGATGAATTACACAATGAACGTCTCATTGAAATGATGACGGGTAAAAAAATCGAAAAATCACAGTATATGAAGGAGTACAATAGCCAAAAAGTATTACTTGAAGTAAAAAATCTTACGAAATATGGTCAATTTAAAGATATATGCTTCAAACTATATGCAGGAGAGATTTTGGGTATAATAGGATTAGTAGGTTCAGGACGTACAGAGCTGGCCCTCTCGATCTTTGGCTTAAATGAACCGGACTCAGGCGATATTTTTATTGAAGGCATATTGCATAAAATTAACTCAGTAAAAGACGCCATGAACAGAGGAATTGGTTATCTCCCAGAAAATAGACTTATACAAGGTCTCTTTATGGAGCATTCGATTAGTAAAAATATGATCGTTACAATGATACATAATTTGATTAACAAACTTTACCTTCTTGACAAGAAAAGAATAAGAAGTATCAACGATACCTGGATAAAAGAGTTAGGTATAAAAACGCCATCATCAGAGTTAATTGTAAAACAACTTTCCGGTGGTAATCAGCAAAGAGTTGTGCTTTCAAAATGGCTCGAGCGAAACCCTAAAATTTTAATATTAGACGGACCAACCATTGGTATTGATGTGGGGGCAAAAGAGGAGATTCACTCAATTATCAAAGATCAAGCAGATAGAGGGATTGGTATAATAATGATCAGTGATGAAGTTACAGAAGTTGTTCATCACTCACATAGAATACTCTTAATGAAAGAAGGGCAGATGTCCAATGAATTTAGTGCATCCAGTATAACAGAAAGTGAGCTTCTTGGGAGATTGAGTGAAAAATAAAATAGGTGAAATTACTTTTTGAGGTATTCGATGGGGAAAAAATTCTTACGAAGTCACGAACTGTATCTATTTCTATTAATCGTTGTTTATTCTGTTATTGTGAACAGTATTAGCAAGTCTTTTCTCACAGCTGAAAATATGTTTGATATTCTAAAAAGCAGCTCAATTATGGGAGTCATGGCAATCGGCGTTTTTATGGTTATGCTATCCGGTGGTATAGATATATCATTTCCCGCGATCGCAACTGTTTCGATGTATGTTACCGTTCGTCTACTTGAAAGGTTTAACGGAAATTTGTTGATTGCCTTTGTTATGGCAAGTGCCTTCGGTATTATGTTCGGTTGCATGAATGCATCCCTTGTCTATTACTTTAATATACCCACATTAATAGTCACACTCGGCACTTCAAGTATCTTTCACGGGGCTATGCTCTCAATAGTAAAAATACCGCACATATATACCGTTCCAGGTTACTTTTTTGAGTTTAGTAAAAAATATATATTTTCTTGGATTAATAAGGAAGGTATAACGATTGGATTCTCTACTATGACATTTACCATGCTTATCATAGCTGTCGTGAGCTGGCTCATTTTACGATATACAATGCTGGGAAGGGGTATTTATGCAATCGGTGGTAACTTGGAAGCAGCAAAAAGGGCAGGCTTTAATATAATGAAAATCCAATTCTTTATCTATTCATATATTGGACTTTTATCCGGTATTGCGTCGATATTGTATGTTTCATTAGTAAGGCATGTTCATCCCTTTAATTTAATGGGTATGTTGCTTGATGTAATAGCCGCTGTCGTATTGGGTGGTGCAAGTCTTGCTGGAGGTTCAGGAACGATACTGGGAACCTTTTTAGGGGTAGGGATGCTTTATTTCATAAAAAATAGCCTGATACTCATGAAAATACCATCGTATTGGGACCCAGTAGTAATAGGCCTTGTAATTATTGTCAGTACTGGTATAAACGCTTACAGCAAGACATTAGGCAAAAGAGGAGTGACGATAATTGAATCTTAAGAATTTAATCTTTGGGAAAAAATTAACTTTTCAATACTCAAAAACGATGACTTTTGTAATCGCATTCGTTGTTGTTTTTATTGTTTTGTCGATTCTTCAACCTACAAAGTTTTTAAGTAATACAAACTTGCAGCAGATGGCCTTTCAAATTCCTGAGTTTGGCATCCTTGCTTTGGCTATGATGATAGTCATGTTGAGTGGTGGTATTGATCTATCAATTATTTCGATAACTAATATATCTGGAATAATCTCGGCAATTGTTCTTTTATCTTTAACATACCCAGAAGCTTTAGATTTATCAATGTTGCTTAAGGGGATAATGGCAGAAGAAGCGGCAACAGGATCGTTATTGTTACAGGCACCAACAGGTATAAAGATGTTTATGATTTTACTTGCGACAATTGTGGTTGCAATTGGAGTCGCTGGAGTTTGTGGATTACTAAACGGACTGTTAGTTTCAATCATTCGTATTCCGCCCATACTCGCTACACTTGGTACCATGAAATTACTCGAAGGAATATCCCTTGTTATAACAAAGGGTTCTCCTATTACCAATTTCCCCAAATCATTTTTATTTATTGGGAGTGGCACAATATCTGTAATACCTGTTCCAATGATTATCTTCGTCCTGTGTGTTCTTGCCGTTTCTGTGTTTTTAAAAAGGACGAGATTGGGTTTCAGTATTTATGCTGTGGGGGCAAATCCAATAGCAGCGCGCTTTTCAGGGGTAAAAAACAGGAGTGTCTTAATAAAAACCTATCTTTGTTCCGGCCTACTCACTGGGGTGGCTACGATATTACTTATATCTAGGGTCGATTCGGTTAAGGTGGGATATGGAACTTCTTACCTCCTTCAAGCCGTACTTGTTGTAATATTGGGAGGAGTGAGTTATCTAGGTGGTATTGGCAATGTTTCAGGTGTAGTTCTCGGAATCTTTATTTTGAGAGTTATTTCGAGCGGCTTCAATATTATAGGTTTCAGTAACTACTTCAGAAACGTCATATGGGGCTCAATGCTCGTACTAGTTACCATTGTAAATTACATTGTTCCCATGATTGCGGATCGGTTAAAGATCAGAGCCCGAAGTTTGAAAGCATAAAAACGAATAAATGATTTTTATGTATACCAAGCAGCCATGATATGCTTGAATTAATCTCATACATTTTTTAGACAGGTAGAGGACTGTTTTCAAAACATAGACAAAATGAAAAGGAGGCTAAAATGAATATACGTTTCGATGGAAAGCGTGCACTGGTGACGGGAGGTGGCAGAGGAATAGGGAGGGAGATTGCTATTCTTCTAAACAGTCGCGGTGCAAAGATTGTTGTAATTGATCGAATCCCGGAAGATATGGATTCGCTGAACAGAGAAATTAATTGTGAAACCATTAATGCTGACATATCTAATACAAAAGCTGCCGAAAAGGCAGCGGAAAAAGCGTTACCTGTTGATTTCCTCGTAAATTGTGCCGGTGTAGTTATCCTTGAGCCTTTTCTAGATACAACGGTGAATAATTTCAATGAAACTGTAAACGTAAATGTTCGTGCAATGATGATTATTTCCCAGGTGGTTGCTCGGAATATGATAGAAAGGAAAGTTGAAGGAGCAATTGTAAATATCTCCAGTGTTGCTAATGTTGTTGCATTTCAAGATCACACTACTTACTGTATTTCAAAAGCTGGAGTTGATCAACTTACCAGATGCATGGCCTTGGAACTTGGTCCTCACAAAATACGTACGAATGCAGTTGCACCGGTTATGACCATGACACCAATGGGAAGAAAGGCGTGGAGCGATCCTGAAAAACGGGAGCCCATGCTGGCAAAGATACCGCTTGGCAGATTCAACGAAACAATCGATGTTGCTAATGCTGTTGTTTTTTTGCTAAGTGATAAAGCTGCAATGATTAATGGTACAATCTTACCTGTTGATGGTGGATTCATGGCAAAAGCCTGAGTGTATAGTTCTTGCTTTTTCAACCTCATTTACATTCCTAAAATAGGAAATTCTAATTATCATACACACCACAAAAAGTTCTAAAAAAATTGCCTTTGCCGCCGTTCATGTCAACATTAATTCCTACAAGACGAGCTGAATACAGATTACCTCCGGTTGCATACACATATCTACCGAAACGAGTATAACGTGCTACAAACTGGAGGACTGCTGTTATCTTAGTAAAGTATATAGTTGGTATTGGTGGCACAAAACAAGAGGCATTCGGTCCATCAGAGAAATATTCCAGGCAGCCTGAGGAGTCAACAACATTCATACCCTGTCATCCTCCCGCTCGACTGTAGTGTTAATTCCACGGATGAAGCCTCGCATCTGTTTCATCGGTCTGACTGGTATTAATTCAATTCTGTTTATGTACATCTGAAAGACTTATCGGATAAAGGATTCGTTGAATTAGGAGAAGGCAGTCTTCCCTTAGACAAAATAGTCAATCTGCTGAAAAAGAAGGGCTATAATGGATGGCTGACTGTAGAACTCGATGCGTCTGAAAAAACTCCTCTAGAATCTGCCGAAATAAGTAAAGCACATCTTAATAAAATTGTGGTGTAGAGGAAACTCTTAACCTCTCGTGAGTACCGGAAAGCTTGAATGAATCCCCTCCGGCTTTTTCATTAAACGGATACCTATGTGAAAATACTGTATATGAGTTCATTTGAAGCAGAACAACTGAACTCTTCTCAGGCAGGCACATTATCATACTTCTCAGGTTTTTTCCACCAGAACAGTATTACCGGCTGAAGAACTGTTTGTTAAAAAAGCATTGAAACCGGGGAGGCTTTTCAATATATTTGTGATCTAAGGATGGTGGTGGCAGTGTACTGAACAGGGGAAAAATTGTGGAAGAGGTTACACTGGAAATCAACGGTAAAAAGATAGAAATTGAGAAAGGGGGTAGTTTTGCTTCGGCAATCGCCAGGCTCGATCTGAAGGGTAAGGATCAAATTGTAGGTGTGTTAATTGACGATAACTTTCATGACCTTCATATTCCTATTACATCATCGGGTAAAGCTGAGCTGGTAACAGTTCAGTCGGGGCTGGGGCTCGATGTTCTCAGGCACAGCGCATCACATGTGCTGGCCGAGGCGGTGCGGCATCTCTTTCCCGGCGTCAAGCTTGCAATCGGACCGGCTATAAAAAACGGGTATTACTATGATTTCGATTTCCCTGAGCCGATAACTGCCCAGGACCTCGAAGAGATTGAAAAGGAGATGACCAGGATCATCGAGCAGGATCAAAAGTTCAGACGCCTCGTCAAGAACCGCGAGGAGGCGCTAAAATATTTCACCGAACTGAACGAACCTTACAAGGTAGAGCTGATCAAAGGGCTTGACAAAGAAGCGGAAATCTCCTTTTACCAGAACGGCGATTTCATAGATCTGTGCCGCGGTCCGCATCTGACTTCCACGGGATATATCAAGGCCTTCAAGCTGTTAAACCTTGCCGGGGCATACTGGAGAGGGGACGAGCGAAATCCCATGCTCACCAGAATTTACGGTACTGCATTTTACAACGAGAAAGAGCTTCGTTCTTTTCTGAAACAGGTAGAGGAGGCGAAGAAGAGGGATCACCGAAAACTTGGAAAAGAGCTCGCGCTGTTTTCCCTGCACGATGAGGGCCCTGGATTCGTCTTCTGGCTTCCTCACGGTATGGTTTTGAGAAACAAACTGCTCGATTTCTGGAGGGAAGAGCACAGAAAGGCCGGTTACGTTGAGGTGTCAACCCCGTTGCTCCTGCGAAAGGAACTGTGGGTTCGTTCCGGCCACTGGGATAATTACCGGGAAAATATGTACGTAACGGAGATAGACAAGAGTCCGTTTGCAATCAAGCCGATGAATTGCCCGGGCGGGATGCTGATATACGGGGAAAAGATACATTCGTACAGGGATTTTCCCATGAGGGTTGCGGAAGTCGGACTCGTGCATCGGCATGAAAAATCCGGCGTTTTGCAGGGGCTGTTCAGGGTTCGGAGCTTTACACAGGATGATGCGCATATTTTTCTTCTGCCGTCACAGATAGAGGACGAGATATTAAATATCATACAACTTACCGATCGGATATATTCTGTATTTGGATTCGATTACTATCTGGAGCTTTCGACCAGGCCGGAGAATTCAATCGGAACCGATGATCAGTGGCAGCGTGCAACTGAAGGCCTTGAAAAAGCCCTGAAAAAAAGTGGTAAGAAGTACAGTGTGAGTCCCGGAGAAGGCGCTTTCTACGGTCCGAAGATAGACTTCCATCTTGAGGATTGTCTCGGAAGGCTTCATCAATGCGCAACCATCCAGCTCGATATGAATTTTCCTGAGAGGTTCGATCTAACATATATAAATAGTGAGGGCAAGGAGGAACGTCCCGTTGTCGTACATAGAACAGTTCTGGGAAGCATAGAACGGTTCATCGGCATTTTGATCGAGCATTACGCAGGACGATTCCCGCTGTGGCTCGCACCGGTACAGGTTGCCGTTCTCTCGATCACCGATGCACATGCAGATAGGGTGGAAGAAACGGCCGGATTGCTGTTTGAAGAAGGTTTTAGAGTCGTTACCGATACCCGTAATGAAAAGCTTGGATACAAGATGCGGGAGGCGGAAGTGAAAAAAATCCCCTATATCGCCGTTATCGGAGATAAAGAGCTGGAAAACGGGACCCTGTCGGTGAGACAAGGAGGCGGAAAGAACATCGGTAGGGTTGAATTCAAAGATTTTCTCGCTTTATTGAAAGAAGAGGTCCATTCCAGAAAGTAGTTTTCATGCAATTGAGTATGTAATACCGGTATTTCAATGGATAAAAACCATAAATAACTTGATTTTTAAGTAATTTTTTGTATTATTGTGTGCATGTCAGACATTTCCCGAAACAAAAAACGCCGATATCTGTAAAATCGGGCTGCTGAAATCGGGTGTTTTTGCTGATAGAAAATACAGGTTTTCCTTACATACGTGATAAAATATTAAAAAGGAAGGGGTGAAATTATTAATAAACATCCGAGAATTAATGATGAGATAAGGGCAAAAGAAATCCGCCTCATCGATTCTGACGGCCAACAACTGGGGATAGTTGACCTGAAAAAGGCTCGGGAAGTGGCAAACTCAAAGAGCCTCGACCTTGTTGAGGTTTCACCCGGAGCGAATCCCCCGGTCTGCAAGATACTTGATTTTGGTAAGTACCGCTTTGAGCAGTCGAAAAAGATTAAGGAATCCAAGAAAAAGCAAAAGGTGATCCTTACCAAGGAAATGAGGCTGAGACCCAAGATAGAAGAGCATGATTATCAGACAAAATTACGGCAGATAACCGGGTTTCTAAAAAAGGGATACAAGGTAAAGGTTACACTCAGGTTCAAAGGCAGAGAGATGGCGCATACAGATCTGGGGCGCGAACTCATCAATAGGATGATAGAGGACCTAGGCGAGTTTGGCAGCGTTGAAAGCAAACCCAAATTTGAGGGAAGGGTTATTGTGACAATGCTGGTCCCCAAATCGAAATAGCATACAACAACTCACACAGCCTTCCGAATGATCTGGTTTCTTAGAAAATTTTTACAAAGCCCTTACAGAACAGGATACTTAAAATAACGGGGAATACGATGCCAAAACTAAAAACGAATAAAGGCGCGGCAAAGAGGTTCAGGGTAACAGAGAGCGGCCGGATAAAGAGGAAAAAGGCGTATAAGAGTCATATATTGACCAAAAAGAACGCCAAGCGAATCAGACATTTAAGAAAACCGGGTTTTGTCACAGGCGGTGAGAAAAAAACGGTGAAAAAGATGCTTCCCTATGCATGATTCGTTGGGTGCGGTATTTTTTAAGGACGTATAAAATGATGCCGGTGCTGGGCTTTACGGCTGCGGTACACCGCGTGTCTGCCGGGTTACGGGGAAGAGACGATATTACAACGATAAAGGAAGTGGAGAAACGAGATGCCGAGAGCAGTATCAGGACAGGTAAAACATAAGAGGACGAAAAAAATACTCAAAAACGCCAAGGGATACCGGGGTGCAAGAAGCAAGCTGTACAGAACTGCAAAGGAAGCAGTGATGAAATCCGGTCAGTACGCGTATAGAGATAGAAAAGTCAGGAAAAGGGATTTCAGGAAACTCTGGATAGCACGAATAAATGCACGAGCGCGCCAGGCGGGATTATCGTACAGTGCCTTTATTCATGGGCTTGGACAGGCAGGAGTTGCCATAAACAGAAAATACCTCAGCGATATTGCGGTTAATGATGATGCTGCATTTGATAAACTTGTCGAGCTTGCAAAGGCAAAAAAATAGGCGTGAGTTTTTCTTTCGAATTATGCAGGTACGAAGAATTATGTACCTGATGATTTTATCGTGACAGAAACGATACCATAATTTGTCTTCGATAAACGGTTCCTCGAGCGCTTTGACTACAATATAATGAGGTGCCACACATGGAAGAGAATCAATTGAGAATTCTCGAAGAAAGAATTAACAATGCGATTTCATTTATTGAAAATTTGAAATCGAAGGAAAAAGCACTGATTGAGGAGAAAGAGAGACTTGAAGGTAAAACCTCCGAGCTTGAAAAAATCGTCAGGGACAGAGAACTCAAGATTGAGGCACTGCAGGAAAATCAGCTGTTTCTTAAAAATAAAATAGAAGCGATCCTCGATAAACTTGAAGCGCTGGCTGGAATGGAAGGGTATGAGGATGCGGGTTTCGGAAAAACACAAACGGAAACGCTCAATGCCGATGTATCGGCTGAAGAGAAGTCCGGAGAGGCGTCGGGTCAAGTAGTGCAGCAGGACACTGAAGAAGAAACCGGAGATCAGACCAGTGGTACAGGTGAAATAATTATAGAAGAGAACCTCGTCGATTTGAAAAGCGTCAGCCATGAACAACCGCAAACCGATGCGGATGAAGGTTCATTCAAACCGGATGAAAAGGAAATCGACGTTGGGGAAGAGGAAGAGAGCACAGGAGAAACAGCGTCTGATAGTGAGAAAACACTGTTCAACGAAGAAGAACATCCAAACCCCGATAATCAATTTGAGGAAGGGCAAAACGAAAGCCTATCATCTGATTACAACAATAGTTGAATATCACCGTATACAAACGGAAACGCCGGCACAAACATGGAAGAAGAATACATCACATTTCAGGTTTTGAACGAGCGTTTTACCATAAAGACCGATGTTGAGAAAGAGTATCTGCTGAGTCTTGCGGGCTACCTTGAAAAAAAGATACAGATCATCAAGGAAAAAATCCCAACGCTTTCGAATATAAAGGCAGTTATATTTGCAGCGCTCGATATCATCGACGAGCTGAATAAAGAAAAGAAAAAAAAGTTTGATGAAGAATCGGTAAAAATACTGAGCGATCTATCCGATTCGCTTGCCGCGGTGATAGAGGAACAGGAATGATGCGGCATGTTCGGATTCCCCGGTTTCGTATTTTATTGAATCTGTCGTATGCTCCTATTATATTACCTGTAGTTGCGGGCCCATAGCTCAGTTGGTCAGAGCAGCTGACTCATAATCAGCGGGTCGTAGGTTCGAATCCTACTGGGCCCAATGTATAATTTATTGCTCTACAATGAATTAGAGCAAATTATTATTGATCCCCTCTTTCTCTTGTTGACAAGTGTAAGCAAAATTGTCAGCAATAAAAAAGAGGGGTTTTCTTTTTATGCCACATAAACCCTTCAACATCTATAAACGACCGACGATTAAAAAAAATAAATTTATCTATTACGTTCAGTTTTATGATGAAAACGGCAATCGGCTTTCTGGCCGGAGCAGCGGAAAGACGAGCCTTGCTGCTGCTGAGAACTGGGCCCATGAGCAGCTTACCAGGGGATTAATCGCTCCTCAAAAAAACATAACATTCGGACAATATAGTCAAGATTTTTGGGTTTACGATAAATGCCCATACATCCAAGGCAAGATAGCTCGAGGATTTAAAATATCAAGAGTCCATGCTCATGATATGAGGGCCATTCTATTAAATCACATTCTCCCTTATTTTAAAGAAATGAAATTACAGAGGATCAATGCGCGGATTATCGAAAAATGGTTATTATGGCTCAGGGAACAAGAGGGAAGATACGGTAAGACTTTATCTTCTACAACAATCAATCGATGTTTAACATGCCTTAAACTTATGCTGAAAGAAGCTGTAAGGCTGGAATATCTTCTCAAAAATCCTGCTGATTCTGTTTTTCCGCTCAAGGAAAATCAAAAACGTAAATCAATTTTGACATTGAATGAAATAAAAAGTCTGTTCGGAAACGGAGCTCTCAACGATATATGGGACAATGATTTATTCCATTACACCTTGAATTTATTGAGCGCTAGCACCGGTATGAGGCTGGGAGAAATCAGGGGTCTTATGAATAAAAATGTTCATGAAAATTACATTGATATTCAGTGGAGTTACGGAAAATACGGCCTGCAAAGACCTAAAAGAGATTCAGCGAGACAGATCCCTGTTCCGCATTTAACATCTGCAGCGCTTCAAGAATTAAAGGCAGCTTCAATATATCCCGGTCCGGACAATTTTGTTTTTTACGGAACTATGGAGAATAAACCTGTCGATAACAAGACCGTTTATACAAAGCTTTATTCAGCATTTGAAAATATCGGCATATCCCCGGAAGAACGACAGGAACGGAACGTCACATTTCATTCATGGCGACATTTTTATAATTCATTGATGCGCGGAAAGATACATGATTCGAAACTTCAAAGGCTGACCGGTCACAAGACTAAAGAAATGGTCGAACATTATACGCATTTCAGTATTGATGATTTTCAGGACGTGCTACAAATCAGCGAGCAATGTTTCTCGTGATGTAATACAAGGGAGAAAAAATTGAATTGATTATTGTCGAAACCTAAATATAGTTATAGTCGAGATAAAATATCTAAATATTCATTATTGCTAATGCCAAGAGTTCGGAGGTTGTTTTTTATAACAAAGACTGGTATATCGTCATCTTTTGGAAAAATTAATGGACGCATAAGATCAGACCTAGTATAAACTAAATGATCTCCCTTCGTTCTTTTATAAGAACAACCACAATATTCTAGAAATTTAATAAAGATAGAATAATGAATTGGAACTATACGGGGCACGGAATATTAATTTTTTCAATGGTATGCTTTATTACTGTAGGAGGAATCCATGTTTTTTGTGGTGTTGTAACTTTAGTCCAACCACAATCTTCGAGTACCTCCTCCAAAGTACCCATTTCACATAATTCCTCAAAGAAAATCTCGATAAGTTCTTCAAACCTTTTTCTTGTCTCATCATAAGTTTTACCAAAAGTTGATATATCTAATGCGGGCGTATATGCAATAAACTTATCATTTTCTTTCATAATAGAAATGGGCAAAGACGCCTCGATGCAATTTATTCTACGTTTAAATGCCATCCCTTCCACACTCCTACATACATAATATAGCACAATTTATCACAATATGCAATGATATAGCACTATATATCAAATTCGGCATATTTTACCATTTTCTTGATTTGCGTGTCAAGTAATAAAGCTATAATATTCTCCAGCTTCATTCATGACGGTTAAGATAAGCGTCAAAAAATTAAATCGAGCAAACGGCTGGTTGTACCGTGTCAGATGATGTGGCACTGAAATACTAATTTAAGTACTATCTCTATCAGATTTTTGAAATTTTATTACTTTAAAAAAATCATACGATAGTTTATCAACTCCGACATAATTACGAACTGAATTCTGAAAATCAAATAATTTTTCAATACTTATCATAGCTTGTTCATGTGTAATTTTAGTACTTAGTTCCATGCACATAAAATATAATTCTTGTGCTTCCTCAAGAAGCTTAGCAGGTAAATACATATAATATTGTTGGAGTAATTCATCATACTTTGTAACGGCAATATTTTCTGATGCCAGTTGTTTAACTTTTGTTTGAGCATCTGATGATATTTTCTCCAACCAAACATCAACTGAAGTAATATAGCTATTCAAATCAAGCAGTAACGGTGCAAGTTTGTCAAAGAATTCCGTTTGTTTATTATAAATTACTTGCATAGGATGCATTTTCATTTGATTTTTATACTTTCGATTTTCGAGTAGGAAGTTAAGAAAGAAACCAATACTGGCGGAAACTAAAGATATAATAGCCCCATTTATAAACTGCATATTTATATCCATATCTTATTTATTTGAATTACTATTTAAATATAGATCTAAATTGAAGGTGGAGACAAAATGCATATATTCAAAAAATAGCAGAAATTATTATTTAGACGGGTTTTAATGCTCAATATAATTATTTGTCAATTTAGACCGTTTGTCAAGAGGCTGGATCTTAATCGATAAAGGTTGATCTGATACAAGACGCGAAATCTTAAATCAATTCAATGGGTCATCTCTGGGCCCTCTCTCCTTAGAAAATCTGAAATAATCGCATTTTTTTTAAAAAAAATTGGACATGAAACAATGTCAAAAATATGACAGGAGACAACTAAATATAAAAATAGAGAAATGAAAACGGCTTTTTTCGAGGTGAGATACCAAAAATTATGACGCAGAGAGACATAATGATAAAACTGAAAATGTAATTTAAAGCAATAGAAATTATCATTTTTGATTTTTTTTATTGACTTTTTAAAAAAGGCTTTTTAACAATATCATAAGAGAGAAAGAGCGCCACCCGGATGGGTTGAGAGAAACAATCCAACTATTGGGTGAGGTCGCTCTTTTTTTAACGCCTTAACCCGGAGGGAAAAGATGGAAAATCTTCTTAATCTTCACGAAGCTGCAAAATTTTTAGGATACGCAGAGATTACTGTCCGGCAATTTGTGAGGCGCCGGCAAATCCCTTTTATAAAAATCCGGGGAAAGCTACTGTTCTCCCCGGAGAGACTCAAGAGATTTCTAGAAGCACACACGGTAGAACCAGTATCCGATGAACGTCAGGAGAGGAATCTACAGAAAGATGATCGATCCAGAACAAGGACTCGATGAGATTTTAAAAGAATCGATCGAAGAAATCGACCGGGATCCGGATCTCGAGGCCTGGGAACGCAGCAGGATTATTATCCCGATCGAGACGTATGAACGCTTTATGTCGATGGGGAGAGGATGGCCCGATGCCTGGGCGCTCTATTGCTATTACTATTACACGGCACGGAAACAAAAAACGAATCAAATTAAAGCGACTAACCCTTATTGTGAAAACGGCCTGAACTGGCGTCATGAAAGGCTAATTCGCGTTAAGAAAACACTGATACAGGCGGGATTTATAGAGACGATTTCCCGCAGAAATGAGAAGGGTGAAGTCGTCGGGCATTATGTTAAAGTGAACGGAATTCCAAAGGCGAAAATTTATCCATTTGAACTTAAAAAATCCCCTATCCAGAAGTCCGGAATCCGTACCTCTGGAGGTCAAAAAGTGTATGAAAAAGTATACCAGAAGTCCGGATATCCACCCTCTGGGAAAACGGACTCCAAATGCTTTAATCTAGAAAGAGAAATATATACGTCAAAAGAATTGTCTTTTGACGCGAGTGAATCTTTTACCCCTAACTGCCCCCAACAAGAAATTGTGAATCTATATCATAGAATTCTACCAGAATTAAGAAAAATAAGAGAATGGACACCTTTTCGTAAAAAGCTGTTACGGGCCCGATGGAACGAGAAAAGAGAGCGCCAAACGCTTGAATGGTGGGAGGACTTTTTTGAAAACGTTAAGCAATCAGACTTTCTCACAGGGAAAATAACAGATTTTCAGGCCGATCTCGAGTGGCTGATCAGGCCCAAAAACTTTGTCAAGGTTCTCGAGGGCCGATATAAAAATCGAGAAAATAAGGACGTCAATAAAGCATGGAACCAGTTTTAAAAAATGAATGGTTTATCCCGACGCTCGAGCGTGAGATCTCAGAGAAGATCGCGTTTATTCGGTTTCTCACGGAGGATATTACACTAAATACCAGGCTTCGTGAAAAGTACAATGATCAAGATTTTTTAGTTTTCGAACTGAATTGTACCATCGAGAGCGAAGCCGATTACATAAAAATGTTGTCCGATTCGATTTTTTTCTTAAGGAGGCTTATGGATGACCACAGAAAAAGGATCAGAAAACATACCGATCGTGAGCTCGCACGAGCTGAAAATCGAGCTTGACGCTTTACAGGATGATCATTTGACGATTTACAGCAATATCCCATCGCTGGATCGTGCTATAGATGGGTTTCGTCCGGGGGAGCTGATTGTTATATCTGGAGTAACCAAGCATGGCAAGACGCTTTTTGTTCAATCCCTAACGGCTGAATTTGTCAAACAAAATCACTTCCCTTTGTGGTTCACCTACGAAGTGCCTCCGAAACAATTTTTACGATCCTTTCCCGAACTTCCGTTATTCTATCTCCCCAAAAAGCTCATTACAAGTAATCTGGGCTGGCTCATTTCTAAAATGAATCAGAGCTTCAAACAATATTGTACACGAGCCGTTTTCATTGATCATCTGCATTATCTGTTCGATTTGGCACGCGTAAAAAGTCCGTCAATCGAGATCGGTACAATAATCAGGCAGCTTAAAACAATAGCAGTTTCCAGGGGTTATATTATTTTTTTGCTCTGTCACACCAGAAAAAACGCGTCTGATATCAAAAGCTTAAACTATGAATCGATCCGTGATAGCAGCTTTGTGAGCCAGGAAAGCGATTGCGTTTTAATGATTGCGCGGGATACACGATATCCGGAAAATAACGAAGCGAAGCTTAGAGTCGAGTTTCACCGACGGACCGGGGTATTGAACCGGATTATAAATCTTGTCAAAATAGATGGTTACCTCCGTGAAAAAGAACAACGTGTAGCATACAGACCTGAGAGAGAATATAATCCGAACGCCTTTATTGAGAGTAGGTGAGCAATCGAGTTAATACAATCGTCAAAAAATTAAATCAAACTGTAGTATCTCCTCGATCGGAGCAATGAATTCCAAGTCACATATTTTTTAAAAATCACTTTTTATGACATTCCACTGAGCAGAATTTGCATCCGTCAACATTATCGTAATATTTTCGTGCTTTTTCAAGGGCTGCCTGACAATTAGTGAAATATCCAAGATCGGTATAACTATCCATTTTAGGGAAGAAAACACAAGTATCTTTGTGTACTTCATGCTCTCCAGTGTCTTGGGCATTATCATTCACATAGTAATGGTCCATTTTTTACCTCCTTCACTGTAATTGTAGGATTAAGAAAAATTTTTCTATATTTCGAGGCCTGCTGCAGACGTGAAAATGGAGGGTGTTACTCTAAAGAATCGAGCTTGAAACTCACCTCTTTGTATTAATTATAGGACACGAAAATAGTGATTGCAAATTTCCCATTGTGAGAATTTCCTTACACTCGATTTAAAAAGGGCCTCTGCAGATGGAACCCCCGTACACCTTTCGGCAGGGAGCTGCGCAAGGGAGACTTGCGGCCGGACCGCTCATCCATTCGGATGGTTCCACCCCTTACGCTCCGGCACTTCTACAAGAGGCCCTATTTTATCTTAATCAAAATTCCTGCAAATCGACAACTTTTGCCGTTTTGTTTTGGGATAGATTGAGCACCAATTATAATAAATCTGACCTCCCCAGGGAGAAAACGCCTATCTCTTTATAATTAAATAAGTTACAGCCACAAATCATTTTTGTTGAAATTCAAGTGCCCTTTTTTAAATGAACTTGTTAATTCATTATATATCAAGAAGTTAAACTCTATAATTTCATTTTCTCAAAAGTGCTTTAATTCCTTATTTATCAATGAATTATGAATTAGAGTATTTTAAGGGGCAGTAAAATTACTCCAGCCCCTTAAAAAACGTCGCTCAGAATGCCGTTATTTGCGTGATCTAATACAACTCGCAAAATATTGAATCGAAATTTTTAATCATAATGTGAAAAAATTAATCCCGGAGGCTGATGAGACCCCCGGGACGAACATAGGAGGTAAAACGAAAAAGAAAAAAGAAGACAATTCGAGGCAGAAGGACGGATCACCGATCCGCCCCATTCGCAAAGAAAAGAGAGTCGTCTTTCTCGGAATTTTTTCTGCCTGTAAATCTCAAATGCGTCAATCCTCAAATAGAGCTCGCAAGGTACTGGCATCGATCTTAACATTTTTATTCACACGGCTCTCAATAACTCCGGCCTCGCGGAGATCACACGTACCGGCTCTGACAGCCTTACGGACCGCTCTTAAGATATCACTTTTTGACACGGTGACGACGTTTCCACTTTTCGTGCTTTGAAATGAGTACCGATCGCCCGGCTGCATTCGTTGCGGACTCAGCGCGCTCATTTTTTGCTTAACATCCGCGGCAATGGCCCGCTCGTTTTCAATGGACTTTTTCAGGACCTCCGGATCAAGATCTAGAGCACGGATCATGTCACTTGACAATTGCTCTCCCCGGTTAAGCCTTCTTTCGATTATTCCGGCGGTGAGCAGGCTCATTTCACCAGCTTTGACCAGTTCAGAGGTTTTCTGCAGAATCTCTGCACGGTCAAACCGTATAGGGGTAATTTCAACACGTTGTCGACGTTGCTTATGGTGCGTGCGAGTCTCCGACTTTTCAAGATTGTCAAGTGCTGATTGGAACTCCGCGATCGAAGCGTCTACTCTTTCTTCAAGCTCCTTGTCCGCTATCAGATTTTTATACGCAACCTGATCCATAACTAAACCTCCTAAACTGTTTTTATATCATCTCTCTGTCTGTCCGAATCAAAAAGATTTTTTATGCAATGAAACCGCCTTTTCGCAATATTCGCATCTCTTCAAGCCTCTCGATCGCCTTCCTCCGGTTAATCCGGGGGTGATACTGCCGTCTCCGTCGGAGCTCGCCGATTACCAGCTCGATGCAATAAGCTTCATACTTGGTATTGTAATCTTCAGAAGCCGGTCCCGAATTTTCTATTTCGGCATTTACATCAACGCCGGCTAACAACTTTTCAAAAAACACCTCGTCCAATATTTCCAAATACTTTTTGGCTGAGATACCAAGCAGGTCTAAAAAGTGAATCCGTCCTTGATCCTGGTAAATCGATCTTTCGACAATCAGAATATTAATGATTTGAATATCAAGTTCTCTGGTCGCCCTCTCGATTTCTTCAGGAGTTTTCGGTTCTTTTGGCGTTCGTCTTTTGATTATCCGGACCGCATTTCTTATTTTCCGTATTTCTGCCGCATGCGTCATTAAGTCAATCCCAAGTACTCTTTAATTTTTTCGATCTCAGCCTCGATCTGGAGATCTCGCTCATACCGGAAATACTCGAGCAGCTTTGCCATACCGTATACCAGGTTTTTAAAGACTACAGGATCGATTTCCCGTTTGTACTACATCGATAAAAGGCGCGCAAGCTGCTTTCTTGCCTTCTCAGGAGTATTGAGACGGAATCCCCGACGCCTTTTTTGACCCCCCTCACTCTCATTTTCTGTGTTAACTTCTTGTGTCATAATAAATTACCATTTTAAGATATTAAAAAAACGTGCGATTTTAGGCCTTTTTCAGTGCACTTTTAAGCGATTTTATGTATAAGAAACTGCGTTTTTAGTGCTCAAAAGGAGCAGTAAAAATCATTGCACGAGACAAAAACGTTGCCTTCTGAACCGAGCTCGAGGCCGAACATCCATCCTTCTATCGCCTTTTCAATTCTTACAACCTCATCCTGCCTGCAGCTTTTGCATTTCAACTTTGTGCCGATCTTGATATCTTTTGCCTTTATTCGTTTCCCGCCGGCTGAAAGGAGCTTCTGATCCTCAGTGACAGTGATGTGATTGCCGTTTGCGGTTTGAAACCTGTAGGACCAAACCTTCCTACAATCGGTCTTCAAAATGCTCAAGACCTGCCGGCTTTCCGTTTTACCTTTTTGGTCAAATGTGGCAACCTGCTTGCCGATCCACTTTGAATCGATTAAATAAAGTGACTCTATCGTTCCTAGCCCATAAATATTTGATCTTCTGCCTATCATTTTTAAAACCCCTGGTTTCCTTTTATTGATCATTCCGGTTTTCCTTCTCCCTTGTACCCTTCCTCTTCGCCTGGAGGAGGAACGTTCCGGATAGATTCCCGCCTATTTCTGTTTGGATCCTTCCTGCTGCTGCTTGTTTTCCGGGGACGTTCCACTTTGGGTTTACCCTGCTCGCTGGTGAGCTCTCCCGCCAGGAATTTACGACGATCCGTTTCCGAAAGGTCCAGAAATCGCAATCCGATCAATGACAATCTGCCGCTTAATAACAAATCCTGTACCGGCTTTTCCATGTCGAGATATTGCTCAATAAGATTTCGGAGCAGTTTCGAATTACCCGAACCTGCATCTTTGGCGCTTTTTGACAATTCGACTTTGAGAGTTTTTTGTAAGCGTAAAAGGATCCGCTCGCTGCTGATTCTCTCCTGCTGGAGTTTCTCCTTGAGTTCTAAAGGCTGATATAGAATTGCTCGACGTGTTTTCATATCTCCATCCAAAAAAAGGGCCGGCAAGGTCTTATCCGAAAATGGATAAAATCTTGTCGGCCCTCATAGGAGCTCGTTTGTATATACAAAATACACCTAAGGTATGATATTTGTCAATACAATTTAATATTTCGTTGATTGTATTAAATCAACCTCTTTCGATATAGATCCAATCTCTTGACAAATGCTCTAAATTGACAAATAATTGTATTAATTATTCGAATAAGTCGAAATAATAATTTCAGCTTTCTTTTAAATATCAGCATAGTCTAAATCTGGTTTTATTGTCTGATCAATCACAATAAAATGAATGGAGAAAGAATTAATATTTAGATAAAAAATAGATGATATTTCTCTGGGAAATAATAAAAGTGGGTTTACAAAGCATGGTTCAATTTTTTATTGAAAATGCAATCGATTTTTTAACAGCAGTAGCAGCCATATCGACTGGTTTTTTTATTTTTTTGACTTGGCGGACTTCGAGAAAGATATTTATTCATCAAACACTCGCAAATTTAGAGAAAGAATATCGGAGCCCGGAAATGGGCTTTTCAATTGATGAACTATGGAAGAAATATCATGAAGTTAGTAAAAATACAAAGTTAATGGTTAAAAACTATATTAAAGAATGGGATAAAGGGGGTGGTGGTACAATTGATGATTTAAATAACAATTGGCATTTGCAAAGGAGGAGAGTATCACAATTTTATCATTCTTTGGGAAATCTTTATACAAGTGGAGTTTTACCTCCCGAATTAATCTTTAGTAAATGGAGCAAAGGAGACCTGAAAATAATTCCAGATATTCTTATTCCGATTGAAGATGCGATACGTGAAAGGCGTAAACAAGGTCCAATGGGTGAAGAACATGCATTAAAGAAACTCTATTGCGCTTCTGTAGATTATTCTGAAAAAAAAACAAAAAAAGGTTTGGGGGTAAAAGGCATGTATAAACTAAGATATTATTTCTCAGTTGAGGGAAATACAGAAATACTGCAACTATTAACAGACATAAAGACAAATCATGGAATTGAAAATGAAATTATGGATCTTTCCAAAAATGGAAAATTTGATGAAGAGAAAGAGAAAGATGTCTATGAAAGATATTTTAAACCTAGGGCAAAAATATTAAAGAAAAGAACAGGAGAGTCTATAAGGAATCTAAGAGGAGGTAAAGGTAAAAAGCGATATTATATTTCACGACCAGGGGAACAATAGCAATTGTTAGAGATGATAAAATAGAGTGGTATACTTTAATGGATCCGGAAATAATTAAGTTTTTAAAATCAGTGTTAGATCAAGGGTCTACTTTCCTTGAGGATTGTTGTAAATAAAAACCCTAAACTAACACCAATCGATTTAATTTTTTCTACCTTGTCTTTTATATAATTTTCTATTGATTTAATTTTACTAAATGATATTATGAAATGAAAATATTTTTATATCATTGAGTTAAAACTATGACAACTATAGTGAGCCTGACAACAAAACTTTGTATTGTCATTGGTTGTGATAGTTTAGCGACTAATTCATAAATAGCACAACATCGATGACACTTTTTAGTAGTACTAGTATTCGC
>CAZFTJ010000017.1:0-96739 GCA_964521865.1 uncultured Spirochaetota bacterium | reverse complement strand
TTGTATTTGGTAAAACTATGGTAATAGTTCGTGTCCATTCTGTGCTGGGAGAACTCAGATTTAAAGTCCCGTGGACCACGGGACTTATTTTTTCGGTTTTAAAAGAGGGGGGAGGGGGGGAGGTTTTTAAAAAACCCTCTGAAACAAAATCCTTTCCAAAATTGTTTATATAATAAAGAGTTAAGGCGATTTGATCTTTTGCATAATCGATCTGTTTGATGAACTTTTTCACCCAGATATTCTTTTCGACCCCTTTCTAATAGATAAGTCAAAAACAGCTATATATGATATTAAACAAAATTTGATAAAATAATTTAAAAAGAATACAATTATTATTATAAAAAGATCAATCGTGTACACACTAATTTTCAATAAAATGAGTAATATAACTTCTGTAAAAAAATTTTCATTTTAAATAATAAAGCTATATGGAACCGTTAATTGATCTAATTAAAAATGAAATAAACAAGAAAGATGCAAAAGTTTTACAATTTCTTAAAAAACAAAATACACCAGAAGAAATTGTTAAAGAAATGGTTAAATCACACCTTTTAAGTTTTGAATGTAAAGACAATGAAGATAAAAAAAATCAGTGAAATAAACAATGCCTTTTCTTATTCATATTTTAATTGGGATAAAATCAACCCAGCAAAAGGAAATAAAATAAAAACCCCAGATGATGTATTTAAAAAAAACAATATCTTTTATGCAGAAAATGCAAATGGAAAAACTAACATCATAAAGATATTTAAATCATTGAATGGGCAAGATATTGAAATCAGGAAACACTGGGATCTGCAAAAAGATCCTCAAAAAATTGAAATTCTTTTAGAAAAAAACTCAAAAGTTGTATTTAATGGCGATGATTGGACTAATAGTAAATTGAATGACATATTCTATGTTTTTGACAAGAAATTTATCGAACAATATGTCCATTCTATAGGTACTGAAATGCTTGATACAGCTCAACGGCGCCAACAACGTGGTAGAAATATTATATATTTAGGTAATTTTGGGGCATATAACAAAGAAATTGATAAAGTAAATTCAACAAAAAATTTAATACGTGATAAAAATAAACAGTTCCTTGAAAACGAAAGAATAAAAATCTCAAACTTATTAAAAAGTGTGAATATGACTTATCAGGATCTTGAGAAAAACAGGTCAAAAATTAAAGTATTAAATAAAAGTAAATTAGTATCAGAAAAAGAAGAGCTATCAAATAACGAAATTAAGCTAAAGGATATTGAAAAAGCAATAAACGAGAAGGACAAAATTGATGAATTAAGTGAACTTTCTAAAATACAAGATACTTTTTCTTTAACTGTCACGGTAGTACTAAATGATAAAAAGAAAAAGGTAATAATTAACCCTAATAATCTGTTTTCATTTACTGTTTCAAGAGGGGTACAAGAAACCTTAAAAAAAATCGAAGGTAAAAAGGGTTTCATTGAACAGGGATTATCTTTAATTGAAAATAATATTAATTTATGCCCTTTTTGCGAGCAATTAATAAAAAATGGCGATTATATAAAAATCATAAAGGACTATCAGAAAATATTTGACGAAGCTTTTGCTCTTGAAGAAAAAAAGGTACAATCTTCGCTCAACAAATATAAACATATACTTCAAAAATTAAAAGAAATACAACCTCCATTAATTAATAGTAACAGATTAAATAATGCAAAAAATTATTTATCAAATATCAAAGACTTACCGCAAGTTGAAATTAATATGGATAATAAAAATATCCTTAACCATGAAATAACTTTAGTGCAAGAAAAAGAGAAGAAATTATTGGATAAAATGGATGGCTCATTAATTGAAAAGTTAAAGTATGTAATTGAGCTCACTAACAATACTATTAAACAATATAATGAAATAGTTGATAAAAATAATGTAATGATCAGGCAATTAAAAAAAGATGCGACTGAGGGAAAATTAGAAATCAAGAAAAAAGGTCTACAAAAGGAAATAAAAAAGTTAGAAACTAAAATCTTTTACCTCGATAATTTGGAATCTTTTCATAACTATTTTAATGCAACAGATATATACAAAAGTAATGAAAAGATAGCAGATTCTCTTGAGAGAATTTATCAAACTTTAAAAGAAAAAATAATCTCGAAGTTTAAAGAATTTGTTTCAGAATATTTCGACCTAATTAAAGGATTTGTAAAAGAGCTATGCCCATCAATGGATATATTTGATATATGCGGAGAAGCAAATTACGATAGAAGAAATATTAAAGATCCAGCCCAATGTGGCTTTAAGGTAATTTATAATGAGGAGGATTGTACTAAAACTCTCAGTGAAGGTGAGAAACAAGTTATTGCAATGGCTTTCTTTTTTGCTCAGTTGAGAAAAGAAAATGATCCCGATAAAATTATTATTCTTGATGATCCAATAACTAGTTTTGATGCAGGAAAACGTAAATCAACAACTGAAGTAACAGAGCGAGAGACGGCTAAGTTTACTCAAATGTTTATGTTTACTTGTGATCCTTTGTTTAGAGAGTTTTGTCGAAAACAATTTAAAAACAGAAACCTCTATTATATATTTAAAACACAGCGATCTTCCTCAATTCATTATATTCCTAAAAAAAGAGAAACCATTTATAGTTCTTTCGAAACTGATTTTAAAAATATTGATACCTATGACGGTTCTAATGAGAATATAGTCGTTTTTGGTCAAAAACTTCGCTTTTGTCTAGAAACAAAAATAAAAGAAGATTATTTTGGCTATTCTCAAGAAAGTCTCACAAATATGATTGAAACTTTTACTGGTAAAGGAAAAGTAAAATTAGAGAATCTAATTAACAATAAGGATGTAATCCTACAAATTTATAACTATTGTAGTACAGGTGGATTAGCCCATTATCCAAAAGACGGACCCACTAGTTGGAATGAACTAAAAAGTAAAATTAAACAGTATTTAGAATTAAAATTATAAATAAATGTTTTATGAATTCAAACTTATTAATTAATTCGCTTATTAGAGAAATAATAAAGAAAGGTGCTTATCAACACACATAATTTTTCATACATGCTATACAATGAATTCTAAGATCACTATTATTTTATAGGATTTTATATGAAAGAGTGTTTACAATGTGCGATTTATACTAGAGTGAGTACCAATAATCAGGTCGAAATTGAATATAATTCGTGTGAGACCCAGGAAGATAAGATACGATCATTCATTAACAGTCAAGAAAATATGGTTGTTTATAAAACGTATTCGGATCCTGGGTTTACTGGTGCGAACTTGGATAGACCTGCACTAGATCAGATGTTTCAAGATATTAAAGAAGGGAGGATCAATATTGTTATTGTATATAAGATTGACAGGTTGACGCGATCTCCTAAAGACTTCTATCAAATCATGGATTTCTTCGAAGAGCATGGGGTTAGTTTTATCTCTGTAACTGAAAGGTTTGATACTTCCACACCTTCCGGCAGACTTATGAGAAATATGTTGCTTACGTTTGCACAGTTTGAACGTGAGCTTGCCAGCGAACGAACAAAAGATAAAATGTACCAAAGAGCACAGAAAGGATTGTGGAATGGTGGAACAGCCCCCTATGGATATGGAAGGAGAGATAAAAAATTAATAATAGACGAAAGAGAAGCAGAAGTTGTAAGGGCTATATATACTTACTACATCGAGTATGGATCTCTGGCATTTGTTTATAAAATTTTGAAGGAGAAAGAGATTGTTGATCGAAAAGGCGCCATGATTTCAAAAAGTAGTATTTGGCGAATACTCCGAAACGTTGCTTACGTGGGTAAAGTTCATTATGGAGGAAATACTTACCAGGGGCTTCACGAGCCTATAATCTCTGAGGAGGTATACGAGCTCGCACAGCAAGTGCATAAACAGAAGGAAAGGTTCATGAGATTATATAAAAATTTCCCTCTTGGAGGTATACTTAAGTGCAGTGAATGCGGTTCAAAAATGACGCCCTGTTTCACGAATAAAAAGAATAATGGTAAAAGAAATCGCTATTATTACTACCGGTGCACCAAGACCTTTAAATATGACTGGCAGTCATGCAGTACAAGGCATGTAAGTGCGCCACGACTGGAAAATTATATATTCGAAAACCTAGAGAGGATCTCACTGGATAAACATTACATCGATAGCTTGATATATAAGCTTAACAGCGATAAATCCGATGACCAAACGGGACTCGAACCACCGGAAGTATGCCCTCCGTTTTCATCTGAAACCTTCGAAAATTCTTTGAAAATCTTTTTGAGTGGACTCTCAGATAAAAAAGGGGTCGAAAAGAATATCTGGGTGAAAAAGTTCATCAAACAGATCGATTATGCAAAAGATCAAATCGCCTTAACTCTTTATTATATAAACAATTTTGGAAAGGATTTTGTTTCAGAGGGTTTTTTAAAAACCTCCCCCCCTCCCCCCTCTTTTAAAACCGAAAAAATAAGTCCCGTGGTCCACGGGACTTTAAATCTGAGTTCTCCCCCGACAGGACTCGAACCTGTGACATGATGATTAACAGTCATCCGCTCTACCAACTGAGCTACAGGGGAATATGTGATTCTTTCCGTATTGAATTTTATCAGAATTGCCTGGAGAGTCAAGTTAAAATAGTACGAAGATAGTATAACCCACCGGGCTGCAAACAGAGTCTGCCACAACACATGGCGGCGGATGAGCCGCCTGCATTACCACTCGACATTCATCCCATTAAATCATATAATGAAAATAGGTATGCACAATAAAATCATCAGTATAACAGCGCTGGTGCTGCTTTTGTTCGCCCCGTCACTCGGGTTTTCGGTGTATCGGGAGAACTGGCCCACCTACATGGGGAATCAGTATCTCACCGGGAACAACGACGGCATCATCCCGGAGGGCGACAGCGTTCTGTGGAAGTTCAAGGTCAAGGGGCGTTTGTATAATCCCGTCGGCATCAACGGGCGGGTGTACGTGGTTTCTACGGACAACAACCTCTACTGCCTCGATATGAAGGACGGATCGGTGGTATGGAAGTTTCAGGCGGAGGGAGCGCTCACGCGCATGGTGGTGGCGTATAAGGGGAAGGTGTATCTTCCTGCGGGGAGGTTTTTGTACTGCCTGGATGAAAAGACCGGGAAGGTGCTCTGGGGCAGGAGGGATCCGAGCATCGGGTTTTACGGTACCCCAACGATCGCCGAGGGCAAGATATTCTACGGCAACCGCAAGGGGTTTTTCTGCAGGGAGCTTCAAAACGGGCATATGGTGTGGGAGAACAGGAAGGTGTACACGTACGGCGGGTTCCCGTCGTACTGGAACGGCGTGGTATACACGGTTTCCAAGGAGTTTCAGAAGGAGAGCGCGTTTCTCTACGCCCTGAACGAATCCGACGGCACAATACGGTGGTCGGTCGCCCTGCCGAACGTGTCGAACATCTACTCTCCTGTGGTATACGACGGGAAGATATACCTTGCATATGGGAATCAGATCGCCGTTTTCGACGGGCAGACCGGCGAACGGATACTCAACAAGATTTTCGGGTCGCAGGTCGCCTCTCATCCGGTTTTTTCACAGGGTGTTTTATACCTCTCTCTCATGGAGGGTGCGATTATCAGGATCGACCCCGACACGGGAAACTGGCAGCCTCTTTTCAATGCACCGTACGGTACGCAGTTCGCCGCTGTGGGAAGCTACCTGTTCATACCGATCAAGGATGCATCGGGCGGTTTTTCGGTGATTGACGCGGCAAGCGGCAAAACGGTGGACCGTGTCACGAGCGGGGAGGGTGAGCCGTCCGCGCTCACGGTATCAAGCGGGATCGCTCTCGTTCCTTCAACCGACACGCTCGTCGCGTTCGGAAACGGCAAATTTCTCGGCACTATCAGTGCGAGTTATGAGAAGCCGGGCGCCGTGCTAAAAGGTCCTGCCCAAAAAGAGGCTGCTGTCTTAAAGCAGGAGCAGGCGGCAGCCGTAGCACAAACGCCTGAAACAGGCAAAACACCACAGGAGCCAGAAGTCACCGGAACGGGTACAATTGCAGCAGGTCCGAAAATTGGAGAAACGGGCGGCAAAAAGGAGGGCGAAGAAGCGCTCGCTGTGTCCCCGGAAGGCTCCGAGGCTGCGGGATCGAAACCCGAAACGGCGACTATCAAAGGTGAGGTACGGGAAAAGGGCACGGGGCGGCCTCTGAGCGGCACGGTGGAGGCGACGACGAGACTTGCGGACGGCGGTGTTCAGAAGAAGGAGGAAGATTTCAGCGCAGGCAGTTTTGAAATCGAGGTGCCGAAAAAAGGTTTTACCGACCTCATCTTCTCCTCAAGCGGGTACACTTTCGAAACCATCACACTTCCGGACGAGAAGGCGATTGACGATCTGTCCACCGAGCCGCTCGAGATATCCCTCGCACGGGCTACAACGGGCCAGACGCTCACAGTGGGGAGCATACACTACCGGACAGGCAGCGCGAACCTGGAGCCGAACTCAATACCGACCCTGCAGAATCTACTGGCCATGATGCAGGAAAATCCCTCGATACGAATCGAAATAGCAGGGCATACCGATTCGACGGGCGGCAGCGAATTCAACATGAAGCTTTCGAAGATGCGGTCGAACTCGGTTGCCGACTGGCTCATCAAGAACGGCGTGTCGTCGACCCGTATCACAACGGTCGGGTACGGAGATACAAAACCGATTGCCTCGAACGAGACCGAAGAGGGCAGACTGAAAAACAGGAGAACGGAGATCACGATTCTGCAATAGATTCCGGAAAATATTCTTTAATAAACCAGGCAAGAACGGGGTGGAGAAAAATGCGCGGAGAAAGGCGTTTTCTGGTTGCGGTTCTTGGAATTGCCGCGATGGGGCTTCTTACATACTGGTTATACAGGCGGTTTCACGTGTTTTTTTTCTTCCTTTTTCTCCCACTCGGCGGCCTGGGCGGTTCGCTTCTTGCCGGTATATTCGGGAAAAACCGCGAGCGGCACATGAAGGAGTACGACGAGCACAACTACACGGTCGAGGATGACGACTCTCAGGACCATCCGGAGCAGGGCCGGCCGATATGACCGAAGTAGAGCGGAGCGTGCCGACAGGAGATTGCATACAGGTTAACGCGTTATGCCGTTCATCTTTTCGAATACCAGGGCCAGGGCGTGGGTTCCCTGCCTGCCCAACCCGAGCGCCTTCGCCGATATGTAGAACTGGTGCGCAAGGGAAAGACCCGGAAGACAGAGGTTCATCCTCTTCGCCTCCTCGAGGGCGATACCCATATCCTTGATAAAATGCTCGATAAAGAAGCCCGGGTCGAAATTTCGTGCAACGATGCGGGGCCCCAGGTTGTTGATGGTCCAGCTTCCCGCAGCGCCGCTCCCGATCGCCCTGATGACCTGCTCCGGGTCGAGCCCTGCTCTGTATGCGTAGAGGAGACATTCCACCGCCCCGATCATGGTCGTGGCTATGTGAATCTGGTTGACCATCTTCGTGTGCTGGCCGCTTCCCGCCTCTCCCATGTAGGTGATGTTTTTGCCCATGAGCTGAAAGAGCGGCAAAACCGTTTTAAAGACTTCTTTCTCTCCGCCGCACATGATCGACAGCGCCGCGCTGCGGGCTCCGATATCCCCTCCTGAAACAGGCGCATCGAGTGCGTGAATCCCGGCTGCCTTCGCCTCATTGTATATTTGCTTCGCCAGGTTGGGGCTGCTCGTCGTCATGTCGACTACGATGCTTCCTTTCTGCAAACCGGCCAGCACGCCGTCGTCCCCGAGAATGACCGCCTCGACATCTCGGGGGTAGGACACCATGGTGAACACGATTTCTGACTGCGCCGCCACTGCCCGCGGGGTCCTGCACCAGCTCGCGCCTTTCTCGATGAGCTCTTCGGCCTTTGATTTCGTTCTCGTTGTGAGAGACACGGTATGCCCACCATCCATAATGTGCCCGCACATCGGGTTTCCCATCACGCCGGTTCCGATCCACCCAACCCGTAACTTTTCCATGATGCCTCCTCCTCCGTATATCCGCCGACACGTGCGCCGGCAGTATGGCCGCAGCTCAATACCGCTTTATACAGTGCGTGCGGCGCATCTTCAATATATAATGAAATTATAATGAAATACCGGGCAAATGTAAAATATTCGAGCGTGTATCCACAATTTCATTTGTATTTCCCTGTTATTTCTATTGAAACTGCTCTATATTTTTACTATTATGAGTCTATAAAGAGTATCGAGAAAAGCAGTGAATGCAATTTCCATACATCTGTATATAAAGGGAAAACCGGGTACAGACGCCTGCCTCGAGGCAGCCCGGTACACGGCCGATAACTCTGTTTCAGCGGTATGGATGGATGTATCCGACCGCAGCTCTGTCGACCTGTGCGGTACGCTCGCTTCCGAAACCCCTCTTTCCGTGATTGCCGTCGTACAGGATCCGTCCCTGATCGGCGAGGTGCTCGATACCGGCGCCCGGGGTATTGCGGTTCGTCCTGCGTGGGCGTCTTTGCTTGCCGAGTATAAAACGACGCTTTTGCAAAAGGGCACCGGTGTTTTTCTTCTGGCGGATATCAAAGCGGCAGATGCCGGCTCGGACGATAGGGAGGGAGGCCATGGATCGGCGGATGCAGGGCACGAACATGCGGCGCCCGCGGATGCTGAACCGGGTATTCCGGAGGCGTTTTTCTCTTCGGTGAACGAAACCGTCGGTGCAGTGGATGCTTTGAAAAAAGAGGGCATCGACAACATATACCTTCATATCCATCACTCGGACCCGGTACTCCTCTTCAATGTGAGCCGTTTTGTCAAAAACCGTTTCGGGACGCGGCACGTGGTATCGATGGCGACGAAGCCCGGACGCGAGCGCAGCCTGATTCACAACTCCCTTTCACTCGGCAGCCTGTTTCATGAGCGGATCGGGGATGTTCTTTTGATACCGTATGAGGATACTACAGGGCAACGCGATACAGGGCACCGCCTCGAATCCCTCCAGAAATCCATTCTCTTTGCCATAAAGATCCTCGGCTCGTGCAAGCTCTTCCCCAAAGGATACACCATCATCTCCTGCCCGACCTGCGGGCGGTGCAGGCTCGACCTCCTTCACATCACCCGGGAGATCGATAAAAGGATGAAGACGCTGGAAGAGCAGTTCAACAGCGAGGGTAAAAAGCTCGAGGATATCGGCGGAATTTCAGTCGCTGTGATGGGGTGCAACGTAAACGGCCCCGGCGAAGCCAGAAACGCCGACATCGGCATTGCAGGACGGAACAACAAAACGGGGGTGCTCTTCAAAAACGGCAAGCCCTTCAAATCCCTTCCAGAAAAGAGGCTCGTCAGCGAGCTCATCAAGCACACGAAGGCGATCATCGAGCGCAAGTTCGAGCTTGTATAATATCCCTACCGGATAGTCTCATTATAATCTCATTCAATCGTTTCCTCGTTCAATAAGAGTATTATATTATTCTTATATTTTAAATAACACAAAGGGTGGATTTTTATGCGATTAACAAGACGATTTTTTTCATACATGTTCGTTGCGGTTCTGATACTTTTCAGCTCCATGAAGGCGCGTGAGGCCAACGCACAGGGCGTCGAGCTCGAAAAGATCAAACTTCCGGAAGGCTTCAGGATATCTCTCTACGCCCGAAAGGTCGCAAACGCGCGGTCCATGGCGCTCGGAACCGGAGGAACCGTTTTCGTCGGCACTCTGAGCAGCGGCGGCGGCAGGGTATACGCAGTCAGGGACGAGAACGGCGATTATAAAGCCGACAGGGTGTAGTCATTGCCAGAGGTCTGAACTTGCCGAACGGCGTTGCTTTTCGAAACGGCGCGCTCTACGTCGCCGAGGTGAACCGTATTCTGCGATACGACGATATTGAATCACGTCTGTCCGACCCGCCGGAACCCGTCGTCGTGAACGACGCATTTCCGTCGGACAGGGCGCACGGCTGGAAATACATCGCATTCGGCCCGGACGGCATGCTGTACGTACCGGTCGGCATGCCGTGCAATGTGTGCGATAAACGCGGCACGCTCTACGGCACGATTACGCGTATTAATCCGAACGGCACCGGGCTCGAAGTGGCTGCACGGGGCGTCAGAAACAGCGTGGGGTTCGACTGGCACCCGGTCACGAAGGAGCTCTGGTTTACCGACAACGGGCGTGACTGGATGGGCGACAATATTCCGCCTGACGAGCTGAACCACGCTCCCGTTCCCGGCCTGCACTTCGGGTTTCCCTACCTGCACGGGAAAAACATCGAAGACCCTCAGTACTGGGCACGCCGCCCGTCGGAAAACTTTCAAGCGCCGGCGGCAGAGCTCGGACCGCACGTCGCGGCGCTGGGCATGCTCTTCTACACGGGCGCCATGTTTCCCGACGCCTACCGCAGCAGGATCTTCATCGCCGAACACGGCTCATGGAACCGGAGCGTACCGATAGGGTACCGGGTCACCACGGTGACTCTGGAAGGCGATAGAGCAGTCGGGTACGACGTGTTCGCCGAGGGATGGCTCGACGGAAGCGAGGCATGGGGGAGGCCGGTCGCGCTGCTTCAGCTGCCGGACGGGTCGCTTCTTCTCTCCGACGATCGGGCGGGCGTCATCTACAGAATCAGCTATCAGGGATAAATACTGATTTTCATTAAAAAATTACCGGGTCCCGCAGGCGAATAAAGATATTTTCATCCTCTTTGAAGCGGCAGCCCGTATCCGACCGGGCCATGACCGTTGTATTGCCGACTTCAAGGCTGTAGACGAACTGGTCTCCCAGATAGGTCGGTATCTTTACCCTGGCAGGCATACTGTTGGGAAGCCTTTTTTTCGAAAGCTCAACATTGTGGTGTCTGACCATGATGGTGATGTTTTTGTTCTCCGGTTTCTGTCTGCTCTCGATTTCAACGATGCTGTCGCCGATCTTCACGTGACAGACCCTGTTTTTTACATCCACCACCTCGCCTGATATAAAATTGGACTTTCCGATGAATGAGGCGACGAATACCTCCTCGGGGGCGTTGTAGATTTCAAAAGGTGTGCCGACCTGCCGGATGCGGCCTTCACTCATCACCGCAATTCGCCTGGACATCACCATCGCTTCACTCTGGTCGTGCGTGACATACACGATGGTTACGCCGATCCTGTCCTGAAGCTCTTTGAGCTCAAAACGCATCTCCTCCCTGAGCTTGGCGTCCAGGTTTGAGAGGGGCTCGTCGAGAAGCAGGACCTCGGGGTCCATGATCAGGGCCCGTCCGAGAGCGACTCTCTGCTGCTGACCACCGGACAGCTCATGGGGATACCTCTTCTCGTAATCTTCGAGCTTCAGAAGCCGGAGGGTCTTTCGGACGCGGGTTTTTATCTCCTTTTCCGAAAACTTCTTTATCTTGAGAGGATAACCGACGTTGCCGAACACAGTCATATGCGGCCATACGGCATATGATTGAAACACCATACCCAGGTTCCTCTTCTCCGGCGCCACAAAGTTTCTCTGGTCACCGGAAGAAACGAGACGCATTCCGATAAATATTTTACCCCCGGTAACGCGGATAAAACCCGCAATACAGCGAAGCAGAGTGGTTTTGCCGCACCCGGACGGGCCGAGCAGGGTGAAAAACTCGCCGTCGGCTATCTCTATCGAGAAATCCGACACCGCCGTTACCTCCCCGTACTTCTTTGTCACGTTCTGCAGCACAACTTCCGCCATACAGCACCTCGGTTTGGACTATGGTTTTATACCGCCCGCCCTTTTAAAACGCCGGCCGGAACGCCCGCAATGCCCTGCACCTTTAACAATATAACCGTCGTCATCCGGGCATGAGAGTCGGGCGCCTTCCCGGGGCAATCCGGCAGAACGCCCGGCAATCGCGGCGTTTATACTCACCCCAGCCGGTAGAATCACTCACACCGGGCTTATCCTCCCCCTGGAGGCCCTTCTTACAATAAGGTTCAAAGATAAAACCACCGCAATGAGAATAAGCGAGAGGGCGCTCGTTTCGAGCACCAGCCCCTCCTGGGTCATATTGTACACCGTCACCCCTATCGTCTCCCTTCCCGCCGAATAGAGGAGTATGGACAGGGTCAGCTCGGTGAGGGCGGGCATGAACACCAGAAACCAGCCTGAAAATATTCCCGGTTTTATCAGCGGAATCAGTATGTCCATGACGGCTTTTTTCCGTGAAGCGCCCGCTATCTGCGCCGCCTCGGTGAGCGAGTTGTCGATCTGCTTGAACGACGCGCTTACCGTGCGCATGGGAAAAATCATAAACCGGGCGATATACGCAATCATTATTATCCATATGGTATCGTAGATGGACACGCCGAGCACCGGCTTGATCCACGCGAGAATCATCGAAAGACCGATAACTGTGCCCGGTATCGCGTAGGGCGCGCTGACGATGTAGTCTATCAGCCTCCTTCCCCGTATTTCCGTGTAGCGGGCGGCATAGGTGAAAATGATTGAAAGAAAAACAGTGATCGAAGGAACGGTCACTGCGAGAAAGAAGCTGTTTCTGAATGCGCGCCATACGACCGGTACGCTGAAAAGAACGTATTTGAAATTTCCCAGGGTGAAATTGTCGAATTTCGGCGCGAGTCCGAGCGCCTTTGTGATCGAGGTCACGATTATGGCTGCAATCGGCGCGACGATGACAAAGAGAATGAATAGTGCAACGATAACCGCGGCCGGTATCCGGAACGCTTCGGGGTCGATCACCGAAAACCCGGAGGCCTTTCCCGTGATGACCGCAAACTTTTCCCTGCGAGTCACGAAGTTCTGAATAAAAAGCCCGACGACGCCGATTGCAATCAAAAGCATCGACATTGCGGACGCGAGGTTGAAGTTGTGCTTGGTTCCATAGCTTCCGATATAGATGAATATCTTCGTCGTCAGCACCAGGTAGCCTTTCGGAATACCGAGTATCGCGGGAATACCGAACATCGACGAGGATGTCACAAACACGATAACGGCAGCTCCGCCGACCGCCGGAAGCATCACCGGAAGGGTAATATCCCTGATGACCCTCAGCTTGCCGGCACCGGATATTCTCGCCGCTTCTTCAAACGTGGGATCCATCCGCTCGAAAGCCCTGGTTATGCTGATATAGACCAGAGGGTATGTGTAGATTGCCGATACGATAATTATGCCGTACTGTCCGTATATATCGATCGGCGGGTTTTCCAGACCGAAGAGGTCCATCAGCACCTTGTTGAAGTAGCCGACAGGGCTCAAGAGCTGCATCCATGCAAACGCGCTGATAAAAGGCGGGATGAGATAGGGGACGATGAGTATGACCCTGAAGAATTTTTTGAGGTATACGTTCGTCCTGGTTACGAGCCAGGAGAGAACAACCCCTGTAAAAACCGCGATAACCGTTACAAACACCGCGACATAAACGGTATGCCACAGGGCGATGAGGTTGGTTGTTTTACCGAGTATCTCACCCAGATTGCGGAAGGTGGGGCTGCCCTCCCGGGCAAACCCGATTATAAAGAGCTTGCTGAAAGGGTACACGAATAAAACGGCCAGAAAAAAAAATATCAGAAGCGCGAACATCGACCGTCTGAACATCACGCACAAAACGCTCCGTCTACTATAAAATAAAACGGGGGAGACCTTTTTACAGGCAATCTCCCTTCTATGGGAGGCCCCCTTTTTATAAACAACTCCCCCGTCCTTTATGTCACCCCCTGCGGGGCGCATGCACAATCATGCTGCCCGGAACACACTCTATTTCAATGGTGCTCACCGGCGGCATTACATAACACCCATGATCTCTCCCCACTTATTCCTGATCTCATCGCGGTTCTGCTCCAGATACTGCCAGTCGGTTTTCAGTATTTTGATATCCACTGGAGAAGGTACGCCCTTCGGGAGAGGAACATTTTTATTCAGAGGAAGATACCCGTGGCTGACAAGAACCTTCTGTCCTTCCACACCGAGCACAAAGTTTACAAACGCCTTTGCAAGCTCTGGATTCTTGGATTTGGAGATGATCCCCATGGGTGTCGGAATGTAGATTGCTCCATCCTTCTGGTACACATAGGCAACAGGCGACCCCTTTTCGATCAGATCCCTGGCCATGAAATCTATGGTGATGCCTATGTAGTACTCACCGGTTGCCACATTACGGGCAACAGCGCCGTTTCCCTTCACAATCTTGCAGTCATTGGCGGCAAGTTTTTTGTAGTAGTCCCAGCCGAAGCTCGGGTCCTTTGACAGTGTGGTTACCTGCGTGAGGGTGGCGCCGGAATACAGCGCGCTTGCGGAGCCGACCTTGCCTTTGTATGCGGGATCGAGAAGATCTTCCCAGCCGTATACCGGTTTCTTCACCCTGGTTGTGTTGTAGGCGATAATCTGGTAGATCAGCCGGGCTTCGTAGGCTTTTCCGTCCATGTAGATGAATTTCTGCGGGATGTTTTTCGCCTCAGGCAGGTCCACCTTCAGAAGAAGCCCCTTCTTCCCCAGGTCCTCGAATACCGCCATATCCGCAAACCAGAGAACATCGGCGCGTATCGAATCGGCCTGCATCTCAGCCTGCAGCTTTGCGGTAACCTCAACCGTCCCCGACCGGTAGATATCGACCTTCGTTTTTTTGAACTGTTTCATAAACGCGTTTGCTATGTCCTGCACATCCGTCAGGGTCTCGGAGGTGTACAGAGTGATGCTCCCCTGCACCTCGGCCTGCGCCTTGCCGGCGCCTGCAAAGGGAAAGGCCCAGAGGTACACCGACAGCGTCAACATAAAAATAAAGACAAGATACTTTCTCATATGGGTTCCTCCTTTTCAGATGGGTAACGCAGATAGTATAGCAGGTTTATACTTTTGCGCAAGCGGTAATTTTCACACCTCTGCTGCGGGAAGAATGTGCTTTGCCGGCGTGTTCAGCCGACCGGCGGTCTGTCTAATGAAGCTCGTCCGGCTGTATGCCCGCATCGAGGGAGAGAGGCCTGTGCATCATTTCAAATTCGTTGAGAAATCCGGTTTTTGCTGTATCATAGTAGAGAGAATGACAAAAAGTATGCTCAGATTTTGCATATCTTCTTGATTTCAATATATTTTCCGGGCGCTTCGCTTCCGGATAATGCCGCAGTATACGGGAGATTTCGTATACGCGTAATCGAGCGTTCTGCTTTCATCTGAGGCAGAAATAGTGCAAAAATAGCGCAGAACGAGGTATTGAGGAGAAAAAAATGCGAGAGAGAAAAAAACGTATTTTTGTTCAGGTTCTTCCGGTGCTCCCGCTTCTGATACTCGCATCGTGCGTGGGGCAGATCGATGAGAAGAACCTCCTTCAGGTAAAAGACACCCTTGGACCGGAAATCACCGTTCTTTCGCCTGAAGACGGGAGCTCGTATGCGCAGGGTGTTGCCGCAGACGAATCGTACGTGTACGCTGCCGATTCCAACGGCGGAATAATACGGCTGAACAGGAGCGATTTTACCAATACCGGGAGCGCAGGTACATCGTTCGCGATGGATGTGGAGATCGACGATACCTATGCGTACGTTGCGGACGGTTACGGCGGATTGAAAGTGATAGACAAATCGAGTCTCGTCCAGACAGGCTCCTGCAACTTTTCTCAGTACTACGACTGGGTACGCGACGTGGCCGTACGCGGTTCCTATGTATATGCCGCGGATACGGAAGACGGAATTAAAATCGCCCGGGTAAAACAGGACGGCACAGTGGAACCTGCCGGGTCATGCGACACCGAATATGCCGGCGGGATTGCAATCGGCGGGGAGTATGCCTATGTAGCAGATGGTGCGGGAGAGCTCAAGGTGCTCGACATTACCGTTCCCGAAACCCCTTCCGATAAAGGTTCGTGCCCGACAACAAAAGCGCTTTCAATAGCGGTACGCGGGAGCCGCGCATATCTTGCAGACTACACGGGAGGGATAAAGATCGTCGATATCGATCCTGAAAGCAGCAGTTTTTTCCAGGTGATCGACTCGTATGGAGGAATAACGATATCGGATATCGCCCTTTCCGGCACCTATCTTTATGCGGCAGCCGGCTATGACGGACTTTTAATATTCGATGTCGACAGTGAGAGCCCCACCTATCTGCAGGTGATCGGCTCCTGGGACAGCCCCAATCAGAGCATGAGCTATGACTTCAACTTTATCGAGGTGTTCGGCGACTACGCGTACATGGCCTCGAGCGAGGGAGCACTGAAGGTGATTGATGTTTCAGTGCCGGGCGCGGTCGATTTTACCGTAAGCGGGTCCTGCTGCTACATCGCCTCCGGCAGCGGAGGGCTCAGAATTATCGATATGCTGAGCCGGTGAAAAAAACAGCACAAGGTTTCGATGTCGCGCGCATACCCTCCGGAGGAAGCTCAATCCCGCAGTCCGCGGAATTCCGCAACCCGATACTAGGCATACCCGATCAGCTCCGAAACATCCCTGATGTGCCGAATGCTTTTTTTCAGCCCTTCTCCGCCCGTATCGTTCCAGTATACCTCGAGGCAGAAAATCCCGCCGTAAGAGCCCTTCAGAAAGGATAAAATGTCCCGGGTCCTGAGCATCCCCTCACCCATCGGTATGTGTATTTCATGCCGGTTCAGATCGCTTATATGAATATGCAGTATTCTCTTCTCGAGCACCGTATAAAAAGCCTTTATTTTTTTCATCTCGCCAAGGTGCGCAACATCCATCGTAACCATGAGCTCGTCTTCATTCCCCGAAAAAAAATCAAGGAAATCTTTCTCGCTCACCATTACCTCTTTTCCCGTGTTCTCGATATTTTCGATGCAGATCCTTACTCCTTTTCCCCTGCCGTATACATAAAGCTCATGAAATGCTTCCTTCTGCATCTGCGAGACCTCTAAGCCGTCTTCCCGCACGAAGCTCTTTCTTCCAGGGTGGACGGTTAGTATCCGGGCCCCGATTTCGTGTGCGATATCGATGGATCTCTTTGCCTGCCGCATACTGAGCTCCCTCACCTCGCGTGAAACTGAGGTGCTGTTCAGGTCCCAGCTCGCCGCATGTACGGTGGGCACAACACCCGTTTCTTCATAGGCACGCCGTATCTCCTCCGTGCTGTCGCTGTTCTTGAAGTAGTGGTCGGCCCAGAGCTCAAACGAGTACACCCCGAGCTCTTTTGCAAAAAAAATCCCCGAAACAGGGCTGAGCTTCCATATACAGGTCGATGCAAAACCGATCTTCACCGGGCATACTCCGATTTTCTGCGGTATTTTGTCCCTAAATGAGCCTAAAAATGCCGAACGGAATATGTTCGGACACGACACTGCTCATAGAACGGCAAATATCGTCTAAACATGCGCTACACCGATCTCGTCGAGAAGCATGTTGCACAGCCGAAGGTTCTTGATCCTGTCGGAAGCCATGAGGGATATGCGGATCGTATCTCCTATCCCGTTCAGCAGGAGAATGCCAAGCCCGGCTATCGAGCGGATGATTCCCTCCTCTCCGTACCCCGATTCGGTGATGCCGATATGCAGAGGATAATCGACCTTTTCCGACAGCGCCTTGTTCGACTCGACCGTGAGATCGATGTCCGAGGATTTCAGGGAGATAATGGTATCGTAAAAATTGTGCTTTTCAAGAAGCGATATCTCATGCAGGGCGCTTTCCACCATGCCTTCGGCGGTTATGCCGCCGTACTTCTTGACGATGTTCTTCTCCAGAGAACCGCTGTTCACACCGATGCGAATCGGAATCCCGTGCACCTTCGCCGCAGAAACCACGACGGCGATCTTTTCGGGGCCGCCGATGTTTCCGGGATTTATCCGCAGCTTGTCGATGCCGTTTTCGATTGCAAGCAGGGCGAGCCTGTGGTTGAAGTGAATATCCGCAACGAGCGGTATACCGATCTGGTCCTTGATATGACGGATGGCCCTCGCAGACGCCATATCGAGAACGGCGACCCGTATCAGCCTGCAGCCGTATTCTTCCAGCCTGTGTATCTGAGCGACCGTTTCGTCGATGTTCGCGGTATTCGTTGAGGTCATCTCCTGAACCACCACAGGGTGGTTCCCGCCGATAACGAGATCGCCGACCTTGACTCCACGTGTTTTCCTGCGTCTGATGCGAAGCAGATCGCGGAGTCCCGACGCATCGATACCCTCAAACTCCCCCTTTTTCACGGGCCGCCTCCTATACTTTTTTTCCCGTTCATGTACCCGACAAGCACATCTGGTATGCGTATACTGCCGTCCTTCTGCTGAAAGTTTTCCAAAATCGCGATAAGCAGCCTGGGTGATGCAACCGCGGTATTGTTGAGTGTAAAGGGAAACTCGTTCTTCCCGGACTTTGTCCTGTACCGGATGCGCGCCCGGCGCGCCTGGAAATCGCCGAAGGACGAACAGGAGTGCGTTTCGCCGTAGGAGCCCCTGCCCGGCATGTAGCATTCGATGTCGTGCTTCTTCACCTGACCGAGCCCCATCTCCCCTGTACATACCTCGACAACCCTGTAGGGAAGTCCGAGACTCCGCACGATCTCCTCGGAATTTTCCAATATTTCGCGGTGCAGCCTGTCCATCTCTGCCCGGTCGTTTCTGCACAGTACCACCTGCTCGACCTTCTGAAACTGATGCACCCTGTACAGACCGCGCACGTCCTTGCCGTAGCTCCCCGCCTCACGCCTGAAACAGGTGGTATAGCCTGCGTAGCGGATAGGCAGGTCATCCTCCGGGAGCAGGTCTCCCATATGGTAGGAAACGAGCGTCACCTCGGAAGTGCCGATGAGGAAAAGCCCGTCCTTCTCGATTGCGTAGGTCTCCTCGCGTCCGACCGGAAAGTAGCCGGAGCCGACCATGCATTCCTCGCGGACGAACATCGGAGTCACCATCGGCGTGAATCCGCGCTTCTCGAGAAAATCGAGGGCGTAACGCATAAGCGCATTTTCGAGGAGGGCGGCATCTCCCTTCAGATAGTAGCACCTGCTCCCGGCGACGCGCGCTCCGCGCTCGGTATCGAGCAGACCGTGGGCGAGCCCGAGCTCGACATGGTCTTTCGGGCTGAATGCGAACGAGGGAATATCCCCCTCCCGTTTGATCTCCACGTTGTCGTCCTCGTCCTTTCCGACGGGCACATCCTCCATGGGAGGATTGGGAACCCGCAGCAGCAGCTCGTTCCTCTTCTCTTCGACCGATTTCAGCCTCTGCTCATCCTCCTTGATGGAGCGGGAAAACGATTTGAGTGCGGCCTGAAGGGTCTCTCTTTCCGGGCCGCCCGACCCCTTCAGCGACCTGGACTTTTGCCCGAGCTCCCTCTTCCTCGAGTCGATCGACGCCTGGATGCGGCGTCTCTGCTCGTCGAGCCTCAGAATTCCTTCGATATCCGCATCGAACCCCTTTTTCTCCGCTCCCCTTTTGAAAAGCTGGGGATCCTCGCGAAGCTTCCTGATGTCAACCATCTTCACCCGCCTTCTTCAGCAGTATGATCTCATCGCCGCACGTCGCTCTGAGAGATTCCTTCGCATTCCCGCCGTTTATACCGATCTCGAGATATCCACGCGAACCGACAAGCGCCACCGGGTATCCGCTCATCCCCTGAGCATAGGTCTCCCGCAGCCTGCCTACCGGTCGTATCTCTCCCCTCGTTTTGAGAAATATTTCATCCTCGTCGCTCACATACGTTCTTTGAATATTGGAAATGAGATTGCCGAATCGATCGATATGGACGATCTCACCGGTTATCTGTCCGGCTTCCTGCACCGGCCGGGGCATGACGTACTCCACCATCGACTCTTTGGTCACTGTGACCTCATCGAGCGAGACTCCCTCAAGCACACAGGCGGCAAACGGGGCAAAGATGTCGCGCCCGTGAAATGTGCTGCTTGCCCCGTTTTCGAGAATGGTGCGGACCACGCTGCTTTCGGGATACATGCGTGCGAGGGTATTGGAAAGCTCTTCTCCGACGAGCGCACGGATTTCCAGTATGCCGGCCTTTCGGGCGGCTTCGAACAGTATACCGTTGTCGGGACCGATGAATATGTACTCCCCGCATTTTACCAGGATAATATCACGAAGGGTGCCCACGCCGGGGTCCACCACCGCAAGGTGCAGCGTGTACGGCGGAAAGTACGTGAAAGACCCGGCCAGTATGAACGAAGCTTCACGAATACTGCCCGGATCGATTCCGTGTGTTATGTCGATGACAGCCGCATCAGGGCACAGGGCGCCGATTACGCCTTTCACCTCGGCGACGTAGGAGTCTGCAAGCCCGAAATCCGATGTAAAGGTTACGATTTTTCTCATACCGTACAGCCTCGCAGCGCACCGCAACGAAGGGGAGCTGTACACTACTATATACCAAGGTTTATTCTGAAAATCAAACAGAAACGACTGGAGCAGCAGGCTGCAGAGGATAAGAAAACGGGGAACGCTTCACGGTTCGTCGAACATCAGTGCAGTTTTTTGATGGAATAAAAACAGGTATACCCAGGTTCAGACAGGATGGTTCGCTTACTGTGGATAGGCGATTCATGTGGAGAGACTGCCGCGCCGGACGCGGCGCCGTCTCAGTGCACCATTCAGGCCCTCTTCTATACGGACCCTATTGTTTCGGATATAACCTCGCTTGACGCGGAGAACATGCCGCCCGGCTGCAGCAGTTACGCCGCTTTGAACCTGCCGTGACTCTTTCCCTTTGTCATCTGATAGTAGGTGATGATCGCATTGAGATTTTTCTCAAACATATCATCACTGACCAGATGGTGCGGATTAAATCCCTGCTTCTGTGCCGTTGCTCCTTTTTCCCGTTTTTTCACCGTGTTGTTAATCATCTTGTACCTCGCTCAACTGTATTTTATGTGAGAACCATACGAAATATTCATACTGTATGTGAACCTCATATAGCAATAATTAAGCAATTACTATGCCATTTACACAGAATGAGTCGTTTTTCTAAATCATTATTTCCTTATATTCGGAAATTTACACTGCTGCACAATTTGTCGTGCATTTGGTTGTCATCGTATGTAAAAACTGTGTCGAAATGAGCCGATTCGGCCTTTCTCTGTATCAACTTTACTCGTTCACCATTCGTATCGGCTGTCCCGTTGCCTCAAGAACGGAAAGCCAGAGCGGGTCTTCCGGCGACAGACGTTTCTTCTGCATGGTTGAGAGGTGAATCGGGACATTGGTAAACTGCCCGTTCCAGAGCCCGACGATCATACCTGTTTTGCCGGCCATTCCGGCATGAACGGCATTCTGGGCAAGCTGCATACAGTATATTGCGTCATGGGCATTGGCAGGTACCGAGCGTACCAGGTAGCTCGGATCTATATATTTGAGGTTCACGTAGATATCCGTACTCTTGAAAAATTTTTTGATCTCGGTCTTGAGAAAGATGCCGATATCGCCCAGGACTGGATTGCCCGAAATATCCTTTCGATCGAAGCGGTCTTTTATATACTGCTGCCCGGCCCCCTCCGCAACGATAATGACCGCATGCCCTCTTTTGACAAGACGCCGCTCGAGTATACTGAAAAATCCCTTCGGTCCTTCAAGGTCGAATGGAACCTCAGGGATGAGCACATAATTAACCTCATTGAGCGCAAGCGCAGCATTTGCAGCGATAAAGCCGGACATCCTGCCCATCACCTTGACGAGTCCGATGCCGTACGGTGCACCGACCGCCTCTGTATGAGCGCTTCGTATCGCTTCGGCCGCAATGGAAAACGCCGTTTCAAGACCGAAGGTTTTCTCCACATACGATATATCGTTATCGATAGTTTTCGGTATTCCGATCACCGATATGTGCTGCCCTCTTTTTTTGACAATGTCATATATCTTTCCCGAACCGGTAAGCGTTCCGTCACCGCCGATGGCAAAAAGAATGGAGATGTTCATTCTCTCCAGGCAGTCGACCACTTCCTCGATATCCTGATGTCCCCTGGACGAGCCCAGTATACTTCCCCCCTTCTCATGTATATCCTCAACCGATTCAGGATGGAGCTCTACCGGCTCGAGCCCGTATTTTGGAATAAATCCCCTGAATCCGTACCGAAAACCCAAAATCGCCCTGACGCCGTATCTGTAGTACAGGCTCATAACGAGCGAACGGATGACATTGTTTATCCCCGGGCAGAGACCGCCGCAGGTGACGATGCCGACCTTTGTCTTTGCCGGATCGAAGTATATCTTCTGGCGCGGGCCCGCCTTTTCAAAGGCCAGAATCGAATTGCCGTTCTCTATCCTGTCCATTACCTCAGATCTGTTATGATAAAAAATAACCGTATCCGAGTCGGAAACGTAGTTCGCGATATTATCCCCGTATATTGTCGAGAGACCGAGCGGAGAATCGATCTTCGCCCTGCCGAGGGTATCGATGGTCAGGTCGCGTTCTTCGAGATCGAGGTTTTCCATACGTTTTACTCCAGATTATTCGTTTTCACTTGCTTCTGCAAAAAGCGACATCCTTCAGATGTTTTCGAATCGCATCATCTCTGCTGCAGATGCTCTCTGGTGAAACAGCGTTAAACGCACCATAAACCGGACGTACATCATTCGAGACCGCATCGCGAAAACATATCGTGCCATACCTCTTCAAAGCGGCTTTCAAGACGCTGCCGGGTTTTTACGATACCGTCAGCAGCATCGGATTGCAGCGCAAAGTAAAACTTGATCTTGGGCTCCGTACCGGAAGGCCGAACCGAAACCTTGCTTGAAGGCGTATAAAACTGCAAGACATTCGATTTCGGAAGGCCGGCCATCGGGTCTTCATTTTTTTCCGGCACCGCGATCTCTTTCTGCAGGAGATAGTCCTTGATACGGACAACCGGCTCGCCTGCAATACTATCCGGCGGGCTCTCCCTCAGGTCGGCCATGAGCGCTTTGATTTTTTCAGCGCCCTCGGCGCCCGCAAGCTTCACCGATTTTTGAAACTCCACATGCATCCCGTACTTACGGTAGATTTCATGAAGCAAATTCAATACGGAGCCGTATGCGCCTATCCCGTACTTTACCAGCGTCAGTGCGAGCACGGACCCTATCACTCCGTCCTTATCCCGCACAAACGTATCCGCAAGATAGCCGTAGCTTTCTTCGAACGCATATATGAAATTACGACTTTTATCCGCTTCGAATTCACGTATCTTCGCCGCTATGTACTTGAATCCTGTAAGCACATCGGTTTCATAGATACTGAAATCGTCGCATATATCGTGAACGAGCTCCGTCGATACTATAGTCGAAACGACGGCCGGTGACTGCGGCATCAGGTCCGACGCCCTGTAGGACAGGGCCATAAGATAGGCGAGCAGACACCCGATCTGATTGCCGTTGAGGGTCACAAACTCACCTTTCTGGTCGGGGACGGCGAGCCCCATACGGTCGCAGTCCGGATCCGTGGCAATCACCATATCCGCGCCCTCCCTTTTTGCGCATTCGATCGCCCTCGTCAGGGCAGCGGTTTCTTCCGGATTCGGAGAGGGGGTTGTGGGAAAATTTCCGTCAGGAATGCTCTGCGCCTGCTCACATATCACCGAATTGCGGCCGCTCGTCTGTGCGAGAGCGCGCGGCACGAGCGTAATGCCGGTCCCGTGCAGCGGAGTGTACACGACCTTGATCTCCTTCCGTAATCCCGCAATGATATGTTGTATCCCCTTTTCGAGACCGTCCGAAAAGCCCTTTACTTTCTGCAGATAGATATTCTCAACCGTTTCATCGAGCTCCCGGATCAGGCCTTTTTTCCGTGCCTCTTCATACGACATGCGCCTGACCCCGACCGCCATGTCTACCCCGGCGACACAGGCAACTATTTCTGCGTCGGAGGGTGAAACGACCTGAGAGCCGTCATCCGAATACACCTTATATCCGTTGTACTCCTTCGGATTGTGCGATGCGGTAATAACGATGCCTCCCGCTGCGTTCAGATGCCGCACGGTAAATGAGAGCAGCGGGGTGGGTCTCAACTCCGGAAAAATATACACCTTTATCCCGTTTCCCGCCAGAACACGCGCTGCCTCTGCGGCGAACCGTTTCGAATTATTCCGCGAATCATACGCGATGGCGACGCCCCGTTTTTTAATCTCTTCTCTATTCCGCCGACCGCCCAGGAGGTGATCTGCAAATCCCTGAGTTGCGGCGCCGACCGTGTAGATGTTCATGCGATTGCTTCCAGCGCCCATAATCCCGCGCATGCCGCCGGTACCGAATTCCAGCTCCTTGTAAAACCTATCGAAAAGCTCCTTTTCATCTCCTCTGTCTATCAGCTCCTGTATCTCTTTTCGCGTCGTATCGTCAAAAGGAGGGGCCGTCCAGCGCCGTGCCTTTTGCATAATTTCTTCGTTCATCAAAGCCCTCCACAGCGATGCGGGTTTTTTTATGGTATATACAGACCATACTCGCAAGTGTAAATAAAAAGAGCACCAAATTCAAGAGTATTTGACAAACAGCCCGTTCAGTGTTACATTATCCGAGCGCTTTGCATCCGGATAACTTTTTAATGCCCTTGGTACCGCCGGTGCGAGCGCCCGGATTTTTTCACGTGGCCGCAGATCGGCTGAACATGCCGCTTACCGGCGGTATTAACCCAATAATTTTACGAGGATACGGGATGAAACAGGAAGAACTGAAGTATACGAAGGACCACCTCTGGGTGCATGCTGAAAGCGATACTGCGACAATCGGTATTACGGATTACGCCCAGCAGGAGCTCGGTGACATCGTTTTTGTGGAAATGCCTGAAACGGGAAGCGAAACCAAAAAAGGCGAAACCTTCGGAACGGTCGAATCGGTAAAATCGGTCTCCGATCTTATCGCTCCCATCTCCGGTAAGGTTGCTGAAACAAACACGATTCTGGAAGATACCCCCGAAACCATAAACAGCTCGCCTTTGGATGAAGGCTGGATTGTCAAGGTGAAGATGTCGAACAGTGACGAGCTCAACGACCTGCTCGATTTTTCCGACTACAGTGCATTCCTCGAATCTGAGGGTTGATTTCCAGAGGACGATCAGCCGATGCTCAGCGGGAGAGGCTCTGCTCCAGTTTTATGATTTCTCTTTTTAACGAATCGGCCTTCTCATAGTCTTCGAGAAAGATGGCGAGGAATTTCTGCTTGTACAGGTTGACCAGGCGGTCGACCGTCATATCCGGTTTATCAATCACATGAATAATGTTGTTCAGGTCGAAGCCCTTCATTTCGCTGTTGAGGTGCTGCTGTATCTCTCTGAGCTCGGATATTTTGCCCGATATCTCTCCCTTTCGCTCCTCATTCTTTACAAGCCTTCGCACGGTCTCCATGAGCTCGCCCGCCTGGTTTATCAGTTTCGGGAGACTCATGGTAACGGCATGTTTTTCGTTTTTTTCCTTATACGCTATCAGATATTGCTGAATGATGCCGTTGTACTTTTCGATATGCTTTTTATAGAACTTGGAAAAATTCTGGATGTTGTCATCTATGAAGAGCTCTCCTCCCTTGATCAAATCGATGTTGTTGGTCTCAACGATTGCCATGAGCTTCGCGTAGCTCTCAATGAGAACAGGGGGGAAATTCACCATAAGCGTTTCGTTTTTAAACTGCAGGGGGGAGATGACGAAATTGGACGCAATGATCTCCGAGTTCTTGAACATCTTGTTGTTCCCCTTGATCCGCCAGTAGATCACTGCGTTTCCGGTGGGGTTTTCTATGTCTCCATTTTCCATTTTCATCACAAATTTAAGTTACTCCGAATCCGGTGATTTTGCAAGAGTAATATTAAGTCCCCGCAGGAGATATCCGTTCGGGAGATGCCCCTCGGGCGATACCCATTCAGGACAGGTCCCTTCAGGAGATACCTCTTTCTTCTTTTATCGTACTGTACGCCGACTGAATAAGGTTGAATTTCTTGTTGGCGAGAGCAATGAACTCGGGTCCGAGATGAGATACCTTATCCGGATGATAGGTTCCGGCAAGCGTTCTATAGGCATGGTGAAGCTCTTCATCGGTGCAATCGGGCGACACGGCAAGAACGTCATAGGGATTTGCGAATCCCTGATCTTTTCCCATTCCCCCGGCCGCAGGTCCGCCTGCACCGGCAGTAAAGGAGTTTCGCACCATTGCAAAATCGTATTCAAGTATACCGAGATATTTCGACGCCTGACTGATATACCGCTCTTCAACGTTCGTTAAAACACCGTCCGACAGTGCGATTTCGTACCCGAGCTTCACGAGGAAGAGCCGCTCCTCATAGGATGTTTTCGACGAAATATCGGCGCATGTTTCCTGTAAATTTATTTCACGATTAAGGGAAGCGTTTATTATCCTTTCGATGATAAAATACTCCCGCTGGCCGTATCCGAGACCCTTGAAAAATCTCTTGATTGTTTTGAGTTCCCTTTCCGTTACCGGGCCGTCACAACGTGCAGTACCTATCTGCAGCAGTATGAGGCTCGTAATAAAAACAAGCTCCCTCTCCGCATCGCTTCGCGCGCCCACGGCTCCCCAAACACCCGGTCGCGACCCAACTCCCGGGCCGGTCGCCGATTCCGATGCATCAAAAAGCGCTCCCACCGCGCCGCCTATCACTGCTCCGATGGGACCTCCGAAAGAAAATCCGAGCGCAGCACCGAGCAGCTTGCCCCTGTGTCTTCTCATCGTACAACTCCCTCTTTCATTCAGCCTGGATACGCCGGTGTCACGTGCCTATTTTTTATCGTTGCCTTCTAAATTGGCATCGATATATTTCTTTATTGCCTGCCGCTCCTTTGGCCCGAGTTTTGAAAATTGCACCGCATAGCTGTGAGTTTCAGGGTCCCGTCTGACCACACTTCCCTTGAGCGCAACTTCCTCATTCCTGATTGCAAACTTCAGCTCTATATCCGTCCCCTCTTTCAGATCGGCACCTGCGCCTTCATCGGCAATTCTGAGCAGTATGCCTCCCTCGCTTATGTCAAGCAGGCTGCTGTCCACTCCATTACCGAGGTCGGGCACAAATCCTACTCTCGCTATCCCCATGGTGAGCAGCGCGCTCAGCGACATGAGGTCCGCAATGTTTTCGTATGTTACCTTTCTTCCCGGGCCTTCATGGACTGCCTTTATGTGCCCGATAACCTCTTCCTTTGAAAATATCGGCACCAGCACCTTGGATGTATAGTTCTGTGAAAGGTCCTGTTTCATGATCTCCTTCAACTCTTCGATGATTTTCTCCTTCTCAACCCCATCCAGTCGCCTCTCATTGAGGTAGTAGCTGTAGCTGATTATTTTATCCGACGGAATCAGCCTCGTATACGACTGCACCGTCCTGCAGTCGTCCACATAGATAACCTTTCCCGATTTCCGCAGAATCTGCGCGTCCCGCGTCCGTATATTGTCTTTGTTGTAGAGTATTATTTCGGAAAGAGAAGATATTTTTTTTATTTCAGCTCCGACAAGGAGAAAAATCCTCTTGATATCCACCGTATCGCGCTGAACCTCCCAGTACAGTTTGGAGTACTTTACAGGCAGTTCTTTCGACGACACCTCTCCGATCTTTTTTTCAGGATACTGCTTGAATTTCAACTTAGCGGATACGGAAGGACTGAAGGAGATTCTTGGATACCGGCGCTTGCTTCTGCTCATCAGGGATTCGGGATAATCGAGAGTAAGCGCAGCACCTGAATGATTGATAATACCGCATTTTCCGAACAGCTCAACACCTGAAAAAACAAAGGTAAGATGCACCGATTTAGTTGTTTTCACATCAAAATCGATAAGCGGGCTCGACAGTTTTATGGTAAACATATCCTGTGTCGTATCCGTTATCTTTGCCACCTCTATATAATGCGGAAAATGGAGCTCGATCTCCCGTCCGTCGAGCCGTAGAATCCCGATTATTCTTCTGATTCTCTCATTATTTGTAATCTCCTTGCTCGCAGGCCCATCCATAGCTGCTCCTCCTATCAGTACAGACACCGCCGGTTAAAAAGCGATCCGCGACACCCCTTCCAGGCGCCCTGCCGAATATCATCGGGATTCGGTGAATATAAGAGGTCTTCCGATCTCATCCGGAATACGACTATTTTTTAATAATATAAGTATACCATCTCTTCCGATATTATCTACGGATAATTGGCGAATATTATTTGTTAAATAAACTGCGCCGTATTATCTTAACAAAACCTACAGGGAGAGCTATGAAGGAAAAACGTAAGAAAAAAAAGAAAAGCAAGCTGAGAGAGAATGTAGAGGCTGTAGTACTTGCCCTTGTCATCGCTCTTTTCATCAAAACGTTTATCGTGGACGTGTACAAAATACCGACCGGGTCGATGATTCCCACCATTGAAATCGGGGATTTCATTGTCGCCACAAAGTTCATCTACGGCGCCAAGATACCGTTCACGCACAAAAGGCTTCCGGCGGTCCGCGACCCGAGACGCGGCGATATTATAATTTTTCTCGCGCCCTATTACAATCCGCCGAACATAGTTATACAGATGTTTACGCCGATTGTGTATACACTCACCCTCGGGTTCGTGAACATAGACCCTCAGCCGAAATTCTACGTCAAGCGATGCATAGGACTACCCGGGGATACTGTTGAAGTCATCAATAAAGAGGTGTACATAAACGGCAAACGGCTCAAGGGGTGGTGGCCCGAGTACCATGCCGATCCTGAGACCATTCCGCCCGGCGACAATTTGATGAACAACAGAGATTTTTACGGACCGGTCACAGTCCCGGCGCATGAATACTTCATGATGGGAGACAACAGGGATCGTTCAAACGACAGCCGTTTCTGGGGGTTTGTAGAACGCAGTAATATTTACGGGAAATCGCTCTTCAGGTACTGGCCTCCGGGCAGAATCGGCCCGGTTCGTTGATACTGTATACCCATGAGTATCTTCAAAAAGTTACGCGCCGGTATCGGGCACGGTATTCGGCCGAACGGAAATCATACCCGGGCCGACAATTCCCTTGCCAATTTTGATTAATCTTATAAAATTACTATAGGTATGACGAATAAAGTACGCGTGCAATACGGTTCGGATCAGCACGTACCGAAAGCATGCACCGGCGGCATTATCCCGATGAAAAGCGATCGGACAACCACCCGTAATGCTGCAGGAAAAGGCCGGGGTGAAATACAATGAACATCAACGACCTGACCGACAGGACGGCTGAGCAAAGCTCCGTGGGAATCGTCGATACAAAATATTTTCATGGCGAAGCTCCGTTTATTCTCGAGAGTGAGGCGGTTATCGAGGAGATCGCCCTTGCCTACGAAACCTACGGAACCCTCAACAGAGAAAAGGACAACGCCGTTTTGATCTGCCACGCCCTGAGCGGGGATGCTCATGCAGCGGGGCATCATGAGGGAGATGAAAAGCCTGGGTGGTGGGATGATATGATAGGACCCGGAAAGGCGTTCGATACGAATCGATACTTCGTGATCTGCTCCAATATAATAGGCGGCTGCAAGGGAAGCACGGGACCCTCGTCCGCCAACCCTGAAACAGGCAGGCCGTACGGACTCGATTTCCCGGTGGTGACTGTTTCGGATATGGTGAACGCCCAGAAGCTGCTCATCGATTCTCTCGGTATAAAAAAAATCCTCTGCGTATCGGGCGGCTCGATGGGCGGCATGCAGGCGCTGCAGTGGGCTGTTTCATACCCTGAAATGCTCGCATCGTGCATTCCCATTGCCACGACGTACAAGCACTCTGCGCTGCAGATAGCGCTCGACGAGGTCGGCCGCCAGGCGATAATGGCGGATCCCAACTGGAACGCCGGCAGGTACGAGCCGGGCAGAGGGCCGTCGAGCGGTCTTTCCCTCGCGAGGATGATAGGCCATATCACCTATATGAGCGATAAAAGCATGGAGCGGAAATTCGGCCGTTCAATGAAAAAAAAGGAATACGGATACGATTTTACCGGCGATTTCGAGGTTGAAGGGTACCTTCAGTATCGGGGCGGCAAATTCATACAGCGATTCGACGCAAACTCCTATCTATACATAACAAAGGCAATGGATTATTTCGATCTGCAGAACAAGGGGCGGCTCTGCGATTCATTCCGTCATGTTCGCGGAGTGCGTTTTCTTCTCATCGCCTTCTCCTCGGACTGGCTCTACCCGCCCTACCAGTCAAAGGAGATCGTAAAGGCGCTGAAGCTGAACGGCATCGATGTATCCTACTGCGAAATTTCATCCGATTACGGGCATGACGCCTTTTTGATAGAGTTCAGCGAAGAAACCACGCTTATCAGACACTTCCTGGAGCGGGTGCGGAACAACGGAAAGAACAGCAGCGCCCGTTGAAATCGAAACCCGGAAAACAGCACAGGTAATTCGGACGAACGTACCGTTCGGCGACCAGAGGAATCCAGATACCATGAACAACCGGCTTGAACGCCTCGATCTCAGAATAATCGCAACCATGATCGAACCGGGGAGCAGGGTGCTCGACCTCGGATGCGGTGAGGGGGTGCTTCTGGACTATCTCGTGAGAAAGAGGGATATCGAGGGCTTCGGCATAGAGATAAACGAGGCTGAAATCTATAAATGCATGGAGAGAGGCTTGAGCGTCTCCCACGAAGACATCGATTCCGGTTTGAAGCACTATCCGGACAAACACTTCGATTACGTGATATTCAACCAGACCATGCAGCAGGTGCACAGGCCCAAAAAGGCGATTTTACGCGCGCTGAAGATCGGGAAGAAGGTTATTGTAGGATTTCCCAACTTCTGCCATGTCAGGGCGCGTTATCAGCTCACCATACTCGGCCGCGTACCGGTCACCGCATCGCTCCCCTACACCTGGTACGACACGCCGAACCTGCACTTTCTCAGCATAAGAGACTTTTACGATTTTTGCAGGCAGGAGAAAATAGGGATTGAGAAAAAAATATTCCTCGCTGAAAAAAAACGGGTGCGGATATTCCCGAACCTGTTCGCCTACAACGCGATACTGATGCTGAAAAAATGACCTTTCAGGAATAGCCGTGCCTTTCTACCCGCCGTTCTCTTTTATAAACCGGTATTGTATAGATTCGCTCGGCCGATGGATGTGTACTACATCCCCTCAAGTCCCAGCATGATGTCGACGAGCTGGTCGGCGCCGTTCTTGGTGAAATTGAAGCCGCCGCATTCATCGATACGCCTGTGCTGGCTCTCGAAACGCCGGCGCAGCGGCACGAATATCGCCTCCTTCTCGAAGTACATAGCCTCCCAGAAGGCGTTGTACCCGGCCCCGCAGATGATAAGGTCGAAGGCGTTGAAGTAGTCGACCGCGGGGAAGAGCCCTCCCTCGTAGTTTGTGGAGTACACCATGGTGTATCCCACATCCTCCAGGTAGGAGTACTGCTTTTTAACAATTTCAAACTCTTCCGGCCTCCCGTTGAAGGCGAAGAGGCATTTTTTCCCCTTCTTCTTCAGGCCCAGCAGGTCCAGTGCCCTGTCACGGGGATATATCTCGTCCCTGTTACGGATGACAATCGGGTTTATTCGTTCCATCTCTATGCTGCTGGCAAACGGTTCCAAAGCCAGAACTCGATCGTAGCTTTGAGGGTTGAATGTGATGGTGCCCGACTCGAGGGGTATGCTGAATGTCGAATCGGCAACCTGGCGGCACAGGAATATCTTTTTGCAGGGAAGCTCGTCGATAAAATAATGTATCATGAACCAGAACAGGTCGACGAGGAGAATATCGGGTTTGAGAGAAATAAACGTTTGATAAAGCTCCGAAGACGAGTAGTTTTCTCTCGAAAGCTTCTCCTCATCCTCGGTGCGTATCTTAATATGCTCTACACCGAGCTTTTCAGCAAGCCCGGAAAATCCGCAGCCGTGTACTACAATGTATTCACACTCAACACCCCTCCTTCGCAGGGCATTGGCAATTGAAAGTCCCTGCACCATATGCCCCGACCCGGTCATCCCCGCGGTGTAAAACAGTACATTCAAGGCTCAGTACATTACAAAAAAGCTGAATTGTCCGGTTCCCGAACCGTTTGCGCCATAGGGTTCCCATCCGCTTCCGTCGAGAGTATCGTCCAGCGACACGAGCCTGTCTTTGGTAGCGTAATCAACCTCATCGGTTAGGGTGAGCTTTTTATTCAGAATGGCAACAAACCGTTTCGGTCCGTAGAACTCACCGGGATTGTCCGGAAACGTGCCGTCATCCTGGGTTCCGTATTTTTTTAAAGGATTTTGACTGATATCGTTTATATCGAGCTGCAGAATTTCATAATTGTTCGTGTTTAGTACATAGACGTATGGAGGTTTTACAACAACATCCCATGCGAAATTTAAATAAGAATAATTACCTCCTTTTAATAGATTACCGCTCATGTCATACTTATAAAATCCTGCGAAATCAGAATCATTTGCCATCACATACACTGTTCCGTTTTCGCCTATATCAATTCCGGGGAAACCGTAGGTTTCCTTCGTCGTGAATTGGCTGTTGTTTGTACCATCATACTGACAACGAAATATTTTACTGTAATCAGGATATTTTTGCTCGGTACCATAGTAAATAAAATCATTTTTTCTATCGACTGCAATAGATGTCGCACCTACTGTCAATCCTTCAATAACAGCAACAGGAGATGTATCGGTAATATCATTTATCCTCAATATCTGTTTAGTCCCCGCTCCATTTCCGTAATCATTGGCGATATATATCCTTCCCTTGGAATCAAAATCGATATCGTACGGCAAGAATTCACCAGCGGCAAGCCCGAAATCAGTATAATCGAGAACGGTCCACCCTGCCCCTGTCATGTCGTCTATCTGCACGATCCGGTTATTCAAAGCATCAGGAATAATAATTTTTGTCTCATAAAGCTCAAACGTAACGCTAACAGTCTTATCATCCACCGTCAGCAGGTCTGTCTGCGTTTCTCCTTTGGAAGTAACCGATGCTGTGCTCGATTGAGCGGTAAACGTCCTCGAGGATCCGGACGGCACGGTAACAACAGCAGTTGCCGCAGCGGGGAGATTCTTGCTTATCTCCTCCATATTCGAACCGCTTATCGTGAGTGCAATCGTTTGTGCGCTTGCAGGAACATTCTCAAAGGTCACCGTCACGGTAAATACCGCAGCCACCTCATACGCCGCCATGTTTCCGTCCTCATCACGAACAAGAACCGCAAAGTAGTAGTCGGTTAACTCTGAAAGCCCGGTCACGTCCTTCGTCCCTATGTCCTTCTCCCAATCCCCGACAGGGGTTGCGTTCGCCTCCACATCCTCGGGAGTCGTAATGCTCGACACCGTCGCATAGTAGGCACGGTACTCCAGATTCTCCGGAGTCGTCGCATCGTCCGTCGCCTTCGTCCAGGTCAGGGTAAGCGAGGTCGCACCGATACCGGAGATGGTGATAACTCCAGAACCGCCGGGTACAGGCGGGTCGCTGGTGCCCGTGGTCGCACACCCGCTTACAATCAAACCGGCAACCGCTGCTGCAACAGCGATCAATAAAAGAATGCGGACTTTTTTCATTTCATGCCTCCTTCTTTTTTATACGCGTGTTTAAAGCGGAACAGCACCCACTCTATAATAAATCTTTTAAAAGCCCGAAAAACCGATTGCGCTCCATTGCGTGCTGTAAAACATGAAGAGCCAGCCGGAACGGCCTTTTTTGAGACGCGAATGATGACCGAACGTTATTTCATTCAATAACTTTACATCACAGTATACAGTAATAATGCAATTTATCAACACTATAAATAAAATTCATTGCAATACCGTGCATACCATATTTTCCCCTTTTCCATCATATACACATACGCGACTTCTCCTATGAAAGGGCACAAATGGCGGCAACAACAGAATCGTCGTTTCTTATTTATTATATGGAAAATTCTTTCGTGGAAATACTCGAAAGCGAATGGCGGCGGATATATCCAATTATACTACGATGACATTCACACCTCTGTTTTTCAGATATTCCCTGTCATCCTGAGGGATGCCTTCATCGGTAATTACGCAGTCGATATCTTCAGCAGTACACAGCTTTGTCAGTTCGGTTTTGCCGAACTTGCTGGAATCGGTGAGAACGAACGCCTGCTCGCTTTTACGGGCAATGCAGGCGGCGATCTCGGCCCTCATCATATCTCTGCTCGTGAATCCGTTTTCAACCGTAAAACCGTCGACGCCTAAAAAAGCTTTTTTGAAGTTGAGGTTATCGATACATAATCTGGCGAGCGACCCGATAAGGCTTTCACTTTCTTTCTGGTAGATGCCCCCCAGCAAAATGACGGTATTATTACTTTTTCGGCACTCCCGTGCTATGAAAATATTCGGCGTTATTATTGTTATGCCGGATTTTTTTATAACCTCTTTCGCGAGAATCGTATCTGTCGAGCCGCCTTCAATGACAATCGTTTCACCTTCTTCGACGAAAGCGGATGCTCTTCGCGCTATCTTCAGTTTATTCTCGTAATTGACGACAAGCCTTCTCGAAATATTATCCGAATCCAGGGCGGTAACGCCCCCATGAACTCTTTTCAAAAAGCCTTCACTTTCGAGGCGGTCGAGGTCCTGCCTGATCGTTACGGCGGAAACCTTGAACTGTTCCGCCAGCTCGTGCACGGATATTTTGTTATCCTGCGACACTATTTTCACTATTTCTCTTTGACGTTGGTTCATTGATTTTCAAGAATGAGGGATGCAGCGCCGATGATGCCTGCATCCTCCCCTAACATCGATAAAACAAAGTGTACATCGTCGAACAACATATCCTGGGCATAGGTATAAAAATGCAGCTTTATCTGCTCGAAAAAGTAACTGCCCAGGTTCATAAGCCCACCGCCGAGTACAAACAGGGGCGGGTTGAACATCTGAAACAGGTTATACAGGCCGATCCCCAGGTATTTCGCACACTGATCGACGACCTGCCTGGTGAGCGCATCATTCAATTCCAAACCCTTTTTGAGCATCTCTCCGTTTATGTCGGAAGCGGAAACATTTTCATCAAACGGCAGCTTCGTTTTCATGCCGTCAATCAGACGTTTCTTGAATATCTTTCCCAGCGCGTGCCCGCAGGCAAATGTCATGAGACAGCCGTAATTTCCGCACCCGCACTGTAATTCCCCGTGGGGATCCACAATCATGTGGCCGAATTCACCGGCTGTGCCGGTTATGCCCCGGTATATTTTATTATCGATGATAATGCCCGCTCCGATTCCGGAACTGACGGTAACGAAGATCTGGCTGCTGTACCCGTGCCCGGCGCCGAATTTGAATTCCGCGTAGGCCTGCGCGTTCGCGTCGTTATCGGTAATGACTTCGAGCTGGAAATGTTTTTCTATTTCTTTTTTCAGGGGAAAGTTCTTAAACCCCTCGATGTTCGAAGACGTAATGGACACTCCCTGTTTCGACCTGATATGTCCGGGGAATACCACTCCTATTCCCGATAGATCGTTTTCGTCCATACTGTTCGATTTTAAAAGGGATTTGATGATATCCCGTATCTGGAGAATCACGCTGTGTTCGCTTTTTGTGCAGTGATCGTAAACAACGGTCTTGTCGATGACAGTACCGTTTTCTCTGACAAGGCCCACGGCAAGTTTTGTGCCGCCCAAATCAACTCCACACAAAACACCCATCGGCATGACCTCTCAAAACGTGTGCTCCGTTCTGGCGATTATATCATCCTGCGTATCCGGCGAAAGGGTCGTGAAAAACGCAGAGTATCCGGCGACCCGAACCACCAGGTCCCTGTACTTTTCAGGTTCTTTTTTTGCGTGCAGCAGCGTTTGTCTGGATACGACGTTGTACTGTACATGCCAGCCCTTCAGATCGTCGAAAAATGTCCTCAAAAGCAGCGACAGCTTTTTCCTGTCTCTTTCGTTTTTTATTGCGAGCGGCGATATCTTTTGATTGAGGAGCACTCCCCCCAGTATCCTGTCGGTGGGAAGTTTTGAAACCGACTTGAATACGGCGGTCGGTCCCCTGGTATCGGTTCCGGCCGAAGGCGAGCTCCCCTCCGCCAGAGGAGTGTAGGCTTTTCGTCCGTCCGGCGTCGCCGGCACGACGGAACCGGACGGCACATTGGCCGAGATACTGGAAGTCCCGGCATAGTACTTTCCGCCGATAGGGCCGCGGCCGTACCGGGTGGTATGGTACTTTTCAAGCTCGTTTATGAAATACAGGTACGCTTCTCGCAAAATAGTATCGACATAATCATCGTCATTTCCGTACTTCGGGGCATAATTCAACAAACGTTGCCTGATTTTTTCTCCTTCGACTCCATCGAAGTTGTTCGCGAGATGCTGCATGAGCTCGCGCTTTGCGATCTTTTTTTCTTCGAACACGAGTTTCTTTATCGCGGCGAGAGAATTGCCCAGGTTGGCTATTCCCACCTGAAGCCCGGAGATAAAGTCGTATTTCGAACCGCCCTCCTTGATCGTCCTGCCGCGCTCGATGCAGTCGTCCACAAAGGCGGAACACACGACATCCGGAACATTTTCTTCCAGTGCAATGTCGGCGACCGTATCGACGGCCACCGCGGCCCGCGCATAAAACCTCACCTGGTGGGCCCACGCCTTCATGACGTCTTCGAAGGTCTCGAAATCTTCAAACTTTCCGATTCCTCTGTAGAAGGTTTTTCCCGACTCGGCGTCATACCCATTATTGAGAGCGGCGAGAAAGACACGCATGAAATTCAGAAAACTCATCCCCGTCGGCCTGTATCCCCATTTGCCGGGAACCGCCACCTCTATGCATCCTATCGCCGAATAATTGCAGGAATCTTTTTTTTCAACTCCTATACCCTGTAACGAGGGAATAATAATCTCGTCATTTTTAAACGCCGGCATGCCGAAGCCCTTCTCGATGACGGCAATACACTCCATCATAAAATCTTCACGTATTCCTCTGTGGTACCGGACGGACAAATTCGGCTGGGTAAGCTTCATCATCCCGACCGTGCGGAGTATGAGATAGCTCAATGCATTGACTGCGTCTTCGCCATGCTCCTTTTGTCCGCCGATCGTTACATTCTGATAGAGGGGACTGCCTGCCGAATATCTCGTATGAGACCATGGGCGTATCTTGTTTATCGAGTAGAGCTTGATCCATGTATTCTCGAGCAGCTCGGCGGCGAACTCATCGGTGACGATGCCGCGCTCCCTGTCGCTTTTATAGAAGGGGTAGAGATACTGATCCATCCTTCCGAGGGATACGGAGTGCCCGTTGCTCTCGATCTGTAGAATCAGTTGAATGAAATAGACGAGCTGCAGGGATTCATAGAAACTGTGCGGAGGCAGGTGCTTGATATTCCTGCAGTTTCCGCCGATCTTTTTCAGTTCCTCTTTTCTTCCGGGATCGGTTTCGGTCTCACGTAAAAGCAGCGCCAGGTCCTCGAATCGCCCGATAAAGGTCGATATTCCGCTCAGCGCCGTATCGACAGATCTGTAGAACAGCTCTTTTTTCAAATCCTCCCGATTTTCCAGGCTGAGCATCTTTCTGTATCTTTGCACTCGTTCCCGATATCCCTGAATTCCAAGCTCGAGGATTTTCTCGAAATTCACCGCGATATGACCGTCACCGGAGGTGAGATTACCCTCCGCCCTGATTATATGCGCTTCATGAATCTCCCTGATGAAATCGGGCATACATGCGTAGGCTTTTTCCCTGAGCGTTTTTCCATGCCAGTAGGAACAGATATCCCTGAGCTCTCGCTTTGTTTCATCGTCCGGATAGAAGGCGTCGCCTGGCCTTTTTTCGAACTCGTCAAGCTCGTTTAAAATCCACGATACCGCGTATTCCGGAAAAATCGGGGCTGCACGAAGCTTCGATGAATGATTGCCGACGATGAGCTCGCCTTCGTCGATAAAAATCGTCATCCTCTTAAGGGTTTCAGAAAGTGCACGCGCACGTTTTATGATTACCGGCTCGGCTTCATGTTCCTTATATACCTCGGTATAAATGCGCGCCCTTTCGGAGCACACGGCGGGTTTCGCGCTCAGCACTTTTTCCCGCAAGCTTGATATTCGGTGCGTTATACCGCTTTGGGTATTGGTGCTCATCGCTACCCCCCGATCCTCGCTTTTAAACCCTTTTCTTCCGCCAGCGCAGCATACCCTTCGATATCACGAGAATCGACCGTACTATCACGAACAAAATCGTATTTCATAGCAAGCAAGGTATACTTTCCGAGACCGAGGGTATGAAACGGAATAAAGTGCATCTCATCGACATTTGCAAGACATGCAGCGATACCTACGATTTCCTCCATTTCACGTACGGTATTGTTGAATGTCGGGATAACGGGCACCCTCGCTACTGTCCGGGCGCCGGCCTTCTCCAATCTCTTGAAATTATCCAAAATCAACGCAAGGCTGCCGCCCGTGAACTTTTTAAGTTTATGCGCATCGGTATGCTTAACATCAGTCAGAAAAACATCGATATACTTCACGCATCCGTCGATATTGTCCCAATTCGTATGCAGCGAGGTTTCAACGCATACGTGGATATTTTCTTCTTTCAGCCTCTTCAACAGGGGGAATAAAAACTCCTTTTGTGCAAGAGGTTCCCCGCCGGAAATTGTGACGCCGCCTTTACTCTTTTCGTAGAACAGGGTATCTTTTTTTATTTCTTCAATAATCTCATCGATGCTTCTGTTCTCTCCCGAGACGGTGAGAGCACCGGCCGGACACACCCCTCTGTATATCGAGGCGTCTGGAATTTTTTCTCTGTGTATGCGAATTTCCCCATCCTCGAAGGTAATCGCTCCGTTGGAGCGCACACCGACGCAACTCCGGCAGGATATGCACCTTTTCCTGTCGTACATCAGATCATAATCGAATGAAATACCCTCCGGGTTGTTGCACCACCTGCAGCGGAGGGTGCACCCCTTGAGAAAGACGGTCGTTCTGATGCCAGTTCCGTCGTGAATGGAAAACCTTTGAATATTGAAAATCATGGGGATTTTTCTTTTATACGAAACTAAGTGTTTCATATGAAATATGAATTACTTATTAATGAAAGTCAAATATATTATTATCGAATTGGAAAAAAAGCAGCCTTACAGCCCGGCACTGACACGTCTGGAAGCTCGATCGTTATTCCGCAAACAGGTCTATTGCGGCGAGGTTACCGTCAACGAGAGCGTAAAGATACCTGCCCGATGCTTCGACAGCCGAAACGGACCCTCCAACCGGAACATTCTTCACGATAAACGGGTTTGCGGAGTCTGAAACATTGATGATCTGCACTCCGGAGCTTCCCTTTGCGAGAAATGCATACACGCCGGAGACAGCTATGTCAGCGGCCGATCCGCCTGTATCCACCCATCCGACAACAGGAAAGCTGGTATCCTGCAGGTCGATGACCTTGAGATGATAGGCGCTTCCTCCCTCATTGGTTGTAACATACGCATAATCGCCCGATATGGTAAATCCATACACGTTGTATATCGAGCTCGATCCGGTATGCACAACCTGGTAAAAAGGGTCGTACTGATCGACGGTGCGAAGAGTAAATGCGTGTGAACTCCAGTCATGCGAAGCCACATATACATAGTCTCCCGTTACTGCTACTTCCTTGATGCCTTCCGTTACGGCGATGGCGTCTACAACGGAAGGCAGTGCGGGGTCCGAGATGTCGAGACCGAACCCGGTGCCTGCCACACAGGCATAGCTGCCGGATATGGCCACGGCCTGGGGCCTGCCGTTATGCAGGCGGGAACCGATTTCAACCAGATTGTTTTCGTCGGTTACATCCACAATACGAATACTTTCGGTCTGGTTGTCCGCTACCCACACCTGGCTGCCTAGAACGGCGATACCCTCAGCACCGCCGTAGCCGGGAAAATCGACACTGTCCTTCTTTAGAGGGGCGGAGGGGGTTGATATACTGATTGCATACAGATTGCCCTGACCGGCGATCACATAGGCATGATCGCCCGAAACCGCGACTCTGTGGCAGCCTTGCATCGCCGTATCAGTGTGGTCGATCTTGCCCACGGTCGCATACGGCGATGCGGTGCTGATGATCAAGAACCCGTCATACCCGTTTGCCATGTACACGTAGTTTGCATCGGCCGCGACATCGTTGGCATTTCCGGCAAACGTGCTCTGGCTGTAGCCTATGGTGACGGGTCCGCCCTGATTTGTGATATCGATAATACGCAGCCTGGTCCCGTCGGCGAGATAAGCCCTGTTGCCGTACACGGCAAGACCGAGCGTCGGTCCGCTAGTATCGCACGAGCCGATCGGGGTTGGGGTTTTCCGGTCGGCAAGGCTGAACACCAGAAACTTTTCAGCGCTGGATACTGCGTATAAATACCCGTTTTGTGCCGCCACGTCCTACGCGCTCCCCGAAATGCCTGTTCCTCCAACGTAGGACGGGTTGTCGGGATCGGAGATATTGTAGATCTGAATACCAGAGGCATCGGCTGCAACATACAGGTAATCGCCGTGAATGTGGGTATGGCTCCTTCGTCGAGAAGCGACAGGTTGAGCAATGTCACATTGCCGTTCCAGTCCTCGGCAACGATACTGATTACAAGACTCCCGGTGAAATTATCCGTCGGAAAATAGAAGGAAAACGAACCGTCCTCGGCTACATCGATCGGCCCCCCCGGAACAGCCGACGGCGTTACCCCGTAGTAGAGTCGCCTGACTTTGCCGGTTTCGGATTCGTCTGCATTATCATCGACGCGACCGGTTACCAGCGCCATGGATGCATAAGAGCTCCCATCCGCCGGTGAGAATACGGTAATGACAGGGCCTTCTCCGTCCTGCGCCTGCAGTACATTTTCTTCGCTGATCTGCCCGGGACAGGAAGTAAGAAGCATAAAAACCGCGATCAATATGAACCCGACCAGCAGTACCCGTATGGAGACAGATGTTTTCAACATCATAACGATTTTGCCTTCACCGTTGTTTCCGGCGCATAGGGCACGAAAAGGTACTGTACTTTTTTTGGGAGCCTTTTCCGTTGATGGTTTTTACCGTACTCAAAATGCTATCACGTTTTTGGAAAATAACAAGAGTTATGTCAAATCAACCCCGCACATCGCATTTTCAACATCACTTCCTGATAAGCAGAAACTCCACACGACGGTTTCTTCTTCTCCCCTCCTTCGTTTCGTTGGTGTCGACCGGGTATTTCGAGCCGTACCCCTTATAGCTCAGCCTGTCCGCGCCGATTCCATGCCCGATGAGGTACTGCCCCACACTCTCAGCCCTCTTCCTGGAAAGCTCCAGGTTGTAGCTTTCATCTCCGGTGCTGTCCGTGTGGCCCTCGATGGTAATCGAGTATTTTGCATATTTTTTCAAAACAGTGACGATCTTATCGAGTATTTGAAAGGTCTTGTCGCCGGTAAGCTCCGAGGTGTTGAACCCGAATTCGATATTGGATACCCTGATTTTGAGGCCGCGTTCCGTCGGTATGACGAGTATATCTATGGAAAAGGGAACCTTCTCACTCTTCCCGCTGTTGAACCCTTCGTCGACCGCCTCGAACTCGAGGTAGTAATCCCCACCGCTGTCCACAAGAATACCGGTATCGGATATCCCGTCCCAGTACATCTGGCCGGCCGGCATTCCCGTGCCGTGGAATTCTTTGAACAGCATCCCGTCTGCGGTATAGATACCCGCCTTCCAGTACTGAATGCCGGTCAGGTCTTTGATGGAGGGTTTTATAACAAGTGTGTCGTCCCTGCCGTCGCCGTCCGGTGAAAAAAGCTCCGGAGAAACGCTTACATCGATCACCGGCGGATCGTTGTCGAGAATGAGCTCCTTCTTGAAGGCGTATGTATTGACCCCGCTCCGGTATATGACCTTGAGAAAGTAGGTGTAGTATCCCGATGGGAGACCGTCGGGATAACGGGCAGCTATGTCGCCCTTCGGCTTTCCGTCCCAGACTATTTTTCTCGGCAGGTATCGCCTGCCACGGAATCTTCTCGCCGTATCCCCCTTATCTGTTTGAACGATGAGGTCCCACGTATCGATACGCGACCAGTCGGAAAGAACAGGCATGAAGGTAACGGTATCCACCTGCCCGTCGCCGTTCGGGGAAAAAACAGGGTTGTCTATATCGACCGCAGCCTGGCGCTCCCGAATATCGATGGTGACGCCCCGAATCGTCTTTCGGGTGACGTTGCCGGCATCGTCCCTTCCTCTGATGGTAATGTCGTAAACACCTTCCGGGAGGACAGTCCCGTTCTCGCCCGTTCCGTCCCATTCGACTGCGTCCGGCATCTTCCTGTCCCATTCGATTGTCTTCACGATTATCTCTTCCGGCGTTGCAATCGTGCACGACCATTCGGCGCCCGCTTCGGCTTTCACCGGAAACTGGATGATATCTTTCACCCCGTCGCCGTTCGGCGAAAAGGTCTTCTCCGGCACATCGACATCCAGCATCGGAGGCAGGGTGTCCACCACGATAATACCCTTTTCCCGCAAAAAATCTTCCGAACGGCGGCCGGAGGTAAAGAATTCGTACACATAGTTTCCGTCCGGTACGATCGCCCCGCCCGTGTTTACCATATTCCACTGGATCTTTTCCGGAAGGACAACCTCCTCCTCTTCCTGTGTTATCCTGTTCTTAATTACCTGCTGGATTACAGACCTGCCGTCCGATATGACGAGCTTCCATCCGTATAATTTTTCGTTTCTGTACGCATCCGTTGAAAATACGAACTCGTCGTTGATCCCGTCGAAATTCGGCGAGACATAGTGGGTTTCGCCCTGTGTGTAGTCGAGCGATACGGTTTTAAACTCCACCATTCTCCTGCGATCCGCATCCCTGAATGGAACGACGATGAGCCCGCTCTGCTCCTTCAGTTTTTCGATCTCGGACGGGGATACACTCCCCCTCTCCGAAATTTCCTCGATAGCCGTTTTGAGACCGGCGACCTCTTCAGCGGTTACCTCAAGTTTGAAGCCCTCTCGTATATTGACTCCGCGATTGATTTTCCGCAGTACCGGTTTCATTCCGCCGACAGCTTGTGCATCCGGAGGTATGTCGATATTCATACGGGCCCGGACCCCGCCGTCTGCGACGAGCACCTCCGTTCTCGTACCCTGCTCGACGTGGACGAGAAACTCCGTTCCCCTGACACCGAGTGTAACCGTATCGGTTTCAATCGTATCGGCGCTCCTGTAGGCGATCTTCTGCGCCTTTGTGAAAAGGTCCCCCATAGCAAACCGAATGAGGGTCTTGTTCTTGTTTTCGTTTTCCGGCAGCACGGCGAGCAGAAGCTCGCTTTTGTCTTTCATTCTGAAAATCGTTCCGGAGCTTATCACAAGCTCACAGTAGCTGTCCTCATCGGTCTTTACCGTTGTTCCTTCCGCCAGCGTATCGCCCACTTTGGCTTTACGCCATGTACTGCCGCCGGCAGTCCTGACGTACACATCCCCGACTATAAAAACCACCTCCGCTGTTTTTCCTTCGGGAAGGGTAACCTTCGGCACTGTTTCCTTTTTTGCACAGCCCTGGGAGAGAAATAAAATTATCAAAACCGGAAAGATCGCGGCGGCTAGTCGTTTGTAAAGCATGAAGATTCCTTGTGTCGCTTTAGCCGGGGACAGGCACCGGTGTTCAGGCTGCTTGACAGTTTGAACACCCCCGGCACCATCAGTACTGTTGTGGAGGTGAGCGGAATCGAACCGCCGACCTCTTGCATGCGAAGCAAGCGCTCTCCCGGCTGAGCTACACCCCCGTAATTCAATCACAAATATAACATATTTCTCTCCATCATCAAGGCTTTTACCGCACTTTCTGCCCGACATAATATTTAGGATACAGGCATTTTAATGATTGACAATTTTTTGTTTTTTACTATACTACTGTAAATCCGTAAAAAATTTTGTCGGATTTTCTACCGGTGCGCTCGACAAAAAAGAGGCTTGCCGGACAATCTTATTATCAGGATTACCAACATGATCAGAGGGAAAGACGGCTCGATAATACCGAAGGTTGTTATCGAAAGACTCCCGCGCTACTACCGATACTTCAGCTGGCTTGAAGACAAGGTAGAGAAAATATCGTCAAAGAAGCTTGGCGAATACATGGGCGCATCCGCATCACAGGTGCGTCTCGACCTGAGCTATTTCGGGGATTTCGGCCAGCAGGGGTATGGGTACAATATAAAAAAATTGAAGCAGGAGCTTGCAACCATTCTGAAAATCAACACAAAAACATCGTTCATAATTGTCGGTGCGGGAAATATCGGACACGCGCTTACGAGGTTCAAGGCGTTCAAAGATGCCGGGTTCGATCTCAAGGCAATTTTCGATATCAAACCGGAGCTCTGCGGCGACACAATAAACGGGGTGTTTGTTCACCACGTCGATACTATGCCGATGTTTATTCGTGAGACTTCCGTAGATATCGCAATTACTGCCGTTCCGCGGGAGGTTGCAAACCAGGTGGTAAAGGTGCTCATTGACGCCGGAATCAGGGGTATACTCAACTTCGCCCCCCTTGATCTCGATGTTCCCGAAGGATTTCCCGTCGAAAATATTCACATAATCGATAAAATGCTTGCTCTCTCATTCATAGTACACTCTGAAAACGGGAAGAAGCCGAAAAAGTAGATACTTTCAGGCATTTCCCGCTCTCACATCCATTCCCGTAATCTTTTGACTTTTCGAATTCGTGCTTATTACATTACACTGCAGGAAGCTCACATCATTGGAATAATTGTGCACCATTCTCCGATTTTGCAGCGCAGCGTACGACAATGACCGAATCCGAGAACAGCCGAACTCATCATTTCCAGTTTCCCGGCAACACGGGAATGGTAACTATTCATCTTACGGAGAACTGCTTCTCCGATATCGACAACGATGAGATCTGTTCCACCGGAAAAATCATTTCGAGTTTCCTCTACGGCCTGCTGCTTGAAAAAAAGGAGGTCAGAGAAAGCTCTCTAAACCTGTTCCACTCGATTATGAAGGATACATCGCTCTTTATAGAAGACAAGGATATAAACACTCTGGTGGGATTTTCAAACAGAGCGTTTCATAACGGAGATTATCAGAATGCTCTCTTTCTCTCACAGCTCATTCTTGCCAGAATCAACCGCATTGTCGATAAAAAGATCGAAAATGACGACAGAACCATCGATAAAGATATCATCCATCTGCAGATATCCACACTTAACTTCATCGGATATCTGTTCTCAAAAACCGAAACCAACATCGATTACGGCATTAAACTGGCAACCATTGCCAGGGCTCTTCTCAACGAGTTCGACGAAACAAAAGATGAAACCGTCGCGCTCAAAGCCGCAATCTACGACACACTCGGCTCCCTGTACATACAGAAAAAGAACTGGGAAAAAGCGATTCGGTACCTGCTGCAGGCCCATGAGCTCGACACGTCGCTCCTCTCCCGCGAGAAGATCGATACAATCGGCCTAAGGCTTACCTGCAGCAATCTCGGGTATGCAATGATTCACAAGTGCAGCGCGCGGATGGGGCAAAACGGCGAAAAACTCAATATTTACGAGATCGAAGAGACGCTGAAAAAGGCCGAGCAATACATGATGATGGTGCCGGTCGATAAACCGCCGCAGGTACCCGACAAGCTCCTTAAAAATTTGGAACTGCTCTGCGCAATTCGAAGGATGAAAGAGGGTCTCGACCTCTGTGAAAAAGTGAAAAAAGAACTGCACCGGCGTTTCCTCTAACCGTCTGCATGAGCCGCACTATGCCGCATCTTTTGAAAAAAGCACCGCTCTTACCGGTGATACCGTATAAAAAGAACCGGTGATCAGAATGATGTCCTGCGGCGAGGTGTCGTTGACGGCATGCTGCAGCGCTTTTGCAATATCACGAATAAGGATTGTATCAGGGCTGAAAAAGCGGGCTTTCTCGTATACAGTTTCTGTGTCGAGGTCCTTGTGGGTAACCGGCTGGGTTATTATCAGCCGGTCTGCAACTTTCGATACATTCCTCAAAATGCCGTCTACGTCCTTGCCCTTTACAATGCCCACAACAGCGACAAGGCGCCTGAAGCTGTAGCATGTCTGTAGAGCTTCGGTTAAAACCCGTGCCGAATCCGCATTGTGCGCCGAATCGAGTATAAACCGTCTGCCCCGCCATTGTATGAGCTCGAGCCGCGCCGGCAATCGAACAGCGGCAAGAGATCTTTTCACACTGTCGGGCCCCGGCAGGAGGCCGGCTACCTTTAAAGCAAGAAGTGCTGCAAGAGCATTTTCGACCTGATGCCTCCCGGAAAGAGAGAGAAAGAGATCGGAAAAGGTAAACCCGTCGACATCCGCCTGAAACAAAACCCCTCTGCCGTTTTTTTCACGTATTTCATACCGGCACAGTGCAGGAACACTGAACAACGGGCTGTTCAGCGTCCCAGCCGCATGCTTGAAAATATCATCGACATCATAGGTCTGATACCCGACGACAACCGGTCTGCCGGCCTTGATAATTCCCGCTTTTTCCGAGGCAATCTGTTCGATCGTTTCACCGAGCTTGTCCATATGATCGTAGCTGATCGACGTAATGACCGCAACAAGAGGATCGCAGAAGTTGGTCGAATCAAAACGCCCGCCCATCCCCGTTTCGAGGATGCAGTAGCGCACACCCCGCCTCTTGAAGTGCAAAACCGCCATTGCAGTAAGAATTTCGAATGTCGTCGGTAAAGCATCCGGAGGAAAGGTATCTATACACGGGGAAAGCTCGTTGAGGAGATCGATAAAGGATTCATTATCGACGGGTGCCCCGTTCACCACTATCCGTTCATTCACCCTTTCGATGTGCGGCGACGTAAATACGCCGGTGGCATTACCCGCTTCCCTCAGCACCGAATCGAGCACCGCACATACCGATCCCTTGCCTTTCGTTCCGGCGACATGAATGATATCGAGGCCCTTTTCCGGGTTGCCGAGAAGGTTAAGAAGCCGGATTGTCCTGTCGATGTTGTAGTGAACCGCCCCGTAGGCAAATGAAGAATCCGTCTCATAGTTGATAAAGCTGTAGAGATAGTCGAGAGCGTCGTCGATGGTCCGTAATGTTTTCATATGTTATTTTTAACGGCCTCTTCACCTGAAGCGTTATCCGGACGCTTCGCATCCGGATAATGTCGAAGATGCCGCAGGTGCTGCAAAGTACTGTAAGTACCGCCGGTGCGAGCACCAGGCATCATTCACACTGCAGTACAAAACTCCTGTCTCAAAAATTACTGCTTTTTTACCGTCAAGAAAACTTCTAGTTTCGGGCCTGATGCGCCGAACCCGAGAAATCTGTTGATTTAACGAGGTGTATACTGTATTTTTTCAAAAAGCCTGAAAGGGGTGATGAGGGTGCTCGTCGATTATAAAACCGAAGTCGAACAGATACAGAAAACCGCTCTCGAAGGGTGGGATCGTCTTTGACGTCAAAGGACTCATCGAAAAAAGGAAAGAGTTCGAAAAAGAATTGAACAACCCCGATATATGGAATGAACGGGAGAAGGCCCAGGAAGTCACCAGAGAGATCAAACGAATCAAGAGTATCGTCGAGCCGTGGGTCGAAGCGAAAAGACAGGTCGACGAGCTCTGCGAGCTGTACTCACTCGCCCTTGCCGAGGGGGAGGAGGAGCTCGAAGCGGAAATCATCTCCACGCTTCGCGAGCTTACGGAGAAGGTCGATGCGCTTGAAAAACTCTCGCTGTTCAGCGGGGAACACGACAGTGCCAATGCATATCTCACCATACATTCGGGTGCGGGAGGAACCGAGGCGTGCGATTGGGTCTCCATGCTCCTGAGAATGTACCTTCGATGGGCTGAAAATCATCACTACAAAACTGAAACAGTCGATATACTTCCGGGTGAAGAGGCGGGGATAAAATCGGTGACCGTCTACGTCAAGGGAAAGTATGCGTACGGCTACCTGAAAACAGAGATAGGGATTCATCGTCTTGTACGAATATCCCCGTTCGATTCCAATAAACGGCGTCATACATCCTTTGCCTCGGTTTTCTGCAGCCCCGAAGTCGCGGATGACATCGTCATCGACATCGATCCGAAAGACCTCAGAATCGATACCTACCGTTCACAGGGCGCAGGCGGTCAGCATGTCAATAAAACGGATTCGGCGGTGCGAATTACCCATATACCCACCGGTATTGTCGCACAGTGTCAGAACGAGCGCTCGCAGTTCAAGAATAAAGATATGGCCATGAAAATCCTCAAATCAAAGCTGTACGAGCACTACAAAGAGGAAAAGGATCGGGAGAAAAAGGAGCAGGAGAAAAACAAGAAGGATATATCCTGGGGAAACCAGATTCGCTCCTACGTGTTTCAACCGTACACGCTGGTGAAAGATCTGAGAACCGGTGTCGAGATCGGAAACGGTGCTGCGGTGATGGACGGGGGTATCGATGCATTTATCGAAGAGGTGCTGAAAACCGGCAGATACCAGGAATAACGCTGTGCGGGATCTCATGTGTTTCAAACGATCGGACACATACCAAACCGGTATGTCGGAGGGCAGTGAAAAGAAACAGGGAATGGATCGCTGTAAAAGCAACCCATTTGTGGAAACCATGAAAAAGGCACTATGTGTAATTGTCGTATCTCTCTTTTTCAACGGGATAGCGCAGGCACAAAGCTTCAGCCCCATAAATATATTCGAACAGCGCAGAATCGTTATCGGAGGCTTCGAAAATCTCGGCGACCCGCTGTACGAATACATAGAACCCGCCATCCGAACCACCCTGTATACCATGGCGCGATCCATTCCGTTTATCACCATATCCGAGAAAGAACGGCTGTTCCTCGATACGCTATCCAAGAGCGATAAATTCCGGGAAGCCTTCGACCAGGCGCACGGGGAAATAAAAAACAAGATGGAAACCGCCGTTACATTGGAGGCGCCTGTCGGTGACGAATTTCCCCTGGTTCTGTTCGGAAACTACACCATCGCGGAGCCTGGAGAACATTCCGAGGCCGAAGTCCTGTCGATTACCGTCAACGAGAGGAATATGATGACCGCTGAAGAGAAACTGCTCTATGAGAAAAAAATAGAGCTTGCGGATTTTTTAGAAAGTCCTGAGCTCAATCTTTTTCCCGTTTTCCGTAATTTTCTTCCCTATAAAACCTACATGGCTACTCTGACCGCACAGCCGCCCGATGCGCTCATAACTCTCGACAACAGATTGCTGGGCACGGGCGCCGTGTCGGGCATTTTCGTTACTCCCGGAAACCACCGTGTAACCGTAACGCGAAACGGATACAGGGAGTTTTCCGACATTGTTTTTTTTAACACGGACCCTTTCTCCATGCATATCGATCTTAAAAAAATTACCACCGGCAGAAAGTATACCCTGTATACCCTTCCTTCCGGGGCCGATGTATACCTCGACGAAGCGTACCTCGGCAAAACCCCTCTTACACTCGACATCGACAGGGACGATCAAGTCATAACTCTGATTCATGAAGGGTACCGCACAACGGCAATCGATCCCTCTACTATCGACAAAAAGACCGGTACAATCGATATAGTAATGGAGAAGCCCGAAAAGTGGGATCAGATAGTACATCGTGCCGAGCGCTCCAAAAAACGCGGAGCACTGCTTTCCTACGCGGGATTCGGAACGATAGGCCTTGTCATTCTGTTCGGCACATTGAAAACACTGAACCGGCAGAAGGCGGATCTGTACATCGACAAGGACCCGGATATCTACGACAACGCCGTTCGCCTGAGCCGCACGTACAACGCGCTCGTCGTTTCCTCCTCCATACTCACCCTCGGTATTTTTACCTTTTCGTTCATAGAAACACTACAGTATTTTAAGCTCTACGGCCGCACCGAAAGTCCAACGGATTCCGTCCCTATTGTACGGGGAAAGGTGCAATTCTGACATGCTCCTGCAAAAGCGCACATCAATTGGCAAACGGCTCCACAGCATCTTTAAATCAAAGAAGGTAGACGATGCGCTCCTGTCGAGCATTGAAGAGCTTCTGGTTACCGCGGATTTCGGCATCGAGTTTTCCGGTTATATCGTACATGAATTTCAAAAGAGGTCCGTCGATGCAAACCCTAAACAGTTCTCCTCTCTGCTTAAGAGTGTGGTGAAGGAACGTATGACGATACATCCGCTCGATGCAGCCGACGGACAGCTCACCGTCCTCCTGGTGTTCGGCGTGAACGGATCGGGAAAAACGACAACCGTCGGGAAACTTGCCTACTTCTTCAAACAGCAGGGTAAAAAGGTACTCGTCGCCGCAGCGGACACATACAGGGATGCGGCCATCGATCAGCTTGCCGTCTGGTGCGGCAGGGCGGACGTTCCCATTATCAAGCAGTACCAGGGATCGGATGCCGGGGCGGTTGTGTACGACTCCTGCGATTCCGCTCTCAGCAGGCAGGTACAGTTTCTCATCATCGATACAGCCGGCCGCCTTCACAACAAACAGCAGCTTATGGAGGAGCTTTCAAAAATCGGCAGAATACTCGAAAAAAAGCTTCCTGAAACAAAGACGCTGAAAATACTGACGCTCGATGCGACGACAGGTCAAAACGGAATAAGCCAGGCCTCACTGTTCAACGAGTACATCGGGGTCGACGGTATTATTATCACAAAACTGGACTCATCCGCAAAAGGCGGAATCGCCTGCAGCATATCGGGCAAGCTCGGCATACCGATTTTTTTTGCAGGGGTCGGCGAGAGAATCGAAGACATCGCTGTGTTCGATGCAGACGCGTATCTTGACGAGCTTTTTTTCTGAACCGGAGCGTATACCGGTTTGCCGGCGCCCGCCGATACGCGGTGAAGAATACGAGTGTGAACGACGAGCTGCATCTGTGGTAAAGCCGCCTGCATCCGAATACGATACGCGAGGGGCACGGCCGAAAACATCCGGACGTGCTTCTTTCAGCCGGCTGCAGATCGGCTGAATTTTCTGAATCCCGGGCAAGGAGTGTACTATGGAGCGTTTTGAACTCATGAAAATGCTGAAACAGTCCAATGATAAAAAGATTGTGCTGCTCGTTCTCGACGGACTCGGCGGTCTTCCGAAGGACGGAAAGACAGAGCTCGAAGCAGCCCGAACCCCGAATCTCGACGAGCTGGCCGGCCGGTCCGACACCGGCCTGATGGTTCCCATCATACGGGGAATAACACCCGGCAGCGGGCCGGGACATCTGGCGCTTTTCGGGTACGACCCGCTGGCCTACATAATCGGCCGGGGAATACTCTCTGCTCTCGGTGTAAAATTTCCTATTCAGGACGGCGACCTTGCCGCGCGGGTAAATTTTGCAACAATCGATGCACAGGGAAACATAACGGACAGGAGAGCGGGCAGAATACCCGACGAGATCAATAGAAAGATGTGCGATAGAATTCGTGAGATATCGCTTCCCGGTGCGTCTTTCTTTATTGAGACGGAAAAGGAACACAGGGCTGCGCTCGTCCTCAGGGGCCGCAAATTTTCAGAAAACCTGACCGAAACCGATCCACAAAAAACGGGTACCCCGCCGCTTGAAGTCAGGCCGCTCGATAAAAGCATCGAAGCGAAGAAAACCGCCGAGCTCATCAATCAATTCACCTCCCTGGTTCGTGAAAAGCTCAAGAACGAGCACCCGGCAAACGGAATTCTGCTCAGAGGCTTTGCCCTGCATAAAAAAATCCCGACATTCGGCGAAGTCTACGGACTCAATGCATGCGCCATCGCCGGATATCCGATGTACAGGGGCCTCGCCCGGCTGGTGGGAATGGAGGTCGTCGACGATGTCCAGAGCGGGGTTGTGCCGCAGTTCAAAAAGCTTCAGGAGCTCTGGGGAGCATACGACTTCTATTTCCTTCATATCAAATATACGGACAGTTTCGGTGAGGACGGTAATTTTGACGAAAAAGTTAGAATCATCGAAGAGGTCGACCGGAACCTCGGTATGATTCTCGATCTGCAGCCCGATGCATTTGCCCTGACGGCGGATCATTCGACGCCTGCGTTATATCGAGCTCACTCCTGGCATCCTGTTCCGCTCCTGCTCAGGTCGAGGTGGAGCAGGCAGTCCGGAATTTCCGGCTTCAGCGAGCGCAGTCTTACGGGGGGCACGCTATCGACGATTTATTCAATCGATCTTATGCCTCTTCTTCTCGCCCACACGGAAAAGCTCGCAAAATTCGGCGCTTGAATCGGAGGAATAACCGGTCCCTGTTCAGTCGGAAGTGCACGATGTACAGGTTTTTAACAGAAAAATATTTTTAATTTATTTTTCCGAAATTCTTGACAATGGGCATGGAAAGCATTAGATTTTCAATAATAGTTAGTATATTTATCATTATTGTTAAGGGGGCGGTAGATTGCCGGAAAAAATATACACAACATACCAGATCGGAAAATTCTGTCAGGTCAACATTCGCACCGTAATTCGCTGGATTGAAACCGGAAAACTGAAGGCCTATTCAACACCAGGAGGTCATCGACGGGTAAAATGGAGTGATTTGATAACCTTTTTAACGCAGAATAGAATGCCCATACCCAGAGAGCTCGAGGAAGCGAAAAAGAGAAAGGTTCTTGTTGTCGACGACGATCCCGATTTTCTCGAGATCGCATCGAAGGTCATCGAAAAAATTCCGGAGGCAGAGGTCCGTACAACCGCATCCGGTTTTGATGCAGGGGTTCTGGTTGCAGAATGGAATCCCGATCTGATCCTGCTTGATTTTCTCATTCCCGATCTCGACGGATTTGAGGTAACAAAGAAAATCAGGAACAATCCAAGGCTGAAAAAAATCCCTATTATCGCGGTAACTTCCATTACAGATCCGGTTGAGCTGGAAAAAGTTAAAAACTGCGGTGTTGACTCCGTTATCACGAAACCGATCGAGAATGAGAGTTTTCTCAAAAAAATCGACAGGTTTCTCTACGCAAGCAGGAGCTGAATACGCATTCCTGATTTGCCGGTGCAGAATATACGCAGGTGGGCGCGATCTTCCATACAAATGGGAGAAGCGTGTTTTCGTCTCGAATCTCAAAACGCTGTTAAATCCCTTTCAATCAATCAAACGTTTTTAACGGACAAAGCAAAATTCAGATTTCAAGACTTGTGTTTTTTCGATAAAACGGTATAGTTATGCTAATTCTTATACCGCAGGGTAATCCGCAGTTTACCCGACGGATGCCCCGGTACGTATGGAGACTGCAACGTATGAAGGACGTTCGGATAGAAATTATCAAGGGTGATATCACCGAGCGGGAAACGGATGCCATTGTAAACACAGCCAACAACCTGCTCCTCCTCGGATCGGGCCTCGGAGGAGCGATCAAGGCAAAGGGAGGAGCCTCAATCGCGGAAGAATGTGCGAAATACGGCTCAATCGAGATCGGCACTGCCGTTGTTACCGGCAGTGGAAATTTGAAAGCGAAGCACATCATCCATGCCGCTCTTACCGAGTTTGACGGCCATATCACCCGGGCAAATATCGAAACCGCCCTGCTGAGCAGCCTTCAGCTCGCAAACAAAAAGAGATTCAAGAGCATTGCTATTCCCGACATGGGCGTCGGTATTTCCAGGTTTCCTCCCGAACCGTGCGCCGAGATAATGTTCACGGTATTGAAAAAATACGTCGAAACAAAAAACAGGTATCTTCGTCTCATTGAAATAATACTATGGGACATTGAATCGCTCCGTATCTTTAAAAAAGTATATTCACATATATTTGAGCTGGGAGACGCATGAATCTTACGGCAATCATTGCAGGCATAGCTGTTATAAGTATTCTTTCCATTTTTTCCTATATAAAACTGTTTCGAAAACCGAAGAAGCTTCAGAGAATATGGACGCAGATCCAGGCGGGAGACACGAGAAATTCGATTCGGAATTTGAAAACGATTATTGTGAAGCAGGGAGGCTCGATCGATGCGCATTTTCTGCTCGCGGAATGCTACAGGCGCGAGGGCAACTGCCAGATGGCGGTCGTTGAATATCGATTCTGCCTGAAAATCCGTAAAAAACCCTATCTTACAACGCTGAAGGAGATCAGGGAAGGCCTTATCGAGTGTTACCTGCTCCTTCATAAGGATGACGAGGCGCTGGCGGAGCTCCTCGAGCTTTCACGGATAGACCCGAAAAACCACCTGTACCTCTACGAAATCGCAAAGATATTTTACAGAAAGGGCAATCTCGAACAGGCGGTTACCTACTTCGATAAAACAATCAAGGTCAATCCGGCACACGGGGCAAGCCTCGGCTACCTCGGTATGATCATGTACCATGCAAACCAGGTAAAAGAGGCTGTCGTATATCTTACGAAGGCGGTAAAATACGATCAGACCAACTACCGTGCATATTACTATCTTGGAAGAATTTACATGGATGGGCGTGATTTCCCGCGAGCCATAACCTATTTCGACGCGTCGCAGAGGTCGCCTGAATACAGAATTCGCGGGTACCTCCAGAAGGGTATCTGCTACAGGGAAATGGATGAGTTTGAAAATGCCGTGGATGAGTTTAAAAAGGCCATAGCTTCCGCGACCGGAAAGGACCAGAACCTCCTTCTGACTGCAAAATATGCGCTTGCGCATCTGTATGAATCGAGGGGCAAGCTCGCCGAAGCGATAGAGCAGTGGGAGGGAATTTTCAGAATCAACCCCTCATTCAAAGATGTTGCAAAAAAGCTCGAAAGATATCACGACCTGCGTGCGGACGATAATATGAAAGACTTTCTTGTCAGTACGCTTCCGGTGTTCGAAGGAATATGCCTGGATATAGTAAAGCATCTCGGATACGATATAGTGGATATCAAGCATATAAAATCGAGCATGACAAAAATCATCGGGTCACCGCGCTCGGCCGCGGCACACAGTGTCAAACGGCACTATGCGTACATAAAAATATACAGGGATGCCGTAAGCCTCGGACTCAATGCGGTGAAGACGCTGCTTGAAGAGGCAAAGGCCCTTCACTGCGGAAAGGCTTTCTGTATTTCGCCGGTTCCTTTCAGGCCGGAAGCAGCTGAATTTGCCATGCCGCGGCAAATAGACCTCATCGGCGGCGACCGGCTCTCCGCAATCCTCACAGAAATCCGCGGATGAAAAAAGCAGCCGGCATTTTTCCAGGAGCTTCCGGAATTCGTACTTTGATTCGGATCGGCCCGGCAGCATGCCACGGTGCGCTGCCGGACCCCCTTACAAGCCTTCGGATTGACGCGGAGAACATGCCGCTTGAGGGCGGCACTATATCCCCAGCACAGCTCGGGCATTCTCCCGGGTCTGCTCCGCCAGTTCTTCAACCGGTATGTCCCTGCATCGAGCGATAAAACGAGCCGTAGCAACGATGTTCGCCGGCTCATTCGGCCTGCCTCTAAACCCTTTCGGAGAGAGGTAGGGGGCGTCGGTCTCAATGACAAGCCGGTCTGCAGGCACGGCCTTCAGCGCTTCACGTATGTGTACGGACTTCTTGTACGTAACATTGCCCGCAAAGCTCAGGAAGAAACCGAGATCGAGCAGCCTTTTTGCAGTTTCGGGGCCGGAAGAAAAACAGTGAATAATGCCTGTCCGCCCGATTCTGTTGGTCTTCAGCGTGTGGATCAGGTCTCTATCGGAATCTCTGGTGTGAATAACGACTGGAAGACCAAGCTTATTCGCACAATCTATCTGACCGGTAAAAAGCTCGATCTGCGCCTGATGTGTGCCGTAGTCATGAAAGTAATCGAGCCCGATCTCTCCGATTGCCGGCACATTTCCGGCTGCAGCCTGTCCTTGCACCGTATCGATATCTCCATCCTCCCGTTTATCGCTGAAGTACGGTGGAATCCCTGCTGTCAGATATATATCAACGCAAAAACGCTCTCTCAGCTCCTCTATCGCGTCTCTTCGCGTAAAAAAATCGGCGATTCCGACCGATATATCTAAAAAGCGCACAACGCCGCTCTCTCGTGCACGAGATACAGCCGTATCGAGAGGAATATGCGCCTCTTTCATAAGAAGAAGATGGCAGTGCGTATCAAAATACCGTACGTCTGGCTCGGACATCACTCAAGACCCGGTACTGCTGAGATTCATCGCGGTGAATGTGCATATAATTGTTGACTTTTTATAACATTGTGTTACTATTAGGCCACTTCCCCAATACAATGGAGTAATACGTGTCCGAATACAAAAAACTCGAAAAACGATTCTTCTCATATTTGAACACGCATCTCATTTTTTTCAAAAGGATTATAATCAATCTCTATAAAAGATTTTCTCAGAAGGGAAGGGAAAAGCTTACCGTTATGCTTATCCCTCATTCGGAGAAAAAGATCTTCAACTTTCAGATCTCTCTATTCACCATTTCGTTTCTTATTTTTCTCCTTACCTGCGTTATCGTCGCCTTTTTCATCTCGACATCACGATACTCCCTGACAAAAAATGAGATGGAGGACCTGAAGGCATCCCAGCAGGGTAATATCACCGCTCTGAATATGTTCGAGCAGGAGATAGCCTCCCTTGACAAATCCGTCGACAAGTACAAGGACAATATCAAAGATATTATTAAGCTGCTCGGTGCGAGTCAATCGGAAAATATTTTCGGTATGGGCGGCCCTGAAACCGAAATCAAGAATCTATCCGAAATTATCGGAGACGAGGACAAAAAAGGATACGAATCGGAGATTGAAACAGTTAGAAGAATAAATGCAGATATCTCCGCAAGCGAACGTGTGCTCCAGAACTTTAAAAAGTTTCTGGAAGCACGAGAAGAAATTATACAAAAAATACCGAATAACTGGCCGATTATCGGCGGAGGATTTATTACCTCCGGGTTCGGTACGCGGCACTCGCCTTTCACCGGAAAATGGGCCATGCACCAGGGAGTCGATATCAGCTGGTGGCCGGGGGCTCCGATCAGGGCAACCGCCGACGGTGTGGTGGTCTTTGCCGGCATGAAAGGAGGCTACGGCAGAACGATTCAGATTCAGCATGAATATGGATTTCAAACTCTGTACGCACACTGTTCGAGGCTGGTCGCATACGAGGGGAAAAAGGTCAAAAAAGGAGAAATCGTCGCCTTTCTCGGAAGAACGGGACGGGCTACGGGCTTCCACCTGCACTATGAGGTCAGAATCGGAACAACAGCGGTAGACCCGATGATATTCATGACCACCGAGTTTTAAATGCCTTCTGCCGTCTGTTATCGAACACGCTTTTAAAAAAACAGCGTGGACAGTCTTTATACATAATCATTCGGTACAAGGAATGACCGATGACATGCTGCGTGCCGGCCGCATTAGATACGGTTTTCATTTTCGGCTTTTTATATTATTATTAATATGATATCAGTAAGTATTTGAGTAAAAAAACCGTTTCAGCCGGGCCTGAAAATGAATGCCAACGGACAGTTCACGGCAGAGAGCGATTCTTTCGTCAACAGCATTATCGGCGAAGGAACAACGCTTCACGGCGATTTCGACATCAACGGTCTTTTGCGTATCGACGGGACGTTTTACGGACGGGTAAAAACCTCCGGTAAAGTCCTTGTCGGAAAAAACGGGAGCGCTGAATGTGAAATATGCGCCAGCACCGTCGTGATCGGGGGAAAAGTAAGGGGAGAAATAATCGCCCTGGAGAAAATCATTCTTCTCTCCACAGGCGAGCTCATAGGAAACATCAAAACGCCGCGTCTCACAATCGAGGAAGGCGTTATATTTGATGGAAAATGTGAGATAATTGAAGATACAGAGAAACTCGAAAAGATAAAGAAGGAGTACTTCGAAACCGAACGCCCGATTCCTGCATACACTCGCATGCAGCAGGCAGGTACGGACTCCTCTAAGCATCCTGGAAGCACACGATCTGAAATTGCACAGAGTCACTCCGCACATGCTGAAGGGCGATCGACCGAAAAAGAAACACAGAAAGTTACCTGATTATCACTCCCCGCTTTCCCCTCCCCCGTTCCCTTTGCAGGCCGTCATTCAGGCTGACGCGTATCGAGCAGAAAACGATGTCGGAAGGACACAATCAGCCATGAGTGGACGTACAGCCGGGCGATTCATTGTGTTTGAAGGCCCCGACGGCTCTGGAAAGACAACACAGGCAGAGCTTCTATACGAACGGTTAAAGACAGAGGGGATGTCCTGTATTCTTACCGAGGAACCCGGAGCGACAGGAGAAGGCCGGATCATCAGGGACATACTGCTTAATCCCGGGCTTTCGATCGGCCCGAAAACCGAGCTCTTTCTCTTTCTTGCAGACAGGGCCGATCATGTACTGAAGATAATTACACCCGCCCTTTCAGAGGGCAAAATTGTGATATGCTCCCGCTATTTCTACTCCACTCTCGTCTATCAGGGAATTGCCCGTAATGTTGCACCTTTTTCTTTTCTGCTCGATTTGAATCTCTACGCAACGGGGGGCCTGGTCCCCGATCTTGTCTTCTACATAGACATCGAACCTGAAAAGGGACTTACGAAGGCAAAAGATACTTCTTTGAGGCGGCTCAACTACCCCGACGGCGACAGAATCGAGAGCGAAGGTCTCGAATTTCAGACAGATGTACGAAACGGATATCTCAAAATTGCCCGGCAATTCAAAGAATACTTCATCGTGATTACAGCCGGAAAAAAATCAAGAAAGACGATATCCGAAGAGATATACTCCCATACGAAAAGGAGGCTGCTCAATGATAGAACTTGAAAAAACAGGCCGGGATAAAAAGAGCATCTCAGTTAAAAAGAAACGAACAAAGAAGTCTTCGACTGGATCGGTGCAGGTGGTGCAGAGCCGTTTCTACGACGAACTTCGGTTCGCGGAAACGGAAGACATACATATTGAATTCGACAAGCTTATCGCAGAGATAACAAAGCAGGGGGAAAAATTCAGCAAAAAGCCCACCGCTCAGCTTTTGAAAACCTATAAATCGATGATACGGGAATTCTTGAAATATATTACCGACAACATGTTTCGGGTCGAGCATTACACCGGAGGAAAGCTGAAGCAAAAAATTTACACCGTGACAAAAATCATCGACACCAAACTAAGCGCATTGACCCGTCTGGTACTGTCACAGCAGGCTCAGAACATCGACCTGCTGTCAACGCTGGATGAGATACGGGGCCTGCTGATCGATCTGTATAAATGAGGGAGACTGTCATGTCAAGTGTGAAAAACCTAATCGTTGCCCGCCTCTTATATAACAATGAAACGTGTTATCTGAAGCACCCGGATTTCGATGTCCAAAGGGGCACTCTCATCGTCATCGATACCAACAACGGCCCTGAGATTGCGGCTGTTTCAGGGGTCAGCATTGCGGAAAAAGATGAGAAGGACATCGGTACGGTACTTCGGATATGTTCCGATGACGACCTCTCAAAACAGGAGGAGAATCGGAAAAAGGGAGACGATGCCTACGAGATTACCCTTGAAAAGATAAAAAAGCACGGGCTGGATATGAAGCTGGTCAGTATACACTACTTTCTCGATGATGCGAAGATCATCTTCAATTTTACAGCGGACGGGCGCGTCGATTTTCGCGAGCTGGTCAAGGACCTCGCTTCGGTCTTCAAACGGAGGATCGAGCTCCGACAAATCGGAGCCAGAGACGAAGCTAAAATCATCAAAGGATGCGGTGTGTGCGGCCGTGATTTCTGCTGCAACGCGGTGAAGCACGAGCTCCAGCCCGTGACTATCAAGATGGCAAAGGATCAGAATCTCACGCTCAACTCTTCAAAGATATCAGGCGCATGCGGGAGACTTCTCTGCTGCCTTGCCTACGAACACAATGCGTACTGTGAAATAAAACAGGAATACCCGCCTGAAGGAAGCGTTTTTACCTACGACAATAAAAAGGTGTGTCTGGCTGAGATCAACATTTTAAAACTGATCGCCACATTGAAAACCGAAGATAATGTCAATATCGTTGTACCGCTTGACGAGCTTCCGGCAGCCGGGAAAAGGGAAGAGCATCCCGACAGCGCTGGAAAGAGCGCTGTAGCTGAAAATGTTCAGTAGTACAGCGTCCGGACTCACTGCACGGCTTCGGGCATCCCTGCATGTTACATAAAAAGCTCCGTAAAAGAGGCGGCATTAAAGAATTTCCGCTGGTACGGATGTAAGGCGGGCCGACCGCTGCCGGTGAAGCATCATCCGGAAAACCGCTTACAGGCCAGACGCTGGACCTGCAGTATTTTATGCTCTATCTTTGCGTAGGAATCCGGGCTTACGGTCTTGAGCTCGCGTATCTTTTCAAGGGATGCGGCAAACTGCTTCCTGTATTTCCTGTGGGCGATTTTTTTCAATGTATTCGGCAGCAGCGAAGCGAAAAAATCCGCGTCATTCCGGCAACACACGAGCGCTCGCATTGTTTCATCAAGCTCATGGACCTTGTCCCTGCATTGCGAAGCAATGAGGCTCTTCGTAAGCCCGGTTACCAGCCTCTCCTTGTGTGAAGCGGATATATCGAGCTCCCCGATCGTCCTGTAGAGGTCCGATTCCACGATCTTTAAAAATCCCCTCGTCTGAATCCATACTGTCTGCCCCTCGGCCTGAAATCCGATGCGTTTGTTCTCTTCATCGATAAGAAAATATTTTTCCAATAACTTTTTGGAATAGATCCTCTTTGTCTGAAGATTGAGCTTGTTGCCGTTTATCACCGTATGTACCTTCCGAATGTCGGCAGGAAACGACTTTTTCCGTGTATCTACGATAATAACGAACTCGATATTGTCGTTGAGCCGGCCGATGCTCTGCCTCCCGCCTCTGTATTTGACATACTCGTTCGTAGCGAGAGACACCCTCCCTCTTTCGGCGCAGCGCGTAATCAAATCGTCGAATGGAATTATACCCTCGGTACTGTAGCTGATAATGATATGCCGTGCATCGATGCAGTCGAGCAGACGGCCGAACGCCCCGAAGGCTTTTTCACGGTAGCAGTAGTCTGAACGGGTGCTGACCCAGTCCTCCCGGATGGCCGCTTTCCCGGCCTCGTGCAGAGAGGACGGCTGCTTCAGAAGCGGCTTATCCCAGAGTGCAATTGTGTTGAGAAGGTGATAGTTGCTCCCGTACTGATGCTGGTTGTAGGGAGGATCGAGATACGCGATATCGAACGGTTCATCCGTGAACGGCTCGTGCCGTACGAGCAGCTGTGCGTCTTCTCGGAATACGAGATGCTGCTGCGCCGAATCCATGAGTACGGGGCGCTGCAGAGCGATCTGCGCCAGAATCCTGTGTAATGCGTCTCCCGCATGACCGCCGAAGCCCTTGTGAAAAGCCTTGAACACTCCTGATGTATTGGTGTGCGTTGCCGCCTGATGAATAAGAAGAGCGAGGAGAAGCATTTTCTCCCCGTACAGAGATTTATTTTTCCGCACCTCCCCATTCGGGTAGATCCTCTCGATCTCATTTCTAATTTTATCTATTGCGAGCCCGTTGTACCGTGTATAAAACAGGCGTTCTTTTCGATAGTCGGGATTACGATCGTCTTTCGGGGAAAAAAAACGGGTAATATACAGCTGTTCTTCATCCGGATCGGGGAGCGTATTCATGTGCTCGATCATACCGTCGATTCCGCCGCAGCATTTAAACATGCCGGGAAGGTCTCGATTCTGAATTATAAGATACGCGTAGTTGAGTATATAGGAGTACTGTTCCCAGTCATTCGCATATACCCTGAAGCCGAGATGATTTGCAAAGCGTGAAACGATCCCGCTTCCCGCAAAAAGGTCTGCAAACCGTTTTCCACGATACCTGTTGTCGAGCGCCTGCCGGACAGCCCGCAGTATGAGGGGTAAAAGCCTTCTCTTGTTTCCGATATAGGGGATAATCTGCGTCTTCAGATAGGGGATATGGGAAAAAGACATACCTCTGTCGTCCCTCTCTCTCATCAGTGTTCACCGCCCGGTGCATTCCCGTAATCTATTATCCTAGCGCGCATCACTCACCCCGGTTATTCTGTTGACAACAAACAGATTCATAAGTGAAAAGATACCAAGCCCCAGCATTGTATAGCGAAGTCCGAACAGGTCTTCCCTGGACAGGATGCCGATTACCTGATGCATGATCGGAACGGCAATACCGCCTGCGGCTGTAATGAGCCCCACAGCCGACCCGCTCGACTCCCGGTATCTCCTGCCGATAATGGCGACCAGTGTCGGCCAAACGGTGCCCATACCAAACCCGATAAAAAAGAAAAGCGTCATACTGACTGTTTTCTGGTTCAGTACAAAAGCAGCCGCTCTCGAAAAAACAGTGAGCACAAGAGCTGCGGTGAGGAGCTGGGTGTCGTGCATGTTTCTGAAAAAGAAGGTGACGAGAACACGGCTCAATCCCAGGCCCGACCAGAACAGGGTCAGCGACAGCGGGGACAGCGCTGAAGAAACCGACAGGTACACCTCTGCATACTTCGCGAGCCATCCCGCCGTTCCCCCTTCTGCAGCGACGTAAAAGAACATCGCTGTCAGCAGAAGCCGCCCCTGCCTATCACCAAGCACTGTTTTGAATCCGCCCGATACGGGCACGGTCTCATGCCGGGCCCCCTCTTTTAGCAGAAGGAAACCTGCCGTCACCGAAACCGTAACCGCGGCAACCGTGTACAGGAGCTTTGAAAGGGTGAGTCCCGGAAACGCCCTCAGGGCAAAGGATATAGCGAGCGGGCCGAAAGCCGCCCCTATACTGTAGAACACCTGAGAAAGATTGACGATGGAGCGTTCTCTGCCGGGATGAATATCCGTCAGCAGCGCCGATGCCTGCCCCTCAACCGCACCCGCTCCTATGCCGAAAAAGAGAACCGCGAGTGCACGAACCCAGAGCCGCTCGACTCCCGCCGACACGGCGAACGGCAAAATAAGAAAGAAGGACCCTGCTATGAGAACCGTTTTTTTCCCCATCCGGTCCGCAGCCAATCCGGCGAAGGCTGATGAAAAGGGGAGCAGGAGAAAAAAGGATGAAAGGATGAGGCCCTGCTCTATTGAGCTCTGTCCGATCCTGGTGAGCACCGACGGAAACACCTGGGCGTTGACTGCGAGAATAAGGATTGAGTAGAGACAGAGAGGTGTCGTCATCAGCGCATCCTAATTTGACGGTATGTCCGGAAAATGAATCTTTTTAAAAGCCTTCGCCCTCTCTTCAAGCGGACTCTCAATCGCCATTCTCTCGATACTGGAGCCGAGCTGAACTCCGTGGCAGTCTGTGTGGTCGAGCATATACTGGGCATCATCCGGATTCACGAGCGCAGCACCATGGGCAAGAAGGATAACGTCGGGTTTGATCGTTTTTGCGAGTGTAAAATGCTCCTGGGAACGATTTGCCATCTCCTCCAGACTCCGTCCGGCCGAATACCCGGTGGAACCTCCCCGCGTGATGCCGGCATGAAAGATGAAGATGTCGGGAGCCGCTTTCCTCATTAGATGTTCGGCGTCCTCTACATTGAACGCATACCCGATTGTCAGCATATCGAGCTCCCTCGCAATTTGAAGCATTGCGATCTCATTGTCATATCCGAGTCCGGTTTTTTCCAGGGTGTTTCGAAACTCACCGTCAAACCACGCAACAGTCGGAAAGTTATGAACGCCGGAAAAGCCGATACCCCCGAGCTCCCCGAGAAACAGACGCATGTCACGCAGCACATCGACGCCGTTCACCCCTGCAATGACCGGCACCTCCCGGACCTGTGGAAGCACCTCCCGCTTGCCCATCTGAAAAATTATTTCATTTGCATCCGCTATAGGCAGCATTCCGGCAAGCGAACCGTATCCCTGCATTCTGAAATATCCGGTATTATACACCCCGAGAATATCGACTCCCCCGCGCTCGATAAATTTTGCACAAATTCCACTTCCCGCACCCGTCATAACGAGAGGCTTTCCCCTTCTTATTTCTGCCCGTAAACGATACAGAAACTCCTCTCTTGTATAGCGAACAGCCATAGCACCTTCTCCTTTCTCTACAGTGCGTGTTTTTCCAGGATCAGCTCAATCAGCCGCCCGGCCGATTCTTCGGCAAACTCCGGGTCCTCAATATTATACCCGCGCTCTATAAGCTCTATATTCCCCGGAAGGTCTCTTTTCAGAGCACCAACGAACGCCCGGTCTGCTTCGGGGTCCCAGAGCTCTCCGCCCTCCCTGTCGTAGCTGTCGAACCCTCCTTTCGGTATCATGAAAACGGCCCTGTCCTTTGTGCTCCGAAGGCGCCTGGCCACTTCGGTGCCGACTCGAGCCATCTCATCGGCGTTTAATCGCACATCCGTGATCTTCGGGCTGTGACGCACCAGCCTTCTCTTGTTATACGGCGGCGGGACGGTTTCCGGCTCGTTGTAGACAAGCACTTCAATGGCGCCCGGAGCGAATACCTGCGGCAATCCAAGCGATCCGGCGCAGGTGAGTCGTTCGGCACCCCCGTTTAAAAGCGCATCGAACATATGGTTTGAAACCTCTATTGTCGAATAATCCAGAACCGCGCCGATTATTCCTTCACGCATCATCTGCTCCATCGCCCGTCCTCCAGGTCCGATTGCGTGAAATACGATAGTTTCATACCCGGCATTGTTGAGTGTTTCAACGGCCTTCATTGCACCGCGCGTCGTAATTCCAACAGTTGTCACCGCGACAAGGGGGCGTCTTCCCGTTTCAAGCTCAACGTCGGAGATCGCCATCCCGGCCACCGCTCCCGCTGCATTTGCAAGAATCTTTTTGGTAACCGGGTTCAGGCCGAGGATGTCGGCAACTGAAAACATCATCGTAATGTCCTTGATGTCCACCCACGGCGCAACATTCCCGGACGCCATTGTCGACACCATGACTTTGGGAAATCCGTATGGAAGGGAACGCATCACCTGCGTACTGAGCGTCGTTCCCTGTGTACCCCCCATGGCGACAATACCGTGCACCTTCTTTTCTTTCGCCAGCCGTGTAACGATTGCAGCGGCTCCTTCAGCCATTATAGGCGCTGCTGTTTCTCTGGAAGGATTTTTGAGTATTTCTGCAAGCACACCTCCTCCGGCGCGTGCGACCTCATCCCGCGTTATATCCGCCTGCGCTTCCGGGCGGCCCACAACACCAGCATCGATGACAATAACCCGTACATCGTACTTCTCTATCTGTTGCCGCAGATACGCCGCCTCTTTACCTTTGGTATCGAGGGTGGCAAGGATTGCAACCGTTTTTTCAGACATTGGTCTTCTCTCGAATAGTTATTTTCTGTGTACAACCGCTTTCAGGACATCAGTCGGCTTTCAGGGCATCAGTCGGATAGAAGAGTTTTTACAGAAAAAAATCTTACCTGTATTCTGAATGCTTGAGCCGATATTGTCAAATAAAAACATCTCTACGGCAAGCGGATGAAGCGTGAATCACCGACAAGACGCGCATTTTCTGTTGGAAAACGAAGGATTGAAACATATATAACGATAAAAGAAATAATAACTAAAATAATACATTTATCGCACCGGAGCACGGGCCGTCGGTCCGTGTGACGGTGTCGTATTTCAGCTGCCGATTTCTTCAATGATTCTCCCGAGGTCGTCGTCGGAATAGAACTCTATTTTAATAGCACCCCTTCCCCGTCTGTACTCCACAACCACCTTTGTTCCCAGCTTTGACCTCAGCGCGTCTTCTATCTCCTCGATATGGGGGTCTTTCTTTTCCTTTATTGTTCCACGTGGAACACTCCTCTTTTTCGCGATCTTCTCTACATCCCTGACGGTAAGGTTTTCCTGCAGTATCTGGTGAACGAGCGCCTCCTGTTCGGCAGGAGTGTCGAGGGAGGCAACGGCCTTTGCCTGACCCACCGAAATTGTTCCACGTGAAACATGCTGCTGCACACGCTCGGGCAGGTCCAGCAGCCTCATCAAGTTTGCAATATAGCTTCGTGATTTCCCGATGCGTTTCGCAAGCATGTCCTGGGTAACCATATCTCTCTCTATGATCAGCCTGTACGCGCGCGCTTCCTCTATCGGATTCAGGTCCTCTCTTTGAATATTTTCTATCAGTGCAAGCTCCAGCGACCTCTCGTCGGAGTAATCCCGCACAATCGCCGGTATTTCGGTCAAACCCGCCTCCAGCGCTGCCCGATACCGTCTTTCCCCTATGACGATCTCGAACCCTGCGTCGCCCTTTCTCACCACAATGGGCTGAATAACGCCGTTTTCCCTGATCGACTGAGCAAGCTCACTGATCCCTTCGGCATCGAAACTTTTTCTCGGCTGTGTTTTGCCCGGATTTATTTCATCAATTCCTATTTTCGGGACTTCGTCGCCTCTTGTTTCAGCTTCCTCACCATGTGAAATGAGGGCATCGAGTCCCTTTCCCAATGCCTTTTTACCTGCCATTCATGATTTCCTTTGACAATTTATTGTAGCTCAATGCTCCCACGCTGTTCGGATCATAGATGCTTATCGGTTTTCCAAAACTGGGAGCCTCGGCCAGGCGCACATTCCTCGGTATGATTGTTTTGTACACCTTGCCCTTAAAATATGCAAGAACCTCTTCAACAACCTGCTTTGTAAGATTGGTACGGGTATCGAACATGGTAAGAAGAACTCCCTCCAGCTTCAGATTTTTATTCAGGCGGGCTTTGACAAGGTTGATTGTTTTCAGGAGCTGGCTCAGGCCTTCAAGGGCATAGTATTCACACTGAATAGGAATAATTACCGAATCCGATGCAACGAGTCCGTTTACAGTGAGAATGCCTAAAGAAGGAGGCGAATCGATGAATATAAAATCGTAGTAGCCTCGTACGGCATCGACAACCCGCTTCAATCTAAACTCACGCTTCTCCATTTCTATCATCTCTACCTGAGCCCCCGACAGGTTGATATTGGACGGGATCACGTGAAGGTTTTTAATGCCTGTCTGAACAATTATATCGCGAGCAGATGCAATACCCACAAGGGCTTCGTAAAGACTTTTCTCCCTGCCCTCCTTTTCGACGCCGAGTCCGGAACAGCTGTTTCCCTGGGAATCGAGATCGATGACCAGAGTTTTTCTTCCTGCATGAGCCACGTACGCAGCGATATTGACAACGGTCGTTGTTTTTCCGACCCCTCCCTTCTGGTTTGCTACGATAATCACTTTTCCCATGATATTCAGTATAACGTATGTTTATGACTCATAACAGCATTTATATCCGAGATTTTTAACAGAGGCAGGTATATACGCGCCTGCCATACGGCAGGAGCCGTTTTTGCTTTTCAGGACTAATACGTTCACATACCTATTTTTCACTCTATGTGTGCTTCAGTACGGAGAGGGTGGGATTCGAACCCACGGTCCCCGGCAACGGGGACAACGGTTTTCGAGACCGCCCGATTCAACCGCTCTCGCACCTCTCCAGTACATATACCGCGGTAAATGACCCTCAGTTACATAAGCTCATGTTTTTCAGTACGTTCTTTACAATCCGTCGGCTTTTTTTCAGCAGGTGAGGTGGAACAATCCGACCACCCGGCTTTTGTTTGAAAGATCGTTGAATGCCTTCACGGCATGCTTCGTGTCGCGTATAATCACGCTTTTATACAGGGTTTTCAGATACGTCTCGGTTTCTGCAGGAACACTCATCATACCGCTGTATCCGGTTCCGACGACAACAGCATCCGCACCCGTATTCGCCGTTTCATGCAGATCTTCGATGCCGAGCCTGTGCCCCCGTCTCCTCCACCAGCCGCCGTGTATTCTTCCGTCCGGATAGACGATAAGATCCGAGGTGTATCTTTTGCCTCCTATGCTCATGAGACCGAATGAGTAGGAATCGATCTGCACGACCTTACTCCCGAAAGTATCGTCGGAATGCATGTCGGGAGATACTTCCCGCTGCAAACAACCCAGGATTCAACGAGAGGATCCCCTCCATACGAAGCCGGACATTATAACCGAAGCTTCAGGTACACATCCTCTGAAAAAATGCGTGCCCAAGAGGATTTGAACCTCCGACCCTTGGATCCGCAATCCAATGCTCTATCCACTGAGCTATGGGCACGTATACATGCAGCTCTCACACGGGTGCGAAACGAGTATATTCCTCACACTCCTTTCATATGTTGAACCGTGCAAACCAAGACCCAGATGCATTTACCTGCACATAGTATAGATAACCATCTTTCGGAGAGGGTGGGATTCGAACCCACGGTGCCACAAGGGCACAACTCCTTAGCAGGGAGCCCGATTCGGCCGCTCTCGCACCTCTCCCTTTCATTACCCGTAAAAATTCCGATTCGGCGATAAAGTCCGAAACCGGGTCGAACGAACGCCGGAACAGTTCCTTTGTGCCGAGCAATCCAAGAGCAGATCACTCTTCAAACAAACAGATCAGAACAATCCGATAAACTAGACAACTATTCTTGTTATTATTGTATTTATCAATATTTTTTAAATTAACAGTTTCGGAGAGAGAGGGATTCGAACCCCCGGTCCCGTGAGGGACAACGGTTTTCAAGACCGCCGCTTTCGACCTCTCAGCCATCTCTCCCTGAATTAGATGGTACTATCAGAAGACCGCCGATGCAAGCACCCTTTCCCACAAAAAGATAGAATTGATCATTTTCAATGTCAATGTCAAAATCGGGAACGCGATTTGCACGAATCTGCTCCTCCTTTTCATCGGGCCCGCGGATCGGCAGTGGAGGTCGGGAGCGTTATCGCCGGCCCACGTCCGATGCACGGCAGCATGCCGTCTTTCAATACGGGTCCATTCAGCAGCACGTCAATCCGGAACAATACGCGCAACGGCAACTGCGGAATCCGGCTCCTTTATATTGACCAGTTTGATGCCCCCTGCGTTTCTTCCCATAAGCGATACTGCCTTGACTTTCAACTTGATAATCATTCCCCTTCCGGTTATGATCACGAACTCGTCACCCTTTGTGACGGCACGGATACCGACCACCTTGCCTGTCCTCTCGCTGATCTTGATAAATATCTGCCCGCCCGTACCTCTGCCGTGAACCGAGAAATTCTTGAATTCAACCCGCTTTCCGAATCCTCTGGCGGTAACAACAAGGAGGCTCGCGTTGTCGATCACCTTTCTGACACCGCACACGTAATCGCCCTCACGGAGCCGTATGCCGGTGACGCCACGTGCCGCACGTCCCATGGGCCGCACGGTTTTCTCCCTGAGACGAAGCGCCTTTCCCATCTCCGTTGCAATCAGAAGCTCGTTCTTCCCGTTGGTCACTATTGCATCGATGAGACTGTCATCCTCATCCAGTTTTATCGCAATGATCCCCGACTTTCTGACGTTTTGAAATTCCCCGAGAGTGACCTTCTTTATATACCCCTTTCTCGTGATGAACACGATAAACTTCTCGTCTACTCCGCCTTTCAAAGGAACGTATGCAGCAACGGATTCATCACCCTCGAGACTGAGCAGAAGCTTGATACTCTGCCCCTTCGCCGTCTTGCTCGTATTCATGATTTCATGCACTTCCTTTGCATATGCCTTTCCCCTGGTGCTGATAAACAGAATGTTGCTGTGCGTCGACGCAACGAACATGTGCTCTATGAAATCACTCTCCTTCAGGGAAGAAGCGTTTACACCGACTCCTCCGCGGGCCTGGTGCTTGAAAGCGGTAATCGGCGTCCGTTTTATGAATCCGTTGTGGGAGATGGTTACAACGACATCCTCCTCTATGATGAAATCCTTGATATCGAGCTCCTCTGTTTCTTCAATTATCTCGGTTCTTCGCGGGTCCCCGTATTTTTTCGATATTTCTTTGAGCTCACGCACGATCTCGCCCAAAACATTCTTCCTGCTCTTGAGTATCTCCCTGAGCTTTTCAATAAGCTTTGTGAGCTCTTCGTACTCTGTGACGATCTTTTCCCTCTCCAGTCCGGTGAGCCGTGCAAGCCGCATATCGAGAATCGCCTCAGCCTGAATTTTCGTGAAATCGAACCGCGCTATGAGGGACTCTTCCGCCATCTTCGGCGTTTTGGAGGCCCGTATAATTTTTATGATTTCATCGATATTATCGAGAGCGCGCATAAATCCTTCCAGTATATGCGCCCTTTTCTCCGCTTTCTCGAGCTCGAACTTTGTTCTCCTTTTAACGACTTCCTCTCTGTGCAGTATGTATTTTTCGATAAGCTCCTTGAGGTCCATGACACTCGGTTTGAGTGAATCGAGTGCAAGAAGGTTTATCCCGTACGTTACCTCCAGAGAGGTTATCTTGAAGAGCTGGTTCATAATGACATGGGGATCCATGCCTCTCTTCAGCTCTATAACGATGCGCGTGCCGTCCCTGTCGGATTCGTCCCTGAGGTCGGTTATCCCGTCAACCTTCCTGGATTTTACGTGTGAAGCAATATCCTGTATCAGCCTGGTTTTATTGACCTGATAGGGAATCTCGTTGACGACGAGCGCTTCTTTCCCTCCTTTTATGGTTTCAATGCTGACCTTCGCCCGAACATGGATCAATCCGTTGCCGGTTTTATAGGCTTTTTCGATTCCATCCCTTCCGATAATCAGGCCGCCCGTGGGAAAATCCGGCCCCGGAATAATCTTTATTAATTCCTCGATATGGATGTCCGGTTTTTCGATAACCGCGATGGTCGCCTGTATCGCTTCGGCCAGGTTGTGCGGCGGTACGTTTGTGGCCATACCGACCGCTATTCCGCTCGAACCGTTGACAAGCAGGTTCGGAATGGCGGCAGGCAGCACGGAGGGCTCCTCGAGGGAGTCGTCGAAGTTCGGCTCGAAATCTATGGTGTTCTTTTCGATATCGGCCAACAGAAGCTCTGCCATCGGAAGAAGACGTACTTCCGTATACCGCATGGCAGCAGGATTATCCCCGTCAATGGATCCGAAATTTCCCTGCCCGTCGACGAGCGGCATTCTCATTGAAAAAATCTGGGCCATACGCACAAGGGCGTTGTATACGGATTGATCGCCGTGGGGGTGGTATTTTCCAAGCACATCGCCCACGACACGGGCGCTCTTTTTGAAAGCCCTGTCATGAGTGATACCCAGCTCGTTCATATCGTAAAGAATGCGGCGATGTACCGGCTTGAGGCCGTCTCGCACATCCGGAAGCGCCCTGCTGACGATAACGCTCATGGCATAGGTCAGATATGAATTTTTCATCTCATCTTCGATGAACTTTTCAACAACCTTCTCCTCTAGTTCCACTCCTTACCCCTCTCCCGAGTATATACAATTGTATGATTTTGCCGTTAGAAGGAGCATCCGTGCGGTACATGTACAGTGTTTCCGTTAAAATGATACACGGAAATTATACGACAGATGCTATACATCGATATTCTGCACGAGCCGCGCGTTCTGCTCTATGAACTGTCTCCTCGGAATGACTGCATCGCCCATAAGTGTGGAGAAGATCTCCTCGGCCTCGACTGCATCTTCGGAAGTGATTTGAATGAGCGTCCGCTTTTCCGGATTCATCGTCGTTTCCCAGAGCTGTGAGGGGGTCATCTCTCCCAGGCCCTTGTACCGCTGAACGGTCGCTCCCTGCGTTCCTACTTTATTCAGTATCTCGTTTTTTTCTTCATCACTAAAGGCATAGTACACGCTATTTTTCTTCGTCACCTTGTACAGAGGCGAGCATGCAATGTATACGTGCCCCTTCTCCACGAGATCACGCATATACCGGAAGAAAAATGTAAGGAGCAGGGTTCTTATGTGCGAACCGTCGACATCGGCGTCCGCCATTATAATCACCTTGCGGTACCTGAGCTTTTCAATATCGAAACCGTCCCCGATTCCCGCACCGAGAGTGGTGATTATCGGTTGAAGCTTGTCGTTTGACAGCACCTTGTCGAGCCTCGTTTTTTCAACATTGAGCATCTTTCCCCAGAGCGGGAGAATGGCCTGAAAAGCCCTGTCCCTTCCCTGTTTTGCGCTTCCGCCGGCGCTATCGCCCTCCACAATGTAGAGCTCGCACCGTTTGGGGTCCTTTATCGAACAGTCCGCAAGCTTTCCGGGAAGAGAGTCGTTTTCAAGTGCATTTTTTCTCCTTGTCAGCTCCCGCGCCTTCCGTGCGGCGTCTCTCGCTTTTGCAGACTGAACGCACTTATCAATAATTCGTTTTGCAATATTCGGGTTTTGTTCGAAGTAGTCGTAGACATGCTCGTATACCATCGACTCAACGATGCCTTTGACTTCGCTGTTCCCGAGCTTGGACTTGGTCTGGCCTTCAAACTGCGGTTCGCGGAGCTTTACGCTGATAACGGCAGTCAGCCCCTCCCGCACATCGTCGCCGACCAGTGACAGCTTCGTCTTTATTGCGCTGTTCCGCTTTATTATATCGTTAATCGTCCTTGTGAGACCCGATTTGAATCCGATGAGATGCGTACCGCCCTCAACTGTGTTTATATTGTTTACGAATGCAAAGATGTTTTCATTGTATCCCTCGTTGTACTGTATGGCGATTTCAGCCTCTATATCGTCCCGCACCTCTGCGAAATAGATGGGGGGCTTGTGAAGCGCTGTTTTCGCCCTGTTGATATATTCAACAAAAGATATGATTCCGCCGTCGAATTGAAAGGTATGCTCCTTTACATCGTCCTTGTTGCGCATGTCTTTTATGACTATTTCAATTCCCTTGTTTAAAAAGGCGAGCTCCCGCAGCCGCTTGGACAGAATATCAAAGTTGAAATTAATATTTCTGAAAATCTGTCTATCCGGTTTGAATACCACTTTTGTTCCCTGATGTGCACACTCACCCCCCTTAATAACCTCACTTTCGGGCACTCCCCGCCGGTAGCTCTGCGTGTAGGTCCTCCCGTTTCTGCAGACGCGCACCTCCAGCCACTCGGAGAGGGCATTGACAACCGAAACGCCCACACCGTGAAGCCCGCCGGATATCTTGTATGATTTATTGTCGAATTTGCCGCCGGCGTTGAGCTTTGTCATGACAACCTCGAGCGCCGATACGTTCTCGCCGGGGTGTATATCGGTCGGTATCCCCCGTCCGTTGTCGACGATTTCAATGCTGTTGCCGCGGTAAATCGCTACGGATATCGCATCGCAGTACCCCACGAGCGCTTCGTCGATTGAATTATCGATCACCTCGTACACAAGGTGATGAAGGCCGACAGACCCGGTTGAGCCAACGTACATGCTCGGTCGTTTTCGAACGTGTTCTATCCCGTCAAGAACCTGAATGTTTTCCGCTGTGTAGCCTTCCATGCACTGTCCCCTTAAATTACGTTAACTCATTATCCAACAATAATTTAATATAATAAATATTATCAATTTTTCAAAGGAAAATACTTATTTTCACCCATCTCCGGGGTTTTTTCGCCTTCTTAAAACACGAGCCTGAAATCAATTAAAAGATCGATTTAAAAAAGACCCGAAAACGACCGCTTATTTTTCTTGCCGATGTTCGGCCGTTGTTCTGAGAAAGCGCCGAAAGATTTCCCTCAGCTCCCCTTCCTTTATATGCGACACGGACACTTCAATTTTTTTCAGCACGTTCATGGAAAGGCGGGGCCGTGCTTCAACCGTATCCTTCGTATTTTGTCTTTTGTGAATCGTAGGACCCGATTTGAATACTATCTTTTTTATGACCTGAATACCCGCTTCTGCATTCAACTTCTCGATGTATTCCTTTTCCCTGAGAGAGAGCTCGTTTGCGAGCACACTCGATTCGGTATTCACGAACAGGGTTCGATTTTTAACATACACCGCTTTTGTATGAGCTTTGACATACTCTTCTGTTATATCGCTCCACCTGTACAGCGCCTCTCGAACCTTTACCTCGTATCTCAGACGTTCGTTGCCGGAAAGTATATTTTCTATAATATATCGTATGGGAGTCGGCTTATTGTCACGCTTCACTGTAGTGTACCGTCTTCATAGATATGAAACACACGATCGCAGGAAAAAATTTCAGGCAGCTGCACCCGTTCGATTGCGGTTACCAGTATCTGGTTTCCACCTCCGAACAGGGAGAGCACGTTTTCTCTGTTTACCGCATCGAGCTCGGGAAGAATATCGTCGACAAGAAGGATGGGCTGAACATTTTTTACGTCGGTGTAGAAAGATACCTGGGCCATTTTGAGCATAATGGAGGCGAGCCTCGCTTCACCGGTTGATCCGAAATACCGAACTTCGTGACTGCTGTCATAAAAAACGAAATCATCACGGTGAGGACCGGCGATTGACTGGCGCCCCTCAATTTCGGTCTTCATTTTAGAGGTAAGTTTTTCTTTAAATGCAGATTCAATATCATCGATAGATACACCCCGCTCTTCTGTACCGGGCGCGATATTCGTGTTGTATGTGAGCTCGGGCGGCTGGGAAAAATGAACAAGTACGGGCACAGCCTCCTTTATTCGTTCGTTGATATACCGTACCAGCGCCATTCTCCTGTATATAATGTAGCTGCCGCTTTTAACAAGCTGTTCATTCCATACGTCGACAAGATCGGGATTCGCGCGAGCCGTCCCTTTCAGGTAGCTGTTTTTCTGCCTGATGAGCTGCACATAGAGCTTGAGATGTTCGAAATACAGAGAATCGGTGGTCGACAGAATCAGGTCCAGAAAACTGCGTCTCACGGCGGGTGGACCGGTAACAAGTGAAATATCCTCAAATGAAAAAAGCACACAGTACATATACCCTATGATGTGCGAAAGCCTGGGTTCCTGTATACCGTTGATTGACAATGACTTTTTATTTCCGTCGTACTGCAGACCGAGTGTATACTTTCCGTCTCCGGTCTCAAGAGTACCGCGAACGAGATATCCCTCGCCCCCCCATCGGATAATTCTTCTATCCGGCACATGCCGAAATGATTTCGAAGTAGAGAGAAGATATACCGCTTCGATCAGATTTGTCTTTCCGCGTCCGTTCTTTCCGTAGATAAGATTTGTGCCCTGAGAAAACTCGATATCAGTTTCACCATAATTTCTGAAATCTCTTAGATACAGTGATTCAAGGTACAAAAACTGCTATCCTTACATACGTTATTCACCATGGTCCGGCTATAGCTTTTGAAGTTTTCAGAGGAGACCGTTTTTTATCGGCACACCTTGCACAATATAAACAGTCCGTTGAAACGATCCAACAGCGCACCGCCCGTACAGGCAGCTGATCTGTCAGCAAATCCAGTTGCGCGGACATACCCCCGCTCACACCACGCGGAGAATATGCCGCTTGACGGCGGCATTACGCATTCAGCTTCATAGGCATTATGAGGTTAATATACTCCTTTTCATCCTCTCCATATACCGTAATTACTCTTTCGGCGTTTTCAAAGTCGATTTTTATTCGTTCTGAGCTTATCTCCTTCAAACAGTCAAGGAGGTATACATAGTTGAGCGCGATCTCAACAGTATCGTCGTTGTTGTACTCCACGGAAATTTCCTCGACCGCGCCCCCGAGTGAAGGATTTTGTGAAGAGAGCACAAGCACGTTTTTTGCAAGGCTCAGCTTAATCTGATTATAACTCTCATCAACGAGCACAGATACTCTTTTTATTGCGTTCAGCAACGTCGTTTTATCCGCCGTAAAATATTTCTCACGCCCCTCAGGAATTATTTTTTTATATTCCGGATATTTTCCTTCTATGAGATTCGATGTGAGTCTGATATTGTCATACATGAAAAAGATCTGATTCGAGCTGAATCCCATTGACAGCGTGTTTTTTTCAAAATTGTACTTGAGGAGCTCTGCAAATACTATTCTTGGAATTATAACACCATCATGGGGGATTTGAAAATGGTCAATAGCAAGGTCCAGCGCTTTATTGTCCCTTTTCACAAGGGCAAGCCTCTTACCGTCGGTTGCAACCATGTTTATGTGAGCGTCGCTTTTTTCGATAAAAACTCCGGTGAGCGAGTATTTGTTTTCGTCGCTGGAAATTGAAAAAATAACCTTTCGTATCATTGTTTTAAATGCATCCGCATTGAGTGCAACATACTCATTGTCCGGTTCGGTTTTTATTTCAGGAAATTCACTCTTGGAAACGCCTGCAATCGTGAACTGTGCGTTTATCGCGTCACTCGTGCTTCTCACCGTAAGCCTGTTGTGCTCGTCGGTTGTCAGCAGAACATCCGCATCCGGAAGCTCTCGCACAATACCGAGCAGCTTCCTCCCGTTTACCGCAATCGCACCGTTCTCCGGAATTTCCGCGGTATCGGTGATTTTAATTCCGGTTTCCAGGTTCGACGACAGAAGCGAAAAGGCGCCGGAGTCCGCATCTATAAGCACATTTGAAAGCACAGGTATAGTGGATTTTGAGCTCGCTATGGTATCCGTATATGACAGGTATTTTACCAGTTTGTTTTTGTGCATCGTTGCTTTCATGGTTTGTTCCTCTTCTGTTTTTTATATAATAAATTTAACTAGTAGTAGCAGTAATACCGTTGATACTGTGTGAAAGAAGAGTAATTCGTTTTCTTTCTTACCGTTACCCGAATGATATTGTGTGGATAGATTGCTCTACTGTTAACAGGAGATGTGCACTCCCGGGGAGTTGTCCCCGTTTGCAAGGGAAAAGTGAACATCTTATTCACACAAACGGACACCTCTTTTCTGCTGCTGTGTTCAATGAATCTCGTTTATCTCTTTTACGATCCTGTCAACCTTTATTCTGAACACGTCGTCTTTATTGTATTTGTCTGTGATTTTCGAAATGGCGTGTATCACCGTAGAGTGGTCCTTGCCGCCGAACTCATTTCCAATTTCTGTTGTGGAATATTCAGTAAGCTTTCTTGTAATGTACATGGCGAGCTGACGGGGAAGAGCGATATTCTTTGCCCTCTTCTTGCTTTTCATATCTGAAAAGCTGATGTTGTATGCATTCGCAACCTTCTTCTGGATAAGATCGATTGAAATGTCCTCGGCATTTTTAACCGATACCATATCCTTCAACGCCCTCTTTGCAAGATCGAGAGTAATTTCTTCATTTACAAGATCATGGTATGCAAAGAGTTTATACAGGGCGGATTCAAGCTCCCTGATATTCCAGGTAAAACTTTCGGCTATAAACCGGATCACAGGTTCAGGTACCGCATATTTATTCTCGATGATCTTCTGTCTCAGAATCGATTCACGCATTTCGAAGTTCGGGGGTTGTATATCGGCGGTAAGACCCCACTCGAACCTGCTTTGGAGCCTGTCTTCGAGTTTTTTTAATTCTTTCGGCGGTTTATCGCTTGTGAATACCATCTGTTTTTTTTCGGCATAGAGGGTGTTGAATGTGTGAAAAAGCTCTTCCATGGTCCCCTCTTTTCCCTGAATGGAATGCACGTCGTCGATGAGTAGAAGATCGGCTTTTCTGTACCGCATTCTGAAGCTGTTCATCGTCCCCTTCTGGATGGAAGTTATATAATCATTGACGAAGTTTTCACCGGAGATGTACATAATCTTCATCTCCGGGAAGTTGTCTATGAGCGTATGCCCGATTGCATGGAGAAGATGGGTTTTTCCCAGACCGACACCGCCGTAAATGAAAAAGGGGTTCCAGTATTTTCCCGGGTTTTTGGATATTTTTTTTGCAGCAGCTGCGGCGAGGTCGTTGCTGCTGCCGACGACGAATTTATCAAACACGTACTTCGGATTAAAAAAATTATGACGGGGGTCAAGAGCCGGTTTTTGTTCCGGAAGCACCTGCTTGTTTTTCCTGCTTTGTTTTTTAACCTGAATGTGCATTTGGATCTGTTTTCCGCCAAGCTCCTTTATTTTCTGCTGCAGGATTTTCCGATACCGTTCGGTGATAATATCCTTCGTCAGTTTTGACGGCACGGCAAGGGTTATACTTTTAGAGTCGCTGTCAATATACTGCAGCTGGTTTATCCATGTGTTGTATTCTTGATATGTCAGCTCAAGGGCAATGAGCTTGAGAGTTTCGCTCCATAATTTACTATTCATTGCGCGTCCGGTACCGGTTGCTGTGAATAAGTGTTCCCGAGGAGGTTATCCACAGGTTTTTAACAGGGAATTAAACTATGTAAAGCAAGGTAGCACAAAAAAATATACATCTTATTAACAGAAAATCATGTAAAAACGTGAAAAATATTATCGGGAATTTTAATTCAAAGAATATAAGAAATTATACCGGATGTCCAAAGTTCAAGGAAATACTGCCCCTGTTAAAGTAACATAACTCTATAAAAAGCAATAAATTACAGTGCACTGGTGCGTCCATTTTTAATTATCCACAGGTTATTCACAGTATTGAATGCCCTGTGCTGCACTCTGTTGAACAGTGCATGATATTGTAACCAATTATAAAATTATTATCAATCAAAAAAACATTCTGTACCTAAAATTCTTTTGCGGGTGCAGAAATGCCGTCATCACAGACGGAAAATCTTTTCCTTGACTCGTATCGAAAGTATATTTATATATAATTTGAATTACGGGACGGTTTAACCGCTGTGCCTCCTTTGTGTGAATGCTTCGCAGGACAGCGGCTCATATGTCTTTGAAAAAATATTGAAAGAGATTTTTTTATAGAAACTTCACCCACGGTCGATGAGAGGAATACTATTTCATGAAAAGGACATACCAGCCCAGCAGGGTAAAGAGGAACAGAAAGTTCGGCTATAAAAACAGGATGAGCTCTAAAAGCGGTATGAAAATTTTAAAACGAAGAAGAAGAAAGGGCAGAAAAAGACTCACTGTCGCAGATGAAGCCTGATAGTTGCAGTACATAATAAATTCGAACCCTCCAGGGGGAAGAGATTTATCAACTCGCTTCAGAAGAAAAAGAAGAATATCAGCAGAAAGGAGAAATTGAGAAAGAGAGAGGATGTACAGAAACTTTTTAAAGGTGGATTACGGTATTATTCACAACGGTACACATTGATCGGTGTTGAAAACGGGTTCGATTATTCAAGGTTCGCTGTATCGGTTAAGAAGGGTGTAGGAAATGCGGTAGAGAGAAACTACGAAAAGAGGGTGTGCCGTGAGTTTTTTAGAAAGGAAAAGCAGGAGTCGGGGAGGGGATATGATCTGCTTGTTATTGTGAGGGATAAAACACGTAATTTTCATGAAAGTTATACAATGCTCAAAAATCTTTACAGCCGGCTGGTGCATAACTCTGAATAGAAACAGGAGATGAACGATAGCACACAGAGACAAGAGACATATTTTTACCGGAGCGCTGAATGCAGTGCTCGTAAGTATACTGCGGTTTTATCAGAGAGCAATATCTCCTCACATTCCACCTTCTTGCAGGTATACCCCGACATGTTCACAGTATGCGGTTGAGGCATTGCAGAAATACGGTCCTCTGAAGGGGACCTATCGTGCTGTAATGCGTGTCCTTCGCTGTACACCATTTCACAAGGGCGGGTATGACCCCGTTTGCTGACGGAACCTTGTGCTTGTTCGGCACGGTCCACAGCAGTGTGTAGTGTCGTATAGCAGGCAGCCTGCCGACAGCCGGGCACAGACCGGCATGTGGGTGCTCAATTCAGGACCTTCTCTCCGGAGATTTCTGCCTTTTCATTGTCCAGCACCACCGTATTTCTGCGTACGATTGATAGAGGTATGGGCTGATATTTTCAGTACCGGAATTCAGTACAATTAAAACCATAGTTAGGATCATATGATGGATAAAAATACAATCATTGCTGTTGTCGTTATTTTTCTTCTGGTGCTCGTTTTCCAATTCATGTTTTTACGGCCCAAAATCAAGCAGCAAAACGAACAGCGCGCACAGGAGTTGCAGGGACAGATGGAGGAGAAGCAGCAGGAACAGAAGAAGGAAGAAACGCAGAAAAAGGAAACGCTCGAGGAGACGAAGCTTGCCCCCAGTTTATCGACTCCCGGCAGGAAAGCCGAAGTGAAGGTGGTATCGGTAGAAACCAGGCACTACAGCATAAAGATTTCGACGGCAGGTGCAAGAATTGTGAGTATGCGGCTGAAAGATTATATGGATAAAAACGGCATGCCGGTGGAGCTCGTCGCCTATGATGAGGATGATGAAATCCTTCCCTTTGAGGTACACTTTGACAGATTGAAAAACGTGCCTTTCGGAGACAGAACTCCCTTCTATGCACAGAAACTGTCCGATCAGGCGTGGGTTTTTTACCAGGATTTTAAGGATAAAAACGGCGTTCCATTCCAGTTTTCGAAGAGTTTTATCTTTCAAAACGATGCGTTTACCTTCGATCTGCAGTTGAAGATACGGGCGCTGAACTCCGGAGACGAGCTGTATCTGAACCAGGATAATATCTCTTATACAATGGCATGGGGCCCCGTTCTGGGGCCGACCAGTGTTATCAGAAACAGGTACAACATAACAACCGAGGGATATCATGAGGCCGGAAAGTTTCACAAGATGTTCAGAGGTGCAGCCGGCTGCTCGCTCAGAAGAGGGGAGGCACGCTACAGTGAGATCTCTCGCCCGATCGATTGGGTGGGCGTCACAAACAGATACTTTCTCATCGGAATAGTGCCGGATCAGCAGAACTATATATTTTCCTTCGACCAGCGGACACAGGGGAAATATTTTCTCGGCATATCCCGTACCTATTTCAGAGGTCAGAAGCTCGAGGATTCATTCACCGTATACGCCGGTCCGAAAAAGCGAAAGCTGTTGAGGGCGTACGACCATGACTTTGAATCGGTTATGAGCGCCCGGGTTCTCAAGCCGGTTGTGATATTTCTCGAATGGATGATACGGGGATTTTATCGATTTACGAAGAGCTACGGCATTTCGATTATACTAATGACAATCGTCATTAAAATCATACTCTATCCGCTCACCTTTAAGAGTTTTCAATCGATGAGGAAGATGAGCGCTCTTCAACCGAAGATCAGCGAGATCAAGGCGCAGTACAAGAACAATCCACAGCAGATGAACCGGGAGGTGCAGGCGCTGTACAGAAAGGAGAAGGTAAATCCAATGGGCGGTTGCCTGCCCATGATTCTGCAGCTGCCTATTTTCTACGGTCTGTATACCGCACTGTCCAGTATGATCGAACTGAGGAATCAGTCGTTTTTATGGATAAAAGACCTCTCCATGCCGGATACTGTTGCTACTGTTAAAATGGCGGTACCGCTTTTGGGGTATAGAATAGCCGGACAGGGCTTTACGGACATAAATATCCTGCCCTTTGTCATGACAGCAACCACACTTCTCCAATCGAAACTTACATCCGGAGATCAGTCGAACCAGCAGGCAAAGATGATGACCTATCTGTTTCCTCTCATGTTTTTCTTCATCTTCTGGAACATGCCGTCGGGGCTTGTTCTGTACTGGACGATACAGAATATTCTAACTATTGGACAGCAGTATCTGATCGATTATCGTTTAAAACACAAGGCGCCACAGGAACCTGCGCCGGAAAAGAAAAGAAAACAGGGGAGGTTGCAGGCACCCGCACGGAGGCTTCAGGACCCGGTTAAGAGATTGAAGCCGCCGTCAAAGAAGAGAAAATCCTCATCGAAACGGAGAAAGAGATGAGGAGAAAAAGGAATAGAGCTCCATTGGCAAGGCAGTATGAGAGAATGGAGATTCGGGGATGGAGGCAAAGAAATGGTAATAAGAGAATATGAAGGAAGAACGCAAAAGGATGCGCTAAAAAAGGCTTCCGAGGATCTGGGTGTTGACAGCAGCCAGCTGAAGATCGAGGTTATAAGCGAAAAATCCAAATTCTTCAGCTTCGGCAACTTGATTAAGATACGTGTATACCTCAATGAGGAGGAAAACAACCTTGCATCACGTGCTGAAGAGTTTATCAAGGGACTTTTTCAGATCATCGGAACCGAGGTAACCACGCGCTCCCTCGAAGAGGATAATAGAATCTATATTGAAATAATAACGGACAGCGCGGGCCTCATTATCGGGAAACGAGGCAAAACGCTTGAGGCGCTGCAGATGCTCGTCAATATCATTTCAAACAAGGGCGAGGAAAAGTGGAAAAAGATCGTTCTCGATATCGAGAATTACCGCGACAAGCGTGAAAATACCCTGAGGGAGCTCGCCCTCAAGGTGGCAAAGAAGGTTAAAAAAACGGGAAAAGCGCAGTACCTCGAGCTGATGAATCCCTTCGAAAGGCGTGTAATTCATATGACCCTGCAGGACGACCCCCACATCGATACGAAAAGCGAAGGCAGCGGTAATTTAAAAAAGGTCAAAGTGTTTTTGCGCAGAAGAAAGAACAATCAAACGGGCGCATAGTTTGAAGATATCCCATACGCTTCTGTTTTCCATGTCGTTGAATACACCCGCATCGGTTTTTAAAAAGGTGGGCCCGGGAATGGGATCAACCGGAGATTCGTATGGCCGGCGAGGATTTTTTTGAGGTTATCGTCATCGGCGCAGGGCATGCAGGTTGTGAGGCTGCGCTTGCTGCGGGAAGAATGGGGGCGCGCACGCTCCTTCTCACCATCAATATGGACACGGTGGCGCAGATGTCGTGCAATCCTGCCATAGGGGGGCTTGCCAAGGGACAGCTCGTTCGTGAGATCGATGCGCTGGGCGGCCAGATGGCAAAAGTAATCGACCTGCACGGAATACAGTTCCGAATGCTCAATACCAACAAGGGGCCTGCGGTCCGTGCGCTCAGGGCCCAGGCGGACAAGAAGGGCTACCAGCTCGAAATGAAGCACGTCATAGAGCGCGAAGAACATATCGAGCTCAAGCAGGATATCGCCGAAGAGCTCCTCGTTAAAGGGGGGAAAGGGCGAGGAAGGGTTTACGGGGTAAAAACGGCGCGGGGCAATGTGTACTACGGAAAGAAGGTCATTCTGACCGCAGGAACCTTTTTGAGAGGGCTCATTCATATCGGAACCTACAACGAAAGGGCGGGAAGGATCGGTGAGCTTTCCGCAGAGCGGCTGAGCGGGAGCCTTGCCGCCCTCGGATTTTCCCTCGGACGCCTCAAAACGGGTACTCCGGCCCGGGTAAACAGAAAGAGCATTAACTTTGAGGTCATGATCGAGCAGAGGGGCGACGATGTGCCGCTCCCCTTCTCGTTTTCGACCGATAGAATCGACCGGCCGCAGGTCTCGTGCTTCATAACGTATACGAACGAAAACACCCACAGCATCATTCGAGAAAATCTCGACGTCGCCCCGCTGTACACGGGACAGATCAAAGGGATCGGTCCGCGCTACTGCCCGTCCATCGAGGACAAGGTCGTCCGGTTTTCAGATCGTACGAAGCATCAGATATTTGTCGAACCGGAAGGTCTTGACACCGAGGAGATGTATTTGAACGGGATTTCAACGAGCCTGCCCGAGGAGGTACAGGTCCGGTTTCTGAGAACAGTGCCCGGCCTCGAGGAGGTCGAGATAATGAAACCGGGATACGCGGTGGAGTATGATTTTATACCTCCCACCGAGCTCTACGCGAGTCTAGAGACGAAACGGGTGAATGGTCTTTACTTCGCCGGTCAGGTAAACGGCACGAGCGGGTATGAGGAAGCGGCAGCCCAGGGTCTGATGGCAGGCATAAACGCTGTATGCGCCCTGCGGGGAGATCCTCCGCTCGTACTGGACCGTTGTGAGGCCTACATAGCAGTGCTCATCGATGATCTGGTCACCAAGGGAGTGGAAGAGCCCTACCGTCTCTTTACCTCAAGCGCCGAGTACCGTCTCAATCTCAGGCATGACAATGCCGACCTCAGATTGGCCGAATACGGACACCGTGTCGGGCTTCTCGATGAGAGCGCGTATAAACGTGCCCGGGAGCGCACGCAGCATTTCGACGATCTGCTGCGGGTGTTGAAGGAAAAAAAAGAGCACGGAAAGAGCTATTTCGATCTAATAAAGAGTAAAAAGATTTCCATTTCCGGGTGTGTATCCCGCCTGGGTATTGAAGCAGAAATTCCCCCGTCGGTGATGGAGTCGGCTGCAATCGAGGTGCAGTACAACGGGTACATAAAGAGGCAAAACGAGAGGATACGCAGGTACTTGAAAATGGAGAATATGCATATACCGGAAGAGGTAGAGTACTCGTCGATTGACGGCATAAGCACCGAGGCGGGTGAGAAACTCAACCGTATCCGGCCGCGCTCGCTCGGACAGGCCTCTCGAATTCCCGGCGTCAGACCATCCGATGTAACCAATCTCCTCTACTATCTAAAAAAGGTGTTCCCCGGCATTCTACAGCACGAGCCCGAACAGGGAGGCGATAAATCAAAAGCCGAGCCCGGTGCCAAGCTCTATGAACGATGAAGAGCGAACTCTTTTGGAAAGCGGCCTTCGCAGTTTCGGCATCCAACACAACGAAGAGATGGTACGCTCTTTTTCGATATTTCTGGATGAGCTCATTCTGTGGAACAGCAGGACCAATCTTGTCGGGACTTCGAACCGCAGGGAAATACTTGTTCGGCACATCCTCGATTCACTTGCCGTTATTCCGCTTTTGAAAAATTGGAGAGGGTCGATATTAGATATAGGGGCCGGAGCGGGATTTCCTTCAATTCCCGTTGCAATCGTGCGGAGGGATGCCCCCATTCATGCCGTCGAGCGCCGCGAGAAGCGTGCGGCATTCATGAACAGTATCTGCACCATACTCGGATTGACGAACGTAACCGTCGTCGGGAGGGATGTCCGGGATGTTGCGGGGAAGTTCGACGTTATTCTCGCGCGCGGGGTCGGGGAGCTCGCCCGCCTGTACCGGCTTTCAGAAAGGGTAAAGAAGGAGAGCGCCATGATAATTGCGTTCAAGGGAAAGATCAACGAAATCAACAGAGAGGTCGCCCGGCTTCGTGAGAGCACCCGGGGGGAAAAAAGCCTCAGACTCCGTATTGAGCGTGTCAGGGTCCCTCATCTCGACCGGGAAGAGCGAAACATAGTGATAATAGAGACAGAGTAGTAAAACAGCGGCCGTCCCGCCTCTCCGGCACATGTGCGACGGCCCTCCTCATTTTCGGGGGTGTTGTATGATATTCCCGATATCCCATTGCCCGTATCCTGCACGCTCCGGCCCGATGCTGCTCGAATAATCTCCTCCTCAGAGCAGGGCAAAACAATCAATCATGCGGCAATTTATTTATTGGTTTTTATCCGTAAAATCGTTATCATGATCATCGTAAAGGCACGCATTCTGTAATGCAGAATCCCGGTACTCTACAGCTACATCCGGAGGCGGCAATGATCAGTTTAAAGGATATTGAAAAAAAGGCATACCTCAACCTGGAAGATCTGGTAAAGCTCGAGGAGCTTGTGCTGCAGACCGGGTATTTGTCCAATGAGAGGGTGCGCCGCGAGCTTCAGTGGTTCAATACCGAGCTGGGCCTCGACGATTACTACTTCAAGACCACATCCATCGAGGACATTGCAAAGCATCTCGTTGCAATCAGTGCTTCGGAAATGGTATCGAAATTGGGCGGTGAAGGCGTCGGTATACAGCTCGCCTCGGAGAACAGAGACCGTGCGGTGTATATCGTAGAGGATAAGTCCTCGAAAACAGAGGAGATCGAACGAAGGATAGAAAAGAAATACCCGCTGTTCAGGCTCGAGAGCTACCGAACGAAGAAGAAGACGCTCGAGCACTACCTTCGCCTGTATATAGTAACGAAACCGGTTTTCAAAAAGCGTACTGAAAAGAACGAGACGATCAGCTTTGAAGATACGGTAAGCGCGGCATTCATCAAACGGTCGGCCCCCGAAACAATCGAACGGTACAAGATCGCATGGGAATCGATGAACAACCGGGAATCGCCCTATGTTTCAATCACCGACAAACCGGAAACCGGGGAGAGTCGGGTCATGGTGGGTATACACCAGCAGGGCAGGAGGTATTTTCTCAAATATTTTTCCCATCTGCTGTATCAGTACAACCTGTATTCTAACCGCAAGTACATAGAGCCGTTTGCGGATCAGAAACAGGTATACACGTTCTACTTCGATAAAATCAATCTGGAAACCATGAAGGAGTTTTCCAGGGATCTCAATGCGGTGGTGATGCTCCCGACCAATCCCATCACAGCTCTCTTTCTCAATGAAATTTACTCGTCGCAGCAGACGATGTACGCGATATCGGCGGCGGCCTTCACCCATCAGTTTCTCACCGTGTTGACCGAGGAGTATATCACGCTCAACAATGCGCTCAGAGATCAACCTGAAGCGAAGGGGGTGCTCGATATAATCAAGATGCGTCTCATAAAGGATACTTACTCGGAATCGAGGATCGCACAGGCTGTTCTGGAGCATCACGATATTGTATCGCTTATCTATTCCCACTTTATCAACATCTTTCATCCTCCCAGCGGGGGAAGGCAGCAGGAGGTCCTCGAGGAGCGTATTATTCAGAGGATCGAGAAGGATGTGCCTTCCGTAAAGGACAAAACCATACTGAAGTACTTCCTTACCTTCAATAAAATGATCCTGAAGACCAACTTCTTTATGCGCGACAAGACCTGCATGGCCTACAGGTTGGATTCCTGGTATCTCAGCGGTATCGATTTTCCGGAAAAGCCTTTCGGCCTCTTCTTCTTTGTCGGCAGGGAGTTTATCGGTTTTCATATTCGATTCAGGGATATTGCGCGCGGCGGTATCCGCATTATCAAATCGAGAAACCTCACCTGGTACGAGAACAACCTGGATACGGTGTTCCTCGAAAATTATAACCTCGCGATGACCCAGCAGAAGAAGAACAAGGACATACCTGAGGGCGGCTCGAAGGGAACGATACTGCTCAAGCTCGAGCACCAGGAAGAGGGCGAACGCGCGTTCAAGAGCTACATCGACGGCATGATGGACCTCATCATGCCGAACGAGGAAGTGGTCGACTACTACAATGCAGATGAGATCCTGTTTTTAGGGCCTGACGAGCAAACCGCGCATCTCATGAACTGGGCGGCGCTCTACGCGCAGAGGAGAAGGTACCCGTTCTGGAAGGCGTTCACTACAGGGAAAGAGCCGGCCATAGGGGGTATACCCCACGACATGTTCGGTATGACCACGGCCGGGGTGCACGAGTATGTGCTCGCAGTGCTTGAAAAGCTGAACCTTCGTGAGGAGGAGGTCGTCAAGATACAGACCGGAGGCCCGGACGGCGATCTCGGGAGCAATGAGATACTTATGTCGAAGGACAAGACCATAGCGGTTGTCGACGGGAGCGGGGTTTTATACGATCCATACGGCCTCAACAGAAAGGAATTGGCACGGCTTTCGAAGAAAAGGGTGATGGTCGAGGAGTTCGACCGATCGCTTCTCTCGCAGAAGGGATTTTTTATTTCGATCAATGATAAGGAGGCAACGCTCCCCGACGGCAGTTTCGTTCCGAACGGCGAGGATTTCAGAAACAAGTTTCACCTGAATCCGCTTGCCAGGGCCGACCTCTTCGTACCGTGCGGCGGAAGACCTGCGGCAATCAATATCAATAACTGGCATGCGCTGCTCGACGAGCGGGGTGTACCGAAGTTCAGGATTGTCGTTGAAGGGGCAAACCTCTTTATCACCGAAGAGGCCCGTCTCCGGCTTGAGGAAAAAGGGGTTATAATCATCAAGGACTCCTCGACCAATAAAGGGGGGGTGACATCTTCTTCTCTCGAAGTGCTTGCCTCGCTGGCACTCAGTGACAGCGAGTTCAGGGAGCATATGTGTGAAAAAAAGGAAAAAAAGACGGCGTTCAGGGAGGCGTACATCGCTGAAGTCCTTTCCACGGTAAAGAAAAACGCGCGGGCGGAGTTCAACCTGCTGTGGAAGGAGCATGAGGAGAAGGGGATGCCGTTCACCATTCTTTCCAACAGGGTGAGTGAGAAGATAAACAAGATCACCGACGCAGTACGGGCATCGGATCTTACGGACAACAGAGGGCTCGTGAAAGCGGTTGTCGAGGAGTATACGCCGCATGTGCTCGTCACACTCCTCGGTATCGACACCATGATAAAAAGGGTTCCGGACGCCTATATCAGGGCCATTGTGGCGACGCGCATCGCCACGCGCTTTGTGTATGGTTTCGGTCTTGACGCGGACGAGATCGATTTTTATAATTTCGTCAATTCCCTGCTGGTGGAGAAAAAGCATACGGCATAAATGTATACGATCACCGTGTCTGCGCATACAATACCCATATTCGGATATACTGAAAGAATGGATTTTGTCAGAATGATGTAAATCCGCACCCTATTCGGCAACAGAATAAATCCAAAGAGGGGAGGATTACCCATGAAGGCTCGAAAGATCAAAGACGGCGTATTCTGGATGGGCGCGGTCGACTGGGATCGACGGCTTTTCGATTCACTGATTCCGCTTCCCGACGGCACGAGCTACAATGCCTATCTGGTGCGCGGCAGTGAAAAAACCGTCCTGCTCGATACAGTCGATCCCTCAATGACTCATATTCTCATGGCTCAGCTTGAAGACGTGGAGAAGCTCGACTATGTGGTCGTTCATCATGCCGAGCAGGACCATTCCGGCGCACTTCCCAGCGTACTGGAAAAATACCCCGATGCGAAGGTTGTGACATCCCGGAAGGGAAAGGGAATGGTTTCCGATCTCCTGCACGTCGATCCGGGGAGGATCACCGATGTCCAGGATGGTGAATCAATATCACTCGGAAATAAAAGGCTTACGTTTCTCTACACTCCCTGGGTGCACTGGCCCGAAACCATGTCGAGTTATCTTGAAGAAGACAGGATACTATTTTCGTGCGATTTTTTCGGATCGCATGTCGCGACCTCCGATCTGTATACAGCCGATGAGCCGCGTATCTACAGAGCAGCGAAACGATACTATGCCGAGATCATGATGCCCTTCAGGAGCATCATCAAAAAAAATCTGGACAGGATCAAAAAGCTGAAACTGGATTTTATTGCATCGAGTCACGGCCCGGTTTGCGACAGACCCGCGTTCATAATCGATGCGTATGAAGAATGGACATCCGATGGTCTTAAAAACAGAGTGGTGCTGCCCTACGTATCGATGCACGGGAGCACGAGACGCATGGTTGAATACCTGGTAGCCGGGCTCGCGGAGAGGGGCATTTCGGTACAGCAGTTCGACCTGGCGCGCGCGGATATCGGTGAGCTCGCGATTTCTCTCGTTGACGCAGCCACGATCATCATAGGAACCCCCACCGTTCTCGTGGGTCCGCATCCGCTTGCCGTAAATGCCGCAGTTCTGGCCAATGCGCTCAGACCGAAGCTGAAGTTCGCTTCGGTAGTGGGCTCGTACGGATGGAACAGCAAGGCGGTGGAACAGATCGCCGGGCTGATCCCCAATCTGAAGGCCGAGATTCTGAACCCCGTGCTGTGCAAAGGCTGTCCCCGGGAATCAGATTACAGGGCCCTGGACAAACTGGCGGATGCCGTTGCCGATCGGCATGGAGCGCTTTAGCACAGGATGCGTTCTGTACCGCGTATCCTGCGAACAATATCATCGATAACTCTGAGTGCTGCTGTCCTGCCCAGCTTATAGCCCTTTTCAACCTTTCTGAAATGAAGCGGTTTTACCTCACCCTTAAGAGGCTCTATCAGAAAATCGGGCTTTTGAGCCTTGTCTGTTCCATGATAACTGGCTATGATGGAGAGGGTATTAAGAAGAATCGAAGGAAGGCTTGCCTTAGGAACGCATGATCCTCGCTTTGAAATCCTCCTCAGAAGAATCTGAAACAGGAAATTTATAATCCTTCTCTTGTATATTCTCGAGAGGATGGAAACATCGGAATAGATGACCACCTCCGCTCCTCTCTCCCTGGCCGCCTTCACAGGTACACTATTCATAATCCCTCCATCGATGAGCAGCTTGCCGCCCGTGGGAAAAGGATCAAAAAGCCCGGGCAAGGCGGAAGATGCTCTCATGGCGGTTGACAATCTTCCGCGCTCGAATATGACCTCCTTCTTCTTTTTAAGATCTGCTGCAAGGATTACCAACGGCACCTCGAGCTCCTCAATTTTAACATCTCCTATATCCTTCTTAAAAATGTCCTCTTCTTTATCGCCGTTGAATAGACTCCTCCATGGAAATATTAAAGGAAATCTTAAATCTCTGAGTGACCACAGCGTAAATTTTCTTGCAAACTCCAGCATCTGCTCTATGGAATATCCGTATCCGTAGTACCCGGCAACAATACTCCCAAAACTCGCGCCAACTATCAGGTCTATTGGGATTTTATGCTCCTCGAGAACGGAGATTACACCAACATGCGCGAGACCCCGCGCAGCGCCTCCGCTGAGGACAAGAGCAACTGTGGGCCGCGCGGCCGAAATCTGCGCGGTCTTCTGTCTTACAACCCTCGGTTGTAAGCCTTTGGGCCGTACGGCTAAAGGCCGTGCAGTCTTTGATTCGTTTTTTTGCCGATTTTGCCTACTCAACTGTCACACTCTTTGCAAGATTTCTCGGTTGATCCACATTGCATCCACTAGCTGTGGCAATATGGTAAGCAAGAATCTAGAGTGGATATCGTTCCTGATGGTCTATTCAAGTACACTGTTTATTTCTTTTTCTGTTTTTTCGAGTTCTGAGGCCGGATCTGAGCCTGCGAGTAAAATTCTCTCAAGCATGGCCTCAAGCTTCTGATTGATTTTGTAGTACTCCCTGTGGTGGGGCAGAGCTTTACTGTATGCTAACGCTTTAAAGGGAATATATCATTTTTATCGTACTCGCTTATGTAGTCATCGATTTGTTTGATCAAGCCCTCATCTATATAGAGATCCATATATTCAAACTTCTCCTGTGCAACATTCGGCAGCCGACCCGTTATAGCAGCTGCGAGCATCTTCGTTTCCATTTCTGCATACAATCCCTGGAAAACCGCTTTAACCTTTACCCCTGACCGGATACTATTATATTCATTTACCATCTCTTCAACGCACTCTTTTGCATTAAATCCAGAGCTAAACCAAAAGCTTAATTCGATATTTTTTGCAATAGTAATATTTGAAATCAGTATGAAAAAAATTATCAGCAAAAGTTTCTTCATAGTTTTTCTTTGTTTTTCTTTGCTATTTCTGTATTTATCAATTAAAATAATTTGTGAATTCGATAAAGAGAATATAAAAGATATACTTCAATTAATCCTAGATTTTTTATTATTCTAAATTAAGTTTGATCTTTATGAAAAAATATCATGTCGGTCTCGATCTAGGTTCCGTATCAATCAATACGGTGGTGGTGGATGAAGAGTGCAATATTGTAGAGAACCATTACCATTACTGTCATGGAAACCCCTTTCATCAGTTAAGCGATATTCTATCCCGTATTCTCAATAATTATGAACATGAAACTATCGGCTATGTCGCAATCACAGGCACCGGTGGTCTTCTTGCCACTGAACTCATCGGTGGTTATTACGTGAATGAAATCGTTGCTCAGGCAACATCTGTAGCCCGGTTGTATCCTCATGTGAAAACAATTATTGAAATGGGGGGCGAGGACTCAAAACTCATTTTCATGGAAACGAATGAGGGACGGTCCGGATTAACCGATTTTTCCATGAACAGCATATGTGCGGCAGGAACAGGCTCGTTTCTGGATCAGCAGGCAAAACGCATCGGGGTATCTATAGAGAAGGAGTTTGGTGAATTAGCGTTGAAATCAAAAAATCCACCACGGATAGCAGGCAGATGCAGTGTGTTTGCAAAAAGCGATATGATCCACCTTCAGCAAATAGCCACTCCTGTTCATGATATTGTCGCAGGTTTGTGTTTTGCTGTTGCAAGGAATTTCAAAAGCAGCCTTGCACGTGGAAAGGATCTGGAAAAACCTGTGAGTTTTCAAGGAGGGGTTGCGGCAAATGCGGGTATGGTAAGAGCATTCAAAGAGATTTTCGGGTTGAAAACAGACAATATTATAGTACCAGAGTATCATGCCTCAATGGGAGCTCTCGGTGCTGTTTTTCACATAATCGACAATCCGCCTCAAAGTACGAGCTCGTTTAAAGGTCTGTATTATCTTAATAAATACCTCACAGGCGGTACAGATGATTGCGACCATCTACCGCACCTTATATTGAACTCCCCTGTCAGTGACAAAAAAGTATTTATCAGGGATACCGGAAATGAAAAGCTCGGCGTCTACCTGGGATTGGATGTGGGTTCTCTCAGCACAAATGTGGTATTGATCGACGAAGAAAATAATGTTGTAGCGAGAAGATATCTGCCCACTGCTTCAAGACCTCTCGAAGCCATTCAAAGGGGGCTTTCTGAAATATATAAAGAGGTCGGAAAACGTGTTGAAGTAAAAGCTGCTGGGACAACCGGCTCAGGTCGATACCTGACGGGTGATTTTGTGGGGGCTGATACGATCCAGAATGAGATTACCGCTCAGGCAACAGCCGCAATCGCATTTGATCCCACAGTTGATACAATATTTGAAATTGGCGGCCAGGATTCAAAATTCATAAGTATCGATAACGGCGTTGTAGTGGATTTTGAGATGAATAAAGTCTGTGCCGCAGGTACCGGATCGTTTCTGGAAGAACAGGCGGAGAAACTCGACATTGATATAGAGGATTTCGGTGAAATAGCATTAAAAGCAAAAGCACCTTCGCGACTTGGAGATAGATGCACGGTATTCATGGAATCCGACCTGAATGCGCATCAGCAAAGGGGAGTGAAAAAAGAAGACCTCATCAGCGGGCTTTCATATTCTATTGTCTATAACTATCTGCAGAAAGTCGTCGGGAAAAAACGCATTGGAAACAGAATTTTTTTCCAGGGAGGGGTCACGAATAATAAATCCGTCATTGCTGCGTTTGAGGGGGTCTTGGGAAAACCCATAATTGTACCGCCACACTTCGATGTCACGGGCGCGATTGGTGCAGCCATGCTTGCACGGGATGCAATAAAAGGCGAAAAAACAAGATTCAAAGGATTTGAAGTCAGTACGAAGTCCTATTCGGTTGATAAGTTCACGTGTAAATCATGTTCCAATCAGTGTGAGATCCGCAGGGTGAAGATTGAGGGCGAGAACAGACCACTGTTCTATGGCGGGAGGTGTGAAAGATATGAAATAGAAGAAAGAAAGGGGAGAGGAAAGGATATTCCCAATCTCTTTGAAGATCGAAGGAAACTTCTTCTCGGGAGCTACAGAGAGGAGCCCAAAGACAATAGAATTACCATCGGTATACCCTGCGGTTTAATGGAATTCTACCAGCATTTTCCGTTCTGGCGTACATTCTTCGAGGAACTAGGCTTTCGAGTGGTTCTTTCGAGTTTCACCAATCGGAAACTTATTACCAGCTCCTTGGAAAAATTACAGGCCGAAACATGTTTCCCTGCTGAAGTGATGCACGGCCATGTATACGATCTGCTATCGAAGGAGGTGGATTATGTTTTTCTCCCTTCCATTATTAACTCAAAGGCCCGGACAGGAAATCCCACTAAAAATTACAACTGTCCGTGGATACAAACATTTCCCTATATGGCAAGGGCGGGTTTAAAAGGTAGTGAATCGGAAAAAAAGCTATTGATTCCGGTTTTACATTTTAAATATTTCGGTAGAGTATTGAATCATGAAATTGCATCATTCATGAAAGAAAAATTTGGTATTCCCTGTTCCAGAACTGTAGAAGCAGTGAAAAAGGCAGACAGAGCGCAAACAGACTTTGAGAAAAAGGTTGTAAACAGAGGTCGGGAAATACTTGCCAACCTGCCAGACGATATGGCAAAGTTTGTAATCATCGGTCGTCCGTACAATACGAATGATCCTGAGTTAAATCTCCATCTGGTAGAAAAGCTCAGAAATTTAGAGGTTCTCCCGATACCCATTGATTTTTTACCTCTCAGCGAAGAAAATATCTGGGATGATTACCCGATGATGTACTGGCCGAATGGAAGAAATATTATTGCAGCTTCAAGAATAATAGCCAGGGACGATCGATTACATGCAGTGTATCTTGGAAATTTCAGATGTGGTCCTGATTCCTTTTTAACACATTTTGTCAGGGAGGAACTAAAAGGTAAACCCTATTTGCAGCTTGAAGTAGATGAGCACAGTGCAGATGCAGGGATGATCACGCGATGTGAAGCTTTCCTTGACAGTCTACGAAGCAGCAGGAAAGTAGAAAAGAAAACAGAAAAGGGCTTCAGGTTGGGGGCCATGAGAAGATCCATCGATGCCGATAGAGTTCTCTATATACCCTATATGTGTGATCATGCTTATGTCCTGGCTGCAGGTTCGCGTCATTTCGGAATAAATTCCCAGGTTCTTCCTCCCCAGGATGAAAAGACCCTGGAGCTCGGCAGACGCTATACTTCTTCCAAAGAATGTTTTCCCCTGATATGTACTACAGGCGATTTTCTTAAAAAGATCTTCGAGCCCGGGTTTAATCCAAAAGAAGCAAGTTTTTTCATGCCCGATCATAACGGTCCGTGCCGATTCGGGCAGTACAACAGGCTCCAGCGAATTATTTTCAATCATCTTGGTTTCACCGATGTAGAGATAATATCTCCCGGCAATGACAATTCCTACGAAGATATTTCATGCGGTCACGGGAATAAGTTCCGCATCATCGTATTAAAGGGTTTCATTGTAGTTGATATGCTGAAAAAGCTCCTTCAGGAGAAAAGGCCGTATGAAATACAGGAAGGTGATAGCGACAGAACGTATAAAAAGTATCTCAACGAGACAATACAATCTGTGGAAAACGGGGCAGAAGGACTCGATGACATTCTGATCGGTGCAGTGGAAGAATTTAAAAAAATTACCGTCAATCACGATTCAAGAAAGCCCGTTATTTCTGTGACCGGTGAGATATTCATGCGGGATAATCCATTCTGTAATGGATTTATCGTACAAAAATTAGAAAAATTGGGCGCTGAGACCATGGTTACGCCCGTTCGCGAATGGATAGGCTATTCCACGTATCGCTATTGGAGAGATAGTCTGTGGTCAGGCAATATCAAGGGATTGATAAGATCAAAAATTCAGGAACTCTTCCAGCACTCCATTGAGAAACGATTGGTGAGTTTGGTGAAACATGATGTTGGCCTGGTCAGAGATATTCATCTGAAGAAAGTTCTTGAGCTCTGTAGGCCATACGTTGATAAAAGTTACGATGGACAGCCCGCACTTGTCCTCGGAAGTACTGCAGGTCAGGTTCCAACGGGACTTTCAGGAGTGGTAAACGTTCTTCCGTTCACCTGTATGCCGGAGACTTTTACAACAGCCGTAACACCACAGTTTCGAAAAGATTTTGATAATATACCCTGGGTCAACATTGCATACGACGGTCAAGGAGATACGAGTATTGAAACAAAATTACAGGCTCTTATGTATCAGGCAAAAGAATATGCACAGAGAAACGGCCATATCAAATAATGTTTATTTTGAAAATAAGAGTTCGCGAAGTGAATAAACCTATTGGAACAAGCCATAACGACAGTGGATATAAAATCCGTGACGAAGATTCTGGTAACAGGTGCTGATGGATTTCTGGGCTGTAATCTGGTAAGGGAATTGCTCAAAAGAGGCCATACGGTTCGCGCCTTTATTCAACCTGAAAGAAACAGTGCAACGCTCAATGGTCTCGATGTAGAATGCTTCAGAGGCGATATCCTCAACGAACATGCGGTACTCGAGGCATCGAAAAACTGCGATGCTATTATTCATACTGCCGCAATCACCAATACAAGCCCCGCCAAATCCATGTATTTGCGAAGGGTCAATATCCAGGGCACCAGGAATGCGATTGAAGCTGCAAAGAAAAACGGAGCGGCTCAATTTATACATGTAGGCACTGCAAACTCCTTCGGCTTCGGCACGAAGGAGTATCCAGGTGATGAAACGCGGTCCTACAGTGCATCGAAGTACGGTCTCGACTACTTCAATGCAAAGCAGGATGCCCATCGTCTCGTTTTACGGGAGGTGAAGGAGTATAATCTCCCGGCCGTTATTGTAAATCCCACCTTCATGGTAGGACCTTACGATGCGAAACCGGGTTTTGGAACCATAATACTTGCGCTCTACCAAGGCCGAATGCCTGGTTGCCCGGTCGGTGGTAGAAATTATATTCATGTGGGGGACGTGGCAGTGGGAATAGCAAATGCCCTGCAAAAAGGTCGAATTGGGGAATGTTATATTTTGGGAAACCAGAATCTCTCGTACAATGAAATCTTTGCCAAAATATCAACGGTCATAGGAGTACCTTCACCGAAGATCATCTATCCACCCTTTCTCACGAAAGCCTACGGTATGCTGGGATCTTTTGTCGGTATCATCACCGGAAAACCGCCGCAGGTAAATTATGCCCTGGCACGCATCTCGTGCGATGAGCATTATTATACCTCTAAAAAGGCGGTACAGGAACTTGGACTTCCCCAGACACCGATCGAAATTGCCATAGAAGAGGCATTCACCTGGTTCAAAGAGAACGGATATCTGGAAAAGAAACTGTGATCGTTTTCGGGGATTCCTGTAATTGAAAAAGAATTACTTTCAAAACAAAGTAGTTTTAATAACCGGTTCAAGCAGGGGAATTGGGAGAGCAACAGCTCTCGAGTTCGCCCGTAAAGGTGCTATAGTTGTTTTGAACGGGCGGAGCGTCGATCGGCTCAAAAAAACACAGGCAATGATGGAGGAAAGAGGATATAACGTGTTGTCGGTGCCCGGTGATGTTACTTCTGTCGATGAGAGCCTGAACCTCATTAACAGAACCGTGCAGGCCTTCGGACATCTTGACATTCTTATTAACAACGCGGGAATCGTTTCGCGGGGTAAATTCGAGGACACAGACCCCGGCGTATTTCGAAAGATCATCGAAACCAATATTCTCGGTTCTGTGTACCCAACTCAGTCCGCTCTCCCGCACCTGAGAAAAACGGGAGGAAGTGTGGTCTTCATCTCGAGCATTGCCGGTCTGCGGGGCTTTCCCATGGCTTCACCATACAGTGCTTCTAAAATGGCACTGACCGGTTTTGCGGAGTCCCTCAAGATCGAAATTGCAGGTTCCGGTGTGCACATTGGGGTTATTTATGTGAGCTTCACGGAAAACGATCCGGAAAAACGTGTTCTCACAGCAGACGGGACAATGAAGGAAGTTTCACCACCCTTCCAGGTTTCACAGGAAAGGACTGCGCGATTGATTCTCAGGAGTGTAAAAAACAGAATGTTCAAAACCGCATTGACCCCTTTGGGGAAAATGACCTGCGCCGTACAGCTTGTAGCACCGTGGTTTGTAGAGCGTCTGCTGATCATCTCTCAGAGACGGATGAGTAATTTATATGAATAACGA